>NVUT01000004.1 GCA_002733185.1 Flavobacterium sp. | reverse complement strand
TTTAATTAGTAAAAGACACGGGGAGTTATTTTTAAACGGTCTTCTTTTTTATACAGATTAAATAAAGACAAATTAATCTTTTTTAAGTATTTTTGCATCAAAATAAAAGATTATGAACATTAATGAAAATAAAACAGTAGCAGAAGTAGTCACCGAAAACATAAAAGCATCCAATGTTTTTAAAAAACACGGAATCGATTTTTGTTGTGGTGGTGGGATTTCACTTGAAAAAGCCTGTGCAAAACACCAAGTAGATTATAAAATGTTGGAGCAAGAATTACTTGCGGTACATGAAACTCCAAACAGATCGCACGATTATAATAGTTGGGAATTAGGATTTCTTATCGATCATATTGTAAATGTACATCATGCTTATGTGGAGCAAAGTTTACCAATAATTAGTCAGTATGCGGAGAAAGTAGCAACGGTTCACGGATCTCATCACGAAGAAGTGGTGGAGATTAATCGTTTATTCCAAGAAGCAGCTGGAGATCTTGCCGCACATTTAAAAAAAGAAGAATTGGTGCTTTTCCCATTTATCAAACAACTGATAAAAGCAGATGAAGAAGGAACTGATTTAAAAGCAGCTCATTTTGGAACCGTAAACAATCCTATTAATATGATGGAGAGTGAACACGAAACGGTGGGTGATATTTTTAAAGAAATTGCCAAACTAAGTGACAACTACACACCTCCAGCTGATGCTTGTAATACTTTTAGAGCTTTATACGCTAGTTTGCAAGAATTTGAAGAAGATTTACACCAACATATCCATTTAGAAAATAATATTTTACACGGAAAAGCAATCGCTTTAGAAAAAAAATTATTAAGATAGATTTAAATTCTTGTAAATTGCATTTTTAATTTTTCTTTGGTCTCTGAGTGTCCCGACTATTCGGGAGAAGTGAGGAAGAAAAATGTCTTTGGGTGTAAAATGGATCTAAAACAACACATCAAAATAGCTTTTGGCTACTTTTTTATAGTCGCACTTTTGGGAGTGTTTATGCGAATGTTTCACGTTGCAGATTTTCACAGGTTTAAACTAAACCATCCATTAACAGTTGTTAAACCAGCATTCCTGTAGAATTATTGATTATTTAAAATAACATAATCCAACACTTTTTTCATTAAGTGAGCTCGATCTACGCCACGAACATTATGAGGATGCATCGGGTAACTAAAGAAATCTACCTGAACTTTATTTTTTACAAATTCTTGCAACAAAGTCATCGCATGTTGAGGTACAACTACAGGATCTATACTCCCGATGATTTCTAATAATTTACCGTCAAGGTTTTTCACATAATTATGAATTTTCGCCTTTTCAAAACCTACTTCGTTCTCTTGCCAACGATCCATATAACGCTCCCCGTACATAATTTCGTAATATTTCCAATCGGTTACAGGACCTCCAGCAACAGCCGTTGTAAAAACTCCTGGATGACGTAACATTAGCGAGTTGGTCATAAATCCGCCATAACTCCAACCGTGAATTGCCAATCTTTTTCCATCAACAAAAGGCAACGATTTTAAATAATCTACACCTATTAATTGGTCTTCCATTTCTACTTCACCTAATTGCCGATGAACCACACTTTCAAAATCAAAACCGCGATATTCAGAACCGTGATTATCAACCGTAAACACCACATAATCTTTCTCTGCAGCCATCCATTGCATCCATAAATTAGAACCTCCCAACCAAGAGTTGGTCACCATTTGTGCATGAGGCCCACCATAAACATATACCAAAACTGGATATTTTTTTGAAGCATCAAAATTAGCAGGTTTTATTATTCTTCCGTATAAATCACTGCCGTCTTTTGCATTTAAAGTTACTAATTCTGTGGTTCCTAATTGGTAGCCTTCAATTGGATTTTCTGAAGTATAAATAGTTACTTCATCTCCATTTTTAGTCGATTTTCTTTTTACAATTCTCGGCACATTCAAACTAGAATAACTATCGATGATGTAATTCCCATTCGGACTTAATTGCACCGAATGCGTTCCTTCTTCTGATGTTAAAATAGTAATCTTTCCTTTTGTTAGGCTAATTTTAAAAGCTTTTGTTTCTCTGGCATCTGGTCCAGTTCCTGTAACAATTACATTTTTTCCTTTTTCATCAAAGCCTAAAATTTCTTTAATCACCCAACTAAAATGAGTAAGTTGTCTTTCAGATTGATTGTCAATATCATATTCATAAAGGTTCATAAAACCATCACGTTCACTTAACCAAAGAAAGGTTGAATTGCTATTGGGCACAAAAACAGCCGTATGTTCTGGCTCTACCCATTTGTCGTTTTGTTCTTCAAAAAGCGTTTTCATTTTCTTTCCTGAAGTAGCATCGTACATATTAAATGACATATGATTTTGACCTCTATTTACTTCCGCTAAAAACACGAATTTTTCATTTGGAGACCAAGAAAGGTTGGTTAAATAATGCTCGTCTGAAGTATCGATATCCAAATAAACAACCGAGTTACTTTTCATTGAAAAAACACCCACTTTCGCAATTTCACTACCCATTCCGTTCATAGGATATTTAATATTATCAACAGATGCAGGCGTGGTAGTTACATCTACCAAAGGATAATCAGTTACATTACTTTCATCTTTTTGGTAGAAGGCTAAATGGGTCCCTTTTGGACTCCAAAACGTTCCCTTGGTAATTCCCATTTCTGATCGTGCAATCGCCTGACCAGAAACAATATTTTTATCTTCAAAATTCGTTACCTCAATTTTTGGATTGCTAGAAATTGCTACATACAAATTATTTTCGATGGTATAAGCCACGGCATTTGCTTCGGAATTATACTCGTTATTTTCAGCTTCTTCCGCATATTTAAGTTCTGAAACGGTTTTAGTACGATAATTATAAGTAACCATTGCATTATTGTGACTGAAAGTAACTGCATCTGGAGTAACTTTCTCAAACGAATAAGGCATTCTTTTTAAACTCGGAATTGCTTTCTGAAGGTCTTCCAAACTAAACAATGCAGGTCGTTTTGAAAGATTGTAATTCGCCTGAACTAAATTTCCTTCAGTTACAATAAAATCATCGGTTCCTTCCATCCATTGCAATGATTTTTGTTCTGGATACAACCCTTTGTAATACCCTAAAGCGGCATCTTCCAGATTGAGGTGTTTTACTTCTTGTGCACTTAAAATGGTGATAAATAATACCAGAAATATACTGAGTGATTTTTTCATAATAATAAATATTTTATTCTTCAAATTTAAGGTAAAATGATGTATTAAATTTAAACAATAATATAATTGTTTTTATATAAAAGACAAACACCTCTCTTTTTTGTATCTTTGAATTAAAATTGATTATCTATGTTATCAAATGCTTGTCAGTACGCAATAAGGTCGGTGTTATATTTAGCAATACATTCCAATGAAAAAACAAGAATTGGGGTAAAAACAATTGCTGAAGAATTAGAAACTCCGCAACCTTTTTTAGCAAAATTATTGCAACAATTAGCAAAAAGCGATTTAGTTTCTTCTATAAAAGGACCCCATGGAGGGTTTTATTTAACAAAAAAAGATAATGAAAATTCACTTTGGGATATAGTTACCTGTATCGATGGTACAGATAAATTTGACAATTGTTTTTTGGGTCTTAATGCTTGTGATGATAAGAACCCGTGTCCTGTTCATTTTATAGTAATCCCTTTTAAACAAAAACTTCTTAGTGATTTTAGAGATAAAACTATTTCACAATTTACGAAAGAGATTACCGTATCTGGAAGAGTTATTACCTTGAAAGATTTTAATGCATTAGAGAATTAAATTCTTTTTATTCTGAAATGCTTCATTTATACACACTTAAAGAGGAGTTTAATTATCCTCCAATAGTAATCATACTTCTATTTTTGGAATGTAAATCTGGTTTTTGAAGTTTTTCCAAGGTATCCATTCCACCTCGAATTTTAAACTTTCCAAGTACCGCTTTTTGAATGATGGGTTCTATGGACTTTCCATCTCGAAGTGTAGTTAAAATATCAGATTCTGTAGCAGAAAACAAACAGTTTTTCAGCTTCCCATCGGCAGTTAATCGCAATCGATTACAAGAATCACAAAACGGATTGGTCACCGAACTTATGATTGCAAAGCTTCCTTTAAAACCTTTAATTCTATAATTTTTTGAAGTATCATTTTCTGCATCTTGGAGCCGTTCTACTTTTTCTTCAGAATAATGATGGTTAACAAGCTTCATTATTTCAGCATAGGAAACCATTTTTTTAATATCCCATTTATTACCATCAAAAGGCATAAATTCTATAAACCGAAAGGAGACAGGAAGCTCTTTCGTCAATTCAATAAAATCAATAATTTCATTCTCGTTAAAGTCTTTTATTAAAACAGCATTGATCTTTACATTGAATCCGTTTTCAACTAAAAGAAGTATGTTTTGATAGACCTTTTGAAACTGATTTCTACGTGTGATTTCTTTAAATTTATCTTCACTTAAAGTGTCTAAACTCACATTGATATTACGAATATTATATTTTTTTAAAGTTTCAATATGTCTATCGATAGTAATTCCGTTAGTAGTGATACCAATTTCCACAGGAAGTGATGCTAATTTTTCTAAAATCACTGGAATATCTTTTCTAACTAAAGGTTCACCACCTGTTAATCTTATTTTTGTAACGCCATTATCCGTAAAGGTTTTGGCGATTTTATAAATCTCATCATAAGTCATAATATGAGATCTTGGAACCAATGGAATCCCTTCAGCAGGCATACAATAAGTACAGCGTAAATTACAACGCTCGGTGAGAGAAATACGTAAATAACTGTGCTTTCTCTTAAAAATATCGGTTAATATGGGAGTCTGTTTCTTCATTAATCGTGTCTTGCACCTTTTAAAATTCTGAATAAATGTAATACGGCAGGAAAAATGGCTTCCATAGATTCTCTTGCTCCGTTGGTGGATCCTGGTAATGCCAATACTAAGGTTTTTTCGATGGTTCCAGCTACACTTCTGGAAAGCATTGAGTAAGGCGTGCGATCTTGGCCGTAATTTCGGATGGCTTCTTCAATTCCGGAAATTCTTCTGTCTAACAAAGGAATCAATGCTTCCGGTGTGACATCTCTTTTTGAAAGCCCAGTACCGCCTGTGTAAATCACCATATCAATTCCTTGTTCTTGGTAGTGTTTTGCCTTTTCTTGAATGATATCTTTTTCATCCGGAATGATGATATAATCTGAAATAGCCACACCGCTCTCTTCTAATTTTTTGATGATAGCTTTCCCTGATCGATCTTCTTTTTGCCCTGCTGAAATACTATCGGAACATACAATCACCGCAGCCGTTAAATCTTTTCGGAAGCGATCTTTAAAGTCCGATTTACCTCCTTTTTTCTTTAATAATTTTATTTGATGGATTTCGATTCCTTTGTCAATAGGCTTTAACATATCGTACATATTTAAAGCCACGACACTTGCTCCGTGCATTGCTTCTACTTCAACACCTGTTTTGTAAATGGTTTTTACCGTGAAAAGTACCGTAATTTCCAAGCCGTTGATTTCGTATTCAATTCCTGAAAACTCAATAGGCATTGGATGGCAATCGGGAAGGAGTTCGGGTGTTTTTTTAACGCCTAATAGTCCTGCGGCTTTACTCATTGCAAAAACATTTCCCTTCGGAACGGTATCGTTTTTAATTGCCTCGATAGTTTCGGGCTTACTCACTTTTACGATTGCTTGTGCAATTGCGGTTCGGAGTGTTGAGGTTTTGTTTGTGATGTCTACCATTTTTTGTTTAACTGTTGAATTGTTTAATCGGTTAACTATTTATTTGTTTAATGGTTTAGCTACTTAACTGTGAGTTTCTTAGGGCATTTAATTTATTTGCAATTTTTTGAATGGATTCTCTTATAATTGAATAATCTTTTTCGTTTATGAAATTTAATTCTTTTGAAATAATTATCTGATTTAAAACTTCCATTAAAGAACTGTAAGATATTGTTGTAAAATGTGCCTTGTCTTTATTGGTTTTTCTTGAAGTGCCTTCCGCTAAATTTGAAGCAACTGAAACTGCAGCTCGCCTTAACTGACTTGTTAACCCAAATTTTTCTTCATCAGGAAATTTCTTCGTAACCAAATAAATTAATTTTATTAGCTCTTTAGAATCAACCCAGACAGTAAGTTTTTCAAATGAAAATAAATATGTCATATTTTTAAATTAACAATTCCACGATTCAACATTAACTATTTACTTTCCATTGATGCGTTTCGTCTTCAAAAATTTCTTTCCCAAAAACAGGAACATTGGCTTTTATTTCTTCTACAATAAACTCGATTGCAGGAAAAACTTCTCTTCTTCTTGGTGAGGAAACAAAAACAAATAAACAGATTTCTCCTATATTTACTTTTCCTAAACTGTGATAAATATGCATACAGCTCAAGTTGAATTTTTCAAAAGCAGCTTCTCGGATTTCGTGAAATTTTTGATTTGCCATTTCTTCGTGAGCAGAATATTCTATTTTAGTCACTTTTTTACCATCAATCTCATCAGCACGTACTTGCCCTAAAAATATATTGTGAGCACCAATTTGAGTTTTTACTTGATGATGCGCGATAGAAGTCGCTATAAATTCCGAAGAAATTGCACCTTCTTTAAATACGTTTTTTGGTTTTTTATCTTTCATAATATGCCTGCGAATGCGGGTATTTTTTAGTTGTTTACTTATCTTTTTTTTAAATATTCTTTAATTTCAAAAGCCCCTTCTTTTATACTAAAACTGTTATTAATTATTGATGCTGCTCTTTTACTTTTAATTCCAGCTTGACAAAAGAAGATGATTTCTTTTTCTGAATTCAATTCGGTCGTTCTGTTTTCTAATTCACTTAAAGGAATATGAACAATTTTATCACTTTCAATTTTAGGATTTTCATTCTTTTCTCGTACATCTATCAACTGAGTATCTTTCTTTTGAAGCACTTCTTTTATTGAAATTTCTTCAACTGAAACCTCACAATTATCTTCCGCTATCAAGGTTTCAAAAATAGGTTCTGAATTTTTTACTCGTTGAATTTCGGCTTCAGAACGATTGATTTTTAAAATAGTTGTTTGATTGGTCAATGTGTTATAATAAAGTACTTTTCCTGAAAGAACTTCGCCAATTCCTAAAATCATTTTTAGTACTTCGTTGGCTTGAAGTGTTCCTATAATTCCGGGTAAAACTCCTAAAACTCCTACTTCTGAACAGTTTGGAATTGCCCCTTCTTTTGGCGGATTTGGAAATAAGCAACGATAACTTGGACCGCCTTTATAATTAAATACCGAAACCTGCCCTTCAAATTTATAAATTCCTGCATACACCAATGGTTTTCCAGTAATTATTGAAGCATCATTTACCAAATATCTCGTGATGAAATTATCGGTTCCGTCAACGATAATATCGTATTTATGAAATAGTGAAATGGCGTTTTTATGCCTTAGTTTTTCAGGATAGGCAATGATTGAAATTTCATTATTCAAATCTTCTAACCTAGCCTTTGCTGTTTCCGCTTTATTTTTTCCAAGGGAAGAAGTTCCGTATAAAATTTGACGTTGCAGATTAGATTCTGAAACAATATCAAAGTCTATAATTCCCAAAGTCCCAACCCCTGCTGCAGCAAGGTATTGTAATACAGGACAACCTAAGCCACCTGCTCCAATAACTAATACCTTAGCTTTAGAAAGTTTGTCTTGTCCCTCTTGTCCTATTTCGGAAAGAATAATATGTCTGTTGTATCTATTCAAGAATTATTTATTTAACCACCCGCAAAAGGAGGGAGTAATGCAATTTCTGTTTCTGTTATTTCAACATCATTACTAACTAATATTTGATTTTGTGCTACTTGAAAATCTGTTTGAGTTAGCATTTCATATTTTTGATATAGAGCCTCCCGTAATTCGGAAACGTTACTTCCAAGAAAATCAAATTGCTCTTCGTTACACTGTGTAACTTCAGCCAGCAAACCAAAATATTTAATGGTTAGTTTCATAGTTCTATCTCTTTTAAATTATTTGGTGTGTTTATGTTTTTTGTAAATTTTTCTTGTTCCTTATCTAAAAGGATGGTTTTTACTTTTAACTGATTTAAAGCAACTCGTAATCGTCGTTCTCCTTTAGTTAATAATGTATAAAAAGTAGTTGCACATTGTTTTTTATACGCAGCGATTAATGGCATTGTTTTACCCTGACTTTCTAATTGAACAATATCAAATTCTTCATCTATTTCATCAATTAAAAGGGTTAATGTTTCCGAATTAATCAAAGGGACATCACAACTTATCACTAAATTATTTTCGGTAGTTGTGAGATGCAATCCTGTGTAAACTCCTGCCAAAGGACCAGCGTTTTCTATTAAATCGTTAATGCGGTTTAGTTTGAAAATATCGTAATCGGGGTTGTTACTAACGATTATTATTTTGTCCACCAGCGGGTTAATTGCTTCAATAATATGTTGAATAAAAGCCTTGTTCTTGTATATCACGAAACCCTTATCTGTTCCCATTCTTGAGCTTTTCCCTCCTGCAAGGATGATACCAGTGATGTGTTTTTTATCTTTCATTTACACGTAAAATAATTTAACCGAAGCAAGTACCAACACAAAAGCTAATAGATATCTTAAATTTTGATTGTTCATTTTTCTACTTCCGTAGTATGCTCCAAAAAACCCACCCACTAAAGCAATAGCAACCAAGCCAAAAGATTGTATTTCTAAATTCACACCACTACTTAGTTGGCCGATTAGACCAGAAGCAGAATTCACCCAAATAAATAATGCCGAAACCGCTGCAGCTTCTTTCATTTTACCCCAATGTAATAGCAATATTATTGGACTTAATATGATTCCGCCACCAATTCCTATAAGTCCTGAAAAGAACCCAATAGCGCCTCCAACAACAAGCCCTTGCCATAATTTAATGTCTTTAATTTTAGTGCTTTCTTTGCCAAAAACATTGAGCATTCTAAGCACAGCAAAGATTAATAATACAGCCAAAACCTTTTTGTAAATGGTGGCATCTACTTCAATAAAACCACCTAAAAATGACATTGGAATAGAGGCAACAGCAAAATATAGAAACAGTTTTTTGTTAAAATGTCCTTCCTTGTAATAATAATAGAAAGCAATACCTGCGACAAAGAGATTAAGTAGTAATGCCGTGGGTTTCATAAGTCCTGGAGTAACAGAAAATATTGCCATTAATGCTAAATAACCACTAGCGCCACCGTGACCAACACTTGCATAAAAAAATGAAATGATAGGTAGGATGAATAAGAAAATTAATATGTTTTCAATATCAAAAATCATAAGTTGTTAATTTTTTCAATTTGAGTATCTAAATGTTCCCAACAATTTTTATTAATAGCTTCAAAAGCATTGATTAATTCTTTTCCGTAAGCTGTTAATACGGCACCACCACCACCTTTTCCACCAGTACTACTTTCTGTAACTGGGCTTTTAGCCGATTTATTGACAGCATCCAACATAGTCCAAGCTTTTTTATACGAAATCTGAATACTTCTCGCTGCTTTTGAAAGCGAACCAGTTTCTTCAATTGCTTTTAATAGACGTACTCGTCCTTCGCCAATTAATACTTTGTTGTCGGCTTCAATCCAAATTCTGCTTTTTATTTTGTATTTCATAATTTTATTGGTCATTGAGCGTAGTAGAAATGTTAAACAGGCAGCATAATTACTTCCACCGAATCACCTTTCGATAAAGTATTTACTTCAGCAGGTACATATACAAATGCATTTGCAATCGCAAAAGTGTGCAACATCGCCGAACTCTGCCCTTCCAAAATAGTTACTTCTCCATTTTTAACCGAAGCTTTTAAAAACTGTGCTCGATTTCCTTTTTTTATAAAATTGGAAGTTAACATTGCGTTAACTCTTGGTAATGAAAAGTCATTATTTCCAGATAATTTCTGAAGTGCAGGTTGTACATATACATAAAAACTATTCAATGCCGAAGCAGGATTACCCGGCAATGCAAATACTGGAGTGTTTCCTTTTTTTCCGAAGAACAATGGTTTTCCGGGTTTCTGTTTTACTTTATAGAATAATTGTTCTGTTCCTAATTCCAATAATGCTTTCCCCACAAAATCGTAATCTCCAACAGATATTCCGCCAGAAATAAGCACTAAATCATTTTCTGAAATTGCTTTTTCCAAGGAAATTTTAGTTGAAATAAAATCATCTTTCACTTTTGTTATGGTCACTTTATCAAACCCTAAACTTTGCAAGGCGGTTTGTAACATTCCGGAGTTGCTTTCGTAAATTTTTCCGTAGGTAAGTTCTTGCCCTGCTTCTACTAATTCGCTTCCAGTGGTGACAATTGCGATGGATGGTTTGGTGAAAACTTCAATTTCTGAAATCCCTAAAGTGGTTAAATACCCTATGGCAGCTGGACTTAGTTTGGTGTCTTTCTTTAGAGCAATTGCTCCTTTTTTAACCTGTTCTCCTAAGGGACGAATGTTTTCATTTTCAACGGCAGGACTGGTAAGAGTTAAAACATCACCTTCCCGACTTGTTTTTTCCTGCATAATAACAGAATTTGCAGTATCGGGCACGGCAGACCCTGTGAAAATCCGAACTGCCTCACCTGCTTTTAAAACGGGATGATGTCCATCGCCTGCTTTTACTTCGTCTATAATAGTGTAGTTGTTTTTAGTATGTATATTTAACGCATAACCGTCCATTGCCGACTGCCGAAAAGGAGGCATGTTTATAGGTGATAAAACGGTTTCTGCCAACACAAAACCCAAAGACTTACTGATGGATTGTTTTTGTGTTTTTGTGGTTGGGATTATGTTTTTTTGAACGAGTTCAAAGGCTTCTTCTACTGATATCATTTTTAATAGCGTTATGTCTTTGCAAATATAACGCTATTTTTAATAATTGGAAAGATCAATCATAATAAAAATGAAGCCATTAAAAATTGAGCTTATAGAAAAATGATTAAGTAGTTTTTCAATCTAGTTAAAATTAATCTTTTCTAGATTTCTTTAGTCTCTTTTCTGCTTTTTTTTCTTTTGGAGTTTTAGAAGCTTCTTTTTTAATGTTTCTCCTAGAGTCTTTACTTTTTGCCATGATATTATCTGTTTATTAGTTGTTTTGTTTTCCTGAATTTAGTCGCTCAAAGACTTCTTCTACTGTAATCATTTTTGATAGAGTTATGTCTGAGTAAAGATAATGATAAATAATAAAAAAACCGGAGCAAATTGTTTACACAATAGTACTCCGGGACATTAACACTAATTAATGAATCCTATTTATCGTCTGCTGGTACAGTGAATTTATATGTAAATAAACAAGTTTAAAATTAGCCAAGTCTAAACTGTTAGTAATATTACTGTTTCCACCTTTGACAGTTTCCATAGATTCTGTTGCGAACATTTTATTTCTTAAAGGCTAACTTTGTGGATCTACCTTTTTTAAAAATTTTATTGCTAGCGTGCGTTCCTTTTCGTAATTTTTTTTGTTCTTCAAACGGCAATTGAATAATCTCATTACATTCTTTACAACAGGTATGTTCCATTTTTTCAGAACAAACTTCACACTGAATAAAGAGTAAATGGCAACCCTCATTAGCACAATTTATATGTGTATCACAAGAAGACCCACATTGATGACAATTGGAGATCACATCATCACTAATGCGTTCGCTACGCCTGTGATCAAAGACAAAATTTTTGCCTAAAAATTTATTTTCTAAGCCTAGATCATTTACTTGACGAGTATATTCTATAATACCGCCTTCTAATTGAAATACATTTTTAAATCCTTTGTGTTTGTAGTAAGCACTCGCTTTTTCACAACGAATTCCTCCCGTACAATACATTACTAATTTCTTGTCTTCTTTATGGTCTTTTAAATCCTCTTCTATAATATCTAGAGAATCTCTAAATGTATCTACATCGGGAGTGATGGCATTTTTAAAGTGCCCAATTTCACTCTCATAGTGGTTTCGCATATCTACCAAAACGGTGTCTGGGTCTTCTATCAAGTCGTTGAATGTTCTAGCATTTACATGAACGCCTATATTGGTTACATCAAAAGTGTCGTCATTCAGTCCATCGGCTACAATTTTGTGACGTACTTTCACTTTTAGTTTTAAAAACGATTTTAAGTCTTGTTCGACAGCAATATTCAAACGACAATTTTCTAAGAAATAAATACCGTCCAAAAAGTTTTTAAAGGCGTTAAATTTTTTAGCAGGCACAGACAATTGTGCATTGATTCCTTCATTAGCAACGTATATCCGGCCCAAGATTTCAAGGGTGTCCCAAGCTACAAATAAATGATTTCTGAAGAGTTCTGGATTGCCAATTTTGGCATATTGATAAAAAGAAAGCGTTAAGCGGTCTTCTCCCGCTTCTTCCAATATGGCTGCTCTCTCTTTTGCGCTTAGTGTATTGTACAGTTGCATGCTATACTGATTTTAAGGTTAAAAGAATAATTAAAAAAGCAAAAGTAGTAGATTTTTGGGAATTATTATCTTTAATACTAAAATCTTAAAAAAGGTTAGTTTTGTAGATTTAGGAATTAGAAACACATTACTTTCCAATTTTAACTCTTTAGATTCCCGAACCGATGTAGGTACATTATGGGATTTTTTTTGCGTTATCGAACGTTTTAAAACCAATTCGATTAAAGAACGCGTTCGGAATATGTATTAGTTGAAGAATACGACGGAGCCTTAGATATTTACAAATTCAAATACCGAAAAACCAAGAAAATTAAATTTCCAGCCAGTTTTTTTACAAAACTATCCAGTTTAAAATTCAAGCGTAACTACGAATGGTGATTTTGAGGAATTGAGGAATTAATTTTTAATAAATTTTCTCACAATTTTAGTTCCTTCAGAATAAATTTCAATAAAATAAACTCCTTCCGAAAGCGTAGAAACATCGATTGTATTGTTTTGAATATTGGTTTGTTTTAAAATTTGCTTACCTGTAATAGAATAAACTAAAACACGATCGATAGTATTATTATCTGCCGAAATATAAAGATTGTTAATTGTTGGATTTGGGTAAATATATACCTTAGAAAAATCATTGTTATTTATTGATAATATGGGATAATCTTGATAATAAAAAATGGTTCCTGGATTGAGTGTTAAGTCTAAATATTCTCCATTTGAGCCAAAAAGAATTGTGTAACTAAGAGTAGTGTTTTCTGAGAGAAAATTAAAATAATCAGTTTCAAAATCTGTTTGTTCTTGTGAATCACATGGGTTTTGGTTTGTAGAAAAATTATTTACAATTAAAAGATCATTTACATCATCGTAACTAAAATTTCCATTAAAATCATTACAAGCCCCAACACCAGAAATTTCCAAATCAAGATTAATTAGTAAACTCGGTGAAATATTAGGGTTAATGTCTGAAACACTAAAGCTTTCTCCATCTATCATATAACTTGTTAAATACCAGTCATTATACAAAGCACCGCTTTGCCCAAAACTTACTGAGCTAAAAAAACTAAAAAAAATCAGAAGTAATATGTTTTTCATAGGTCTATAATATTTAAGAATTCGGATATATGCTGTTCGTTACTAGTTATTCTTTTTGTAATAAACTTATTAAGTTGTTAGTTTCATTACAAAATAGAATTGGTTAGATTATAAAAGTAAGGTATTTATAATATTCTTCCAAATAACAGCTATAAGATTCTATATTAGTAAGTTATTATTTAACTTACCGAAGTTCCATTTTTAACATCCTCTAAATCCGGATTTAGAAACACCAGTTTACCATCGGAAGCTTTGGTCATTAATATCATTCCCTCACTTTCTACGCCACGCAACGCTCTTGGAGCTAAATTAACTAAAACAGTAACTTTTTTGCCAATTACTTCTTCCGGAGTGAAGCTTTCAGCAATCCCAGAAACAATAGTTCGAATATCGATTCCGGTATCTACTTTTAAGACCAATAATTTCTTGGTTTTAGGCATTTTTTCAGCTTCTAAAATAGTTCCAACTCGCATATCTAATTTGGTGAAATCGTCAAATTGAATAGTGTCTTTTTGAGGTTCCGGAGTTGCATTCATCTGTTCGTTTGCTTTTTTGGTTGCCTGTAACTTATCTAACTGTTGTTGTACTTGCTCGTCTTCAATTTTACTAAACAATAACTCTGCTTTTCCTATTTGGTGTCCTGAAGGGATTAGGGTTTGTTTTGAGGTTACTTCGTTCCACTCTTCGGCTCCGCTCAGAGTACGTTTTGTTTGGTCACTGAGCGGAGTCGAAGTGACATTTAGGATTCCTTTCAACTTTATTGAAGTAAACGGTAAAAACGGCTCACATAAAGTTGCTAATGCTGAAGCGATTTGAAGTGCTACAAATAGTACTGTTCTTGTTCTTTCTTCGTCTGTTTTAATAGTCTTCCAGGGCTCTTCGTCTGCTAAATACTTATTTCCTAAACGAGCTACATTCATTAATTCTGCTTGTGCTTCACGGAAACGATATCTTTCTATCGAGCTCGCAATTACATTTGGATAGGCACGTAATTCGTTTAATATTGCCAAATCTACTTCCGAAAAACCAGAAGGTTCCGGTACCATTCCATCATAATATTTATTAGTTAAAACCACCACACGATTGATGAAGTTTCCGAAAATCGCCACCAATTCATTATTATTTCTGGCTTGAAAATCTGACCAAGTAAAATCGTTGTCCTTAGTTTCAGGAGCGTTGGCTGTTAAGGCATAACGTAAAACGTCTTGCTGATTTGGAAATTCTTCCAAGTACTCATGCAACCAAACCGCCCAATTTTTTGAAGTGGATATTTTATTGCCTTCCAAATTTAAAAATTCGTTAGCAGGAACATTGTTAGGCAAAATGTAACTTCCGTCTGCTTTTAACATACTCGGAAAAATAATGCAGTGAAAAACAATATTGTCCTTTCCTATAAAATGAAGCAATTTGGTGTCCTCATCTTTCCAGTAAGGTTCCCAATCTTTTCCTTCCTTTTCTGCCCATTCTTTGGTGGCAGAGATATATCCAATTGGAGCATCAAACCAAACGTATAATACTTTTCCTTCGGCTCCTTCTACAGGAACTGGGATTCCCCAATCTAAATCACGCGTGACTGCTCTAGGTCGTAAACCATCATCGATCCACGATTTACATTGCCCATACACATTCGCTTTCCAGTCTTTTTTATGGCCTTCAACAATCCATTCTTTTAACCAAGGTTCGTATTGATCAAGTGGTAAAAACCAGTGTTTTGTTTCTTTTAAAGAAGGGGTGTTTCCGGTAATAGACGACTTTGGGTTTATTAAATCGGTAGCATTATGAGAAGTTCCACAGCTTTCACATTGATCGCCATAACTTTCTTCAAAACCACATTTAGGACAAGTACCTACAATAAAACGATCTGCTAAAAACTGATTGGCTTCCGCATCGTAAAATTGCTCGGTGGTTTGTTCTATAAATTTTCCGTCTTCGTATAATTTTTTAAAGAAATTGGAAGCGGTATCGTGATGAATTTTTGCTGAAGTACGAGAGTAATTATCGAATGAAATTCCAAAATCTTGAAACGATTGCTTGATGATGGCGTGGTATTTATCTACTACTTGCTGAGGAGTAATACCTTCCTTTTTAGCTTTAATAGTAATAGGAACGCCGTGTTCATCGCTACCACAAACAAAAGCAACATCTTTACCTTGCATCCGCTGGAAACGCGAATAAATATCTGCTGGAACATACACTCCTGCTAAATGCCCAATATGTACGGGTCCGTTGGTATATGGCAAAGCTGCCGTAATCGTATATCGTTTTGGTGAATTTTGCATAATCTATTTTGAATAGTGCAAAAATAGGGTTTTTATTCCTTGAAATAAACAGGGAACTTTGCGAATGTTAGCTTTGACAAAGTTCCAAAATTTGTCAAAGATGATGTAGCATAAATTTAATATAAAAGACTTAATAAGTTTCCAAAATCAATAGACTATTTAATTAAGATAGACTTACTGTAATACTGTCCACCTGTTGAGATTCGGTAAATATACTGTCCGTAGCTTAAACGACCTTTAATATTATTTCTCACATTTATAGTATGTCTTCCGGCTTGTAGAAATTCATTGGTAATCGTTCCGATTTCCTTGGCTAACATATCAWATAATTTGATAGTAACAYGAGCTGTAGCTGGCATATTAATCTCGATAAATGTTTGATTATTTTGGTAAATAGGAACGTGAGCAAAACGGTTGGTATTACTAAAATCTGAAGTTGATAATGCTTCACAAGTAAGTCCGAGGTCTAAATTTTCGTAGGTTTCATTTAATAATATAGTACTCACAATGGAAGGATCTAAACAAAACCAATCTGTTAAAACGGTATTGTAAATGTCTCTGAAATCGGTTGAGGGAATTAAATTATCGTTATCATCCCAAGTAGATAAATCAGGATGAGTACCTACAAAATCACTTCCGTTTAAAGCTGGACCAAATAACATTACTGGTGATGCTGCACCGTGATCGGTGCCATTAGAACCGTTTTCGTAAGGCCGTCTTCCGAATTCTGAAATAGTCATGGATAAAACCTTGTCATCCATTCCGGAAGCTTCCAAATCATCATAGAAATTTTTTATGGTGGAAGAAAGATCCATTAATAATTCTTGTTGTCGTACTTGTTGATCTGCATGAGTATCGAAACTTCCCAAAGAAACCATATATACTTTACTGCCTAGTCCACCTTTTATTAATCGTGCAACAATGGCTAATTGAGAAGCTAATTCTCCATCACCATATTCAACACTATTATCGGCTGCTAAATAGGCATCGTTTATCACGCCAGAATATATGAAAGTTGTGTTTGCAGTGGCTCTCATAAAAAGTAACTTGTCACCATAAACACAATCTGGAATATCTAGTACATCGTGTAAGGTTCCGTTTTCGGCAACACTTTGAAGCTGCTCTGGATTTACTACTGAAAAAGCATAGTTACTATTGTTTCCTTTAAAAATTAAATTACCAATACTTCCTATTTGTACAGCGGGTGGAATTTCTGGAGGTGTAATGATATAATCTGGATAAAGATCTTCAAAATAACGCCCCCACCAACCTGTAGGTTCTACATAATTTTCGGCTGTAGATGCCCAAATATCGGTCGACCTAAAATGCGATAAATTTTGATCTTGATAGCCAACTCCATGAACTACTTTCATACCTCCATCTCCCCAAACTGACTCTAATTCAGACATATAATCTGGAATTCCGAAGTCAGCATTTAGATTTATTAAATCGTTTTCTTGATGTCTAATTGTAGGCCTTAAATTGGCATAAGTTGCATAATCGTAAATTGGGACAATAGTATTAAGTCCATCATTCCCTCCTTCAAGACGAATAATGACTAAAATATTGTCATTTTCATTTTCAGCTAATGCAACCGCTAAAGGAGAAGGAGCTGTGGCAGATATTGCTGTACCGCCCAACACCATGCTTCCTCCACCTGCTAAGCCCAATGCTTGTATAAACGAACGTCTGCTCCATTGCGTATGTTCGTGGTCGTGAATCTTTTTTTCTTTGGTAGATTTTTCAGAATCTTTTTTATTTTGAAGTGTTCGATCTTTAAACATAGCTTTTTATTTAAGTTGGAATTCAGGGATGGTTGCTAAATGTGAAAGTAATAAAAACACTTGATAATCAGCGTCAGGCCAATCTAAATTCCAAGTACCATCATCGTAATAATTTTGTGGAACTTCCCATTTAAAAACATCGGTTGCAATGTTATAATCTCCTGAAGAATATAATTGCTTCGACATAAAATGATCAACTAAAACCTGAGTGATATAATAAGGATCATTACTATTATTTGTCAATGCTTTTGCAAAATCCACGAAGGTTGATCCAAGTCCGTTATCGAATAAAATTCCTAAGTATAATTCAGTAAATTGCCAACGTCCAGTAAGTGTTGAAGTGCTAATCCAGTCTTCATCCCTTTGCCATCCTGAAACATCTGGTGGATTGTAAAGTTCTTGTCCAAAGATGCCAGAAAAATAAATAAATGCATCCATTAATTCGTCGTTGTAAAAGAACTCAGTTTCGTTAACAAATGAAAAAATAATATCAAACGGACTTTTTATAATCACTCCCAAAGCTCTTTCATCAAAAAAATGTTCACTTTTAAAAAGAAGTTTCAACATTGGGGCAATTTCAAAATTATTATCAATTAATGATTGTGCTAAAGGCTCAATGACATCTATTTCAACCAAAGCATCGATTGCTGGACTTACAAAAAACTGATAAAGTTTTCTGCAAATATGTGTGGCTATTTCAGTAGCTCTTTCCTGAAAAAGAATATCAATAACATCGTCGTATTTCCAATTTCCGGTTTGTCCAAAAATAGTTTTATCACCATCTACCCATGTGCTTTCATCAAAATAAAATGGAGCACCTTCTTCTGTCCAATGGTTATAACCTGTTAAAGCTTTTGCTGTTTCAGTAATGTCATCTTGGGAATAACCGTTTCCTTCCCCTAAAGTAAAAAGTTCAAATAGCTCTCTTGCAAAATTTTCGTTTGGTTCTAAGTTGGTGTTTTCGTAACCGTTTAAATAGATTAACATTGCTGGTGTAATACCTATTGCTCTCACAAAGTCTTTTAAATTTCCTACAGCATGAGTTTGTGTTACATTATAATACTGAAACAAATAAGGTGCATAAAAATAAGTTTCTAAGCCAGTTACAAAATGATTTAACCAAAACGAAGTTATCCTCCCGCGGAGGTCTTCTGAAATTAAATCGTTACCCGTTTGAATACGCCAGTCTTCGATATACTGTTGGTTATCTACTTCAAAATCTGTAAAATCACTTACCGCATAGTTTCCCCAAAAAGGAGTGGTAGTTGGTGGTAAATTGAATGCTTCATCAACCAAACTATCAATAAATTCACTTGGAGTTAAGCCCAAAGCTGCATCAATTTTATCTTGAGAAGCACCAAAACCAAGCCGGCGATATACGTGGTTAATTTTTATTGTATTCCAAGGGTTTCCGCCAGATGGAATGTAAGGAGTTAAAGTAGATTCGTTACATGAAGGAGTAATTATTGTTTCCATATTTGGGAGTTTGAGTAGCAAAAGATACTGAAAAATTATAAATTAATATTTATATGACTTAATCATAACGAGAAAGTTTAATTTTTTATTACATTGAACTAACAAATTTCATCTATGATTTCACCTGAATTTCTTAAAAAAGGAGATACCATCGCCATCGTTTCCACCGCAAGAAAAGTTTACTTATCAGAATTAAAACCTGCTCTTGAAATTATTAAAAAATGGGAATTGAAAGTCATTTTAGGAAAATCTATTGAAGCCAAAGAAGATCAATTTGCAGGAAGTGATGAGCTACGAGCAACTGATTTTCAACAAATGCTAGACAATCCAAACATAAAAGCAATTTGGTGTGCTCGTGGTGGCTACGGAACGGTTCGGATGATAGATAGATTAGATTTTACGAAATTTAAAAAACAACCAAAATGGATTATTGGCTATAGCGATGTAACGGTTTTGCATTCTCATATTCATACTCTAGGAATTACAAGTTTACACGCCCAAATGCCTGTGGCGATTGAAACTAAAACGAAGGCAACCATAAATTCAATTTATAAAACGCTTTTTGGAGAGGAACATTCAATTTCAATTCCTTCAGAGAAAAAAAATAGGCTTGGAACAGCTTCAGGAGAATTGATAGGTGGAAATTTATCTATTTTATATTCACTTTGTGGAAGTCCTTCAGCTATAAATACCGCTGGAAAAATCTTGTTTATTGAAGATTTAGACGAGTATTTATATCATATAGATCGGATGCTTCAGAATTTAAAACGCAACGGAATGTTTGTTAATCTGAAAGGTTTAATCGTTGGCGGAATGACACAAATGCATGATAATGATATTCCCTTTGGGAAGACAGCCGAAGAGATTATTTTAGAGATTTGTAAAGAGTTTGATTTTCCGATTGTTTTTAATTTCCCAGCAGGACATTTGGAGGATAATCGGGCTTTGGTTTTGGGAAGGGAAGTGGAGTTGGAAATCAATACCCTTGATGTTCAACTAAAATTTTAAATGGGGATTAAAAAATAAATAATAACAATAATTAATAAGATCCCTGCTGGAGTTTACTTGAGCGGAGTCAAAAGGCAGAAGTGCAATGGCAGAACACAACGAATTAGGGAAATTAGGAGAGCAATTAGCTGCAGAATATCTTTCTAAAAAAGGCTATGTTATTTTAGCTAGAAACTATTATTACGATAAAGCCGAAATAGACATCATTGCTCAAAAATCTTCCGAAACCATAGTTGTTGTTGAAGTAAAAACCCGAAATAGTGATTTTTTTGGAGATCCTCAAGATTTTGTAAAGCCATCTAAAATTAAATTACTGGTAAAAGCCGCTAACGAATATGTGATATCAAATGATCTGGATGTAGAAGTAAGGTTTGATATTATTGCGATAATTAAAAACAAAACCACAGAAAAAATTGAACATCTAGAAGATGCATTTTATCATTTTTAGAGCTTTTAAAAATGATTATTTATGTCCATCCAAATATGTTTGTAACTCTTCTAAATCCTCAGGTTTAGCAAGAAATTTCTTGTCTTTGTCCAATACAAAATAAGTAGGTGTACTACTTAGTCCGTAGTCTAACACGACTTTACTATCCCATTTTTTAAGTTTGATTATATTTAAAAACTCAGGGTATTTTATTGTTTCTTTTTGCCAATTGGTAGGCTCATCTTCAAGACCAATAGCTATAACTTTATATTTTGTACTATTTAAGGTTTTAATATACTGTTGTAATTTCGGAATCTGCTTTAAGCAATGAGAACAAGTACTGCTCCAAAAAACAAGAATATAGTTTTCTGCAATAGAAAGTTCACTTAATTTGTTTGTTTTTGCAGTTCCATTTTCAATTGTATCCCAAGAAAAATCTGGTGCTGTATGACCAATCGATAAATTTTTGAATTGAACTAATTTATTTGCTAATAGTTGGTCTTTATGTTCTACAGCAAATGGAATTAAATATTTTTCAGCTAAATAATTTGCATTATCATCGAATTGATACAACACTAGTTTGTCCCATAAATCTGATAAAAATWAYYWKYWARMMTTAAMTWYWNAKTKWWTTWRATGATTGTATATTTCATCAATATTCCTGTTATAGGTGTCGTTTTTTGAAAGCCCTTTCTCTTTAGAGCCTAAAATATAATTAATAGTTCTATCAATTAAAAAACGAGAGCTTTGCAAAACGGTATTATTAAAATCTATGTTAGTAAAAAAGGAATTTGATATATGATTTTTATAATCTGTATCTTTTTCAAATGTTGAAGGAATGTAGGGTCTATCAGCAACAATAAATTCATAAGCTAAGGTTCCTTTTGATTCTTTTTCATAGAAATCTTGAATTTCTTTTTGACTATTAAAAAATGCCATTAATTCTGAACTGTTAGTTTTCGTTTTAGCATAAAATTCACCAATTTGAGTATTAATTAGGTTCATTTCATGTTGGTAATTTGAAAGCATTTTATTTACTTCGGAAGTTTTAAATTCTAGACCTTTTTCTACGTWAAAAGTCAATTCAATATCTTCTTTTCCATCATAAATAACATCAAAATTAAATTCGTATTGAGGAATAGCATACACCAAACTGTAAATTCCAGGTGGAGCTTTTTCACCTAAATTAAATACTACTTTTCCATCTTCAATTTTCCCCTGACCTCCATAAATATTAGATGTTGGTGTATTTTTATAAAGGATTGCCCATTTAAAATCTTTAGCTGGTGAAAAAGTTGCTTTTATTTTATTTTGTGAAAACAAAAAGAATGGAAAAACAATAAATAAAATTAATATAGTTCTAATATTTTTCATAATTATATTTTTATGCCATTTAAGAATTGATAGTATTTAACGAATGTAGAGCTTTGTTGGCTGTTGTGATTTCTTCAAAGGTAATAATTAATCGCAAACCATTGCGAGTGCTTTTTTCTTTCATAGTAGCAATTTCTGGATGATTTTGAACAAACTGAATCACTTTTCCAAATACTTCACTTTGATAAAACGAACTTTCTTGATCCGAAACAAAATAACCAATCATTCTATTTTTTTTCATTATTACTCGTTCTAAACCTAAAGAAATCGCCAACCATTTAATACGAACACTATCCAGTAAATCTACTGCTTGTGTTGGTAATTCTCCGAAACGATCCACCAGATTTTTTTCATATTTCTGAAGTTCTTCTTCGGTTTTTAATTCGCTTAATTTATTATAAAGATTCAATCTTTCCGTAATATTATTCACATAATCATCTGGGAAAAGTAATTCGAAATCTGTATCAATAACCGTTTCTTTAACAAAATCTTTTAGCTCGTGTTCAGTACCGGAATAGAGCTCTTTAAATTCTTTTTCTTTTAATTCATCAATTGCTTCCAAAAGGATTTTTTGATAGGTTTCAAATCCGATTTCATTGATAAATCCACTTTGTTCTCCTCCTAATAAATCTCCTGCTCCACGAATCTCTAAATCCTTCATTGCAATATTCAGTCCACCTCCTAATTCACTAAATTGTTCTAGGGCTTGAATACGTTTTCGAGCATCATCAGTCATAGCTGAAAAGGGTGGAGTTATAAAATAACAGAAAGCTTTTTTGTTACTTCGTCCAACTCTTCCTCGCATTTGATGTAAATCTGAAAGCCCAAAATTATTAGCATTATTTATAAACATGGTATTCGCATTAGGTACGTCCAATCCACTTTCAATAATGGTGGTTGAAACCAATACATCAAACTCATTATTCATAAAAGATAACATTAATGATTCGAGTTTTCTTCCTTCCATTTGTCCGTGACCAATTCCAATTTTTGCATCTGGGACTAATCGCTGAATCATTCCAGCTACTTCCTTGATGTTTTCAATGCGATTATGAACAAAAAACACTTGTCCGTTTCTTGAAATTTCATAGCGAATTGCGTCTCGAATAATTTCTTCGGAAAAACGTACCACTTGTGTATCTATAGGATACCGATTTGGTGGAGGCGTACTAATAATCGACAAATCTCGAGCCGCCATTAAACTAAACTGAAGCGTTCTTGGAATAGGAGTTGCTGTTAACGTAAGTGTATCTACGTTTTGTTTGATGGTCTTTAATTTGTCTTTTACCGCGACTCCAAATTTTTGTTCTTCATCAATAATTAGCAATCCTAAATCTTTAAATTCTACCGCTTTATTTACCAATTGATGAGTTCCGATAACAATGTCAAGTCTTCCATTTTTTAAACGCTCCAACACCGAATTTCGTTGCTTGGTAGTTCTAAAACGATTGAGGTAATCTACGTTTACGGGCATTTCTGCCAAACGTTCTGTAAATGTTTTAAAATGCTGAAATGCTAAAATTGTGGTAGGTACTAAAATCGCCACTTGTTTGCCGTTATCTACGGCTTTAAAAGCTGCTCTAATGGCTACTTCTGTTTTTCCGAAACCTACGTCACCACAAACCAAACGGTCCATTGGACGTTCGTTTTCCATATCGCGTTTTACGTCTGCTGTGGAGGTAACTTGGTCGGGTGTGTCTTCGTAAATAAAGGAAGATTCCAATTCGTGTTGCAAGTACGAATCAGGGTCGAAAGCAAAGCCTTTTTGGGTTCGGCGTTTGGCGTATAATTCGATTAAATTAAAGGCGATTTCCTTAACTCGTTTCTTGGTTTTTTGTTTTAGTTTTTTCCAAGCTCCAGACCCTAATTTATAGACCTTTGGCGTAGTACCATCTTTGCCATTGTATTTAGATATTTTATGTAATGAATGAATGCTGAGGTACAAAATATCACGTTCGCCATAAATTAATTTGATGGCTTCTTGTAATTTTCCTTCCACATCTATTTTCTGAAGCCCTCCAAAACGACCAATTCCGTGGTCGATGTGCGTTACAAAATCTCCCACTTCCAAATTAGTCAATTCCTTTAAAGTAATTGCCTGTTTTTTGGCATAACCATTTTTTAACTGAAACTTATGATAGCGCTCAAAAATCTGATGGTCGGTATAACAAACGTTTTTTTGATCATTGTCAATAAACCCTTGATATAAAGGAAAAACAATCGTTTCAAACTGATTCACTTGCTGTTCGTTATCCTCAAATATATCGTGAAAACGTTGTGCTTGCTTTTCGCTACTACAGAAAATATAATTTTTAAAACCCTTTTCGGTATTGGAGTTTAAGTTTTCAATGAGCAAATTAAACTGCTTGTTAAAAGAAGGTTGTGGTTGGGTTTGGAAATTGATAGTTTCCTCTTCTGAATCTGAATTAGTAAGTTGAACTCTCGTAAAATCGGCTAGTTCTTTTTTTAATAAATCTGAAGAGCAAAAAATATCTGAAGGTTTACTTCTTTTTATTTCGGTTTCTATTGTTTCAAAAGCTTGTGTTGCTTGTTGGAATAATTTATCGATTCCCGCAAATAAAATATCTTCATTTTTATAGAAAATCACTGTTTTTGAAGCGATGTATTTCAGAAAGCTTGTYYGCTTTNCTTCYAWMAWTTTATTKKCMATATTSGGRATGAYAKWRATCTTTTTAATMKRYTCGGTAGAGAGTTGTGTTTCTACATCGAAACTGCGGATGCTTTCCACATCATCGCCAAAAAACTCGATGCGATACGGCTCGTCATTACTAAACGAAAAGACATCTAAAATCCCACCACGAMCCGAAAATTCTCCAGGTTCGGTCACAAAATCCACTCTTTTAAAGTTGTATTCAAAAAGGACTTCGTTTACAAAATCGATAGATAAATCGTCTCCAATACTAATCTTTAAAGTATGTTTTTCGAGTTCTCTACGAGTGACTACTTTTTCAAATAAAGCTTCGGGATAACTAACGATAATTGCTGGTTTTTTACGTRAATTAATCCGGTTTAAAACCTCTGCGCGAAGTAGAACATTGACAWTGTCGGTTTCTTCAATTTGGTAGGGACGACGATACGAACCCGGATAAAAAAGCACATTTTTTTCACCTAATAAGTTCTCTAAATCGTTGAGGTGATAGGCGGCTTCTTCTTTATTGTTTAAAATGATAAGAAATGGTTTGTCTGCTTGTTTAAAAACTTCAGATACCACCATTGAGTAGGAAGAACCTACTAAGCCTGATATATTTGTTTTTCCTTCAGAAAGGGCAATAGTTTCCCTCAGTTTTCTAGTATTAGAAGACTTTGCGAAAAGTGACGAAACCAATGTTTTACTCATTTTGGCAAAGGTAGTATTTCAAAAATATATTTAAAACTCTTTACGGTTAATTATTGTTTAAAAAGTTCCCATCCTTTTATCCAAGGTATATCCGATTCGAAAAATTTTAGTTTTGTTTTTACGATTTTATCGGATTTGTCTCGAGGAGATTTGGTGTAATAGCGAGCTTTGGTGTTGGTGAAGTCTATAGTATATTTATCATCAAGATCTGAATTTGCATCGGTATGAAAATACAAAACATTTTCTTTTTCAACTTTCCAGGTTCCTTGTCCATAGGAATTTTCTTCTGGGTTTTTAGCACTTATTTTTCGGTAGTTATGAAAAGTGAATGTGCCGTCTGGTTTAAGGATGAGTGTATAGGTAATTACACCGTTGTGGTTAAAGTCAAAATGCGCTTCGTAATTGCCAGCGTATTTTTCGGTTTGTGCAATGATGGTGGTACTAAATGTAAGGAGTAGGAAAAGTATTATTTTCTTCATTTTTTAATGGTTTATAATTGATTAGAAATTAAACTTATCAAAGATTGTTCCGTAGCAGCAGTCAAAATTTATAATAATTACTCTTTGATTTATTTCCTTTAAAATAATTCAAAAAATAAGTGTCAATAGTTTTATCTTTGCAGTATAAAATTAAGAATATGTCATTTTACGAATTATTTAAAAAAGGTCACCAATCTAGAAATTTAGCTCATTTTGCTTCCATTGCTTCATTAGCAAAAGCAGATGGAAAAATAACAGATGAAGAAACAGAATTATTAAAAAGTTTAGCTATAAAGTTGAGTATTGGTGCTTCTGAAGTGATCGATGTTTTAAAGAATCCAGCTAAATATCCAATTGTTCCTTCTAATTCTGCCGAAGAACGTTTGGAACGTATTTATGATTTGTTTGATATGATATTTGCCGATCACGAAATAAGTGTAAAAGAATTAGTACTTATTAAACGATATGCTATTGGTCTAGGTTATAATATAACTGAAGCAAATGATTTGATTCATAACTCCATTGAAATTTATACAGGAAAAATTAAATTTAGTGAGTATAAGCATATGATTGAAAAAAGAATGAAAGGGTAATCCTTATTTCTTTTTAGCTTTTCGCATAAATTTTTCAGCTTTTTCTACCATTTCTTTATTTCCACAGAAAAAAGATACGCGTTGATGAAGCTCGGTAGGTTTAATATCTAGAATTCTAGTAAAACCATCACTTGCTTTTCCGCCAGCACGTTCGGCTAAAAATGCCATTGGATTACATTCGTAAAGCAAACGTAATTTTCCATTCGGATTTTTTGAAGTGGAAGGGTAAATATAAATTCCTCCTTTAATCATATTTCTATGAAAATCGGAAACCAAAGAACCAATGTACCGTGAAGTATAAGGACGATCTCCTTCTTCCTCTTGACAATATTTAATGTATTTTTTTACGCCTTTCGGAAAATGAATATAGTTTCCTTCATTTACAGAATAGATATTTCCTTTTTCAGGGAATTTCATATTTGGATGCGATAAATAATAAGTTCCAATAGCAGGGTTTAATGTAAAACCATTTACTCCGTGACCCGTTGAATATACTATCATTGTTGAAGTCCCGTACACAATATATCCTGCGGCAACTTGTTGTTTTCCGGGTTGTAAAAAATCTTCAAGCGTAACTGGAGTTCCTGCTGGAGTAACTCTTCTGTAGATAGAAAAAATAGTTCCTACAGATACATTTACATCAATGTTAGAAGATCCATCTAAAGGATCCATTAACACCACATATTTGTTGTCGTTTTTTTTATTTCCACCAACAATCGAAATAAAATCATCTTCCTCTTCACTTGCAATTCCGCAGACAATTTCACGATTTACCAAAGTGTTTATAAACACTTCATTGGCGTAAACATCTAATTTTTGTTGGTCTTCTCCTTGAATGTTTTCTACGCCAGCAGTACCTAGAATATCTACTAATCCCGCTTTGTTTACTTCGTGATTTACGATTTTTCCTGCCAATCTAATGGAGTTAATTAACCGTGAAAGTTCTCCAGATGAGTACTTGAACTCGCTTTGTTTATTTATGATAAACTCGCCGAGGGTTTTGTTGTGTTGTGTCATTACAATAGGTTGTGATGAATTTGCTGCAAATATCGGTATTTTTAAAGAATTTGAACCGATATTTGTGAATTCAAATTAAAAAACAATGAATTACCTAATACGAAAGAGTACTCCAAACGATATGCCTCAGGTTTTAGACTTGATAAAGGAATTGGCTACTTTTGAAAAAGAACCTGATGCCGTAATTATTACAGCCGATTATTTGGTAAAAGAAGGCTTCGGAAAAGATCCTCAATTCACTTGTTTTGTTGCTGAAATGGAAGATGAAATCGTTGGAATGGCACTTATTTATTACCGTTTTTCTACTTGGAAAGGAAAAGCAATTCATTTAGAAGATTTGATAGTAAAAGATAAATTGCGTGGAAGCGGAATAGGAAAAGCACTTTATACAAGAGTGATTCAATATGCTGCTGAAAAAAAAGTAAAACGGATTGAATGGGCAGTACTAAATTGGAATATTGGAGCCATTAAATTTTACGAACGAAGCGGTGCCAACGTAATGAAAGATTGGTACATCGCTCAAATGGATGAAAAAGGAATTAGAAATTATTTAGCTGAAAATTAAAGGGAAATTCAAATTTATCACATATGTCTGGTTGAGCGTGGTTGCTGAGCTTGTCGAAGTACAGTCGAAACCTCATTGTGTAATAAAATTATTTTCCTACTTGAAATAAAGGTATACTATAATTATGAAAGTATTTAAATTTGGTGGAGCATCGGTTAAAGATGCAAAAGGAGTTAAAAACTTACTCTCTGTAATTAATACTACCGAAGAGAAAAACTTGGTTGTTATTGTTTCTGCAATGGGAAAAATGACCAATGCTTTGGAGAAAGTGGTTGATTTTTATTTCTCAGATCCAGTAGAAGTAAAAGCACAAATTGCATTGGTGTACGATTTTCATTTTCAGATTATTTCAGAATTATTTGAAAACACTTCGCATCCAGTTTTTAATAAAACCTTAAAGCTAATTAATGAGCTTCAGCTATTTGTTGAAAATAATAAATCTAAGGATCACGCTTTTGTTTATGATCAAGTGGTGAGTTTTGGCGAACTGATTTCAACCACCATTATTTCAGAATATCTTTCAGAAAATAATTGTAATAATTCATTTCTAGATGTTAGAAATTGCATAAAAACCAACTCCAATTATCGCGATGCTTTGGTGGATTGGGAGAGTACTCAAAAAAACATTTTAAAAAAAGTAACTAAAACAGAAATCACCATTACCCAAGGTTTTATCGCTTCAGAAAGCACACATAATTTTACCACAACACTCGGCAGGGAAGGAAGTGATTATACGGCAGCTATTTTCGCCTATTGTTTAAATGCTCAAAGTGTGACTATTTGGAAAGATGTTCCTGGGGTTTTAAATGCAGATCCTCGTCATTTTAAAAAGACTCAATTATTGCATCATATTTCATACAGAGAAGCGATTGAATTGGCTTTTTACGGAGCAACTGTAATTCACCCAAAAACCTTACAGCCGTTACAACGAAAAGAGATTCCGTTGTTTGTAAAATCGTTTTATAATCCCGAAGAAGCAGGAACCTGCGTTGGAAAAGGAGTAACCTTAGATCCTTCGATTTCTTGTTTTATTCTGAAGAAAAATCAAATACTAATTTCACTTTCTTCCTTAGATTTTTCATTTATGATGGAAGACAATATAGCTGATGTTTTTAAACTATTACATCAGTTTAAAATGAAGGTAAATTTAATACAAAATTCAGCCATTAGTTTTTCGGTTTGTGTGGATAATAAATATGATAAATTAGACGAGTTACTTTCAAGATTAAGAGAAACGTTCCTTGTTTCTTGGAATGAAAATGTAACACTTTATACGGTTCGGCATTCAAATGCTTCAGAAATTAAAGACCTTCTAAAGGGAAAAGAAATGTTGCTAAAACAAGAAAGCCGGGAAACCGTACAACTGATTGTCAAGGATTAACACAATTGGATTTTACTTATATTTGCTAATAGCTGAAATTTAAAAATTCAACTTAAAAATTATTTAATTTTTTATGGGAATAGTCAATGCAAAAGAAGTGGCAAAAGCCATTAATGTCGATAAGTTTGGCTTTGTTGGTACTTTTTTGGGTTGGTCTTTAATGCGGATCTTAAAAATTTCTGCCATCAATAAAGTATATGATAAGCATAAACATTTAGAGGGCTTAGATTTTATGAATGCCCTGCTTGATGAATATGAAATCAAGTTTGAAATTCCTGAAGAAGATCTTCGGCGACTTCCTAAAAACGGTGCTTTTATTACTATTTCCAATCATCCACTAGGAGGAATAGACGGGATATTACTGTTAAAATTACTATTAGAACACCGTCCTGATTTTAAAATAATCGCCAATTTTTTACTGCAACGTATCAAACCAATGGAGCCGTATGTAATGCCAGTGAATCCTTTTGAGGGCAAGCAAGATGTGCAATCTAGCATCGGAGGATTTAAAGCTTCTATGAAACATTTACAAAATGGTATGCCCTTGGGGATTTTTCCAGCAGGAGAAGTTTCTACCTATAAAGATGGAAAATTAATTGTAGATAAACCTTGGGAAGAAGCAGCTATGAAATTGGCACAAAGAGCAAGAGTGCCCATAGTCCCTATTTATTTTCATGCTAAAAATAGTAAGGTTTTTTATCGTTTAGCAAAAATGAGCGATACCCTCCGAACTGCAAAATTACCTTCGGAAGTGCTTAGTCAAAAAGAACGATTGATTAAAGTTAGAATTGGAAAACCTATTTCGGTAAAAGATCAATCGGAATATGAATCCTTAGAAGATTTTACCAATTTTATAAGACGAAAAACCTATATGCTTTCCAATGCTTTTGAAAAGAAAACTTTGTTAGATAGTCTTCCGAAGAATTTAAAATTTCCGAAACCACCAAAAAAAATTGTAAAACCTGTATCTGTTTCAATTATAGAAAAAGAGATTGAAGTTTTATTAAAAAAGGATAAAAGGCTTTTAAAAAGTAAAAATTACGAAGTCTATTTAGCAGAAGCACCGAGTATTCCGAATATCATTCAAGAAATAGGAAGACTTCGTGAAATTACCTTTCGAGAAATAGGAGAGGGAACAAATAAAGCAATAGATTTAGATAAATTTGATGCCTATTACCACCACATGTTTTTATGGGATAAAGACGAAAAGAAAATAGCAGGAGCCTACCGAATGGGAATGGGATCTGAGATTTTTCCGAAGTACGGAATTAACGGGTTTTATCTTCAGGAGTTATTCAGATTTGAACAAGAACTATATCCAATGATGAGTAAATCCATAGAAATGGGTCGCGCTTTCATCATCAAAAAATACCAAATGCGCCCGATGCCATTATTTTTACTTTGGAAAGGAATTGTGCACACCACATTGCGATATCCAGAACATAAATATTTAATTGGAGGCGTGAGTATAAGTAATAAATTTTCAGAATTTTCAAAATCGTTAATGATTGAGTTTATGAAATCTAATTATTACGATCCCTACGTAGCTCAATATATTAAACCGAAAAAAGAATATAAAGTTAAACTGAAAGACGCCGATAAAGACTTTGTTTTTGATGCAAGTAAAGCGGACTTAAACAAGTTTGATAAAATTATTGATGAGGTTGAGCCTGGAAGTTTACGAATGCCAGTACTACTTAAAAAATACGTTAAACAGAACGCAAGAGTAGTTGCCTTTAATGTAGATCCATTATTTAATAATGCTATTGATGGTTTGATGTATATTCGTATTGCCGATTTACCAGAAAGTACTGTTAGACCTGTTATGGAAGAATTTCAAGCAGAATGGGAAAGGAAATATTCTGCAAAAACGGAAGAGGAATGAACCAATAAAAAAGCCTTTGAATATTATTTTCAAAGGCTTTTGTTTTATTTATAGAGAAAAATTACGGATTAAAACCAAGGACGTTTTCCAACTTGGTAGGTATTGTAAAATTCTTCATCACTTTTAGTTAAATAAATGATTCCTTCGATTAATCCTACTAAACTTCCAACACCACAAGTTATAAAAGTAATTACAATTTGAATAATTCCTTCCTTGGTGTAACCAAGGATAAATTTATGAATTCCTAATCCGCCTATTAAAATTCCTAACAGACCAGCAATTAATTTTTTGTTTTCTCCACCAGCTGTTGCTTGATTCCAGCCTTCTTTAAATTCATTCGCTGAATCTTTAACTTCGTTTTCTAAGTTGTTTTTGTTTTCGTCACTCATAATTTGATAGTTTATTTATGTTGATTGTAAATATACAAAATTTACTAAAGTGATTCATCAATAGGTTCCCAAAGTTCTATTTTGTTTCCGTCGTTATCTAGTATCCAAAGAAATTTTCCATAAGGATATTCTTGAATGTCTCCTGCAATTTGAACTCCTTCTTCAACTAATAGTTTTTTTAATTCTACAATGTTTTCAACCCTGAAATTCATCATAAATTCCTTTTTACTAGGCTCAAAATAATCAGTATCGGCTTTAAATGGACTCCATTGTGTCGTGCCATCTTTACCGTTTTCATCTTTCCATTTAAAAGTACATCCGTAATCATCGGTATTTAATCCCAAGTGGGTTTTATACCATTCTTTTGCTGCGTCTGGGTCGGTTGATTTAAAGAAAAAACCTCCTAATCCTGTTACTCTTTTCATATTGATTGATTTTTTAATAAGACAAAAGACTTGTCTTTAATTTAGCTAAATATAGTAATTATTTTATCTACTATAGTTTGAGCTAATTTAATTTTACTTTCCACAGTCCAACCTGCAATGTGTGGACTTAAAATTACGTTTTCAAAAGTTAAGAGTTCTTTTAAATCTGTAGGCATTTCTGAGTCCCTTCGACTGCGCTCAGGGTGACAATTAGTTTGCGAGAATAATGATTCAAAAGAGTTTTTTTCATATTCCAAGACATCCAATCCTGCACCTAGTATTTTTCCGGATTTTAAAGCGGAAACTAAATCTGAAGTCACTACACTTTTTCCTCTTGCCGTATTAAATAACCAAAATGGTTTTGAAAACTTATCAATAAATTCTGCATTTACCATTTTGTTGGTTAATGGCGTCCAAGGGGTATGAAGACTTACTACATCTACTTCTTTCTGAAAAATTTCTAAATCTACTTGAGCCGCATTTTCGTCTCCAACATTTTCTTTACTATCGTAACAAAGCACTTTACAATCAAAACCCCGAAGTTTTTTTGAAAAAGCCTTGCCCATATTTCCGTAACCAATAATTCCTACGGTTTTTCCATCTAGTTCGATGCCTCGATTTTCTTCCCGGTTCCATTGCCCGTTTCTAACTTCTCGATCTGCTTTATTTAGCTTATTGAAAAGCGATAAAATCATTCCCAACGTATGTTCTCCAACGGCATTTCTATTTCCTTCGGGAGCAGAAATAAGTTGAATTCCTTTTGATTCTGCGTACGGGATATCAATACTTTCTAAACCCGCACCTACACGAGCTATAAATTTTAAATTCCTTGCTGCATCTATAAATTGTCGGTCGCATTTAAACCGACTTCTAATCACAATTCCATCGTAGTTTGAAATTATTTTTTCTACTTCAGACTTAGACGAAGTATAATTTTCTTCATTTGTAAATCCAGCTTTATCTAATTGCTGAATTAATAGTGGATGATTTTGATCTAAGTGAAGAATTTTCAAAATTTATAATTTTGGATAATTAGTAACTGTTTTTTCGTGTTTTATATTTCCGGTATGTACTGTGGAAAGTTTTTCAAATAATAGTACGTGCACCTCTTCACCATCTTTTGTTATGGGACAATGTTCTACTCCTTTTGGGATGACAATTATTTCACCTTCTGAAACAATCTCTATTTTATCTCTAAAATGCATTTCTAAAGTACCTTTTATTACTTGAAATAATTCGTCTTCCTCTTTGTGTTTATGCCAAACAAATTCACCTTTTATCTTTGCTAAAAGCACTTGCATATCATCAACAATTGCAATTTGATGAGGATGCCAGTTTTTACTGAATTTAGAAAATTTCTCTTGTATGTTTATAGTTTTCAAAACGCTTGTTATTAGCGAAACAAGTTAGTAATTTCTTCTGTTATTTTAGTGGGACGAAGTGTTTTACTATTTAAAAGACACCAAATGGTCTTTGCTTCGACTACTATTTTACTATCTTTTAAACGAATTATTTTATAACGCCTTTCGCTTTTAACGCCTTCATTTTTTTCAATCCAAGTGTAGATTTCTAATTTTTCTCCTTCAAAAGCCTCCGCTTTATAATCAATTGCATGATGAATTACATACCATACATAATTTTCTTGAAAATCATCGGGAGCTTTTAAATTCCAATGAGTTTCAGCAATTTCTAAACACCATTCTAAATAAGCCAGATTATTTACGTGGTTCCTTATATCTATGGCAGATGATGGGACGGTAAATTGCTTGGTAAATACTTCAGAAATCAAAACCCTAAAATGATTTTAGAAATATAAAAGAAGAGAAAAATTCCGAAGATATCATTACTAGTCGTAATAAATGGACCTGTTGCTATTGCTGGATCAATTCCCCTTTTGTCTAAAATTATAGGAACAAAAGTCCCGATTAGAGATGCGATAATAATAACGGTGAGCATTGAAATAGCAATAGTTAAACTAAACTCAAGTTCATATTGCATAAAAAAACCAAAAATAATAACTAGAATAGCTAAAACACTACCGTTTATTAAAGCTAAACCAACTTCTTTTAATAATCGATTAAATAAACTCCCTTTAACAACATCATTTGCTAAACCTTGAACGATAATTGCGCTGGATTGAACCCCAACGTTTCCTGCCATAGCAGCTATTAAAGGAGTAAAAAAGAAGAGTGTTTTTAGTTCTGGATTATTCATGATACTTTCAAAACCTTGAAGTATAAATACACTTCCTAGCCCTCCAAAAAGCCCTAAAACCAACCAAGGTAATCGTGCTTTTGTTAATTGAAAAATACTATCATCTGCTTCTACATCTTGCGAAATACCCGCAGCCATTTGATAATCTTTTTCAGCTTCTTCTTTTATAAAATCTACAATATCATCAATGGTAATTCTTCCTACCAAAACGCCATTTTCGTCCACTACAGGAATGGCTTCCAAATCGTATTTTTGCATTATTCTTGCTACTTCTTCATCTTCGGTATCAACCGTAACATAGTCCACTTTCGGGATATAAACTTCGCTTATATGGGTTTTCGCAGATGCGGTTAAAAGATCCTTTAAAGAGAGCCTTCCTTTTAATTTTCCCTCCTCATCTGTTACATAAATAGAGTGTACTCGAGTCACATTTTCGGCTTGCCTTCGCATTTCACGAACACAACCTGCTACAGTCCAACTTTCCTTAACTTGAACCAACTCCTTTGCCATCAAAGCTCCAGCAGTATCTTCATCGTAAGTTAAAAGCTCTACAATATCGGATGCATGCTCTTCATCTTCAATATTATCGATCACCTTTTTCTGAATATGATCATCGAGTTCAGCCACCACATCAGCAGCATCATCGGTGTCCATTTCTTCTAATTCTTGGGCAATTTCTTCTGGAGAAAGACGTTTTAGAATTTTTTCACGAATATCTTCATCCAACTCCATTAAGGCTTCCGAAGTAATTTCACTCTCTAAAGATTTAATAAGAAAAGTCGCTTCTTTAGAATTTAATTCTTCTAATAATTCGGCAATATCGGCAAAGTGAATGTCCTGTAATAATTTCCGAAGTGCATTACCATCTTTTTTGGCAATGAGCTGGGTTACTTTTTGGATATAATCAGCTGTTAGTTGAAATTGCATCGTTCTCCAATTTTAGAGTGAGCGCTATAAATTCTGAAACCGAAAGTTGTTCGGGGCGCTGGTCAAAGATAGTGTCTTCTTTTAATTTATCGGAAAGATTAAAGACTTTTAAACTATTTCGCATTGTTTTGCGTCTTTGTTGAAAAGCAGTTTTTACCACTTTAAACAGCATTTTTTCGTCACATGGAAGCGAATAATCAGCCTTTCTTCGCAATCGAAGTACACCACTTTCTACTTTTGGTGGCGGATTAAAAACCGTAGGAGGGACGGTAAATAAATATTCTGCATCGTAAAATGCTTGCACCAATACCGACATAATTCCGTAGGTTTTGGAACCTTCTTTTTCGCAAATACGTTTGGCTACTTCTTTCTGAAACATTCCTGTAAACTCAGGAATTTGATCTCGCCATTCCAAGGTTTTAAAAACAATTTGAGTTGAAATATTATAGGGGAAGTTTCCAGTAATTGCATATTGCTCGCCATTGAAAAAACCTGTTAAATCGAGTTTTAAAAAATCAGCAGGAATCACCTTTAGGTTTTTGTTTTTGTAATTTTCACCAAGATATTTTACTGATTCTGAATCCAATTCCATTGCAATTACATCAATGTCTTTTTCGATGAGGTATTTGGTTAGCATACCCATTCCTGGGCCAATTTCCAGCACATTCTTATAACCTTCTAAAGTAACGGTATCAGCTATTTTTTTAGCTACCTCTTCGTCTTTTAAGAAGTGCTGTCCTAAATATTTTTTTGCTTTTACTTGTTTTGAATGCATGTATTTATTTTCTTTAATTGACCACGAATGATACGGGTTTTACGAGTTTTTCACAGATTTTTTCTCGCAGAGAATCAATCCCGATAACTATCGGGAACGCTAAGCTATAAGGATTTTTAAACTCATCACTCTTCATTTATCACTCTTCATTTATCACTAGTTTTTCTTCTCTCTCTTCTTTGTTCTGTTATTTCGATACTGTAAATTCATCAATAATCTCTAATTCTGTTCTAAAAGCTAACATTTTATCTCCAAATTTTAAAAGGGTATCACTCTTAAGTTTATCGGCATCAAACTGATAATAATTGTTTAAAGCTTCCCTTGATTTTGCTCTGTACTGAACGGAATAAGTAACTCCACCCATTTCTTCTTCAACCAATACTCGAGTTAGTTTCGCTTCTGTAAAATGTCCTGTTGAAAGCACTTTAGGAATGTGGTTTTTAATCCATTTTAGCCATTCTTCGTGAATGCTTTCTTCTATGTTTAGGGTTACGTTGTATATGATCATAATTAGTATATAATTCAATTATTGTATTTCGGCTCCGCTCAATGCACAAAAGTTTAATAGTTCTCAATCATTCTATTTCATCACCACGAAGCAATCGGAATTTTTTTCTTGCTTCTACAAAGTAAATACTATCTTCAAAGTTAAAAATAATCTGTTCGTAATATTGCTTTGCTTTTTCAGGCAAGCCGAGTTTTGTTTCGTATAATTTTGCTAATCTGTAATGAGCATCATCCGCCAAAATATCGTCATTATAAAACTGAATTAATTTTAAATAGGAAGCTTCCGCCTTTTTATATTCTCTTTTAATTTCGTAAAGCTCGCCCATTTTAAGCAGTGCTTCATCTTCAATTTTTTCGCCTTTATGGTTTTCTAAAATTCCTTCTAAAACTTTAATAGCTTCGGTTTCTTTTTTCTGAAATGCCATTAAATCTGCCCTTGCATATTGCTTTAATGCGGTTTGGGTAGAATCTTCTAAGCTATTGTCTTTAATCAATAAACTCAATTGCATCGCATCATTAGCAATTAACTGGGTAGCCGATTTTTTAAGTACATCTAACTGCACTTGTGCCCATTCAAAATCACCTTTAAAATAACTTGTTTTTGCTACTTTAAAACGAGCTTCTTGCGCTATTGGAGTTCCTTTTACTTCATTCTGAACTTGAGAATAATAAATTAAAGCTTGATTAAACTTTTCATCGAGAACCAAAATATCAGCTAATAATAATTTGATTTTTGCATCCTGAAACCTGTTGAGTTTTTGTTTTGATAATGACTTTAAATTTGAAATAGCAAGTTCCTTTTTATCATCCTGAAATGCCATGAAATAGTTGTAATCTAACTGAAGGTTATAAGTTTCTTTTCCTCTTCCAAATTCATCTAATAAACCTTCGTATTTCTTTTCAATTTTAGGATACTCTTTTTTGGTTGAAGTCTTAATTTCAATCTTCATTAATTGCTGATAGCCTTCAATTTTTATTTCAATATTTGGAGCATTTTCAATGATGTAGTTAACGACAAGCCTTGCGTTTTCATAATCTTTATCTTCAATAGCAATATTTGCTATATCTACAATTCCGGTTAAGTCATCATCACCCATGCGTTTATAAATCGCTTTTTCTTGAGTGAAAGCTTTTTTATAATCTTTCTGCTGAATAAATAACCAACTCAGCAATTCATTGTACATTACATCGGGTTGTTTTTGCAATTTCTGAAGCAGTGCTTTTCGAAGTAAAATATTCGCTTCGTTACTTGGGTCTTCAGTTACATAAAGACTAAAATTTTGTTGGGCAATTCCTTGGTACGCTCTGTTTCTTTTAATTAAAACAAGATAACTGCCAAACATTTTTTCCAAATCACCTTTCTCTCCATACAATCGCGCTAATTGGTAACTATAATCCATTTCAGAATTAATTTCCATAGAAGTTTCATAAGTTTCTATAGCTTGTTCTACGAGACTGTATTTTTCGAAAGCCCTCCCTATACTATTTGCATAGTTTATTTTGCTTTCTAAAGTTTCAATGGCTTTATTATAATTTATGGTTGCTAAAGAATCTTTATGTTGAATTGCATAATTATAACCYAACTCYACATATAAATGTGGAATTATCCTTGGAGAATTAAGTTTATCTTTTAAAAGTTTTTCAGCTTCATTGTAATYTTCTAACTGCTGATTGGTAGCTACCAAAGCRTTAAAATAATCGAAACGTTGTGATTTTTTATAAAGTTTGGYGTAGAGAGAAAGTGCTTTCTCATATTCTCCTTGCTCAAAATAATTTTTTGCCAACAAATCGTTTTGGGCATTTACTGCCGAGATYGAAATAAAAAATAATATAAATAGGAGTTTACGCACGGGTTAAAGATAGGAAATAGATTTCTTAATAAAATGTCAAAAATGAAGGGRTTATTTTTCTATTGGAACACCTYCTAATWGCCCCCACTCGGTCCAAGAACCATCGTATAAATAGTTAGGTTTGCTTTCGATTAATTCGGAAGCYAMTATTAAAAYACAAGCKGTTAATCCAGATCCACATGTAAATATTAAAGAGGAATTTAAAAGATTCTGTTTTTTAAAAATTTGTTCTARTTCATTTTTAGGAARGAATTTACCATCCCTTAAAACYTCTAAAAACGGAAGATTAACTGAATTAGGAATATGCCCACTTTTTAAGTTTTCTCTGGTTTCAGGAATTAAACCAYAAAACCGACTTTTAGAACGAGCATCTACTACAATTGCTTCTTTGCTATTGATGTTTTGGAGTATTTCTGAAGCGTTTTTCTGAAATTCTAAATGAAKATTTGCAGTAAAATCTCCWTCAATAATAGATTGYTTTTTAATTTCTTCAGTAGGATTTTCTTTATTGATCCATTCGGGTAAACCTCCATCTAAAACTGCAATATTTTCATGTCCCATAGATTTAAACATCCACCAAACTCTTGGGCTTGCATAAATCCCGATATTATCATACACCACAATAATACTGTTGTTATTAATGCCTAATTTTCTGCATTCTTTAGCAAATTCTTCAGGACTTGGTAAGGTGTTAGGAAGTTTGTTATTTGGTTCTGAAAACTTTCCTTTTAAGTCAAAATAACGAGCACCTTTAATTTGAAGGCTGGGAAATTCAACTTCAATATTTGCTACATTAGATTCTAAACTGACATCTAAAACCACCAAATTAGGTGTGTTTAAGTTTTCAGAAAGCCAATCTATCGTAACAAGTGGTTTCAAATAAATATGGATTAATTAATAATATCGAAGCCACAATAAGGGACTAATACTTCAGGAATTTTTATACCTTCAGGAGTTTGATAGTTCTCTAAAATTCCGGCTAAAACCCTTGGCAATGCTAAGGAACTTCCATTTAAAGTATGGACCAATTTGTTTTTTCCGCCTTCGTCTTTATAACGCAACTTCAATCTTGTTGCTTGAAATGTTTCAAAATTTGAAACCGAAGAAATTTCCAGCCAACGGTCTTGTCCGGTTGAAAACACTTCAAAATCATAAGTAAGTGCAGCAGTAAATCCTAAATCACCACCACAAAGTCTAAGGATTCTATAAGGTAATTTCAATTCTCTTAAAATATCTTTTATGTGCGTTACCATTCCAGTTAAAGCGATATAAGAATTTTCGGGTTTTTCTATTCTAACAATTTCCACTTTATCAAATTGATGTAATCTGTTTAATCCACGAACGTGTGCGCCATAACTTCCTGCTTCTCTTCTAAAACAAGGTGTGTAGGCGGTACATAAAATGGGTAATTCGGAATGTGTTCTTAAATCACCACGAAACATATTAGTTACAGGAACTTCGGCAGTTGGGATTAGATATAAATCGTCCACAGTAGAATGATACATTTGTCCTTCTTTATCTGGTAATTGCCCCGTACCATAACCTGAAGCTTCATTTACCAAATGTGGAACTTGATATTCTGTATAGCCAGCTTCCGTATTTTTATTTAAAAAATAAGCGATTAACGCACGTTGTAATCTTGCTCCTTTTCCTTTGTAAACAGGAAATCCAGCGCCAGTAATTTTAACGCCCAATTCAAAATCTATAAGGTCATACTTTTTTGCTAATTCCCAGTGAGGCATCGCGCCTTCTGAAAGTTTTGGAATTTCACCTTCAATAAAAACCTCTTCGTTATCTTCTTCATCAACTCCGCCAGGAACTAACTCATTTGGAATATTAGGGATTGTAAAAAGTAATTCTTGTAATTTTTCAGCAGTATTGGTTAAAGTCTCAGAAAGTTCCTTTGAAACTTCTTTTAATTGAGTGGTTTTTTCTTTTAAAATATTCGCTTTTTGAGCTTCACCATTTTTATAAAGAATACCAATCTCTTTAGAAAACGAATTGGATTGCGATAAGGTTTCATCTAATTTTGATTGCGTTGCTTTACGAAGGTCATCGGTTTGCAGCACTTCTTCAAAAACAGTAACAGCATCAAAGTTTCTTTTATTTAGTGCTTGAATGAATTTTTCCTTGTTTTCGCGTATTTCGTTTACTTGTAACATAATCCTAATTTATTGAGGGTGCGAAGTTACACAGACCTATCCCGTTTTCAAAACCTGAAAGGCTTAATTAATAGGATTATATTTTGTATTAATCATTGAGTGAATTGAAGAATGATATCATATTGGAAGTAGAAAATGATTTAAATGATTAAAAAAGGAAAGGAATTATATAACGACCTATGACATAAGACGCAACTAAGACAACAATAAACATTAAGATTAAATTATATTTTAACTGGTGTTTTTTGTCTTTTTTTAGTTTTTGTTTGATGTCTTTTTTCGCTTCTTTTAACCTTTTCTTTGAAACGGGAGTGAAAATATTTTTTTTAATAGAATAAGTTTGCCCACCTTTTCTTTTATCCAATCTACCTAAACGAAGATTTTTAACTTCCTTTCGTAGTTTTGCTCTATGTTTTATTCCGTCAAAATTACCGTACATTTCTAATAAATGATATTGATTATAAAGATATAGTTTTATTTTTTGTGATAATCATCGGGTGAAGGCATTAACCACTCAGTATGTTTAAAAACATCCCATTTTTGAGAAGCGATATCCACATCAGGATTGGTAAATTGAAAATAAGGGCCTCCATTTACACTTACTTTTGAGGAGAAATATACGGCTACATCTTTGCCTTTTTCTTTTTCTTCTTTTTTAATTCGTTGGGCAAATTGCCACATTAAATCGGGTTTGGTTTTAATACTTCGGCTTTGTTTTTTTGAAAGGAGTTTACGGTAATTATATACTTTCTTTTTACCTGTATATTTGTCTTCTACTCGAATTGTTAAAGTACCACTTTTACTTCGTAACATCATTCGCCAGCTTAAGCGGTGTCCTTCCTCGGTCCATAAAACATCGTCTTTTATTGCCCAATGTCGCATTGGTAATCCTATTTGGAAAATAAAATAAAATAAAAATATACCGATGAGTATATTTTTGTTTTTTGGAATGATGATTTCATTTCCGGTATATAAATTTCGGTTTCTGCTTTTAAGAAAAAGTTTGTTTAAGGCTTCCGAAGAAAATAAAAATAAGGCAAATGCAATCGACATATACGGAAAGATGCCTACTTGAAAAACAATCGAATTAAACAAATGAAAAAATAAGGAAAGATAAAAGCCTAACAACCGAGTTTTCTTCCAAAGTAACATTGGAATGATGAATAAATCGAAAATAATTCCGAAGTAAGCAATGGCATAATGAATCCATTTTTGCTGTAGYAAGTCCCCAATAATATAATAATSTTGTTTGGATCTTAGAATCATTCCYGGTGCGGTTCCGTTAARCCAATCTGGATACCATTTAGCAACCGATCCATAAGTAAAAACGATAGCAACTTGTGTCACAACTRCCCATCGTGCCCAACTTGGCATTTTATTAGATCTAAAATTCGGATTTAGTTTTGCATCTAATGATAAATCTCTATTGGCAGGTAAAAAAGCCATAATCCAACATAAAAGCACCATTAAATAATAGTGATTATTATARGATGTTTTTTGCATAAAATAAGCACCAGACCACATAATTGCATAAAAAAGCATTGCAAAACGATACTTGTAACCCAGCATCACCATAATCCCGAAAATGCCCATTAACACAAAGTAAGCGTACATTCCTTCGCCAATAAATATTTGTAGAAAATCGAAACCGATAAAATTAAAGGTGAATTCAGGTTCGACCATCACTCTGCGAACCCAACCTGTAGYAATTGCACCAAAYGCTTCGATAGTAATTAACAAACCAAAAATCATTCTAAAAAGAATGAGTCCTGTATTGTCTATTTGTTTGAAGAGGAATTTATTCACAATGATTAGCTATAAAAGTGGATACGAATTTCACGAATTTTCATGAATGCTGAAAGTTTTAAAGGTAAAAATAATCTTTTGCAGCTCTGTAACTTTGCGAGATGATTTTAGAGGTCTTGGATGTAATTCCTAGCAAAAACTTCATCTTCCTTAATCGCAGCTTTTAATTCTTCTAAATTATTAAAAACCTTTTCATCTCTAATTCTGGTAATGAATTTTAGTTGGATGGTTTTGTTGTATAGATTTTCGTTGTAATCTAGAAAATAGGTTTCGATGGTTTGGTGTTTTCCTTCAACGGTTGGGTTGGTGCCGATGTTTGTAAGTCCGAAAACTTCTTTTCCAGCAATTTTAGATTGTATGAGATACACCCCTTTTTTAGGAATGATTATATAATCCACATCTAATTGTAAATTTGCGGTTGGGAAGGTTAATGTTTTTCCGATTCCTCTACCAGAAACAATTTTTCCTGAAAGTGTAAATGGCTGACCTAAATAGGTGTTTGTAGTTTTGATATTTCCTTCAGAAATAAGCGTTCTAATTTTTGTGGAGCTTATTGGGACACCACCAAATTGTTGCACTTTAATTTCCTCTACTTCAAACCCGTATGTTTTTCCAAACTCAATTAAATCCTCAATGTTAGCATCTCTATTTCTACCAAAACGATGGTCGTAGCCTATGATTATTTTTTTAATATGAAGTTGATTTACCAAAATATCACGAACAAATTCTAAAGCAGTTCGTCTAGAAAATTCTTTGGTAAAAGGGTGGATTATTAAATTTTCTAATTCGGTTTGTTGAAGAAGTTCTTCTCTTTCAGCAATTGTATTGATGAGTTTTATAGAGTTTTCTTCTTGTAAAACCATTCTAGGATGCGGAAAAAAAGTAAGAATAATGGAGGTTAAACTTTCCTTTTCTGAAGCGGATAATAATTGTGAAATAATTGCTTTATGACCTAAATGAACACCATCAAAAGTTCCGATAGTAACTACGGATGGTTGGTTGTTTTTGTAATCTGAAATGGAATGAAAAACCTTCATATTATTTACCATTAAAAGAATTCATAGTGTTTGTGATTCCTGCCAATCCAAATGATTTGATTGCTTCGACCGCTTTTTCTAATCTTTCAGGGAGTAATTTTTCTTCTTCGGTAATCCAATTACCCAATACATAATCTATTTGTTTTCCTTGAGAAAAGGTATCGCTAATTCCAAAACGAAAACGATTGTATTTAGTGGTGTTTAAAATTAGTTGAATGTCTTTTAATCCGTTATGTCCACCATCACTTCCTTTGGTTTTTATTCTAAAAGTTCCGAAGGGTAGGTTTAAATCATCTGTAACAACCAATAAATTTTCCAACGGGATATTTTCTTTTTCTAGCCAATATCGCACTGCTTTTCCGCTAAGATTCATAAAGGTGCTCGGTTTTAGAAGTATAAAAGTTCTTCCTTTTAATTTATAGGTCGAAACATCGCCTAGTTTATTGCTTTCAAAAGTTAGGTCTTCTTTTTTAGTAAAGAAATCCAGAATTTTAAAACCAATATTATGGCGAGTGTTCACGTATTTAGGTCCGATGTTGCCTAAACCAACAATGAGGAATTTTTTCATATTGCCATTCTTACTAGGATCAGAATCTTTCGATTCGTTATTATTTTTACTTCCAAGAAGTTTTCTAAAAAAGGTAAACATAATTTATATTCTTCCGTAAAAATAAAAAAAGCATCCCATATAAATAGGATGCTTTTGAAATATCATTAAATTGAAGTGTTTATTCTTCAGTTTTAGCTTCAGTTGCTTCGCCTTCAGCTCCTTCTTCACCTTCAGTTTCTCCTTCTTCTCCTTCTTCTCCTTCTTCATCCACTTCGTCTTCAACAGCAACACGAGAAGTTCTAATTTGACAAACAACTCTTTTTGCTTCATTAAGGATGGTAAAATTATCACCCATTAAATCTGAAACTGTCATAATATCACCAATTTTCATTTCAGAAATATCAGCATTTAAAAAATCAGGAAGATTTTTTGGTACTGCTTTAACTCTTAATGAACGGTTTACAACACGTAAAACCCCACCATTTTTAACTCCAGGAGAACTTCCTGTAATACGAACAGGAATGTCCATACTTACTTCTTTATCATCAAAAATTTGATAAAAATCTACATGTAAGATATTATCTGTAACTGGGTGAAATTGAATATCTTGAAGAATAGCATTAATTTTAGTGCCATCTTCTAAGGCAATTACTACAGTATGTACATCTGGAGTATAAACCAAGTTTTTAAATGCCAGCACTTCTGCTGAAAAGTGAATTGCTTTGTCTCCTCCGTACACTACGCAAGGAACCTGACCAGCATTACGTAAGGCTTTAGTTGCTTTTTTGCCCACGCTTTCTCTCTGAGATCCGTTGATTGTAATTGATTTCATTTTTTTATTTTATGTTAAATTAAATTGTGCTTACCTTTTTTATAAGCGGGTGCAAAGATGCGTATTTTTTGCAATAGAGAAAAGAAAAACAAACTCTTTTTTAAATAGGTGTTCTAGCTAAAATACTGAGGATTAGCTGCCTTTTTTTGTACCCCTCGTTTCCGTACCCTTCGATACGATTGCTAAAAAAACGCAATCACTCAAGATATTTGCTTTAAATGTTGTCGAGTAACTAAATTATAGGTCATTGAGTGATTGTTTTTTCAGCTCCGAAGCATCGGGGGTATCGAAATGCCGGGTTAAAAAAATACTACATCAAAAACTTTGAACTGATAGATTTGTTTGAATTTACATTCAACATTACGTCAGCAAAAAGTTTAGAACAGCTCAATATTTTAACTTTAGGGCTGTCTTGTTTTGAAGGGATGGAATCGGTTACAATAAGTTCTTCTAATTTAGAGTTTTCGATTTTGTCATAGGCATTTCCTGAAAGAATTGCGTGGGTACAAACWGCYCTTACACTTATCGCTCCTCGTTCCATCATTAAGTCGGCAGCTTTCGCAAGRGTTCCTGCGGTATCTACCATATCGTCWACCAGTACCACRTTTTTKCCTTCTACGTTTCCAATYAGTTCCATATGTGAAATGATGTTGGCTTTTTCGCGTTGTTTGTAACAAATAACCACATCACTCTTTAAAAATTTTGAATAAGCATAAGCTCTTTTTGAACCTCCCATATCCGGAGAAGCAATTGTTAARTTATCAAGATTTAACGACTTTAAATAAGGTAAAAATATAGTGGAAGCAAAAAGGTGATCTACYGGTTTTTCGAAAAATCCYTGAATTTGATCTGCGTGTAAATCCATRGTRATAATTCGAGTTGCTCCAGCAGTTTCCARCATTTTAGCTACTAATTTYGCAGCAATTGGAACYCKAGGTTTGTCTTTTCTGTCYTGTCTTGCCCARCCAAAATAAGGTAATACAGCAGCAATRTGTTTTGCKGAAGATCKTTTWGCRGCRTCTAACATTARWARCATTTCCATTAAATTATCACTATTAGGATGTGTAGATCCTACGATAAACACACGACTTCCTCTTATGGAYTCTTCAAATGAAGGTTGAAATTCACCATCGCTATAAGTGGAGGTGATTACATTTCCTAAGGGAACACCATAATGTTTGGCAATTTCTTCGGMTAGATGTTGAGATTGTTTACAGGCAAATATTTTAGGCTCAGGAATGTAGATYTCCATTTTGGTGGTTTTGTGGATTCAATGCAAAAGTAAAATTAATAGTAACAGATTACCAAAAAATGAAGCCTTTAATTATTAAAATTTATCATTTATTTACTTATTTTTGCGCTCTACTTGCTCAAATCGAGTAAATGCCTTGGTGGTGGAATTGGTAGACACGCTGGATTCAAAATCCAGTACTTCACGGTGTGCGGGTTCGATTCCCGCCCAAGGTACAATATACAGAAATCCTTTATAGGTAAAGGGTTTCCTTGAATACAAAAAAACCTCAACATTTTAAAGTGTTGAGGTTTTTGTTTTTAGATTGATGAAGATTGTAGTTTATTTTCTGTAACGTCTTTTTTCGTTCCATAAATAAATTTTTGAAGTGTTTACTCTCTCTGTTAACCGATTGCTGTTTAATGTTCTCATGATTTTGTTTTTTTTAGATTGATGTTTTTTTAGTTTTCTTATTTGAAACGTCTTTTAGCATTCCAAATATAAATTTTAGTTGTGCTTATTCTTTGTGTGATCTGATTGTTGTTTAGTGTTCTCATTTTTATTGATTTTAAGTTTTTGTTTGATTGTTATACTAGATAGACGTATGAAAAACAAATTTGTTACAGTACTATGTATAACAAAGTAATAATTTAACATTATTTAACAATAAAAGATTTAATTCCAGACGAATATAGAAGAGTTTTTAATTGTTGATACTTTAAATATATTTCATAAAGCTACTTATTATTAGAAATTACAAGTAGCTTATTGCATATAAACCATGAGTTTTATCAAACCGTTACTGAATTGTTGTTTTCATTAAAAGCTTTCCGTATCTTTGAATTTTAACTTACTAATATCCCCAAAGTATGTCCGATTTTTGGCTCTTTTTAAAATTAGGTTTGTATCATGTTCTTGATTGGCAAGCCTACGACCATATATTATTTTTAATTGTATTGGTTGCTGCCTATAATTTTTCTAGTTGGAAGCGTATTTTTATTCTGGTTTCTCTTTTTACTTTAGGTCATACGGTTTCTTTATTGCTTGCCAATTATAATGTAGTGAGTGTTTCTAGTAGATGGATTGAGTTTTTAATTCCGGTTACCATCTTATTTGCAGCCTTGTATAATTTATTTACTTCAGGAAAAGGTTCTCGAAATGATAAAATAGGGATGTTCTATTTTATTACTGTTTTCTTCGGATTAATTCACGGTTTCGGATTCGCTTCCTATTATAAAATGATTAACGGAAGCAGAGAAATATTACCACTTTTAGAATTTGCATTAGGAGTTGAAGTTGCTCAAATCGTTATCGTTTTAATAGTGTTAATCGTAAGTTTTATTGCTCAAACTATTTTCCGTTTTAATAAACGTGATTGGGTGATGGTGGTTTCGTCTATTGTTATTGGAGTTCTGATTCCTATGTTACAAAACCGTTGGCCGTTCTAAATTTAATGAATCTAATTCTTTGTCTGGTTGAACGAATTCAAAACACGGTCAATGAGCTGAGCCGAAGTGATAAAAATCACATTTTATACAATATTTAACGCCTTCGAATTTTGATTATGTATATTTCCTGTTAAATTCGCTTTTTACTCATCACTATGAATCCTGAAAAACAACTAAGATACGATATTGCTTACCTTAAAATGGCTCTAGAATGGAGCAAACTTTCCTATTGCGAAAGAAGACAGGTTGGCTCATTAATCGTAAAGGATAAGATGATTATTAGTGATGGTTACAACGGAACTCCTTCAGGATTTGAAAATTTTTGTGAAGATGAAAATGGCTATACCAAATGGTATGTGCTTCACGCTGAAGCTAATGCAATTTTAAAAGTAGCTTCCTCAACTCATGCCTGTCAAGGAGCAACACTCTATATTACTATGTCGCCTTGCCAAGGCTGTAGTAAACTAATTCATCAAGCAGGTATTAAAAGAGTAGTTTATATGGAGGCTTATAAGGATACTTCGGGAGTTGATTTTTTGAAAAAAGCAGGCGTAAGTATCACACAAATTAGCGACTTAAAATAAACGATGGGAATTCAAAAAAAACACCTTCCTTTACTTTTAAGTGTTGCAATTGCGGCAGGAATATTTATAGGTTCTAAACTGAGTTTTAGTGACAATTCAGATAAAATATTTGCTAAAAATTCTAAAAAAGAAAAGCTCAATCGCCTCATAGATTATATAGATTATGAATATGTCGATAAAGTAAATACCGATAGTATTGTTGATGTTACCGTCAACAGAATTTTAGAAAATCTCGACCCTCATTCCGTTTATATTCCGGCTAGTCAATACCAAGAGAATGCCGACGATATGCGTGGGAATTTTGTTGGAATCGGTATTAGTTTCTACGTTTATAAAGATACCATTGCAGTCATTAGAACCATTAAAGGAGGTCCAGCAGAGAAGGCAGGTATTTTGGCAGGTGACCGTATTTTATATGCGAATGAAAAGAAAATATTTGGCGATTCTATTCATCGAGATAGCATTACTAAATATTTAAAAGGCGAGATAAATAGTAAAGTTAATCTAAAGGTTTTTAGAAAAGGAACAGCCGATTTACTTAGTTATAAAGTAAGAAGAAAAGAAGTGCCGATTGTAAGTGTTGATGCTTCCTATAAATTAAATAATGATCTTGGTTATATTAAGGTAAATCGTTTTTCTGAAACTACCTATGATGAATTTAAAGAGGCTTTAGATAATCTTCAAGAGGAAGGAATTACGGCTTTAGTTCTCGATTTAAGAAACAATCCTGGAGGTTATATTTCCACCGCACAAAGTATTATTGATGAGTTTTTAGAAGACGATAAATTGGTGTTAATTACTAAAAACAAAAGTGGTAAAGTGGAAGAAACCTTTGCTACAGGAAGTGGCGATTTTGAAGAGGGAAATTTATATGTTTTAATCAATCAAAATTCAGCTTCTGCTTCCGAAATTGTAGCAGGAGCTTTACAAGATAATGACCGAGGAACCATTGTTGGAAGACGTTCTTTTGGAAAAGGATTGGTACAAAGAGAAATGTCTTTGGGCGACGGCAGTGCCATCAGACTTACCATTGCACGATATTACACGCCAACAGGAAGATCTATTCAGCGACCTTATAAAAACGGAAATAACGCCTATTACCACGAATATGAAAATCGATATAAAAATGGCGAAATGGAAAGTAAGGATAGCATTCATGTCGTGGATTCACTCCGTTTTGTAACTCCAAAAGGAAAAGTAGTTTATGGTGGCGGCGGAATTATTCCAGATGTGTTTATACCAAAAGATACCAGTGTTGAAAATGAAACGATAGAATACATTTCTAGAAGTGGGTTTGCTAGTTATTTTGTGTTTGAACACTTAGAAAAAAACAGAGCAAAATTTTCTGATTTCACTTTAGAAGATTTTGTAAACAACTATGAAGTTGACGATGATTTATTACATGAGTTTTTTGATTATTCAAGAATGAGTGAAGCACATATTGGGTTTGAAAACCATAAAGAAAAGGTTAAAAATATTTTAAAAGCTAATATTGCTCAACAGTTGTTTGGAAGCAATACCTATGAATATATACTAAACAAAGACGATTCTATGCTTAAAAAAGTCATTGAATTGGAAGTCAACTCTTCAGATTCTGATTCTAAAAATTAAGAAACGATTCAAAAAACACCGCAGCTCTAAACAAATGAAATTAAAAGTATTACTCATTGTGTTTATTAATTTTAACGCTAGTTTTTTTCTTACTGCCCAAGAAAACAACACGAATATTATTAAATTAGAAAAACAAGCAGACTCCTTATATTATAATTTATCAACTCAATATTCAGATAAAAATTATATACAAACATTAGATATAATAAATGAGATTCTAACAAAATATACAGACACCACCTCTTTAAATTATAAAACAACTCTTACCAAAAAATACGCATCCACAGCCCTTTACTTAATGAAAAAGAATCGTTTTGATTCTGCTATTGTATATTCTAAAAAGGCACTAAAAATTATTAACTCAAATAAGAAACAAAACCTGTTGTTAAAGGGACATATTTCTATGCATCTGTATGAACAAACTGCCTATAATGACGATTGGAAAACAGCATTAAAACTTGCAAAAGAAACACGTCAAATATTTAAAGACACCCTTGTTAATAACCATAAATTAATTGCCGATGTCGAGTTTGATATTGGGTATGCCACAACTCAATTTGGAGACTACACAACGGTGTTAAAGCAATATAATATTGCAAAGGATCTCTATATTTCTTTTATGGGAGAAAACAATTACGATGTTGCATTAAAATACCAACATTTGGCACTTGTATATGGTAATGTTGGGTTTTATAAAAAAGAATTAGAGAGCTATAAAAAATCCATCAAAATATGGGAAACTATAGATTATAAAGATAAAAGCTATTTAAGTATCGCTTACACGTCTTTAACTACCTGGTATTTACAACACGGAGACTATAAAACAGCTGAGCTGTACTTAATTAAAAATGAACATTTAATTAAGGAGTACAAACAAAGCGGTACATGGTATAATGAAACCTTTAAAGGCAGAACTTTATTAAGCGTTTGGGATAGTTATGCTCAACTCCATCGATTTAAAAAAGACAGCACCCAAGCATTAGCTTTTAATGCTAAAATAGTAACGTTTCTAAACGACTTTGATTTTAATGATAAAAGTAATAACCCTAATAATTTTACTTCAGAAACAATTCATAACTGGATAAATGCAGAAATAATAAGTGCATTACTGTTTAAAGCAGGAATCATTAAAAACACAGATCCTGAAACGGCAAAATTATTATACGAAGAAATAGTACAGATAAAAGAGGAAAATAACATAAAACAAGGTTTAGTTTCTACTTATATAAAACTGTTGCAATATGCCTCAAAAGAAAAGAACTATAAAAAAGCCCATCATATTTTAGACAAAATACTTTTAACATCTAAAAAAACACATGACGATTATGCAATAATGCAACTGTATGCCGAAAAAGCAAAACTTGCTCTAAAACAAGATAGCGTCTTGGCTATGCATCAAAATTATAAACAGGTTTTTAAGCGATTATTAAAAGACGATTCAAAAATAATATCAATTCAAAACTTAAATTACAAAGACTGTAAGCCTTTTAGTGACAAAAGCTTTGTTAATTTACTTATAAAAGCAGGGGGAAATTATAAAGAAGCCTATTCTAATACTAAGGACGACATCTATTTAAAAACTGCTTATAACATTAATAAATTAGTGTCGGATATTTTTTCTAATAATTATGTTTTTTCTGAATTTAACGACAAAACATATCACACGGTCACAAAAATTAATGAGCAACTACTAAACACAACATTGTTACTCAAAAACGAAGTGATTTACGATGAGATTCTTCAAAAAACAGAAGAATCAAATTCTCGTTTAAGTTGGATGAAATTTTTAAATAGCAATCAAAGAAAATATCTTGACATTCCCCAGTCGGTTTTAGAAAAAGAAAATGAGTTAAAGGCACAGGTTCATTTTTATAAAAAATCATTGTTTTTATCAAAGGAGTACAATGAGGATAAAACGAAATTATGGAAAGAAAGGTTGTTTGATTTAAACAAAGAAATAGACTCTTTGAATAACTGGTATCAACAAAATTACGCCTCCTACTTTAATCAAACTCAAAAAGTGTTTGACCTTAAGGAGTTAAAAAATAAATTGAAAGACAATCAAAGAATCGTAAAATACATTTTTGCTAAAAATAATGTGTACGCCTATGTAATTACAAAGAGGTCAACACATCTTATTAAAATCGGCTCTAAAAATGAGCTTGTTAAAAAGCTACAACCTTTAATTAAATCACTAACAAAACCAAATACAACAAATTATAAAAATGCAGCAACATTAATTTACAACTTGTTATTACCCACCCAACTTTTGGGTCTTGACACAAAACAAGAGCTTATTTTTATTCGTGATGATATATTGCATTACTTACCTATGGAAGTGTTAATAGATGCACAGGGTAAATTTTTAGTAGAAAGCCATACAGTAAGTTATGCCTCATCATTGCTTCTTTGGAACGAGGAATTACAAGCCAAAAAATCTAAAAATAATACTTTAGGGATCTTTGTTCCTACTTATAGCAGTACAACTAAACAAACTAAACGTAGTGAATACGGTGAACTTTTAGGTGCAAATAACGAAGCGCATGAAATAGCAAAACTATTTAAATCTGATCTTTTTTTAGGAAAAGAAGCCAGCAAACAAGCCTTTATTAAGGAAGCAAAAAACTACAGTCTTTTACATTTAGCTATGCATTCTACCATAAATAATATAGATTCTGAATTTTCAAACCTAGCTTTTTCGGGAAACAAAGACGATAATAAATTATTTATTTCTGAACTTTATAACATCTCTCTCGATGCAGATCTTGTTGTATTGAGTGCTTGTAATACTGCTGTAGGAAATATAAAAAAAGGCGAAGGGCTTGTTAATGTTTCAAGAGCTTTTACTTATGCAGGAGTGCCTAGCACGGTAACAAGTTTATGGGAAGTCCCAGACAAGGAAACCTCCCAAATTATGATTTCTTTTTACAACTATTTAAAAGAAGGAAAATCAAAAAACAAAGCGCTACAATTAGCAAAACTAGACTACTTAAATACCGTTGATGATGAGGTATTAAGGCACCCTTACTATTGGGCAGGTTTTATTATTTCAGGAAACACCTCGCCAATTAACACCCCAAACTACTATATTATTTGGTTAATTTTAGGGGTCTTTTTAATAGCATTAGTTGGCTTTGTAATTTATAATCGGAAACTGAAAAATGCTGCTTAGTTTTTTTTATTAAGTATAATTATTTTAATTGCTTAAGAAGAATGGCAGCTTTTTTATAATTGTAAGTCTTCGCTTCTGTAATTTTACGAAGTATTTGTTTAGCTTCTGAAGTTGTCTCTTCTTTCAAATAAGCCAATGCTAAATACCAATATGCTTTTTCTGAAAATTCACCCTTTGTAGCAATATAATTTTTAAATAACAGAATGGCTTCCGAAGTATTATCTAAAGCTAAATAACTATTTGCTATATAAAAAGAATAATAGGTCGCTGTCTCCGTTTTTTGTATTTCTGAAAAAAGTGTAATGGCTTGTTTATAGTCTCCTTTTTCGTAAGCAGTAAATGCGTGAGTTTTTATATTGTCTGAAACCTCTCCTCTTACAATAGGTTGAATGATATTTCTGTAAGGCTCAAAATTCTCGGCAAACAATTCTTGATTTGACGTTGTCTGAAAGTAAAACATACTTCCAAAACCAATTAAAATTGCTATAGAAGCAGCCACCAACCATTTTGTATAGTTGTTCTTTTTTGGTTGAAACTCGCTTTCAAATTGTTGAAGCGTTTTTTTAAAAGCGGTATCGTCTTCAAATTCTGTTACTTTTTGAAGGTCTTTGTGAAACTGAACTTCTTTTTTGAAATCAACATCACTTTGTAGTAACTCGTTAAAAGTTACTGTATCTTCAGCCGAAAGCGTTCTTGATAGATAATTATCTATGAGTTTTTGATTTTTCATTTTGGGGAATTAATAATTTCTTTTAATGTTTTAAGGCATCTAGATTTTGTACTTCGCACCACATTTTCATTTTCATAACCTGCTTCTTCCATAATTTCCTCATTAGTTAGTCCTCTGTAATAATGCATTGTTAACATGTCTTTACATTTTTTTCCTAGTTTTTGAAAATTTTGTCTCAGCAAAGACTGCTCAATAGTTAAAGACATCGCATTATCAATGCTAATTTCATCGACGTCAAAATTCGTTTCAGGCTCATATTTTAAGGAAACTAATTTTTCTTTTTTTCTTAATTCGTTAAAAATTAAATATTTCCCAATACCAAAAAGATAGGTTCTTAATGAGCTGTTTACAGTATCTAATTTTCCTGAAATAGCGTGTTTCCGAAGGGCTAAAAATGCTTCTTGATAAATATCTGCAAGATCTTCGCCTGAAAGTCCATACTTTTTTCCGAAACCAATAAACATACCGCGATGCTCATTATACAAGGTTTTTATTTCTAAAGAATTATTATTTATAAAAGATTTAATATGGTGGATTTCCATAAATGTTGGTCACGGTGTTAATATTATTGAAATATACAACACTAAGGAGTATTAACTAAAATTTTAATAACCTAAAAAACTAAAACAATGAAAAAAATTACATGTACACTAATCTTGTTGCTTATGGCAACTATTAGCCATTCACAAGTTATAGTAGATGAAAACTTTAATGGTAATGCACTGCCAAGTGGTTGGACTAGTTATGCTTTCTCCGGATCTCATAATTGGTCTTTTGGGAGCGGTGATGTGCCTGGTGCGGCAGTAGATTTCACAACTAATGCCGCCATTTTTGATGACGATGCCGCTGGAGACACAGGATTCAACAACCATGCTGGTATTTATGTTGGTCCACTCGATCTTAGTACTTACAGCAATGTGGTTATGACGTACAAGTATGCGCTTAACGTACTTGGTACTTCTGGTGAAAATTTAAAAGTCACTATTGAGGATAATAGTAATGGAGTTCTTATCGCATTAAAAACGTATGATGCAGATACAGATCCAACAGATGATTTTATTGATATTTCTGCTGCCATTGCAGCCAATCCAGGGGTCGATCCTAGCGCTGTATTTATAGATTTTATATATGATGATAATAATAGTGGTTGGAATTGGGGCGCAGGAATTGATGATGTGCTTATAATTAATACACCATCATATAATCTTTGTGCTGCTGCCTCGGGATTAACTGTAGGAACTACTTTTGATTCAAATAATATAACTGTAACTAATGAATTTGCAACTGCTTCTGGAGAAACCCCTACACCAAGTTGTGGTAGTTTTGGATCTGGAGAAGACGTTTGGTTTACAGCTGTTGTGCCAAGTTCTGGCAATATTGCTATAGAAACAAAAGAAGTCTCGGGATCTATACTTGACGACACTGTAATGTCTGTATATTCAGGTTCTTGTGGCGCCTTAACAGAAATAGAATGTAATGATGATTCTGGTGAGGGTCTCTTCTCAAAAATAGAATTAACAGGGCAAACACCTGGAGCGGTTTTAAAAATAAGAGTTTTTGAATTTAATAATAACGCTCAAGGGGTATTTCAAATATCGGCTTACGATGGTACCTTAGGTGTTTCTGAAAATGATATCGTTGGTTTGTCACTATACCCAAATCCAATAAAAGATGTATTAAACGTAAATGCTCAAGAAGAAATTACAAAACTAAGTGTTTACAATCTGCTTGGACAAGTCGTTAAAGTAATGAAACCATCATCTTCAAACTTTAGTATAGATTTAAGTTCACTGCCTGTGGGGATTTATATTGTTAAAGCAGAAACAAACGATAAAACAAGTTCAATACGAGTTATAAAACAATAGTTTTATTTACAATTACCAACTCAGGTTGACACAATAAAGCCATTTTAAAGAAATTTAAAATGGCTTTATTATTTTGGCCCCCTTTTCTATTTATCCAAGCAACTAATTAATACAACGCCTATTCTTGTTTAGTTATTTAATCAAAAAAACGACGCGTTTATTTATGTAATAGCGCTTTTAAGAACAATTTAATATGGCAATTTTCTATAAATTTTAATGTTGATGTTAATATTACCGAAACATATAACACTAAAGAGTATATAACTATATTTTTTAATAATAAACAGTAAAAACAAAACGTATGAACTTTTTAAACAAAAATTTTATGAGAACACATTCAAAAGCCCTTTTCTTTAACAGGGAACTTAAACTAAAAACATTTTTATCACTTCTATTAGTAGCATTACTAACTTTTAGTTGTGGAAGTGATGATGATGGGAGCGTTATTGCTCCAGAAGAAGAGTTAGCTGCCCTAATAATCGATTGTTCTACAGCAGGACAAGTAGGAGAAGGAGAAACAAGAAGGTTAACTAATAGAAACAATGGTATAGATTATATTATTGACTGCGTCTTTGTTGTTAATGGTGACTTCATTATTGATCCAGGTGTTACAATACAATTTGGTACCGATGCAGGAATTAGAGTTTATAGCACTGGATCTTTACAAGCAATAGGAACCGCTCAAGAACCAATTATATTTACTAGTGGTAGTCAAACAGTAGGTGCTTGGAAAGGTATTTTTATAGACAGTAATGACGTTCAGAATGAATTAACCTATGCTGTAATTGATTATGCTGGAGGAGGATCCTTTAATAGTAATGGTGACTTAGGTTCTGTAATTGTCTGGTCAGATACTCGGTTAAAAATGAGCAACACAATCATTCGTAATAGTGAATCTTATGGTTTTAATGCAAGCTATGGAGGCGATACCTTAACTTTAGAAAATAACACCATCACTGCCTGTAATGCACCAATGTATATTGAAGGTGCGTATCCTACTACAATTTCTGGAGGGAGTTACATTGGTAATACTACAGATGCTATAATTGTTACAGCCGATCAAATAACAGGAAATCACAACTGGAGCAAGCTTAATGTACCTTACCACTTACCAGAAGGTTTGCAAGTCATTTCAGGAGGCAAATTAACACTTAACCCAGGTGTTGTCATGGCGTTTGGATTGGATGCAGAACTTTATATCAATGAAGGTGCTTCGGGGCCAAAACCAAGTTTAATTGCTGTTGGGACTACACAAAATCCAATTTTGTTTACAGGAATAAACACAACACAAAGCGCCTGGAGAGGTATTCGGTTTGATACACCGTCAGTTTTAAACGAAATAGGCTTTGCAACAATAGAATATGCTAGTAATTCTAACCAATCAGGAGCCCTTTATTTGTGGTATGGTACTGTTTTAGACGTTCATGATGTTACCTTTCGTAACATTCAATTTTGTGCATTTACTTTAGAGCCAACACCCAACAATATAACGACTTCAAATATTACTTATGTTAATGTGACCAATATGTTTTGTGATATATAATAAAATTATGTTTAACTAGCCTTAAGGAGTGTTATCTACCTTGCAAATAACACTCCTTAATACAAATGAAATACAAATGAAAACAAAAATAATAATTTTAAGTCTTTGCCTATTTACACTGTTATTTACACAAAAAATTGACGCACAAATTACCATGGGTGGAGGTCTCGCTTATGGAAGTGAAATTGAAAATGTAGGTATTAACATAACAGGACAATATTTTATGAGAGAGAATATTGCTATAGAAGGTTCTTTTACCTACTATATTCCTAAGAGTTTTGGCACTATCTTAGTCTTAGGTGCTGATTATAATATAAAATGGTATGAAATAAATGTAAATGCAAACTACTATTTTTTGGAAGGTAACATAAAACCTTATGGTCTTGCGGGTTTAAATTACTCAATAGTCTCTATTCCAACTTTTATTGATTTTGGTAGTGATCTCACGAATGAATCTTCTAGTAAAATAGGTTTTAATATTGGTGGTGGAGTTGATTTTGATTTAGGTAAAAAAATTATCCCTTTTGCTCAGCTCAAATATGTAGTGGGAGATTTTGATCAACTACAAATTCTTGCAGGAGCTCGTTTTACGCTCAACTAATTTATAAACTATATTTTTTATTTGAATTGCCCTAATCTTCTTACTAGCTTAAAGCTAGTAAGAATAGGGTATTAATTAGTCCAATATATTAACAGCGTGTTTTAATTAAATTTTGTGCTTCTTAGAAATTTTTAATGACGTTCTGAGAATAAGCATCAATAAAATAGCACAAGCCGCTGTTACAATTCCTATTAAAGCGATGCCACTTTGTCCTTCCATAGGGTTTGAAAAATCGATAAATGTAACATTATAAGCAATTAAGAGAATTGCGATTCCAATAAATATGTAGATGATTTTTTTCATAAGGTATAATATTATAATTTAGGTAAGTCCAATTATTGTTCTGTAATGGTTACTGAACGTCCCGATGATTAGGGAGAAGTATTAATTAAATAATAATTGAATATTAGAGGTGAATAATTTTACGGCAATTGCTAAAAGAATCACTCCAAATACTTTTCTAATGATAATAATTCCGCTTTTGCCAATTGCTTTTTGAATCTTCCCAGAAGTTTTTAAAACGATATAGATAAATAAGATATTGATAAGTACCGCAATAATTATATTTTGAATACTATATTCTGCTCGTAATGAAAGTAACGTAGTTAAACTTCCTGGACCTGCAAGCAAAGGAAAAGCTAATGGAAACACCGAAGTTAATTTAGGATTTGTATCTTCATCTTCTTTAAAAAGGGTGATTCCGAGAATCATTTCTAAAGCTAGAAAAAATAAGATAAGCGAACCTGCTACTGCAAATTCGTTGACATTAATACCTATTAGATTTAGTATTTGCTCTCCTAAAAACAAAAATAAAATCATTAATACAGCTGCGATTACCGAAGCCATTTCAGATTGAATATGCCCAGCTTTTTCACGTAGCGATATAATAATCGGAAGGCTTCCAACAATATCAATCACCGCAAAAAGAATCATCGTTGCAGTTAATATTTCTTTAAAGTTAAAGTCCATAGTTGAAGGATTTTATTCGGCAAAACTAATTATAAATCGATTATAAAAGTATTATTTTCGCCAAATGTTTCAATTAGGAAAAACCATTGTCTCTGAAGACATTATCGAAAAAGAATTTGTTTGCAACCTCGGCGCTTGTAAAGGTGCTTGCTGTATAGAAGGAGAGGCGGGAGCACCCGTTACTAATGAAGAGATTGAGATCTTGAAAGAAATCTACCTAAAAGTAAAGCCCTATTTACGACCAGAAGGTGTCAAAGCGATAGAGGAGCAAGGAACTCATACTGTTTCAGATTTAGGCGATAATGAAACACCTTTAGTCAATGGAAAAGAATGTGCCTATGTAACATTTTCTAAAAACGGAACTGCAGGTTGCGGAATTGAAGAAGCCTATAATGCTGGTGAAGTTTCATTTAAAAAACCTATTTCTTGTCATTTATATCCGGTGCGAGTACAAGATTATAGTGAGTTTGCTGCCGTAAATTACCACAAATGGCCTATTTGTAATGATGCTTGTTCACTTGGAAGAGAATTAAAAGTACCTGTTTACAAATTTTTAAAAGAAGCCTTGATTCGGAAGTTTGGAGAAAATTGGTATTTGGAGTTGGAGAAGGTGGCGAAGGATTATTGTTAACCCGTTGTGCATTTAAATAATGCTAATATGATTAAAAAAAATTAATCATTTTTTTCTATTTCGAAGTAACATCTCTATTTTTTCTAATCTCTTTTTTAGGATTTTATTATCATTTTGTAAAGTTTTAATTAATTCCTGTTGCTCTTGGGTAGCTTTAATTAATACAGGAATTAACTCTGAGTATGACAGGGCTTTATATTCACCTTTAGTAACAATTTTTTCTCCAGTATCTGGATCTATATCGACATCTTCTGTAATTACAACTTGAGGTATGATTTTTTCTACCTCTTGTGCAATTAATCCCAAACGGGTTCTATTATTTGCAGTGATAAAATTTTTGTAAGAATAACTTACAGGATTTAATTGCATAATTTCATTTAATCCGTATTGTAATTCTTTAATATTATTTTTTGTGTTTTTATCTGAAAAAGTAATAAATGTAAGTGCCACAACATCATCCCAATGTTCAGTAGCATTATTATTACCAAGATCAAAACTTACACTATCAAAAGGAACTATATCACCATCTAAGCCCAAGTTAGAAAAACCGAGATCTGCTATTTCTAAGAAATTAATTCCTAAAATAGCATTAGTGGCTACTATTTGTAAATGGTAATCTGGAGTATTAGTACCTATACCTATTCTATCTGTACTGGCATCTGTAAAAAACAAGTTTTCATTAGTATCCCCTTCAATTCTTAAATCGTAATCCCCTCCAATCTCATTGGCAACTACATTACCACTATTAAATACGGCAGCAAAATCGTTAGAACCTCCCGGAGCATCAAAAAAACCTGCATAATGAGTCCCTCCACCTGTATTAGCAATAGAATTAAATGTACCGTATTGAAACCCTGTTCCTATTCCAATTAAATTATTATAAGAACCGTAGTGAATTCCTGACCCTGTTCCAGATAATTCGTTAAATGAGCCAAAGTGTAATGCATTCCCTGTATTAGTTATAGCTTGTTGGGATCCATATTGTAGGCCTGTTCCAGCTCCAGATAAATTATTGTAGGATCCTGTATGTATACCAGATCCTGTGTTAGAAATATCTTGATAGTTTCCATATTGAACGCCAGACCCAGTATTATTTAAAGTATTATATGAGCCGTAATGAGTTCCAGTTCCTGTTCCAGATAAAGTAATAAAAGAACCATAATGTGACCCACTCCCGGTATTAGTTATATCTTGATAGTTCCCAAATTGTGTGCCGGTTCCTACTCCTGACAATAAACTATAGGAACCGTAATGAAGACCACTTCCAGTATTTGTGATTGCATTACGAGAGCCAAATTGTGTGCCAGTTCCAATTCCAGACAAAGTGTTATTAGAACCATAATGAGTTCCACTTCCTGAATTAGTAATATTTTGAAAACTTCCATATTGTGGACCTATTCCACTTCCAGACAAAGTGTTAGCAGAACCATAATGAGCTCCACTTCCTGTGTTTAAGATACTTTGTTGACTCCCATATTGTACCCCATCACCAGTTCCAGACAAAGTATTTTGTGTTCCATAGTGAGCTCCAGATCCATTATTTGATATATCTATTCGACTACCGCGATGTATTCCAGTACCGGCTCCTGTTATTCGGAAATAGTTGCCAAATTTACTGCCATCTCCAGAATTAGTAATTAATGTAAAATTACCTCTTTGTTCTCCGTTACCAGTACCATGTAAAAGACTTACTGTGCCATTATGAATACCATCTCCAGGGGAGGATAGAACATTTCTGCTACCTATATGAGCACCGTCACCATTTCCAGAAACCTCATTATTAATACCTCTTAAGTCTCCCGTACCAGAAGTTATACTATTAAAAGTACCTGTGTGTAGGCCAGATCCTGCTCCAGTTATTTGATTTGATGACCCATAAAAGTCCCCATCTCCAGAATTGGATATTGTTTGATAGCTTCCATACCGATTGCCAGTTCCTGTTCCAGTCAAAGTATTATAGGAACCGTAATGTTCTCCATCACCATTGTTTAAAATTTGCTGATAACTTCCATATTGAATCCCTGATCCAGTTCCGGAAGATGAATTAAATGAACTATAATGAATTCCACTTCCTGTATTTAAAATACTTTGGTAACTCCCTATCTGAGCTCCAGCTCCAGCTCCAGATAGAACATTATAAGAACCGTAATGAGATCCATTCCCTGAATTAGTAATACTTTGGTAATTTCCATAAATCACTGAATTAGAAGACCCTGTAACAAGTGCACTTATTGCTCGTGTGTCAGTAGTTTCTATATCTAAACTGTAATCTGCTGTAATTTTACCAATAGCAACATTGCCTTGGGTAAAAATATCATCTGTAATATTTGTAGGAGCTGAGGTAGTACCTTCTCCATACCAATCATCGTCACCAAAGGAGTTAGTGGTTATTAATTTTTCCCAAATAGAACCATTAAAACTATAATACCCTACGCCATTTCCTCCTGTTATAGAAGTATTGGTGTTGTAAATTAGTAAACCTGTAGCCGCCGTATTGGTTCCATCTAGCATGGTTGTAGAAATATCACCAAGACTTACACGGGGGATTAATAAACCTCTATCTGTAGCAACAACATCTAATATAGATGATGCGTCTGGTGTTATTGTGTTGATACCAATTTGCGATATACTTCTAGTGGTAGTTAAAAATAGAAAGCATAAAATGCAAGCATAGCCTATTTTTAAAAAATAATTTTTAATTATAATTATAGTGAATATCATAATATTTTTATTTTCAAGATTTTAAATATATGGGTTTATTTTTTTAGCGAATGCAATTGTTAGTTTTTAACTATGCCGATTTAGTTAAAAAGCAAATAACAAGGGTGAATTAGTCAAATTAGAATTGTTCTTTCTAATAAAAACTTTCTTTTCAAGTTAATAATTTAAAAAAGAGGCTTAAGTTGGTTAAATTAGATATAAAATTGGACTAAAGAAAAAAGAACTTACCGCAATAATTTCTCTAAAAACCCTTGTTTGTTTCTTCTTAAAATTGGTAATTTTTTGCCGTTTTCTAGGACGATATATCCACCATTATTGAATTATGGTTGATGAGGCATAACCATGTGTAAAATTGAGGTTTTTAAAAATAATTCTTACTTTTTGACTATAATGAATTGCATGTTTGTAATCTTTTAAATCAATATAAATATTTGCAAATGTCCCAAAAGTAACGCCTTGTGATCTGATGTTTTTTTGCTATTCGAAAATGGCAAAATGATCTTTAGAAAATATTTAAAATTTACTTCTAAACTAATAAATCTTTATTTTTAGTTTACTTTACACTCTATTAATCACTAATGAATAAAGACAAAACAATTTTACTATTAAAGAAAGGAGATAAAAACACCTTGTTAGCTTTGTATAAAGAGCATAAAAAGTCTTTTTACAACTATGCACAACGGTTTTCTATATGTGATGAGATATTACAAGACATTTACCACGATGCTACAATTGCTTTGCATGAAAATGCAATTGATGGCAAGTTAAATAAAATAAATTGTAGCATAAAAACCTATTTGTTTAGCATTGGGAAAAATATGATTTTTGAGCAATTAAGAAAAGAAAAAAAAACGTTGACTTTAGACACTTCAACATATAAAGAGAATTACAGCTATGATGTAGCTTATGATAATACACCAGAAAATGAAGAACAAAACAAGGTGTTGCAAGGCTTAAATAAACTGGGAGAATCTTGTAAAAACTTACTCCAACTATTTTATTATAGAGGCTTTACAAATATTGAAATTAAAGAAACACTTGGTTATAATAGCATTGATGTGGTAAAAAGCATGAAATGGAAATGTCTAAAACAATTAAAAATAGTAGTGAAAAACCATGAATAAAGAAACCTTATTAGAAAATTACTTTCAAAATAAATTGTCTGCTTCTGAGCTTGAAAACTTTCATGAATTAGTAAAAACAGATAGTACTTTTAAAAATGAGTTTGAGTTTCAAAAGAACATTAAACTTGCTTTTAGAAACGAAAACAGAGCGTCTTTAAAAAAAGAATTTCAGAAAATAGACGCAAAGAAAAAACTCTCTTGGGCTTCTAAATTTTTGGCTGCAGCCTCTGTTGCATTATTATTTTCAATTGGGACTTATTATTATTCAAGCAATTCATTAAACCCACAAAAGGTATTTGCTGCCAACTTTAAACCCTATCCTAATGTTATTCATCCCGTAGTAAGAGGAAATGAAAACAGCACAACAATAGAAAATGCTTTTGTTTTTTATGAAAATAAAAATTACAACAGCTTTATAGAAACAATAGAAAATACAAACTTTAAAAATAAAGATTACAACTTTTATTTAGCCAATGCTTATTTAGCTACTGGAAATACAGAAAAGTCAATAACACTTTTAAAAAAGTATGTAAACAACTCCAAGCCAACCTACAAAAACGATGCGAATTGGTATTTGGGGCTTTCTTATTTGCAAAATAAAGATACCGAAACTGCAAAAATGTATTTGCAAAAGGTGGTAGAATCTTCTTCATTTTTATCTAATAAAGCAAAAAAACTACTTGCTTTATTAGATTAATATTGTGCTTAGCAGATAGCACAATACTAATAATTTATTAAAATATTATTTTGTGTCTTCTTGAACGTAGTCGAGAAATCAGACTTAGATGATAATCCAAATATTTAATTCTATTTGTATCTATTAAAAATCTAAAATAATATTTCATTACTTTTGAAAACCTTCACAATAAAAGAATTTTTCATAAATGAAATGCATTTTATACATCCTACTTTTTTGTTCCCTTCATGCCATTAGCCAAAATTTTAAATTAGACAGTATCTCTTTAACTGAAGTTATTCAATTAGAAAAAAAAGGAGATACCCAAGCAGCTTCCTTATTGTTACTTCAAAAAATAAAAGCATATAGCCATGAAGATAAAAACAAAATTGCTGTTTTGTATGAGGAACAGTATGAATATTATTTTTCGCTTTCAAAAAATATCGAAGAAAAAGAAAGTTACAGTAAAAAGTTGGTTGAATTAAGAGAAGCTGCAAAAAACACAGATACGCTTAGTTTAGTAAAAGCCTATTTCTATTATTCAGTGTATCAAAATAATATAGCCATAAATTATAAAAAAGCCCTTTTTTATAATGAAAAGGCAATACAACTTTGGCATAAAAATTTTCATAAACCGACTGATTTATTGGCTAAAATATATACTCAAAACGCTAGTTTACTCCACAATTTGAATTTTGAAGGAGAAAGTTTTGTTGCCTATGAAAAAGCAGCTAAGTTATATGAAAACATCCCAAACCCAGATAAATTTTTTCTTAGTGCTTTATATGTTAATCTAGGAACAAACTATATACGTTATGGCTTTTATGATAAAGCTGCTTTTTATCTAAGCAAAGCAAAAAACTATTTTGAAACACATTTAAATGAAATATTAATAATTGAAAAACAAGAAAATAGTGAGTATTCTAATCTACTCCATAATTATGCACAGTTTTCAAGATTATATAAAGATACCAGTAATGAAAAGGAGCTTATTAAAATAGTAAGCCTATCAGAGGATTTTACAAAAAATAAAAAATTATCAAAAAGAGCATCTTATAATTTATCTGCCATTTATAATTATATAGGACTTTATTATTTATATGAAACTCAAGATTATAAAAAGGCATTATTCTATTTTATTAAAGCCAAAAACACCATACCAAACAATTATTTAACCGTTTACTATGATTATTATAAAATAAATATAGCTAAAGCTAAAATTGGATTACAAAAAGAGGAAGAAGCTTTAATAGAACTTAACTATCTTATTGATGAACGTAAAATACCTAAGTCATTAAAAGGTTTTATATATGCTGCTAGATCAAATATTTATGCCAAAAACAATAACATAGCTTTAACTCTTGAAAATGCCAATGATGCTGTTTTTTGTTTTTCAAAAGCTAAAAATAAGCTCGACATCCTTTCCGATAGTTTAGCTACTAAGTATGTTCCTTCCAAACGATTAAATGATACTAAGCAACTATTAAATATTGCTAATACATTACAAAATTTCCCTATTAAAAATGACTCGATACTTATAGCAGCAAACAATATTTATAAGATTGCTCTTACTCAATTTAAAAATTGTTACACCAAAAACTTTTATAGTGCTAAACTAGAAAAAATGTTTAACAAAATTACCTTAGGCATTTTAGAAACCAATAAATTAAGGTATGGAGTTTATGATGCAGAAAGCCATATTTTAAAAAGTAATATCGACTATAAGTCCAAATTTTTATGGCATAATTTTTTAGTGAATAATAGCAATAACATATTAAAAATACCGGACTCCTTAATTACTTTAGAACAAAACCTTCGGAAAAAATTAAGCCTTTATGAATCTAAAAAAGAAGAGAAAGAAGAAGAGTACCACAACCAAATCATAGTTATAAAAGAACAACTTAGCCATTTATCTGAAAAAATTCAGACCCAATATGCCTCTTTCTCCTTTTTTAATCAAAACAATTTTAATCTCTCTAGTTTTAGAGAAAATATGGATTCCCAAGAAGTATTTCTTAAATACGAAAAAATAGATACACAATTATTTTTATATATTATTGAAAAAGAAAAAGTGAGCGCTCATTCCTTAGGTAACTATTTCAGTATAGAGAAAGAAATACAAAGTTTCTTAATAAATACAGGCGATATTAGTAATGAAGCCGTAAAAAAGCTAGGTATAAATCTTTATAACAAATTAGGCTTAAAGCAGGTTGTTGATTATGAAAACATTAACATTATTCCTGATAAATTACTCTTCTTTTTACCTTTTGATATTTTAATTGAAAACAATAAATACCTCATAGAAACTAAAAATATAAAATATGCCAACTCCTTACCTTTATTAAATTTTAATCCTAGTTCTACAAAGGAAAACAAGAAAAATGAACTTACTTTTTTTACGCCAAGCTATACAGGTGATGATTTAACACCCCTACAAGGAGCCGAAGAAGAAACAAAAAAGATTAATAAAATAATTAACGGGACTACTTTTTTAGGAGATCAAGCCACCAAAGAAAATTTTATTAAAAACACAAAAAACGAAGGCATACTTCATCTAGCTATGCATGCTTTTATAAATAACGACCATCCAGAGTTGAGTAATTTTGTTTTTTCAGATAGCCAGAAAGATTATAAACTATATATTTCTGAGCTATATGGCTTAAAATTTAATGCAAATTTAGCAGTACTCAGCGCTTGTAAAACTGGAGTAGGGGGGTTTAAAAGTGGTGAAGGTTTGGTATCATTATCTCGTGCATTTACTTTTGCAGGAGTACCTTCTACTGTTTCTAGTTTATGGAGTGCTCCAGATAAAAGCACCCAAGAAATTATGGTTTCGTTTTATAAAAACTTAAAAAAAGGGCAAAGCAAATCTAATGCCTTAAGAAACGCAAAATTAACGTATCTAGAAAATACAAAAAACCCTAATTTAAAAACTCCCTTTTACTGGGCAGGTTTTATAATGTATGGTAATGATGATACAATTACTTTTAACACACAAACCAATTATATTTGGATTGGGATTAGCATCTTATTATTAGTTTTTCTTGTTTTTGTATTCCGAAAAAGAAATCTAAATTTTAAAAAATAGCTACGATATATTAATTTCTATACCGTAGCTTCTAACTTGGTTAGTTATTAGTTTTTCTCAAGCATTGCTTCAATTTTAGCCAAACGCTCTTCTAATGTTTTTTGTTTTTCTTTGAGTAGGTTATTTTCTTTTTTCATTTCGATTGCATATAAAAACAATTCTTCAATTTTTTCAAGATTGGTTATAGAGGTTTCAGCAAGGTTAATCGTCATTCCTTTTTCTTTAATATCTTCATACGATTTTACGCCAGGTAAATGCTCTTCTTTTTTTATAAATGCTTCAATTTCTGAAAGTGTTTTAAAAGTATAGTCCCTATTTATTTCAGAAAAACCATTAAAATAATTTTCAAAAACATAATCTGGATAGGTGGTTGTATCTGAAACAAAATCGGTAGCTCTTACAGTGCCATTTACAACAAGAGGAGTGGTTGGATTATCTACATCAATAGTTACCTTATTGGCATTTCCATTATTAAACTTAAAAGCATTMTCAGTAGGATTGTAATTCATTCTWGGAAGATCACCAAGCCTTTCAGCAAAAATGGTTCGTTCYACATTAGTTCCTGCATTTGAGGTGTATAAGTTTATAAATGCATCAGGAGTGGCACTTGTATCTTCAAGAGTAATATGTTCGTTAGAACCAAATTGTAAATCATCGCCTACTGTTTCTGGAGATAGGGTTGTTCCTGTTTTGTTCCAAAAACCAAGACCTAGGCTATCAAAATCTTCCCAAGAAGCTGCTCCAGTACCATCGGTAACTAATACATCATTATTGTTTCCGTTATTATTAGGAAGGGTATATTTATTACTAACATTACCTAAGGAAATGCTTCCCAAAACATCTAAAGGAACTGTAGCATCTACGTCAATGGTTACTTTATTGGCATTTCCATAATTAAACTTAAAAGCATTATCAGTAGGATTGTAATTCATTCTTGGAAGATCACCAAGCCTTTCAGCAAAAATGGTTCGTTCCACATTAGTTCCTGCATTTGAAGTRTATAAGTTTATAAATGCATCWGGRGTGGTGGCTGTATTCTCTAAGGTAATATGTTCATTAGAACCAAATTGTAAATCATCGCCAATGGTTTCAGGAGATAAGGTTGTGCCTGTTTTGTCCCAATTCTGAATTACAACAGCATTCTCATCCATCACTTTTAACCATGAAGTTGTAGCTTGGTTCCAATAATAAAAACCAGGAGTGTTTAATCCTACTGTTGTTGTTAGAAAAATAAGCATTCCGTTTTGGTCTGCCGTAGGAGCAGTACTTGGAAAATTACTCACTCTTGGCACTAATAATCCATCCATATTAGTAGGAGTGGCTGGATTACTAGCACTGATGTCTAAACTTGCTTTTGGATTGGTATTATTAATACCAACCTGAGCATTTAATTGGGTGGGGGCAAAAAAGGCAATACATAAAATACATAGGTAGGTTAAGAAATGGGTATTCTTTTTTAAAATAATTTGTTTGTATTTCATTGCTATGTTTTCTTATTAATGTAAAAAAACAGCGAAGGTAAACYCTAAAACAATTTTATTTTCATTTTTATAGAATATGCTTTTAAATTGCAGTAAAACGCAAGCAACTATTTTTCTTTTTGTTAAATTTTTTTCTTATTGGTTTCGTAATTTATAGAAAAAACACCACGTACAATTACGATGAATGATTATTCAATTCAGAGTATGTTTTAAAAAAGTATATAGTAATAAATATATCCCTACCTTTGGAAAATTAGATCACTTAATCAAAATACTATGTTCGAAACAATACAATTTATCCATTCTTATTGGGCTTATGTTACCCTATTATTAGTTGTTTTGGCAACATTAAATGCTTTAAAAGGGTTGTTTGCAAAAAGCGAATTTTCACAAAATGATTTTAGAACATCATTGTTTGCGTTAGTTGTAACTCATATTCAAATTATCTTAGGGCTTTTCTTATTTATTTATTCGCCCAATGCCATGGGAGCAATAAAAGGAAGTGGGATGGGAGCAGTAATGAAAGATAGCATGTTGCGTTTTTCAACTATTGAGCACCCTTTAATGATGATTATCGCAGTGGTATTAATCACCATTGGTTACTCTAAACATAAAAAGAAAGTAGATTCAAACAGTAAGTTTAAAGTAATAGCTATATTTTATTCCATAGCCTTGTTGTTAATATTAAGTAGAATTCCTTGGGGAACTTGGTTTAATTAATCAATTTAAATATCAAACAAAAAAAGCTTCAAAAAGTAATATTCTTGAAGCTTTTTTGTTGAATTAAAACAGACTTTATTTCTCTTTAACCAAATAAATATAAACTGGAAAATGGTCGCTATAACCTCCGGTGTAGCCTCCACCAACAAAACTTCTATAAGGATAGCCTTTATAACGTCCGTGAGCATTTACTAAATAGGTTTCGTTGTAGATGCCTGCTTTGTAAAAACGATAGCTTGAAAAGTCTTTTTTAGTTAATTCTGTCGAAATGATTATTTGGTCAAATAAATTCCAATTATCTCTATAAGCTAAAGATCCTAAACCTTGTCTTGCCATATCTTCCATAGGATTATAAAGCTCTTTCATTTTTAAGTTTTTTGTTTTTCTTTTAGCATCCAAATATTCTTTAATACTAGGGTTTGAAGGGTCATCATTAAAATCACCCATCGTAATAATTTTCGCATAAGGATCTTCTGTAAATAACGAATCTATAATTTGTCTGTTTAATTTTGCGGCTTTTATACGTTTTGGACGAGATCGTTCTTCTCCACCACTTCTAGAGGGCCAGTGATTCACAATGATATGGATTTTTTCGCCATCTAACATTCCACTAACCAATAGTTGATCTCTCGTAAATATTCTTTTAGTAGGGTCGTTATTGTCATAAATTATTAACTCATGAGCCTTATAATTTATAGGGGTAAACAATTTTTTACGGTATAAAAGTGCCACATCTATTCCTCTACGATCAGGAGAATCAAATTGGATAATTCCATAATCTTTTTTCAATAAGGGTTCTTGATTTACTAAATCTTCTAAAACCTTTCTGTTTTCAATTTCACTAACCCCTATAATTGCAGGAGTATTTCCAGAAACTTTAGCACCAATTTCCGAAATAACCTTAGCCATATTCTTTAATTTATCTTGGTAAATTTCTTCGGTCCAATGATCTTTCCCATCTGGAGTCCTGTCGTCGTCAAAAGTTAGTGGATCATCCTCTGTATCAAATAAGTTTTCTAAATTATAAAAAGCAATAGTATTTACTTTATATTCTTTCTTTTCTTGCGAATAAAGGGTAGAGAATGTTAAAATAATAAAGAGAAGATAAGTAAGATTTAGTTTCATTAGGCTTGTAATATTAAGGTTATGTAAACATCCAGTTTTTAGATATTGACAAATGTAATTAATTCATTGAAATAATGTAAATTCGTGATCGATTTATAATAAATTATTAATATTAAAACAACCAAAATTAGAATGAAAAAAATCATTTTTACTTTATGTATTGCTTTGGTGAGTAGTATTTCGTTATTTGCTCAAGATACAATTATAAAGGGAAGAGTGGTAGATACACATTCGAGTGAAGTAATTGCTGAAGTTGACATCCGTATTTTGTCGAGCCAATTTAGCACAAAAACCAATGCAGAAGGTTTATTTACATTAACAGGAACCGATTTCCCACAAGGAGAACAAATACTTGTTGTAAGTAAACTTAATTACATTACTCAAAGTATTCCTATCACTATTCAAAACGGAGAAACCATTAATCTAGATCCTATTATTATGGATATAGATTTAACTGAGCTTGAATTACAAATTGGAACAATTAGCCTTTCAGATGGAGAGCTTGACGGCGATTTAGGTGGTGCTGCCACCAACGTTTCAGGACTTTTACAAGCATCTAGAGATGTGTTTTTAAGAGCAGCAGCTTTCGATTTTAGCTCAACATTTTTTAGACCCAGAGGTTTGGATAATGCCTACGGAAAAGTACTTATTAACGGTTTAGAAATGAACAAACAGTTTAACGGTCGACCACAATGGGGAGATTGGGGAGGACTTAACGATGTTCAACGTAACCGTGAATTTACTATGGGTATAAAAGCAAACGATTACACTTTTGGTGATCTTGCCGGAACTACAAATATTGTAATGCGTGCTTCCAAGAATAGAAAAAATGGACGTGTATCTTTTGCAGCTGCTAACCGTAGTTACCAAGGACGTATTATGGCTTCTTATAGTAGTGGGGTTTCAAAAACAGGTTGGTCTTATTCTTTTTTAGCCGCTAGGCGTTTTGGAAATGAAGGATATATTGACGGAACTTTGTACGATGCTAATTCATTTTATGCTTCCGTAGAAAAGAAAATAAACGATGCTCATAGTATTAACTTTACTGGGTTTTATACTCCAAACCGAAGAGGAAGAGCAACCGCAATTACCCAGGAAGTAAAAGAATTAAAAGGAATTCGTTACAATCCTAATTGGGGATACCAAGATGGTGAAAAACGAAATAGTCGTGTTCGAAATATTAAAGAACCTGTTTTTATGTTGAACCATTATTGGACCATCAACGAAAAAACTACCTTAAATACTAATGTTGGCTATCAAACTGGGCAAATAGGAAATTCTAGATTGGACTACGGAAACAATCAAAACCCCGCAGGAAATTACTATCAAAAATTGCCAAGTTATTTACTTCGTGATGAAAACCCAACGCCTTACGATTATCAACAAGCATATTTGGCACAACAAGAATTTATTAACGATGGTCAAATAGATTGGGAATCTTTATATAGAGGAAACGCAAACTCTTCTACTGGAAACGCTTCTTATATAGTACAGGAAGATAGAATAGATGACAATCAATTTTCTATCAATAGTATATTGAACACTCGTTTTTCAGATAATATTCTTTTTGATGCTGCYGTAAATTACAGAAACCTTAATGGAGAATACTTTGCAAGTGTGGTTGATTTACTAGGAGCAGATGGGTATTTAGATGTTGATTATTTTGGCGATCGTATTCCAAACAATTTGCAAAATCCAAWTAATTTYGCAAAAGAAGGAGACCGTTAYAAATATAATTATGAGTTGAATGCTAGTGTAATATCTGGATTTGCACAGGCACAATTTAAGTATGCTTTAGTAGATTTTTATGTAGCTGCCAATTTTGGACAAACCAGTTACCAACGTTCTGGGTTGTTTGAAAATGGTTATTTTCCAGGAGAACGTTCATTTGGTGATAGTGAAAAAGTTGATTTTTCAACCTATGGCGTAAAAGGTGGTGCTACCTACAAAATTACAGGGAGGCATTTAATAGATTTAAATGCCGGCTATTTCACCAAAGCACCAACAATGCGAAATACCTTTGCTAACGCTAGACAAAATAATGATATTGTTGAAGGAATAACCGAAGAAAAAGTACAATCTATAGACCTGAGTTATATCTACAGATCTCCAATTGTAAAGGCTCGATTAACAGGTTATTATTCTGGCTTTAAAGATRCNRCAKWTRKRGGATTCTTCTTTACTCAAAATGCCCTTGGTGCTGATCAAAATAATGCTTTTGTACAAGAAATTGTTACTGGAATTGAAAAACGTAATGTTGGAGTTGAACTTGGTATTGAAGCGCAAGTACTACCTACTTTAAAACTAAAAGCAGCTGCTTCAGTTGGTCAATATATTTATAATAACAATCCAAGTTTATATTTATCTAGTGACGATTTTGGTATTGATGGTGATGATATTGCAACACAAGGCTTAAGAGAGGTCGCTTTAAAAGACTATCACGTATCTGGAGGACCAGAAAGAGCTTACCAATTAGGACTAGAATATAGAAACCCTCATTTTTGGTGGGTAGGTGTTACGACCAACTATTTTTCTAATGCCTATCTAGACATTAGTAATTTTAGAAGAACCAGTGATTTTTATACCGATATCGATGGTCAACCTTTTAACGATTACGATGAAGAAGTTGCAAGAGGATTACTGAAACAAGAAAAATTAGACGATTACTTTTTAGTTAATTTAACTGGAGGTAAATCTTGGAAAATTAAAGACTACTATGTGGGAATTTTTGCTTCCATTAACAATGTATTAGATCAAGAATTTATTACAGGTGGTTTCGAAGATTCAAGAAGAGCTAATTACAGACAGCAAGTAGAAGAACAAAATAGAGATAACGGACCACTTTTCGGGAATAGATATTTTTTCGGAACGGGTTCCAACTATTATGTAAATGTATATGTTAGATTTTAATAAAACACAAAAAAATAAATTCCATTCAATATGAAAACTTTAAAATATTATAAACTTATTGTCCTGTTTGTTGCAACTGTATTTGCAGTTTCTTGCGTTCAGGATGACGATTACGACACACCTAATTTAGAGGTAACTCCGCCAACTTTAAGCGGAACACCAATTACAATGAATGCTTTAAAACAATTGTTATTACAAGCACAACCAGATGAGAATGCTGAAGGTGAAATTACAGAAACATTAACTATCGAGGATGATATTTACATAACAGGTTTCGTGATTTCTAATGATGAATTTGGAAACTTTTTCGAAGAAATCATCCTTCAAGATGCAGTATCAAACCCAACAATTGGTATAAAAGTATTGGTGAATGTAAATCCATTATTTATCTTTTATGAATTCGGAAGAAGAACCCACGTTCAACTTCAAGGATTAACAGTTGGTGTTGAGAATGGTGTATTAACTTTAGGGATTTTAAACGGAAGCAGCATTGATAAATTAGGTATAACTCAAATGACCGATTTTATAAAAAGAGATATAGAGGTTGAAGAAATTACGCCATTACCAATAAGTATTTCTGAATTTGATGTAGATAAAACCAATCTTTATATTCGATTAAGTGATATGCAATTTCATAGAAATGATGTGATGGGAGAAACACCAAAAACGTATGCTGCAGAACCAGGAGATGAATTTGATGGAGAACGTACTTTAGAAAGTTGTACAGAAGGATTATCTGTAATATTTAGCACAAGTACGTTTGCAGATTTTAAAGCGGTTTCTTTACCAACAGGAAGAGGAACTCTTGATGGATTATTAGTATTAGACTTTTTTGGAGAAACTTTTAATGTTGTGGTAAATAGTCCTGCAACCATTAATTTTGACAGTACAGATCGTTGTGATCCATCTGAAGTTGATTGTGGTATCGCTTCTTCAACAGGAAGTAATGAGTTATTCTCTGAATTTTTTGAATCTCAAAATGAAGGTTCTCCAATTACAGGAAACGGTTGGACAAACTATATTCAAGAAGGTTCAAGAGAATGGGAATCTTTCTTTAATGACGGTACTAACGGTTCATTAGGTTTATCGGCAACTATTGGTTCTTTTAATTCTAACGACGACAGCACAATTTCTTGGTTAATTATGCCAGAATTCGATTTTGATGCTCAAGATGGTGAAACCTTAAACTTTAAAACTTCTAATAGTTTCTCTGACGGTAGTACATTAGAATTGCTTTATTCTAGTGATTGGGACGGAAATCCAAATAACATTACAACAGCAACTTGGGATCTAGTTCCAGCAGCTTATATTGTACAAGACGACGATTTTTTTGGGGATTGGTTAGATYCAGGAAATGTAAGTCYTGATTGTATAACTGGTACTGGTTATATTGCTTTTAAATACCAAGGTAGCGGTGATGAAAACTTTGATGGTTCTTATGAACTTGATGAAATTGAAGTAAACTCTAACTAGTATTTCAATCAAACATTTTTAAATAAAATTAACCTGCTAGGTTTTCAAAACTTAGCAGGTTTTTTTATTACTTATACTTTTTTTGGTGACTAAATACTAGTAACTAAACCCTAGACTGAATTTAGTCGAAGTACTTCAAGTTGGTCACTGAGCGGAGTCGAAGCGAACAAACTTACCAACTATGTCCTTTTAACTGAAGTGCAGCTTTTAAAATATCCTTTTGACTTATCTGTCCTACYAATTTYCCMTCTTCAACAATAGGAAATCTACGTCTCTTTGTCTGAAGAAATTTCTCTGCAGCATCAAAAATATTCATATCGCCACTAATAGTATCAACATTGGTTACCATATGCTCTTCCACATTAATGTTTTCCATAGGTTGATTGTAGTAACGGCTTTCACTAATTTGTTTGATGCAATCTCCTTCCGAAATAATTCCCACCAATTCGTGATTTTCATTCACAACAGGACCACCCGAAATGCGATGTTTAATAAGTTGATCCATTACTTCCAATACGGATTGCTTCGGATTAAAAACAATCAAGTTACGCGTCATGTAATCGGAAACTTTAATTTGTTCCGATTTATTTTCAGGCTTTGCCCGCTTTCCCATAAAACTTTTAATTCCCATAATACTAACTATTTAGACCTTTAAAGGTAGTCAAAAAACAAATACGATCCTTTCATTTTTATTAACAAGACTTCTTGTGAAGAATAATTAGTACTTTTAAAATTCTAAAATTTCAAATATGAAACGCTTTCAACCCCTACTTTCTTTCTTATTAATTATTGGTTTAATCTACTTTAGTTTTTATAGTTTAATGCCTCAAAATGGAGAACCTGCTACGATTCCAGATACCGAGTTTTCTTCAGAAAGAGCTTTAATTCCTTTAAAAGAAATTACCAAAGCACAACATTATATTGGCACTCAAGAACATGAACGAGTACGTGAATATATTTTAGAACAACTAAAAAATTTAGGTTTAGAAATACAAGTACAAGAAGGTTTTGTAATGAATCCAAAATGGAAAAGTCTTGATAAATCTAAAAACATCATTGCAAAAATGAAAGGTTCTGGCAACGGAAAAGCTTTGTTGTTATTGTCGCATTACGACAGTGCGTTAACTCCATCTTTTGGAGCAAGTGATGCAGGAAGTGGTATTGTAACAATATTAGAAACCCTACGAGCCTACAAAGCAAGCGGAAAAACACCAAAAAATGATATTGTAGTTGTGATTACAGATGCGGAAGAAGTAGGATTGGATGGGGCACGATTATTTGTAAACAGACATCCTTGGGCAAAAGATATTGGTTTGGCATTAAATTTTGAAGCCAGAGGAAGCGGTGGACCAAGCAATATGATTATAGAAACTAACAACGGAAACAAAAAGCTAATCAAAGCATTTATGGAAGCGGATGTAAAATACCCTACAGCTTCTTCACTTACATATAGTATCTATAAAATGCTTCCAAATGACACCGATTCTACCGTTTTTAGAGAAGATGGAAATATTGAAGGCTACTTTTTTGCCTTTATTGATGATCATTTTGATTACCATACCGCTAATGATACTTATGAAAATTTAGATAGAAATACATTACAACATCAAGGAGAATACTTATTGCCATTGGTTCATTATTTTGCTGATGCTGATCTTTCAAGCTTAACATCAGAAGAAGATTATGTATATATAAATGTGCCTATATTAAAAATGATTAGTTACCCGTTTTCTTGGGTAATGCCTATGGTTATTATTGCTATTGTTTTGTTTGTGGTATTAATTTTCTTCGGAATAAGAAAAAGAGTGCTGACAGGAAAATCAATATTGAAAGGGTTTGTTCCGTTTTTATTAGCATTAATTATTTCTGGTTTGGTAGGTTCTTTTGGTTGGAAATTAATAATGAATTTGTATCCGAAATACGGAGAAATTCAACACGGATTTACCTATAACGGCCATACCTACATTTGGTTTTTTGTCATGCTTACGCTTGGGATTATTTTCGGAATTTACCAACGTTTTTCAAACAAAACGAATGTTGCAAGTTTATTAATTGCGCCGCTATTCTTTTGGCTAGTAATAAATATGTTGGTGGCTATTTATTTAAAAGGAGCTGCATTTTTTATCCTTCCTGTGTTTTTTGGGTTGCTTTCTCTTTGGATTTTAATCCGTCAAGAAAAGCCGAATTTATTATTAATGACTCTATTAGGAGCCTTGGCAATTTTCTTATTTGCACCACATATTCAATTTTTTCCAGTTGGATTGGGATTAAAAATGCTAATAGCAAGTACTATTTTCACAGTGCTTCTTTTCGGATTATTACTACCTGTTTTTGGTTTTTATAAAATGAAAAGAGGACTCTCAATTATATTCTATTTACTAGCAATTGTATTTTTTATAAAAGCACATTTGTCAAGTGATTTTACTTCGGAAAGGCAAAAACCAAACAGCTTAATTTACTATCAAGATGTAGATAAAGAAGCATCTTATTGGGCAACTTACGACAAAATGTTAGACGATTGGACTAAAGGATATTTAGGCGAAAATCCAGAAGAAGCTTCAAAATATATTGAAAGTGCCTCTGGGAGTAAATACAGTAGCGGTTATACTTATGCAGTTAAAGCACCTAAAAAAGACATTCCATTATTTAAAACAGAATTAAAAAAAGACACAATTGTTAATGGATATAAAAATATCACCTTTACTATTATTCCACAGCGATATGTAAACCAGATTAGCCTTTATACTGAAGAAAATGTAAATTTTACTTCGCTGTCATTTAATGGACAAACTTTACCAAAAAAGAAGAATGATAGTTCTCAAAAAATTAAGAGTAAAGAATTGGTACGTTATTATGTTTCAGACAATGATAGTTTGGAGGTTTCATATACCATCCCAAAAGGACAAGATGTAAACTTTATAGTGATGGAATATTCGTATGACTTATTAAGTCACCCACAGTTTTCTATTAATAAAAGAGCAGAAAACATGATGCCAAAACCATTTGTGGTAACGGATGCTATTGCTGTTAAAAAAACAATTGATATTGATGCTTTGCAGATTATAGTTAATGACACAATAATTCAAATTCCATAAAAAATCATCACAGGTTTTTAAAACCTGTGATGAGTGCAAATAAAAAAGCTCACTAAGAATTTTCTTAGTGAGCTTTTTGGTTAAAAATTCTACCAAATACGAACCCGACCTTCTTCAGGAACAAACATTCCATCACCTTCTTTAATATCAAAAGCTTTATAAAAAGCATCAACATTAACTAAAGGTTGTGTAGCTCTCCATCTTCCTGGAGAATGTACATTGGTTTTTACTTGCGTTTTTAATGACTCTTCTCGCTGTAGTGTTCTCCATACTGTTGCCCAACTCATAAAGAAACGTTGTTCTGCCGTAAAGCCATCAATATCCTCTGGTCTTCCGTTTTCTTTGTAGAGGTTTTGTAATCCGTCATATGCTCCTAAAACTCCTCCTAAATCGCCTATGTTTTCACCCAATGTAAACTTACCATCTATAAAAACTCCAGGTAATACTTCCACGGCACTGTATTGGGCTGCTAATTGATTGCCACGTTCAGTAAAGTTTTTTAGGTCGTCTTCGGTCCACCAGTTTACTAGGTTTCCGTTTGCATCAAAACGAGAACCACTATCATCAAACGCATGAGATATCTCATGACCAATTACCGCTCCAATTCCACCATAATTTACAGCATCGTCAGCTTTATAATCGTAAAAAGGAGGTTGTAATATCGCTGCTGGAAATACTATTTCATTATTAAAAGGCTGGAAATAGGCATTTACTGTTTGTGGTGACATTCCCCATTCGGTACGATCTACGGGTTCGTCAATTCTGTTAAGGTTATCTTTTAATTCCCATTCACCAACAGCAACCATATTATCATAATAAGTGTTTCCTTCTTTTACATTTAAAGTTGAATAATCTTTCCATTTATTAGGATATCCAATTTTAACAGTGAATTTATCTAATTTTTCAATTGCTTTTACTTTAGTTTCTGAACTCATCCAATCGAGTGCATTAATTCTATTTTTATAGGCATCAATCACATTAGCAACCATTTTTTCTGCTTTTTCTTTTGCTTCTGGCGGAAACATTTCGTCTACATATAACTTCCCTAAGGCCTCACCAACAGTATTGTTTACGGTAGCTAAAGCACGTTCGTTTGCTGGTTTTTGTTTTTTTGCACCGTTTAGGGTTTTACTATAAAAATCCCAATTGGCTTTTTCAATTTCAGTAGTTAACATTCCAGCACTTTCATTTAAAGTAGCCCAACGCATTACTGTTTTTAAAGTTTTTATATCACCTTCAGAATAAATATTTTGAACCGTTTCCATATAAATAGGTTGCATTACAATGACTGTATCTAATTTTTTTGAAACACCAATATTAGTGAATGATTGCTCCCAATTAACAGTTGGCACCATTTCTTGAAGTTGAGAAATAGATCTTGGATTGTTAAAATTTCTGAAATCTCTACTCGCTACTTTATCTAATCTTGGGGATGCTAATCTAGTTTCAAAAGCTAAAATTATTTCAGCCTGCGAATGTGCATCTTCTTTAGAATCACCTAAAAACTGAAGCATTCTGGTTATATGTTCAACATATTGGGCTCTTGTTTTAACCGAAGCAGAATCTTTTTTTAAATAGTAATCTCTTTCTGGTAACCCCAATCCTCCAGGAAATAAATAGGCTGAATTTATCGCACTATTACTAGGATTTGAAAAGGCAGCAATACCAAAGAAAGGTTGAGAGATGGTAATTACATTTTTAGTCATTACTTTTTGAAAATCTTCCAGAGTTTTAATACTTTCAATTTTAGCTAATGCTGGTTGTAGAGGAGTAATTCCTGCTTTGTCACGACCATCGATATCTAATTCAGATTCAAAAATCATCATCGCTTTTGCTTGATCTGTATCTGCAGCATATTCATTGCTTTTTTGTGCTTTATCTAAAATTGCCAACATATCAAAATCGGTTTTTTTACGAAGTACTCCAAAGCCTCCCCAACGAGTTTGATCGTCTGGAATTTTTGTGTTTTTCGCCCAATTTCCGTTTACATAATTGTAAAAATCTTCCTTTGGACTTACCGTTGTATCCATGTTTTCTAGGATAATTCCATGTGGTAATTCGTCTGCTTTTACTGAAATYTCTTTTTCTTTACTAGCGTCACCACAAGACATCATTGCTAAAGCCAGAGATGCTGCAACTAATGAAGTTTTAAAAATAGTTGTTTTCATAATTTATAATTTTAGTAATTAGTATGATTAAATCGGTTTTGTTACCGTTTGTTTTTTTGGTCTTGCAATTCAGCTTTATAAACAGAATCTAAAAAACGCTTTTGATTTTCAAGTTCTTGTTTTTCGTTATCTATTCGCTGGAAATCAATAGCATCTTTCTGAAATTTTTCATTGATTTGAATAATTAAATTATTAACAGAAATATTCATTTCATTAATGTATTTCTGAAGCCTTGCCGAGTCAATATGAGCTTTATTTACTTCTTGTTTTAATAATTTACTTCTTGTTTTTGCAACAACCACTCTAGACTGAATCGCATTGGTGTATAATGTGTCAGGAATTTTTTTAGCTATGGAATCTAAAAGCGAAACCATTTGCTTTGATTTTTCTTTTATAGACTCGATGGTGTTTCCGTTTATTGATTTTGCTTGTGTTTCAAAATCTTCAAAAGCACCCCAACTCATTACCTCTATTTTTGCGTTTTCTGAAAGGGCRGAAAATATATAATTTTTATTTCCGTATAAAAAATCATCAGTTTTTAGTTTCTCTTGGAGTACTGATATTTCTTCAGAAGAGTTTTTACAAGAGATGAAAAATAGCGTTGTAAATAAAACTAAAAGATACTTCATTTTAATTAAGTGTGTTACGCAAATATACGAGTTCTAGCACATATTAAAGTTAAAAAATTGGTAATGTAAAAGGGGAGAGATTCCGTATATTTGTAACTCTTTAAAATTTATATATTTTGAAAAAAAGAATTCTAATAATTGGCGCCTCTGGACAAATTGGAACCGATTTAACCATACAGCTTAGAGCTAAATTTGGAAATCATAAAGTAATTGCAACCGACATAAGAGATGATGACGGAACCCTAGGTAAAGACGGTCCGTTTGAGGTTTTAGACGCAATGGATTATAAGGCAATTGAAGATGTTGTGATTCGTTATGAGATTACCGACGTGTATTTATTGGCAGCGATGCTTTCTGCAACTGCTGAAAAATTTCCGATGCGAGCTTGGAATTTGAATATGAACTCCCTTTTTAATGTGCTTAATTTAGCAAAAGAAAAAAAGATTAAAAAAGTGTTTTGGCCCTCTAGTATTGCTGTTTTTGGACCAACTACTCCTAGTACCAATACACCACAAAAAACGGTTATGGAGCCCTCTACAGTTTATGGTATTAGCAAGCAAGCTGGTGAGCGTTGGTGTGAATATTATTTTAATAAATACGGTGTTGATGTGAGAAGTATTCGGTACCCTGGATTGATTAGTTATAAAACTTTACCTGGTGGAGGGACTACTGATTATGCTGTGGATATTTATCATAAAGCTTTAAAACACGGAAAATATATTTGTTTTTTAAGTGAAAAAACTACCCTTCCAATGATGTATATTGATGATGCGATAAGAGCTACTCTTTCTATAATGGAAGCCCCAAAAGAAAGTATTAAAGTAAGAAGCTCCTATAATCTTGCTGGAATTAGTTTTAGTCCTGAAGAAATTGCTGAAAGTGTAAAAAAACAAGTTCTAAATTTTGAAATTTCCTATGCACCAGATTTTAGACAAGAAATTGCAGATTCTTGGCCACAAAGTATTGATGATTCTGATGCTCAAAAAGATTGGGGTTGGAAAAATAATACTACCTTAGAAGGTATGACTTTAATTATGCTTGAGAATTTAAAGGAATATATTTAATTCTAAAATAGAAACTGATCTTAATTTAAAAAGCCCTTGATTTATTAAATCAAGGGCTTTTTAGTTTTTTTAGATATTTATTATTGCTTTGTAATAATAAATTCTGAACGTCTGTTTTTAGCACTTTGCTCATCAGTACAGTTATTTCCGCATTTTACAATTGGTTTTCTTTTCCCAAAGCCTTCACTTGTTAATCTGGTTTTATCTATTCCTTTAGAAATTAGATACTGTACCGTTGATTTGGAACGTCTGTCAGAAAGCCCTAAATTGTATTCATCGGTGCCTTTAGTATCTGTATGGCCTTCAACTTTAACTTCCATTGTTGAGTATTTTTTCATTAATGTAACAATTTTATCCAACTCAAAAGCAGCTTGTGATTTGATATTATGTTTATCAAAATCAAAATGAATAGGATTAAGTACAATTTTACCCTCTTTAATAATATCTTCAATAGGTTTAAGTGATATCGATGTGTTTAATTGTTGTTCTTTAGTTGTATTAACAGTTACACCATTACTTTCATAACTATCTGAAAATGCTAATACTTCAAATTTATTTTCACACTCTAATGTAAATGAAACATTACCATTAGCATCAGTTGTTTTTGTAGATAATTTGTTTTCGAAAGCATCATAAACATCTACACGGGCTCCTGAAATAGGGTTATTAGTGTATTCGTTTACAACTTGTACAGCGACTTCAACATCGCATAATGGAGCAATTTGTTTTACTGAATAAATATCATCGCTACCAGCTCCTCCTTTGCGATTTGAAGAAACATATCCTTCTTCGGTTGCAGGATTAAATTTGAATGCAAAATCATCTTTTGGACTATTTACATCGGTACCAATATTTTTAGGGTTATTAAATCCATTAGCATTTGCTTCAGCGTAAAATACATCTAGTTCACCAATTCCTAAGTGACCATCACTAGAGAAGTATAAAGTTCCGTTTGCATCTACAAAAGGAAATACTTCGGCTCCTTCCGTATTAATATTGTCACCTAATCGTTCTGGTTTCCCAAGGCTTCCGTCTTTATTTACAGTTACTTTATAGATGTCTGACATTCCTTTACCACCAGGCATATCGCTAACAAAGTAAAGTGTGTTTCCGTCAGAGCTTAATGCTGGTTGCCCAACTGAATATTCACTACTATTAAAACTTACAGGTTGAATGTCTTTCCATTCTCCATTTTCTTTAACGGCAGAAAACATATTTATTTGACTTATGCCTTCTTCACTTTTTTTGTATTTACCTTTATAATAATCATTTCGGTCAAAATACATTTTTTTACCATCCGCTACAATTGCTAAATTTCCTTCATGATATTTAGTATTTACATCTCCGTTTATTAAATTGGAATTCTTTTCAGTACCACCAACAATATCTGCTTTGTAAATATCTAAATAAGGTTGTTCATCCCATCCGTATTTTTTTCTACTTGTATTTCTAGCAGAAGAGAAATAGAATGATTTGTCTATTACAGTTCCTCCAAACTCAGAATATTCTGTATTGATATCTTTTAAGTTTTTTACAGTAAACTTTTTAGCGTTTTCATTGTATCTAGGAAGGTAGTTAGGATCCTTCATAAAAGCCATTGCTCTTGAATCGTTGGGACTCATTTCGGCAAATTTTTTCATCCAAGTATTATAATCTCCGTATTTACCATTAGATTTTAATGATTGTGCGTAATTATAAACTGTTTCAGATTTAACTTTTTTCCCTTTAACAACACGTTTGTAATAGGTTTCAGCTTTTTTAGTATCATTAATGTTATAATAACAATTTGCTAATTGTTCGAAAACATAACGATCTCCGGCACCTTTTTTTAATAGTTTTTGATATGCTTCTGCAGCATCTGTATAAGCTAATCTATGGTATAGTTCATCAGCCTTTTTAGTGTTCTTGTTTTGTGCGGTTACCATAGCAGTACTAACTACTAAAAGTAATATGAATATGTATATTTTTTTCATTTTGAATGTGCTTTTGTTAAGAATTAGAAATATCTAGGTGAACGAAGGGCTTTTTTCTTGAAAAACACGTCCCAACTTAAAATAATTTCGTGTGATGCTCCTGCAACTGCGCTTAAATCTGATGTGATATAATCGTAAGCATATCCTATTCGAATATTTTCAGTTACTTGAAACCCTACTAATCCACTAAATGAATCATCCCATCTATAAGAGGCTCCAATTTCGAATTTTTCATAAAATAAGGCGTTTATATTTCCGTCAAATGAAATTGGTGAATCAAAAGCTGCCTTAACCATCACTGATGGTTTAAGTTTCACATTATCTGAAACTTGGAAAACATAACCTGAAGTAACAAAAAAGTGATTGGTTTCGCTACCAAACTTTAATGCTTCACCGCTAACATCTTCATCTAAATGAATAGATTTTAGAAAGTTAGGAACAGATGCTCCAAAATAAAATTTATCGGTATATAAAAATAATCCGGCTCCTACATTTGCAAATACATTATTGATGTTTTCTCCAAAAAACGGATCATTTGGATCTTGTAATGCTACATCTAATAATCCAACATCGTGAAATGTAGCTCCTGCTTTTATACCTAATGCTAATTTAAATGATTCTCCTAATGGAACTGTATAAGAAAAATCTGCATTAACATTGGTTTCGCTTACAGGACCTAGTTCATCACTAATTACAGATAAACCTAAACCTACTCTATCATTAATTGGAGTGTGAGCAGAAAAAGTCATTGTAACTGGATTGTCTGAAATACCTGTCCATTGGTTTCTGTATAAAGCGGTGATAGAAAGACTTTCTTTAGACCCTGCATAAGCAGGATTTACCACATTCATATTGTACATGTACTGTGTGTACTGGGGATCTTGTTGTGCATTTGCTTCTTGAAAAACAATTAGTAATCCAAGAAATATTGTTATGATATATATTTTTTTCATAGTTAACTATTTGGTAGTTAGAAAAGTGTTTTAAATTAGTTAGCGTCTCTGTTTAGGTAAATCCATCCTGTTGGTTGTGAGCCATAAACATCATCAACACCTAACAAGTCTAATACATAAAAATAGGTTCCTGTTGGAAGTTCATCTCCATCAGTAGTTTGACCTCCCCATTCATTAATGTAATTATTTCTCTCATAGACTACCGTACCATATCTATTAAATATTTGAAGTCTACTAATACCAATTCTATCATTTAAGAATTCTAAATCTAAAGTGTCATTAAATCCAGGACTACCTCCTGGAGAGATGCCTTGAGAAATTATGCAATTACCAACATCGTATGTAGAAATTTCAACTTCGCTGGTTCCTGTACACTCTCCTTTTGTTATAATAACAGAGTAGATTTGGCTTCCAGAAAAATCTTCTTCAATTGTAAAGGTAAAACTACTTCCTGTCTCAGTTTGAAGATTATCATCAATAAACCATTGGTAAGTTACATCTGTTTCTTCAGTAGAAGCAGTTAGTGTCCATTCTTCTCCTACACAAGATTTAAATCCTTCCCCTAAACTTACTTCAAGGTCGTCTCTTGGAATGATATTTATAGAATCTGTAGAAGAACATACTCCAGAAGTAACAGTTACACTATAAATTCCAGATTCAATAACAACAATAGTTTCTGTTGTTTCATCATCTAAAATTACACCGTCAAGACTCCACTCATAAGTTGCTAAAGCAGGATCTATATTTGAAGGACTTGCATCCAAAATTATAGTTTCTTCAAAACAAGTACTAAAGTCGTCACCTAAATCAACTCCTAAATCGTTGTTTGGTAAAACATTTATTGAGTCTGTTGCTGTACAATTTCCATTTGCAACGGTAACACTGTAAGTACCTAATTGAGTAACTATAAGAGTTGAAGCAACTTCTCCACCAATTATTACACCATCAAGACTCCACTCATAAGTTGCTAAAGCTGGATCCATATTTGAAGGGCTAGCATCTAAAATTACAACATCAAAGAAACAAGTTTGGAAATCTTCCCCTAAGTCTATTACTGGACTTTCTCCAAATAAGATACTTACTGTTTGTGTTACTGTACAGCCCTCTATGGTAACCTCTACAGTGTAATCTCCAGAAGTAGTTACCGTAATTGTTTGAGTATCTTCTCCTGTATTCCATAAATAGGTTGCATCATCTGGATTTCCTCCATCAATTGCAGCTGTTATGTCATAGGATGTTTCATCACAAAATTCTTGATCTCCACCTAAATCAACAGTAAAAGCAGCTTCAAGTGAAACAGTAACTTCGTCTGTCAATACTACAACATCACCATTACAGTTGGTGTAGGTTATTTGAGCTGTGTATGTTTCGTTTCCTGTAGGACATACATTAATAGTTGGGTCGTTACTAATAAAGTTGCCATCAGCATCTAACCATTCAAAAACATAAGTTGGTGCTCCAGCTGGAGAAATACTCCAAGCTTCGTCTGTTGTTTCCCAAGGACCGTCAGAAGTATTTCTTCCTGGAGGAACATACGCAATTGTTCCTTGATTGTTTTGAATTCCTAGTACAGCATTTCCATCATTCCAACCTGGACATATTGGTTTGTCTTGTATATAAATTTCAATAACATTTGAAAATTCGTAGAATACAGCCATATGAGTTGCTTCTATATCGTTACAACTAAAGTAGGGTACATTAAAATAAGATACTACCAATACTCTATTAGGAAATGTTCCAAGTATTTCCCAAGCTATTTCGTTTGATGCAGAAACTGATGGATCAATATCGTGTACTGGAGTAAAAACATTAACTTCAGATAGAGTTTCGTTGGTGTTGTTTGGTAAGTTTTCTGTAAAAGACCAACCATTAGAAGTATCACCTGAATCAACCTCAAAACGAATACCTCCATTGGATCCTACTTGAAATTGTGTTTCAATATTTTCAAAGAAACAGAAATCAAAAGGTAAATCTTCTACACCAGACCAAGCATCATCAATATTAGTATTAATAGAGTTTGCTAATCCACTAAAAGCAAAAGGAGGATCGTATGTTATTGGGTCAACTGTATAGTTTTCAGTAAAGCTTTCAAAAGTTTCTAGAAAACTTGCTGTGATATCTGTACAAGTTGCTCCGCTACCACAGTTCAATACTACATCTTCTCCAGCATTAATAAATAATGATCCTGGACCACCACTTAAACAACTAATTATTCCGCTTGTAACAGTGCAATTTACATCGTTTGCATCATTAACAGTGATCACTACATCTGTAGTTGATGTGTAGGGACCAAAAGTATAAGAACCTGTTGTTGTTGCCGATTGTTGAGGGCTTCCTTGATCGTCGTTGATTAGCAATTCTGAAGCCGATCCCATATCTGCTATGTTAACAAAGATTGAAAAATCGTTTCCGTTGGTACAATCGCCATTGGTTGCAAATGAAACCGTTGGATTTAAACAAGATTGACACCAAACATCAAAATCCCAAGGAGTAAATGCGTTAGCAGCACAGCTAACTACACCGTCAGAATTAATTTGAATAGTAATAGTATCTCCTGAAGACTGGTACGATATGCCAGTTAAGTTTCCACCAGCACCATAAGGAGTGGCAGCATTTAAATCTGTTACACCATCGGTATCGAGTACAATAAGTTCATCAAATCCATTTTCTACTTCTCCTGCATTAAAAAATAAATTTAATGGAAAACCATCGGTGTTGGTAAAAATAAACTGAGTTGTGTCGTTATCAACATAGCAATAGGTCGTGTTTACAGGACCAGCTGCACAATCAATAGTTACTTGACTAAAAGATATTGTTGTAATAAACAACAAAAGTGCAAAAGGAAGTATCCTTTTGTTTCTTTTAGCTAATAAATTGAGTTGATTTTGAAAAAAAGTAATTTGTTTTTCCATAAAAATTGAGGTTGTTGGTTATTATTTGTTAAATATAGTTAAATATATTATTGCGATGCAATATAATTATTTATTTAGAATCATTTTTAATATAATTATTTTTTATTTTAAAGATCTCATATACAGGAAAATGGTCGCTGTATCCACCTAAATATTTTTCACCTACATAGGTTCTGAATGGATTGCCTTTGTATTTTCCAGTAAATTCCTGCAAATCTCGAGGATTATAGATCTTAGATTCTACAAATTGAAGTGGATTATCATACGATTTTAAAAAATTATTTGAAATTAATATTTGGTCAAACAGGTTCCATTCGCCACGATAATTTAATGTTCCAGCTTCGTTGGTTAAAAGCAATTCCATCGGATTGTAAAAATCGGTGTTTTTAAGTTTTTGAATGCTTTCTGAAGAAGGATTGTCATTAAAATCGCCCATTATAATTATTTTTGCTTCAGGTTCTTCTGAAACAATACGATCAATAATATCTCTGTTATTTGAAGCGGCTGCAATTCGTTTGTATTCATTTTCTTTAGTGTTAGACTTTTTTGAAGGCCAATGATTCACCAATATATGAATTAGAGTACCCTCCAATTCGCCCTTTACATACAAAACATCTCTTGTGTAATCTCGCTCCCCATAATTGCCTTTTATATAAAGAGGAAAAGCTTCTTGATGCAAAACAGTAAAATAATCTTCCCGATATAATAATGCAGTATCAATCCCTCGTTCATCGGGAGAATCAAAATGTATGAAATTATAATTTTTGTTTTTCAAATATTTTGAAGCAACCAAATCTGTGAGTACGGTGTTGTTTTCTACTTCAGCAACACCAATAATTACAGGAGGGTGCGATATTTCGAAAACACCTAAATTTGAAATTATTTTTCCTAATTTTCTTAATTTTTTCTGGTATCGATCTTCATTCCAATTTCTTTCAGAATCTTCCGTAAAATCATCGTCCATAGTATTGGGATCGTCCTTTGTGTCAAATAAATTTTCAAGATTGTAAAAGCCGATAGTATAATAACTAATTTCTGAAGATGCAATAAAAGTCATAGATGTTTTTTAATTTGCTAGCAAAATACAAAAATCACAAGGAATGTGTTTTGTACCTTTGCCTAATAATTAATATTTATGATTGAAAAATCTACCATAGATTACGAAAGAACGATTCTTGTTGGTGTAATTACCCAAAAACAGAATGTAGATAAATCTACCGAATACCTTGATGAGCTTGAGTTTTTAGCTTACACGGCAGGAGGTGAGGTATTAAAACGATTTGTTCAAAAAATGGAAAGTCCTAATCCTAAAACTTTTTTGGGTTCTGGAAAAATTGAAGAAGTAAGAGAGTATGTAGAAAGTCATTCTGTAGGTTTGGTTGTGTTTGACGATGAATTAACACCAGCTCAACAAAGAAATATTGAAAAAATATTAGAATGTAAAATTATTGATCGCACCAATTTAATCCTTGATATTTTTGCCCAACGTGCCCAAACAAGTTACGCACGAACCCAAGTAGAATTGGCACAATACCAATATTTACTACCTCGATTAACAGGAATGTGGACTCACCTCGAACGGCAACGTGGTGGTATTGGAATGCGTGGTCCTGGAGAAACAGAAATTGAAACAGATAGACGTATAGTTAGAGACAGAATTGCATTATTAAAAAAGAAACTTGCCAAAGTAGATCGTCAAATGGCTGTGCAACGTGGTAATCGCGGAGCGCTGATTCGGGTAGCTTTAGTAGGTTATACCAATGTTGGAAAATCTACTTTAATGAATGTGATTAGCAAATCTGATGTGTTTGCCGAAAACAAGCTTTTCGCAACATTAGATACAACTGTTAGAAAAGTGGTGATTAAAAATCTTCCGTTTTTAGTAAGTGATACGGTTGGGTTTATTAGAAAATTACCAACTCAATTGGTAGAGTCTTTTAAAAGCACGTTGGATGAAGTTCGGGAAGCAGATTTGTTGTTGCATGTAGTTGATATTTCGCACCCTTCTTTTGAAGATCATATTGCTTCCGTAGAAAAAATCTTAGGAGAAATCAATGCTTCAGACAAACCTTGTATTATGGTTTTTAATAAAATTGATGCTTATCAATATGAAGTAATTGAAGAAGACGATTTAATTACCGAAAGAACCAAAGTACATTATACCTTAGAAGATTGGAAACAAACTTGGATGAATACTGAAAATCATTTAAAGGAAGGGCAAACTAATGAAGCTATCTTTATTTCAGCCTTAACCAAAGAAAATTTAGAAGATTTCAAAAAAACGGTTTATAATAAAGTAAAGGAATTACATAGTACTCGTTTTCCCTATAATCAGTTTTTGTATGAAGAGTACACAGAAGAATTTCTTGAAGAAGAATGATTTACAAATAAAAAGGCTGTTTCAGATTACTGAAACAGCCTTTTTATTTTGTGTAAAGGTGTAATTTATAAATTTACATTTACACCCAATCCAAATATTTCTCTAACCTGAAATCCTTGAAAAGCATTGTCATCATAGATTGTTTGGAATGTTAAGTTGGTAGAAAACACATCGTTTATTTTCATCACTAAATTCATAGTATAATCTATATCTACATTTTGTGGTTTGTCTATGTAGTTAGAAAATAAATTTAGTATATTTTCAACAGAAATATTTTTCATAATTTCTACTTTATAATACGCTCTAACATTAAGCCCAAATTCAAATAAATAAGAATCTCCAGGATCAACACCAAAAGTTTCAACATCGTTACTCGATTCGTAAACATATAATTGGTCTCCATTAGCATCAAAATAATCTTCATCATTATAAGTGAAAATCTCACTAGTTATAAAAGTAAATTTTGCTGTTAAGGGAGAAGTATTTACATATAAATTGTCATTCTTTTTCCAAAGTAAACCAGGACCAAAACTCCAATAAGCAGGTTTGAAAAAACCAGAAGTAGGAAAATCTTCATTATCTCTTACAACCCCAGAAGGTGCTTGATTTAAATAATCATCCTCATAAACAAACCCATCTGTAAATTGAGTTTTAAAATTCATAAAAAAAGAAGCGCTCCAGTGCTCTTTTATTTTTTTACCTAAAATAGAATTTAATTCTAAACGATCATCGGTTTTTCTTACACCATCATCTTTGGTACTTGTTAATCCATAACTCGCTAAAATTTTATTATCGAGCGTCCAATCTCCTTTAATGTAGTTAATGTCGTAGTTTAAATTTACATTTCCAGCAAAGTTATTATCACCTCCAGCTTGCCAATTTGAAAAAGCAGATTGATTAATAAGTAGTGTGATTTTTCCAGATCTAGACCATCCTTCTTTTACTGTAGTAGTGTCTGCTTCTTGAGCGAAACTAAATATTGAAAATAAAAGAAAAGATACAAGTAGTAATTTTTTCATAAATTGAAATTTTATAGTTTGTTTAATATTTTGCAAATATAATTGTTCAAATTAGTTAATCGATATACAAATGATAGTTTTTTCAACTATTTGATAATCTAAAAATATACTCAATGGATTTAGCTTTTCGGGAATTTTGACGAATTTATTTTTTTCTTTTATAAAGAGGAACGGAAGAACATGCCTCACCATACATTACACTTTTTGCAATAGGTTGAAGCTTTTGGATTAATTGAATATATGCAGTTTCAGGTATGGGTTTATTAGAACATCCTTTTATAATCACAAGCTTATCTTTATATTCTGAAAAATTTAAATTGGAAATAATCTCTGTAAAAACTTGAGTTTCGAGTTGCGATAAATCACCTATGGTTATCAATTTGGAAAATGGAGCTAAATTTAAAGTTAATAACATAAACGCCCAACCGGGAATAATTGCTCCTGAAGTATTAGTTAATGCTACAAAATTATCTTGATAAATTTCCCAAGAAAAATTAGCTACTTGTGTTCTAAAATCTTTTTCTTTAAGAATAATTCCTTCAAACAAAAATTGCGAAATATCTAACTCAACTCTATTTCCTGAAGGGTAAAAATCCTCTAGATCAATAGTTTTTAAACTGCTTTCGGCAACTCTATTTTTAATTTCACTACTCATCTATAGCATTCCGAGTTCTAATTTTGCTTCTTCACTCATTAAATCTTGAGACCAAGGTGGATCAAAGGTGATTTCTACTTCAGCATCGGTTACAATGCTAATGGATTTTACTTTATCTTCTACTTCTTGTGGCAATGATTCTGCCACAGGGCAATTAGGAGTTGTAAGAGTCATTAGTATTTTAACACCATAATTTTCGTTTACAAAGACATCGTAAATTAACCCAAGTTCATAAACATCTACCGGAATCTCTGGATCATAAACAGTTTTAATTACCTTTACTATTTTCTCTCCTAATTCTTTTTTATTTAATTTTCCGTCGTTCGCCATCGTTTAGTTATTTAATTGTGTTTGATATGCAAGTGCATAAATTTTTATTTGTTTAATCATAGAGACCAATCCGTTGGCACGAGTAGGAGAAAGGTGTTCTTTTAATCCTATTTCGTCTATAAAATCCATATTAGCCGAAAGTATTGCTTCTGGTGTTTGGTTTGAAAATACCCGAAGTAAAATTGCAATAATCCCTTTGGTGATAATAGCATCACTATCTGCAGTATAGCTTATTTTACCGTTAGCTAATTGAGCATCTAACCAAACTTTAGATTGACAACCTCTAATTAAACGGTTTTCGGTTTTATTTTCATCAGTAATTAAGGGTAATGATTTTCCGAGGTCAATCATATACTCGTATTTCTGCATCCAATCGTCAAACATCGAAAACTCGTCAATAATTTCTTCTTGTATCGCTTCAATAGTCATTATTTGTCTTCTGTTATAACTTTATATGCTTTTAAACTTATTGTACCGTCCTCGTTAATAAGGGTTAGCATATTGTCATCATAAGTGAATTTTTTAGTATTATTGAATGCTTTAAAAATACTATTTTCTACTTTCATTACGTGTTCTTCGCAATACATTTTAGTGGAAACAAAAGGTAAAAAAGTCACTTCATCTCCAGTTACTACATAGTTTCCTGAAAAACCATTGCAATCTGTTTTTCCTGAAATTCGTTTTTCTGAAGTATCTATTACAAAAAACATGTTGTATAAATTTGAAGCACCTTCTACGCTTCGTATTTCATATTTTCCTGAAACCATTTGAGTAGTAGTTTTTTTTGAAGCTTCTTTAATTCCGTTGCAAGAACTAAAAGCAATGATTAAAATTAGAGTACTAAATGTCATTATTTTTTTCATTATTAATATTTTAAGACAGCATCATTTTAGCTTTTTTTATCGCTTCAATGAATATGTCAATTTCAGTTTTAGTGTTATAAAATGCAAAGGAAGCCCTTACGGTCCCAGGTATTTTGTAAAAGTCCATAATTGGTTGTGTACAATGGTGTCCAGTACGAACTGCTACTCCCAGCTTATCGACAATTGTGCCAATATCATAAGGGTGAATACCTTCAATATTAAAGGAAATTACTGCAGTTTTTTCTGAAGAAGTCCCATAAATTCTAAGTCCTTTAATCTCCAAAAGTTTTTGAGTTGCATAAATTAGCAAGTCGTTTTCGTAGGAATGTATATTTTTAAAACCTACGGAATTTAAATAATCTATCGCAACTCCAAATGCAATTCCTCCCGAAATATTCGGTGTTCCTGCTTCAAATTTATGTGGTAAATCTGCGTAGGTTGTTTTTTCGAAAGTAACTTGTTTTATCATTTCACCACCACCTTGATAAGGTGGAAGCTTGTTGAGCCATTCTTCTTTTCCGTATAAAAAACCCACACCAGTTGGTCCACACATTTTGTGTGCTGAACTTACATAAAAATCAACATCCAATTCCTGAAAATCTGGAATAATATGAGAGGTTGCTTGAGCACCATCTATTAAAACAGCAGCTCCTTTTTTGTGAGCTTTTTCAATAATTGCTTTAATAGGATTGATGGTTCCTAAAGCATTAGAAACATGATTTACAAAAACTAATTTGGTTTTTTCTGAAAGTAGATTTTCATATTCTGATATAACTAAGGTTCCCTTTTCAGACATTGGGATTACCTTTAATACTGCGCCTGTTTTTTCACAAAGCATTTGCCAAGGCACAATGTTAGAATGGTGTTCCATTTCTGAAACAATAATCTCATCATCTTTTTTTAAAAGCTTAGAAAAACCACTGGCAACCATATTAATTCCGTGTGTAGTTCCTGAAGTGAATATAACTTCGTAGCTGTTTTTTATATTAAAATGGTGCTGTATTTTTTGTCGTGCAATTTCGTAAGCATTTGTTGCTTCCTGCGAAAGTGAATGCACTCCACGATGAATATTTGCATTATAATTGGAGTAATAATCTACAATACTATCAATTACAATCTGTGGTTTTTGTGAAGTTGCAGCATTGTCAAAATACACCAATGGATAGCCGTTAACTTTTCTGGAAAGAATAGGGAAATCTGCTCTTATTTTTTGAACATCAAAGTCCATAACTGTTTCTAAGTTATTAAATGTCGAAACCAATACTTACTCCAATTTTATTGGCAATTAGCTTGTTAATACGTCTTTTTAATTCAGGAATTTTAACAGTTTCTAACACGGTATTTGCAAAAGCGTACATTAATAAAGCTTCAGATTCTTTTTTTCCAATTCCTCTGGAACGTAAATAAAACAAAGCATTTTCATCAAATTGTCCAATAGTACAACCGTGCGAACATTTTACATCGTCCGCGAAAATTTCTAATTGTGGTTTTGCGTTTACTGTTGCATTATCATCAATTAAAATATTATTGTTTTGCTGAAAGGCATTGATTTTTTGTGCTTCTTTTTCAACGACTACTTTTCCGTTAAATATTCCTGTAGAGGAATCTGCATAAAGTCCTTTGTAATCTTGGTGGCTTTCACAATTTGGAGAAATATGCTGTACCAAAGTGTTGTGATCTACGTGTTGCTTTTCATTTAAAATAGTTACTCCTTTTAAAGTAGAATCGCAATGTTCTCCGTTTTGATAAAAATTAAGATTATTACGAGTTAATTTTCCACCCAATGAAAAGGTATGTACATTGCAATTACTATCTCGTTCTTGTTTGATAAAAGTGTTGTCGATTAACGAAGTGTTTTCACGATCATTTTGAATTTTGTAATAATCAACAAATGCTCTTTTTTCGGCAAATATTTCAGTAACCGAATTGGTAAAAACAGCATTGCTTGAAAGACTTTGATGTCGTTCAATAATTTGAACGTGTGCATTTTCTCCAACGATAATTAAATTACGTGGCTGCATCATTATTGCTGCTTCATTTCCTGTTGAAAAATTAATAATTTCGATGGGCTTATCAACTTCCTTGTTTTTAGGAATATTAATGTAGGCACCTTCTTTTGCAAAAGCAGTATTTAGCGATGTGATACTATTTTCTGAAGCAATTTTATTAAAATAAGTTTCTATAATTGCTTTGTATTTTGGCTTTGAAATCGCAGCAGAAAGCAAGCATATATCTAATCCGTCGTGGGTAGTCTCAGACAGAAATGAACTGTAAACACTATCTATAAAAACGATTTTATAAGTATCAATATCATGTAAAAAATATTCGCGTACCTCTTTAAATTCGACAGCTTTTTCACTTTTAGGAAAAATGCTATACTCTTTATTTAATATTGGTTTTAATGAAGTATATTTCCAATCTTCCTCTTTTTTGGTTGGAAAACCTTTTTCTTCAAAAGTAGCAATTGCCTTATTTCTTATTTCATGAACGTGCGAGTCCTCTTCCAAATTATCTTCGAAAGCTAGAAATGATGAAACTAATTTTTCTTTTAAACTCATATCTAATAATTCAGAATTTGTAATTCAGAATTTGTAATTATTTAACTAACTCTTCTTTTATCCAATCGTACCCTTTTTCTTCTAACTCATGAGCAAGTTCTTTAGTACCAGATTTGACTATTTTTCCGTCGATTAAAACGTGTACAAAATCAGGAATTATATAATCTAGAAGCCTTTGGTAATGGGTGATTAAAATAACAGCGTTGTCTTTGTTTTTAAGTTTATTTACACCATTTGCTACAATTTTTAAAGCATCAATATCTAAGCCTGAGTCGGTTTCGTCAAGAATTGCCAATTTTGGTTCAAGCATTGCCATTTGAAAGATTTCATTTCGTTTTTTCTCTCCTCCTGAAAACCCTTCGTTTAAAGAACGAGATAAAAATTTACGATCAATCTCTAATAAATCTGCTTTTTCTTTAATCATTTTAAGCATTTCGGAAGCAGGCATATCTTTCAATCCTTTTGCTTTTCGGGTTTCATTTATCGCCGTTTTAATAAAATTGGTCACCGAAACTCCAGGAATTTCTACTGGATATTGAAACGATAGAAATACACCTTTATGAGCTCTTTCATCCGGATCAAGTTCGAGTATGTCTTCGCCTTCAAAAAAAACAGATCCTTGAGTAACTTTAAAATTTTCATTTCCTGCAATAACAGAAGAAAGTGTGCTTTTTCCAGAACCATTAGGCCCCATAATTGCGTGAACTTCACCTGGGTTTACCACAAGGTTAACGCCTTTTAAAATATCTTTATCTTCAACACCAGCGTGTAAATTTTTTATTTGTAACATAATTATTCTTTCGATTCCTCTAGTTTTATATCAATTTCTGAAGGCTTATCGCCAACTATAATAATTTCGGTAATAGTTATTATTTCTGGCCAACCTTCTTGTCCTTCTGGTTTTGGTGAAACGATTCCTTTTATAGCCACAGGAACCATATCGAAATCCGTTTCTTTAGCTGGTTTAACTCGTTCTGCCAATTCTGTTGCCATATCGTTTAAAACAACTCCGTAAATAAATTTATCTCCTTTTAATACCGCAGCATCAGCTGTGTAAATAAAATCACCTTTGTAAATAATATTGTCTGATAAAACTTCTTTTGCTTCAGAATCTATCATTTTTTTAGAAGGCTCTCCTTCAGAATTTTTACAAGAAAACGTGATGATTGATAAGGCGATTAATAATACAATTTTTTTCATTTTTAGTTTGTTAAGGTTATCCTACGGAGCCTTCAAGGCTGATTTCTAATAATTTTTGAGCTTCAACAGCAAATTCCATTGGAAGTTTATTTAATACTTCTTTACTAAACCCATTTACAATTAAGGCGATGGCTTTTTCGGTTTCTATCCCACGCTGATTACAATAAAACAGTTGATCTTCGCCTATTTTACTTGTAGTTGCTTCGTGTTCAATATGAGCCGACTTATTATTAACTTCAATGTAAGGAAAGGTGTGTGCACCACAATCATTTCCCATTAAAAGAGAATCACACTGGGAAAAATTACGAGCATTKKTGGCATTTTTATTAATTTTTACCAGCCCACGATAACTGTTTTGTGATTTTCCAGCTGAAATACCTTTAGAGATAATAGTACTCTTGGTATTCTTACCTAAATGTATCATTTTGGTACCAGTATCTGCTTGCTGAAAATTATTAGTAACAGCAATCGAGTAAAATTCGCCAATCGAGTTATCACCTTTTAAAATACAACTTGGGTATTTCCAAGTAACGGCAGATCCAGTTTCTACTTGTGTCCAGGATATTTTTGCGTTTTTCTCACAAACGCCTCTCTTAGTCACAAAGTTAAAAACACCACCTTTTCCTTCTTTATTTCCTGGATACCAGTTTTGAACGGTGGAATATTTAATTTCTGCATCGTCCATGGCAATCAATTCTACCACTGCAGCGTGCAACTGGTTTTCATCTCTTGATGGGGCCGTACAGCCTTCCAAATAACTTACATAACTACCTTTGTCAGCAATAAGTAGCGTTCTTTCAAACTGACCTGTGCCTGCTTGATTGATTCTAAAATAAGTCGATAATTCCATAGGGCATTTTACACCTTTAGGAATGTAGCAAAATGAACCATCTGTGAATACTGCGGAATTTAATGCTGCATAAAAATTGTCTGTTTTTGGAACAATTGTTCCCATATATTTTCTGACCAATTCAGGATGTTTTTGAATAGCTTCAGAAATCGGCATAAAAAGAATTCCTTTTTCTGCCAATGTTTTTTTAAATGTAGTTGCTACAGAAACAGAATCTACAACGATATCCATTGCAATATTGTTCATTTTTTTCTGTTCATCAACAGAAATTCCTAACTTTTTATACATGGCTAAAAGGTCAGAATCGACATCATCTAATGTTTTGTCAGGATCGACAGATTTAGGAGCAGAATAGTAAGAGATATTTTGAAAATCTGGTTTTTTGTAGGTTACATTTGCCCATTTAGGTTCTTCCATTTCTTGCCAAATACGAAAAGCTTCTAAACGCCAATTGGTCATCCATTGAGGCTCTTCCTTTTTCTTTGAAATTGCTCTTACAACATCTTCATTTAAACCAACTGGGAATGTTTCAGATTCAATATCGGTATAAAATCCGTATTCGTATTCTTTATTTTGCAACTCTTTTTCTAAGTCGTCTTCTGTATATTTCGCCATAACTTTTTTTCAGATAAATTATAATGAAAAACTTTCACCACAACCGCAAGTCCTGTTAGCATTGGGATTGTTGAATATAAATCCTTTACCGTTTAACCCTCCACTGTATTCTAATGTGGTTCCGATTAAGTATAAAAAACTCTTTTTGTCAACGATTATTTTCACATTGTTGTCTTCAAAAAGTTTGTCTTCTTCTTTTTTTGAATTGTCAAAATCTAGCTCATACGATAAGCCGGAACATCCACCACTTTTTACACCTACACGAACAAAGTCGTTGACAACGTTAAAGCCGCCTTCTTCCATCAATTGTGTAATTTTTGTCTTTGCTGTTTTACTAACTTTTATCATCTAATTAGATTTAATCTAAATAATGAGCAAATATATACTATTTTCAATGTTTTTCATCGCAAATTATTGGTTTTATAACTTATAATGGTATCGAAATTTTTTATGGCGTTTTAATTCTCTGAAATAAATAGATATGCTTGAGTTTTTATATATAGAAAAATAAATATTTATTAAAGATAAATTTGTTTTCTCTTGAAAAATTAAAACGTATTATCTTTGAAGTTTTGTGTAATTTAGAACTATGAAAAATTTATTTGATTTCAAGCATTTTAAAGGAGATTTATTTGGTGGGATTACAGCCGGAATTGTAGCATTACCATTAGCATTAGCATTTGGTGTAAGTTCGGGATTAGGGCCAAGTGCAGGATTGTATGGCGCTATTTTTGTTGGTTTTTTTGCTGCATTATTTGGAGGTACAAATACACAAATATCAGGACCAACAGCACCAATGACAGCGGTTGCAATGGTTATGATTGCAGGAATTGTTGCGTCGTTTGATGGTGATGTTTCAAAAGCTCTCCCAGCCATTTTAACGGTTTTTTTACTAGCAGGACTTTTTCAAATAGTACTTGGTTTGTTAGGAATTGGAAAATACATAAAATACATTCCATATCCTGTTGTTTCTGGTTTTATGACCGCTATTGGAGTTATTATTTTAGTGACACAAATATTGCCTTCCGTAGGTTATTATCCTAAAAAAGATTCCGAATTTGTAAATAAATTTAAACCTCATGCAGAAGAAATAATTTTAAATAATATATTAAAGGAAGAAGCAGGTGAAGGACTTTTGGTATTGGAAAACTTTGAAGAAACTAGTAAAAGAGGAAGGGGTATTAGTCAGGAACAAATTCTTAAAGAATCAAAAACACTAGCTAGTGCAGAGGCATCTGGAGTGATTGGTGCATTGAAGTTAATGCCTCGTGCCCTACAAAATATTAATTGGCTTGAATTATTATTGGCATTAGGAACCATTTTCATTATTTATGGTTTTAAAAGAATTACCACTAAAGTCCCAAGTACTCTAGTCGCACTTGTTGTGATGACAAGCATATCTATTGGTTTTAGACTAAGTTATATTCCTATTGAAGAAATACCAAGCGGAATACCTCTTCCTAATTTTAAAATATTTTCTGAATTTAGCTTAACTTCAATTACCCCTTATGTGTTTACTGCCTTGACATTAGCATTGTTAGGTGCAATAGACTCCTTGTTAACGTCTGTAGTTGCAGATAATATGACTAAAACAAAACACAATCCAAATAAAGAATTAGTGGGTCAAGGATTAGGAAATAGTATTGCCGCAATATTTGGAGGATTACCAGGTGCTGGTGCAACGATTAGAACCGTTGTTAATATCAATGCTGGAGGCCTTACTCGCTTATCTGGAATGGTTGCCGGAGTATTTTTATTAGTAATATTATTAGCATTAGGTCCTATAGCTTCTCAAATTCCAGCAGCTGTTTTAGCTGGGATATTAATAACTGTAGGAATTGGAGTAATGGATTATAAAGGTTTGAAAGCAATCCCATATATGCCAAAACCAGAAGTAATTATTATGATCGTAGTTTTAGTTCTATCTTCCGTATGGAATTTAGTGTACGCCGTTGGAATAGGATTGGTAATTGCGTCCTTAATGTTTATGAAAAAAATGGGCGATTTAACAGCCCAGAGATCTGATGTTAAGTCGTTAAAAGAAGAAATGGCTTGGTCTGATGAAGCAGATTTCCCTTCAGAATTAAAAAACGAAGTATTTATAAAACACATAAAAGGCCCTTTGTTTTTTGGGTCTACAAGTGATTTTCAACAATTAATTAAGGAAATTCCTGAAACAGCTTCTACGATAATAATTAGAATGGGAAGGATGCAATATATGGATCAATCTGGATTGTATGCGATGGAAGAAATATTAATTGATCTGGTAAATGAAGGTAAAAAAGTCTTACTAGTTAATATACTTGAACAACCTAGATATATGTTGGAACGGATAGATATTATTCCAGATTTAATTCCAGAAGAAAATATTTTTGAAAACTTTAATGAAAGTGTACTTTGGGTAAATGAACATATTGTTGAAGTGCCAAATATTTCGAAAAAACCACCTACAAAAGAATCACAAAGTACCCTTACACCAAGAGAAGCGCACGATATTTTGGTGGAAGGAAATAAACGTTTTGCACAAAATATAAAAACACAAAGAAATTTGAAAGACCAAGTTTTGCAGACCAGCCAAGGACAATATCCTTTTGCAGCTGTTTTAAGTTGTATTGACTCCAGAGTCCCAGTCGAAATGGTTTTTGATCTCGGTATTGGAGATGTTTTTAGTGTTCGTGTTGCAGGGAATGTTGTAAATAAAGACGTGTTAGGTTCTATGGAATATGCATGTAAAGTATCTGGATCTAAAATTGCCATGGTATTAGGACATACCAAATGTGGGGCAGTAACCGCAGCTTGTAATAATGTAGAGTTAGGAAATATTACTTCTTTACTTCATAAAATTAAACCTGCAGTAGAAGACATAAAATCTGGAAACAATCTTGAATGTTCAGAAATTATCGAAGATATTGCAAGAAGAAATGTAAAAAATTCAATTGAAAGAATACGTAAAGAAAGTCCAATTTTAGCTGAAATGGAGAAAAATAATGAGATTGAAATTGTAGGTGCCATTTACGATGTAACAACTGGGTTGGTTGAGTTTTGTTAAAAGTTTCTAAAAACTGAAAATTATAATATCTTTGCATTTCAAAAAAAATAAATTTATACTTATGAAATTATTAAAAGTCAATATTATTATTGCTGTTGTATTTATGTTTGTTGCATCTTCAGCAGTTGCTCAATTAGAAATAACACCTCAAGCTGGTTATCAAATAGGATCAAAATACAGTTATAATGGAGGTTATATTAAATTAAAAGATTCCGAACAATTTGGTGTTACGTTAGATTTTGATATAAATGATATGGGAGGTCAAATTGAAGTAMTGTATGCCTATCAMAATGCAGAATTAAGAGTACAGGACTTTATTTTCTTTCCTTTTGAAACTTTTATTACCGATGTTACTGCACATCATGTTCAATTTGGATTTATACAAAACTTTAATGAAGAGGAAGCTTTAAGACCTTTTGCTGGTTTATCGGCTGGTTTTACCATTTTTGACCCTAGCGATTCTTTATACGAAACTAGAACTAAATTTACTTTTGGATTAACTGGAGGGGTGAAATATTTTTTTACCGATCGTATTGGAATTAGAATGCAAGCTCAGTTATTAATGCCTATTGAATGGGGAGGAGTTTATTATACCAATGGCGGAGGAGTAATAACTACTGGTGGTACACTTGTCCAACTTAACTTTACTGGTGGGTTGATCTTTAGATTAGGAGAATAATTACAAACCCTAAGGAAACTGTAAAAAAGAAAGGAGAGACTGACTTTAGTCGTACCTTTGAAAAATATATTAAATAAAAAATAAAAATATGAAAAAGACAATGTATTCAATGATCCTTATTGGATTTGCATTACTAATGAGTAGTTGCTCAAGTGTTAAGGTTTTAGATTCTTGGAAAGGAGACAACCTCGCAACAATAAAAGATAATAACATTTTGGTTATTGCTAGAACTGACAATAAAATAGCTAGAATTGCTTTTGAAGAAGCTATTGCAAACGACTTAAGAGGAGCTGGTTATAAAGCTACTGAAAGTTATTTAAAATTTTCAAATTATAAGCCAGATGCAAAAGAAAATAAAGGCAAAATTAAAGCTTTAATTGAAAAAGAAGGTTTTAATGGCGTTGTAGTTACTGTTGTTAAAGATTATAGCGAGGCAGTTGTTACAGAAGAATCTGGCGGTTATTATGCTGGAGCTTCGTACGGAGGTTATGGAGGCTATGGATATTATCCTGGTTATTACGGAGGTTTTTACGGTTATTATAACAATCCAATGTCATATTCATCTTATGGTAATTATGTGCCTAGTTCTACAACAACTAGAGTTTCAAAGACGTATATTTTAGAGACCTTAATTTATAACTTAGACGAGCCACAAGATAAACAATTAGTTGCTTTAGTCACTTCTTCATCTGTTGATCCAAGCGGTGTAACGAAAGTAGCAAAAACATATTCTGAAAAAGTTTTAAATAGCTTGAAGGAAAAATAATCTACCTTTTACTAGAAACTAAAAAGCCAAATCTTTAACAGGTTTGGCTTTTTTAATTAGGTAAGTTTAAACTTTAATTTGGATCCTGAAAATCTGGATTTGTGGTGAAGCCTGGTTCCGATAGTGAAAGTAAAAAAACTTTTAAATCTGTTTTATCAGCCTCTGTTAATTGAGCACCACCTTGTGCAATGTTTTTCATTAAAGGATCAATAGTTTCTGAATAAACCAAGCCTTCGCTATAATGATTAATAACTTCTTCTAAAGTTTCAAATCTTCCGTCGTGCATATAAGGTGCCGTATAGGCTAAATTTCGTAATGAAGGGGATTTAAACTTTCCATTATCCAAAGGATCTCCAGTAACCATACCCAATCCTAAATCTTCAAATGAAGTGTCTAAACCGTTGTTATGAAAAATATTATCAGTCCATAATGGATTGGATTCACTTCCATGACAATGAAAACAATCACCTCGATCTTCATCCATAAACACATTAAAACCATTTATTTCTGAAACAGTTAAAGCTCCATTATCTCCAAGAAGATATTGATCAAATCTTGAGTTTCCAGAAATTATTGTTCTTTCAAATTGAGCGATTGCTTTGGTAATCAATTCCTTTGTAATGGTAGTAGTTCCAAAAGCTTGTGCAAATAAATCTGGATAATTTGGAGTATCTTGTAAAGTCGCAACCGCATTTGGCCAGGTATTATTCATTTCAATTGGATTTTCAACAGGACCTAAAGCTTGTCCTTCAATTCCTAAAGCTCTTCCGTCCCAAAAGTATTTATTTTCAAAATTCCAAGCAAGATTATAAATTGGCATAGAGTTTCTGGTTCCAACAGCACCTGTAATTCCTGTACTAAATCGGTCAGGATCTACAAAAGAAAATTCAGCAAAATGACAAGATGCACAAGCCTGTGTGCCGTCGCCAGAGAGCTTTTTTTCATAAAAAAGTTGTCTTCCTAGTGCAATTCCTTCAATAGTTTGAGGATTGTTAGATGGAATTAATGGGGGTAAAAGTAAGTTGCTAAATATTTCAGGAATTTCTAAATTTTTAGCAGTACCGTATTCACAGGAACTATCGTCTTGTGTTGCAGATGCTGTGTAGTTATTTGAATTTGGATCTGTACAGCCTAAAATTGCCTCTGGTTCGGGATCGTTATCTGAACTAGAACAGGAAACAATAAATAATGTTAAAATAACAATAGTTAATATTTTTACTTTCATAGTACTATTGAGTTATTTCGCCAAGGCTAAAAACATTTTGTCCATTTTGATTCATCATAATTTGAGCATTATAATTTCCCATTAAGCTAGTACTCAATTCAGATAAATCCCATGTATTTGGGTTTTTATACCATTCGGATATATTCATTTTTATTTCAACAACAGCATTATTAGTWATTGTAAATCCTGGTAATTCCACAGAAATAAAATTTTGTTCATATACACCATCACTTACTCTTGCCGTACCATTATGGTAAGCATAAGGTTGAGAATCCCCATTGCTATCGATCCAGTTTCCTTCCATTTGCATAAAGTGATAGCCACCTCCTAATTGTGATGGCCAGTTCCAGGATGCGGTGTTTAAATCTAGGTATTCATTGCTAATATTGTCTTGTTCATTAAAACCGTAAACAAAAGTTAAATTAGAATAAGTACCAAGAGGAATCTCTTCACTAGTACTAAAAAGAAATGTATTTATATCTGAAAGATCCACTAAATTATAACCTTCAAAAGATATTGTTTCTCCATTTTCTTTATGGAGTATAATTTTTGAAATTAAATAGCGCAATTTTAATATAGATAAAACTTCACCGTTTTCATTCGTATAATCAAAGTTTCCAAAATTTTGAGCTGTTACGTTATCTCCATCCCAATTCTGAGTAAATTTAAAAGTAAGACTTGGGTATTCACAACTATTATCGTCTTCAGCTGCATAAGGATTATAGTTAATTGATGTTTCATCAGTACAACCTGAAATAGGGTCTGGTGTAGTATTATCATCACTTCCACAACTAATTAAAGAGACTGTAATTAACAAAAGTAGGGCGATTTTTTTCATAGTTTTTATTTCATTTTATATATTAATATATCTTTTCCGCCTTTATTAATAGCAATGTCAATGTCATTGCTATCGGTATTTCCAACAAAAATAATTTCATTGTTTGTAGTTTCGGTTAGGTTGTTAGCAAAATCTATTTGAGATCCTCCAATGTTTTTTTCAAATTCTAAGTTTCCATCTTCATCAATAATAAACATCCAAGCATCATTAGAACCATTATTGTTTTCTACATGATTATTAGAGCTTCTACTATTGCCAGCAATTGCATATTTTCCGCTTTCCAGTTGGATTATGCCTCTGGCAGAATCAAATTCTAATCCTCCATAGTTGTTTCCCCATATAATATTTCCGTTAGAACTATTAAATTTTACAGCCCAAACATCGGCATTTCCTAATGGTGTTGATATGTCGAAATCTGAAGATCGCGTATCTCCAATTACAATAAAATTTCCATCGGTGGTATTTGTTAAAGAATAAGCAAATTCAGATTCTGATCCGCCAAAGGAGTTTTCCCATAATTTATCACCATCAGCACTTATTTTTAGTACCCAAAAATCATTTGCTCCGTGTGCATTGGTGATGTCAAAGTCTGAACTTTCTGAAATCCCTATTAATAAAAAACCACCGTCTGGTGTTTGTAAAACATCTTTACCTTGATCTACATGAGATCCGCCAAAATATCTTCTCCAAATTTTATTGCCATTAGAATCCATTTTAATCGCCCAATAATCACCTAAACTATGAAGTGAGCTTCTTGTTGAATCGACAGATTCTATTGCGTCATTTCCTTCGCCATCACTTTGTCCAACGTCTAAAAATCCAATAGCAATATATCCTCCTTCGGCAGTTTCAATTACTTTAAAAGCTTGATCTTGACCAACAAAGCCAAATGATTTTTCCCATTGAATATCACCGTTTGAGTTTATTTTTACAATCCAATAATCATGAAACCCAGCGTTTTCTGTCACATCTCCATCTATACTTGCCGTGAAACCAGAAATTATATAACCACCGTCTGATGTTTTAGAGATACTTGAAGCTTTGTCTTGTTGGCTTCCTCCATAAGTTCTGTCCCAAAGTTTTTCTCCATTTTCATCTAATTTTAAAAGCCAATAATCTAAGTCTGTTGTAGATTTACCAGTAACATCACCGTCCACACTTTTTGTGGAAGCCAAAACCATATAACCACCATCATTAGATTGTACTACAGATATTGCATCTTCATCTCCTGTACCGCCAAATGTTTTAATCCAAACTACTTCACCAAGGAAATCGGGAGCAATAGGATCGTCGTCACTTGATCCTGTTGAATCATCACTTCCACAAGAGATTAATAGTAAAGCAAATAATATAAGATAACATGGTCTTYTTATTGAATACATAATAGCTATTTTATATAAAATATACCATTCCTTAAATTTTACTTACAAGGAATGGTGTGTTTTTATTATTTAATAATTAAACGTTTTGTAGTTTGATTGTTAATTTTAACAAGATAGATACCTGTATTTAGATTTGAAATATCAATATTTTCTGAAACAGAATTAGAAATTTTTTGATTAAGAACTAATTGACCTAAAACATTATAGATTGCTACTTGATTTAAAAGTTCGATATTAGATTTAATACTAAAAGTATTATGAGCAGGATTTGGAGATATTGAAAAATTAGTAATATCAAAATCAGTGTTTGCAAGGATTTCATTAGATTTTACCAATGTAAATCCATTATCTCCAGAAATTACAATATTTCCACTTTCAAAAAATGGGTACACATTCCAAGATCCGTTATAACTTGCATTGTTGTTTGGTGGGTATGTATCAAAATAACCATCTGGATTCATGTTTCCATTATCTATGTCACTGATGTCTATTACTCTTAAGCCAGAAGAGTAATTAGCAAGATATACCTTGTCGCCAACTACATAAAGATTATGATCTACAGAAGAAGTTTCTCCAAAATATTCCATATGTAAAGTCGGATTATCAAGATCTGTTAAATCAAATACAACAGTTCTTGTATTAAAACCAAAATCAAACTCATCGCCTTCATCACCAACTAACAAATATTTTTGGTCTTCGGTAATCCAATTTTGATGTGTGTATCCAGTAGTTGGATAGTTAATTGAATTAATCTGAATAGGATTATTTTTATCGGTAACATCTACAATTTCGACATGACTTGCGTTTGAACCAAAATAAATTTCACGACCTGTATAATCCGAGTCAGGTCCATTATAAGTAACAACTTGAGCATCATGAGTATATCCGCCTCCTGAATATCCACCTTCTCCRACAGGGTTTAATGGGTCTTGTATATTAATAAAATGTGGTCCACCACCATAAAGTCCACCACCTACGCTATATGCGTAACCAGTATCTTCGTTAATTACAATATTGTGTACTSCACCAATACCATCATAATAGGCATCGTTTGTAAAAGTTTCTGGTGGGCTCGCAACAGATCGTAATCTGGTTAAATCAAAAATTTGCATTCCGTGACCTCCAGCTTCACTTACAATAAAAGCATAATTATTATACACTTTTATATCTCTCCAAATACTTGAGCTTGTTTCAGTTGGTAATTTTCCAAGATAAACAGCGTTTACAGGATCAGAAATATCAATAAAAGCAGTTCCGTTGTCCAGTCCTATTATTGCATATTCTTTTCCGTCTTGAGGGTCAGTCCAACCCCAAGAGTCATTACCTCCACCAGCATTCATTTGACTTAATGAAAGGTTAGTTTGTAAATCGTAACCATCACAAGGATATCCATCTGCGTCTCCACTATTACAAGGAGTTTGGGCAACAGCAAAAATTGTAGCAAAAGATGCTATTAAAGGTAAAAATTTCGTTTTCATAGTTTTATATTTTTTTCCAAAAGTAAGTAAATATTAGAATTGAAATTCAATAAAAAAGTTAAATTATTATTGATTTCATAGCTGAATAAAAAAAAGACTAAAAGAAGTTAATTAAAATCCTTAAATCATATAGTAAAACACATGATTTAAGGATTTTGTATAATTATATTTTTACTATCTTTTTAGTAACCTTGTTGTTTAATGTTATGAAATAAATTCCATTCGAAAAAGAAGAAATGTCTAGGGTAAAACTTTCAGAAGCTATCTCGTTTTCTGAAAAAATTTGTTTCCCACTAATATCAAATATTGAAATAGTAGTTAATGCTTCAAATTTCGACTCGATTGTAATTTCATTATTACTTGGATTTGGGTAAATCGACAATCCGTTAGTAAATTCAAAATCTGTTGTAGAGAGTTCCTCTACAACTGTAATTGTGAATGAACATGAAGATGCATTTCCAAAGGAATCTTCTGTTTCAAATAAAATGTCATGATCTCCTAAAGGTAATTGAGTTCCACTTATTGGAGTTTGCGTAATTGAAACGGATGCATTACAATTATCGGTTGCAGTTACAGTATTATTACTTTCATAATCTGGAAGTGTAAAATAAGTTTGCCCAGTATCAAAAGCAACAGTAATATCTGAAGGGCATTCAATTAAAGGGGAAAGATTATCTACAACAGTAATTATAGCTGTACAAGTATCAGTATTTCCAGATGGGTCTGTTACAGTCAGTATTACTGAGTTGGTTCCAATATCTGAACAGTCAAATGTATTATTATTTAAACTAAAAGAGATAGAACCACTATCATCTGAGGATCCTCCATTTACTGATGAAGCATCAACAACAACTTGTCCATTTACATCTAATTCTACAGTTATGTTTTGACAAACAGCTATAGGATCTGTCGTATCTGGAGTAGATGACTTCACTATAAATAAACCACCAGACTGATAATTGCTTATTACTATATTTCCGCTTCCAAAATATGGATATACATTCCAAGTACCTGCAAAACTTGCATTGTTATTAGCTGGGTATGTGTCAAAATAGCCTTTTTCAGAAATATTTCCGTTAGCAATATCGTTAATATCTAACACTCTCATTCCTGCCGTGTAATTTGCTAAAAAATAATCGTCCCCTTTAGTGTAACCGTTATGATCTATTGCTGTAGTAGTGCCGAAATATTCTGTAAAAAATTGAGGATTGTCAAGGTCTGTAAAATCTAAAACAATCGTTTTTGTATTAAAACCAAAATTTTGCTCGTCCAATTCGTCTGCAACAATAAAATATTTTTGATTTTCGGTAAACCACCCTTGATGTGTATAAGAATCATTGGTGTAGGTTGCTGAAGAAATTAATTGAGGATTATTTTTATCGGTAACATCAACTATTGCAACATGATTTTCGTTTGCTCCAATGTATAATTCGTGACCTGTATAATCTGTGTCGGGTCCATTATAAATTACTACTTGAGCATCGTGAGTATAGTTGCTTCCAGAATAACCTCCTTCGCCAATAGGATTTAGAGGGTTTTGAATGTTAACAAAATGAGCACCGCCACTATAAGAGTTGGTTCCTACTCCATACGCATATCCAGTATCTTCATTAATAACAATATTATGTGCATTTCCAAAACCACCGTAATGAGCATCTTCTGTAAAATTTTCTGGAGGGTTTGCTACATTTCTTAATCTGGTTAAATCGAAAACTTGCATTCCGTGACCACTAGCTTCACTTACTACAAAGGCGTAATTGTTATACACTTTTACATCTCTCCAAGGACTAGATGAAGTATGTGTAGGGAGTTTCCCTAAGTAAACGGGGTTAATTGGATCTGAAATATCTATAAAAACCGTTCCGTTATCAACACCAAATAACACATATTCATTGCCGTTTTGTGGGTCTGTCCAACCCCAAGAATCATTCCCAGAACTTGCATTAAAATCTGAAATATTCATATGAGATTGTAGATCATAACCATTACAAGGATAGGCTCCTGCCATTCCAGCATTACATGGTGTTTGAGCAGAAACAATGGTAATGCTTGCAATTAAAAAGGGGAGTAATAATTTCTTCATTCTGTTTTTTTTTAAATTAGGTTCAATTGTACGTTAACGAGGTAAATGTCAAATTAGTATAATTGTAAGTAAACACATTTTTTACTATTATAACAATTATTGTCACAAAAACCCTATTTAAGTTCAATAAAATCGAACCATAAATCTTTAAGTGTAAGAAGATTTGTTATTTTTACATTCAATTAAAAGATATTAATTCTCAGACCAATGAAGATAAAGATTGTAAGTATCGTTATTTTACTCCTTGTTATAAGTTCTTGTAAAGAAAAAGAAGTACAAGTAATCCCTCCACAGCCAATAAAAGTTTATCAAGTTGTTCCCAAAACAGTACCTATTTATCAAGAATTTGTTGGGCAGATTTATGGAGAAAGAGACATCCCTATTAGAGCAAGGGTTGAAGGATTTTTAGAAGGTATCCATTTTGAAGAAGGAAGTCGTGTAAAAAAAGGACAATTATTATATTCAATAGATCCAGACCCTTATATGCAAAAAGTTGTGGCTGAGCAAAGTAATGTAGCGCAGGCAAAAACAATTCTTATTCAAAAGGAAAGTGATTTAGCAAGAATTAAGCCTTTGGCAGATATTGATGCTGTTAGTAAACGAGATTTGGATGCTGCACAAGCAGAACGAGATGCTGCAATAGCATCATTAGATGCTGCCAATGCTAATTTGAAACTTTCCGAAATTAATATGAGCTATGCAAAATTGTATGCGCCAATAGATGGAATTATAGGAAAGACATTAGCAAGAGTAGGAGAGTTTGTTGGTAAAGATCCAAATCCTGTTATTTTAAATACAGTTTCTGAAGTTAAATCAATAAGAGTGCAGTTTTTCTTGTCTGAGAATGAGTATTTAAGATTTGCAAGAGAGTATAAGAAGAATCCTGATTTAGATAGAGAAAAATCGAAACTGGAATTAATTTTCTCAGATGGGACTTTATATTCTCACGAAGGCGAAATTGACTTTATTGATAGGAGTGTAGATCCATCAACTGGTGCAATTTTGTTACAAGCTTCTTTTCCTAACCCTGATAGATTAATTCGTCCTGGACAATTTGCCCGAGTAAAAATAAAAGTTAAAGATGTAAAAGATGCATTATTGGTACCTCAAAAATGTGTTACAGAATTGCAAGGAACGTATTCGGTTTCAATTGTAAACTCAGAAAACAAAGTGGAAACAAAGCAAGTTGAAATTGGCGAGAAATTTGGTGATTATTGGATAATTAAAGAAGGGATTAATGCCAATGATAAAGTAATATTAGAAGGTCTTCAAAAAATACAACCTGGAATGGAAGTAGTGCCTAAAATAACTGAGTTTAATAGTCAAACTAATATTCAATAGATATGGCTGAGAATAAGGGAAATTTTTTCGTACACCGTCCAATCGTTGCAATGGTAATTGCCATTATAATTGTTATTGCAGGATCTGTTTCTTTAATAGGATTGCCTATTGAGCAATATCCAAACTTAACACCACCAATTGTACAAGTTCGTGCAAATTATACAGGGGCAAATGCCATTAATGTAGAAGAATCGGTTGCAACACCATTAGAGCAACAAATAAATGGTGTTGATAATATGATTTATATGAAATCTACCAACGCCAATGATGGTAGTATGAGTATTGATGTGTCTTTTGAAGTGGGTACTGATCCAGATATGAATACGGTATTAACTCAAAATAAAGTGTCTGCAGCATCAGCAAAACTGCCAGCAGCAGTTACAAAATTAGGGGTTACAACCCAAAAATCATTACCGAGTATGTTGATGTTGATTACCTTAACATCTGATGGTCGATATGATCAGAATTTTTTAGGAAATTATGCTTTAATCAATATCAAAGATCAACTAGCAAGAACGAAAGGAATTGGTAGAGTTGATGTTTTAGGAGCCTCAGATTATTCGATGCGTATTTGGGTTAAACCAGACCGTTTAGCTCAACTAAGCTTAACAGTTCCAGAAATTATCAATGCCATTAACGAACAAAACATTATAGTTCCTGGTGGAAAATTTGGAGCTGAACCCGCTCCTCCTGGAACGGAATATACCTACACTGTACGTTTACCCGAACGTTTTAATTCTCCAGAATCATTTGGAGAAATTGTGGTAAGAACTCAAAGTGATGGTTCTCAAATAAAATTAAAAGATGTAGCTACTATCGATTTAGGTGTAGAAACCTATAATATGATTTCGAGATTGAATGGCGAAACTTCAGCTATTATTGCATTGTATCAAGCGCCAGGTTCAAACGGTCTGCAATTAGCAGAAGATCTTAGAGCCACAATGGAAGAATTGTCAAAAAGTTTTCCTGAAAGTATAAAGTATGACGTGTCAATGGACACAACCTTGGCAATAGATGCAGGTATTAAAGACATTATCGTTACATTGATAATTGCGTTATTACTAGTAATTTTGGTAGTATTTATTTTTATCCAAGATTGGAGAGCAACTTTAATTCCAACTTTGGCAATTCCGGTTTCATTAATTGGTGCATTTATGTTTTTTCCAATGCTTGGTTTTACAATAAATGTTTTATCACTACTAGGTCTAGTATTAGCCATTGGTATTGTGGTGGATGATGCCATTGTAGTGGTTGAGGCAGTGCAAGTAAATATTGCTAAAGGAATGAATGCTAAAGAAGCAACCTTAGACGCAATGGCAAAAGTTACAGCGCCTATTATTGCTACCACATTGGTGCTAGTTGCGGTTTTTATTCCGGTTGCTATGATGGCAGGAATCACAGGATTGCTCTACCAACAGTTTGCAATAACCATAGTAGTATCCGTATTAGTTTCATCAGTAAATGCATTGACATTAAGCCCTGCATTATGCTCCATTTTATTAAAAGAACCAAAACCATACAAAGGACCTTTAGGTTGGTTTTTTGGGAAGTTCAATAAAGGAGTTGATAAAACAACAAAATCGTATGTGAGTTTTACAGGTGTTGTATCGAGAAAATTAAAACGAAGTGTTGTATTCATTGTAATTATGACCATTGGTGCTGGAATTTTTGGAAGTTTGGTTCCAGGAGGATTTATTCCTGAGGAAGATATGGGGTATTTGATGGTGAATGTGCAATTGCCCAATGCCGCTTCACTTCAACGGACAGATGTTGTAACCAGTCAAATTGAAAAAATATTGATGGAGATTCCAGAAGCAGAGTATGTTACGACTCTTACAGGGTTTAGTGTTTTATCAGGTGCTATGACTTCTAATACTGGATTTTTATTCGTTGGATTACGTGACTGGTCTGAAAGAGATCAAACTGCTGCAGAAATCATTGCTAGTATCAATAAAAAATTATATGTAGGTGTTAATGATGCGCAAGCTTTTGCTTTTGGTCCACCAGCAATTCCTGGTTTAGGAAGTGGTTCTGGGTTTAGTATTATGTTACAAGATAAGGCAGGGAATACCCCTGAGTACCTATCTCAAAATGCGATAAAATTTTTGAAAGCAGCAAATGAACGTCCAGAAATTGGAAGAGCAGGAACTACTTTTCAAGCAAACGTGCCACAGCGATTTATGGATATTGATAAAGAGAAGGCTTTAAAATTAGGAGTGCCATTGAATGACTTATACACCACAATTGGTGCCTTTATGGGAGGTGCTTATGTAAATGATTTTACACGATTTGGTAGATTGTATAAAACCTACATTCAAGCAGAACCCGAATATCGAGTCGATGAATCTGGTATCAATAAATTCTTTATAAAAAATAGGGAAGGCGATATGGTGCCATTGTCAACCATTGCGACTATTAAACCAATATCTGGGCCAGATTATACAAATCGTTTTAACTTATTTCGTTCAGTTGAAATAACAGGTTCTCCTGCTGATGGTTATACTTCTACCGATGCACGAAATGCACTAAAAGAAGTTGCAGCAGAGGTATTGCCTTCAGAAATGAGTTATAGTTGGAATGCGATGTCTTTTCAAGAAGAAAAAGCATCGGGTTCTTTAGCTATGATTTTAACTTTCTCATTAATATTTGTATTCTTGATTTTAGCAGCACAATATGAAAGTTGGTCTTTGCCATTTGCCATTTTGTTAGGAACGCCATTTGCCATATTTGGCGCATTATTTTTCTTATGGGTTGGAAGATTGATAAGCCCAACATTTGAAAATAACATATTTGCACAAGTCTCATTTGTGATGTTGATTGGTATGGCAGCTAAAAATGCCATTTTGATTGTAGAGTTTGCAAATGATGAATTTAAAARMGGATTRAGTYTKTTTSAAKCRGCAATRAATGCAGCAAAATCAAGATTYMGWCCWATWTTAATGACSGCTTTTTCTTTTATTTTAGGAGTYTTTCCTTTRGTWGTWGCATCWGGTTCWGGWGCAGAATCWAGAAARGTKATGGGKRTGGCRTTATTAGGMGGAATGTCTRYAGCYACATTCYTWGGRGTATTTATGTATCCWATGTTATTTGTKYTRATWGGAAARTTAGCRGGRTATGAAAAGAARCGAGAYCGAGAAAAATTATTAGAAGCTGAGTCATTAAATTTAGATATTGAATCATCAAATAAATAAGAATGAAAAAGAATTTTTACATATATCTTTTCGTATTAGTTGCAATTGTTTTGATTCAATCTTGTGCTGTTGGTCCAAATTATCACAAACCTGAGACAGAAGAAAACACAGAATCATTTAGATATGCTTCAAAAGATGCAGATAGTATTATCAATTTAAAATGGTGGAAAATATTTGATGACCCCGTTTTAGATACGTTAATATATAAAGCATTAGCAAATAATAAAAACCTGTTAATTGCTGCAAGTAAAATTGAACAAGCGAGGGCGAATGTAGGTTTTACAAATGCTGATAAAGGGCCAAAGTTTAGTTATAATGCAAGTGGTGGAAGTACCAATTTCCCTGGGAACTCTGTATTAGATAATTCAGTAAATAGTTTTAGTGTTTCAACAAATGTTAGTTGGGAACTTGATTTTTGGGGTAAATACAGAAGAGCTTCAGAAGCAGCTAAAGCAGAATTGTTAAGTTCATTCTATGGTAAGCGAGCTGTTGAGATTGGGCTGATTAGTGAAGTAGCAACTAATTATTTTAAATTATTAGATTATAGAACCGAGCTTGAAATATCAGAAAGTACTTTGGCGAGTAGAGATAGTACCTTGCAAATTATTCAAGCTAGATTTGATGAAGGTTATACACATATTATTGATGTAAATCAGGCTCAAATTCAAAAAGCAATTGCGCAGGCTGCTGTACCACAGTTTAAACGTTTTATTGGTTTTACTGAAAATAATTTAAGTGTTTTATTAGGCGAAAGCCCAGATGTGATTAGAACTTATACAACATTTGATAATTATAAATTACCAGATTCTATTCCAACAGGGTTACCATCAGAAATATTACAACGAAGACCAGATATATTGCAAGCATCACAAAATTACCATACTCAAAATGCAAATATTGGTGTGGCGCAAGCAATGCGTTTTCCATCCATCAGTTTAACAGGACTGTTAGGTGTTGGTAGTGGAGAACTGTCAACTTTGTTATCTGGTGGTTTGGGTTGGGGAGCTGCCGCTGGAATCACAGGGCCTTTATTTGAATTTGGTAAAAATGCTCGTAGAGTTGATATAGCCAGAGAAGTTGCTAAACAATCTTTATTGACTTATGAATTTACTGTTTTAAATTCTATGCAAGAAGTTAGCAATGCTTTATTAGAGATTGAAACATTAAAAGCTGAATTAGAAGCTAGACAATTGCAATTAAATGCAGCTAGAAATGCAAGTTATTTATCAGGAAAAAGATATTATCAAGGAGTAACAAGTTATTTGGAAGTAATTGATAGTCAGCAAAAAGAGTTTCAAGCTGAACTGGCATATTCTGATAATTTCCAAACTTTGCTAAGTGCTCATGTAAAGCTGTTCAAAGCCCTGGGTGGCGGTTGGGTTTCGCAAGAGGAGATTGACAAATATGCGCAACAAGTTGCTGATGAGCAAAATGTTGATGTGTCTACAATTGATAAAGATGCATTGTATTACAATAGTCAAATTGTGGACTTAGAATTGACAGATGAAGAATTAACTGAAAGAAAAGCAGAAAAAAAACGATTAAGAAAAGAGGAAAGAGCACAGAAAAAAGCAGATAGACAGAACAAAAATAATTAGTTTTAATTAATTGATTTTTAAATGCCAATAATTGCTTTTATTGGCATTTGTTGTTTATTCACAATTGTAACACTTATTTTTGTATTTTAAATACTATTAAATGTTCGAAAATAAAAACACTTCAAAAACCAATATTTCAGAATTAGGAGAATTTGGTTTGATAGATCATCTTACCAAGAACTTTAAGATAAAACACGAATCTACCATAAAAGGAATTGGTGATGATGCTGCTGTTTTAGCTTGTAATTCTGATGAAGAATTAGTGGTTACAACAGATTTACTAATAGAAGGGGTGCATTTTGATATGAGTTATATGCCTCTCAAACATTTGGGTTATAAAGCCGTAGTTGTAAATTTATCTGATGTTTATGCAATGAACGCTGAAGCAAAACAGATTACAGTTTCTATTGGAGTTTCCAATCGTTTTCCTGTGGAAGCTTTAGAAGAATTATACGAGGGAATCCATACCGCTGCAAAATATTATAATATCGATGTTGTGGGAGGTGATACCACTTCATCTAGAACAGGATTGGTTATTAGTATTACAGCAATCGGAACTGTTTTAAAAGGAAAAGCAGTCTATAGAGACACCGCAAAAGACACCGATTTGTTAGTGGTTTCAGGAGATTTGGGAGCAGCTTATTTAGGGCTTCAGATTTTAGAAAGAGAAAAGAAAGTATTTGAAGTAAATCCACAATCGCAACCAGATTTGGATGCATATACTTATTTAATAGAACGTCAATTAAAACCAGAAGCAAGAAAAGATATTCCAAAATTATTATCTGATTTAAAGGTAATGCCAACAGCTATGATTGATATTAGTGATGGACTTTCTTCAGAAATATTACATATCTGTAAGCAATCTAAAGTGGGTTGTAATTTGTATGAAGATAAAATTCCGTTAGATCAACAGGTTATTTCTACTTGTGAAGAATTTAAATTAGATAGTACCACTATTGCATTGAGTGGAGGTGAAGATTACGAATTATTATTTACAGTTAAAATGGAAGATTTTCCGAAGATAAAAGCAAACCCACATTTTAGCATCATTGGTCATATAACCGACAAAGATGAGGGAGTTAATTTAATTACTCGTGGGAATGAGAAAATTCCTTTAATTGCTAGAGGCTGGTCTTCTTTTGATGAAAAGACAAGTTAGGAGAAAACACCTTTTGCGAAATGTTTTTCTATGTAAAGGTGATTCTTTTTCCAAAAAGAGGTTAATTTAACCACTTTACCATAACCATCTGTGGTGAAGTTTTGTTTACAGGTTTTACATTCAATTTTATCATAAAGCAAGTTTTTTTTGTTTTTTTGATGATAATCGTGTCCTATTAATTTGCATATTAGTGCTTTCATAATCTAATGAGTTGGGGTTTGTTGTAATTTTTTCTGAAAGAATTCTGAAAGACAGGCGTTTATTTTCCTGTTTTTGAAAGTTAAAATTTCAATTCTACCTGAAACGACATTGGTTACTTCTTGTCCACAGGTTTTGCATTTGTATTCACTAATGTGATTAGTGATTTTTTTTGATTTTTCATATCGATGTCCAAATGTTGAACAAAAAATACTCGTGAGGCTGAAGTTTTGATTTGGGGATGTTGACTTCATTTTAATGATTTTTATATTGCAGGACTAAACTTACAAATAAAAATTCAATATCAGATGAAAAGTTATATAAAATCGATGAAATACATAATTTTAACTATTTCATCGATGTTTTCGTTAATGCTCATATGCCCAGATTGAACTTTATAGAGTTTTGTATTTGTTAAAGAAACTACTTTTTCGGAATTGGTAATTGGAATTATAGGGTCTTCTACTCCAGAAATCATATATTTTTCTCCTTTAAAGTTTTTCAAAACTGATGTTCTGTCTTTTCTTATTTTCATTCCTTCTATTGAAGCGATAATTCCTTCTACTGGAAATTTAAATGCTTCTTCTGAAAGTTTTTCGATTAAATGTTGAAATTTTCCTTGCCTTTCTTCAGTAAATAAAGCTGCAATCCCCATTTTAATAAAAATTTCAGAATTATTTTCAATTACTTTAATAGCTCTATTTCTATTAATTTTTCTTTCTTCAGAATCTGCTTCAGAAGAAGAATTTAATAAAACCAACTTGTTTATCTTATCGGGATATTTTTCAGCAAAAGCAAGACTGATATAGCCACCCATAGAATGTCCTATAAAATTAGTTTTTTCAATATTGTTTTCTACTAAAATAGAATTAACTACTTCTGCCATCAATTCCATAGAATGAATTTCAGCAACACATTCACTTTTACCATGACCTGGCAAATCGATAGTAATCACTTGATTTTTTTTAGCAAGTTTTGGAATTATTTCCGTCCAAATAGTAGGACTTAACAAAAACCCGTGTAATAAAACCAATGCAGGGCCTTTACCTGTTATTGTATAATGAATAGAGGAATTGTTGAAAGTAGCAATCATTTTTCTATATTTAGCAGAACAAATATCTAAGTTTGAAGTACAGTAAACAAACCTTTATAACGGCATTTGCCTTATTTTCTCTTTTTTTTGGAGCGGGGAATTTAATTCTACCCCCATTTTTAGGCTATAATGCGGGGAATAGTTGGGGATTAGTCACTTTTGGATTTGCATTATCGGCAGTAGTTATTCCAATTTTAGCTATCTATGGTTACGCAAAGTTACAAGGAACCATGTTGGATTTTGCAAATAAAGTATCGCCGTTATTCGCAATCGTTTATAGTGTTTGTGTGTATGTGATTTCGGTGACATTACCCGCTCCAAGAACAGCTTCTGTAACTTATGAAATGACAATACAACCCTATTTCAACATATCCTCTTTTTGGCTAAGTGTCATATATTTTAGCGTTGTATTGGTGTTTGTTTTAAACCGAAATAAAATCTTGAATTTTATAGGGAAATTTCTAACTCCTCTTATAATATTAATCCTTCTTTTTATAATAGGGATTGGATTATTTACTGAAGTGTCTCCAATTAATAACTCTATTTTCGATAATACTTTTACGGAAGGAATCCTAGAAGGGTACCAAACTTTTGACGCTATAGGCGGAGTTTTGGTGGGCGGAGTAATTGTAATTTCATTGTCTTTACAATCTAATTATTCTTTTGCTGAAAAGAAATCCATCATCACAAAAGCAGGATTCTTGTCCGGATTAGGATTGTTGTTGATTTATGGAGGGTTGATTGCTTTAGGAGCACATTATAACGGAAGCTTCCAAACAGATAACAGAACAGAATTACTCAGTTTTTTAAGTACTGAAGCATTAGGTAATATTGGTACTGTGTTTTTAGGAGTATTGGTTGCATTGGCTTGTTTTACAACAGCAGTTGGAATACTAACAGGAACCGCAGATTTTGTAAAAGGAATTGCCAATAATTCAAAACTTGCTTATACGATAACAGCAATTTTCGGAAGTATTATTGGAGTTGCTATTGGACAGTTTGATGTGCATTATATTATAAACATTGCTTTACCTGCTTTGATGTTTATTTATCCAATCACGATTGTTTTGATATTACTAAATGCTTTACCAAAGAAATGGGCATCGAAGACTGTTTTTAAGGCGGTTGTTTTAGTGACTTTTATTTTTAGTATTCCAGATTTTCTTCAGTTTTTAATTCCTGAAGAAAATCTAGAATTTATAAAATCAATTATTCCATTTTCTGGTAACAGTATGGGTTGGGTATTGCCAGCTTTGCTAACTTTTATAGTTACGAATTTGGTTTCTAAATCATTTCAGTCAAAAGAAGTAAGTTCTTAAATTATTTATTCATCAAGTCCTCGATTTCTTCAGCTTCAATAGGAATATTTCGCATTAAATTAAATGGTTCTCCATTTTCTTGAATCACCACATCGTCTTCCAAACGAATTCCGAAACCTTCCTTAGGAATATAAATCCCAGGTTCCACGGTAAAGACCATATTGGCTTTCATAGGTTCCCAAAGCAATCCATAATCGTGGGTGTCTAATCCCATATGATGCGAGGTTCCGTGCATAAAATATTTTTTATAAGCTGGCCAATCTGGGTTTTCCTTTTTTACATCGGCTTTATCTAACAATCCCAAACCTAGTAATTCTGAAGTCATTAAATTTCCAACTTCCACGTGGTATTCCTTCCAAATTGCTCCAGGAACCAACATTTTTGTAGCTTCATTTTTTACTCTGTTTACAGCATCATATACTTCTCTTTGACGTTTAGAAAATTTCCCATTTACAGGAATGGTACGTGTCATATCACTGCTATAATTTGCATATTCTGCTCCTACATCAATCAATATTAAATCACCGTCATTACAGGTTTGGTTGTTTTCGATATAGTGTAATACATTGGCATTGTTTCCGCTTGCAATAATAGGTGTGTAGGCAAATCCTTTAGAGCGATTTCTTAAAAATTCGTGCATATATTCTGCCTCAATTTCGTATTCCATCACTCCTGGTTTTACAAAATTAAGGACGCGACGCATTCCTTTTTCAGTAATATCACATGCTTTTTGAATTAAATCCAATTCAACTTGATCTTTTACAGAACGCAATCGTTGTAAAATAGGATTGCTTTTAGCTACATTATGAGCAGGATATTTTTGTAGAAACCCTTTTACAAAACGAGCTTCTCTAGTTTCGGTTTCTACATTGGCTCTGTAATGTTCGTTCGTGTTTATGTAAACAGTTTCGCATTGTGTCATAACTTCGAACAGTATTTTTTCCATTTCTTGCAACCAATATACTGCTTTGATTCCGCTGGTTTCTAGGGCTTTTTCTTTGGTTAGTTTTTCGCCTTCCCAAACAGCAATATGCTCGTTGGTTTCTTTTAAAAATAGAATTTCTTTATGAGCATCATTTGGAGCATCTGGAAATAAAACCAACACACTTTCTTCTTGATCCACACCGCTTAAATAAAAGATATCTCTATGCTGCTGAAACGGCATCGTGCTATCTGCAGTGATTGGGTAAATATCATTACTGTTAAATATCGCAAGACTATTTGGCTTCATTTGTGCCATAAAATTTTTACGGTTTTTAATGAAGAGATTTCGGTCGATTTGGTGGTATTTCATTTTGAAATTATTTTAGAGTATCAAAAGTAAAAAATATTATGGGGTTTGGGTGTTAAATGGAGATTAAAGTTTAATACATCTCCCCAGTTTCTAACCTCGACAAGCTTTGTAAAAACATTTCCCCCAACCCCCTCTTCGAAGAGGGAGCTTTTAGATTTAGTTACAATTAAGCTCCCTTCCTCTGAAGGAAGGGTTGGGGTGGATGTTATATATTGTTTGATGTTGAAATTATTTTTTACATTTACTAAATGGCAAATAAAATAATTCCATATCGTAGAGATTTAAAAAGTAGAGCTCAGAAATTGAGAAGAAACCAAACAGATACCGAAGAAGAATTATGGCAACGAATTAGAAAAAAATCTTTGGGAGTCGAATTTCATCGGCAAGTTCCAATGTTGGATTATATTGTAGATTTTTATTGTCACGAAATAGGATTAGTTATTGAAGTTGATGGCTCTAGCCACGATAATAATTTTTTAGAAGATGCAAAAAGACAAGGGAGAATTGAGGAATATGGTGTTCGGTTTATTCGATTTTCTAATAAAGAAATTCTTACTGAAATGGATTTAGTTTTAAAGCAACTTCGAGAATCTATTTCTGAATCACTTTGATACATCTTCCCAACCTCTTACTTCGGCAAGCTTAGCACATCGCTTCAAATAGGAGCTATGATACTTCAGTTCCCTTCCTTTGAAGGAAGGGTTAGGGATGGATGTTTTTTTTAACTTTCTATCATTGTGTAATATTCAATGTTTCTGTAAATTCACAACTCTAAATAAACCAACAATGAAAAAACTAATATTCTACTTTCTAGCCATTATTTCTGTTCAAGCTTTTTCGCAACAACCTGCAACAAATGCTAGTGATATTGAAAAAGGATTAAATCAAAAACAAGAACTTATTGAAACGTCTTTGGTTAAAAACCTTCCGTTTAAAAACATCGGCCCTTCGGTGATGAGTGGTCGAATTACGGAGATTTCAGTAAATCCAAATAATCCAACAGAATTTTATATAGGATATGCTAGTGGTGGGGTTTGGTATAGTGATAATAACGGGACTTCTTTTACTCCAATATTAGACAATAGCCCGACACAAAATGTGGGGAGTTTAACAGTAGATTGGAAAACCAAAACCATTTGGGTGGGTACTGGAGAAGTAAATGCTYCAAGGTCTTCGTATGCTGGAATAGGATTGCTAAAATCAATCGATCATGGTAAAACATGGGAGAATATGGGTTTGACAGACTCACACCATATAAGTAGTATATTAATCAATCCAGATAATTCAAACGAAATAGTAGTAAGTGCCGTTGGTCATTTATATTCTCCAAACGATGAACGTGGAGTTTTCAAATCGACAGATGAAGGAAAAACTTGGAACAAAACACTATTTGTAAATAATCAATCTGGGATTATTGAAATGCAAGTAGATCCAAATAATTTCAATTTAATGTATGCTTCTTCTTGGGATAAGGATAGAAAAGCTTGGGATTTTAAAGGAAGTGGAGAAGGTTCTGCAATTTACAAAAGTACCGATGCAGGTGTTACGTGGGAAATGGTTTCAGGTGAAGGAAGTGGATTTCCAACTGGAGATGGCGTTGGAAGAATTGGAATTGCAATCTATGGTGAAAACACGGTGTATGCAATTCATGACAATCAATCTAGAAGAGAAGACGACTCAAAAAAGAAGAAAAATGAAGGATTAACCAAAGAAGATTTTAAAACGATGACTTCTTCAGAATTATTAAACTTAGAAGACGAAAAGCTTTCAACATATTTAAAATCGAATCGATTTTCTAAAAAACATACAGCAGCATCTGTTAAGAAAAGTGTAAGAGAAGGAACAGTAAAGCCTATTGATTTAGCAAAATATTTAGAAGACGCCAATTCGCTTTTATTCGACACGCCAGTAATTGGTGCTGAGGTTTATAAAAGTACCGATGGAGGAAAATCTTGGAAGAAAACACATGATGGATTTTTAGATGGTTTATATTATTCATACGGTTATTACTTCGGAAAAATTCACGTAGATCCTAGCAATAAAGATGGGATTTATATTTATGGAGTTCCTATTTTAAAATCGAAAGATGGCGGAAAGACCTTTACTTCTATTAACGGAAATAATGTTCATGGAGATCACCATGATTTATGGATCAATCCAAATATGTCAGGGCATTTAATCAACGGGAACGATGGTGGTTTAAATATAAGTTACGATGATGGTGAAAACTGGATCAAGTGCAATACACCTCCCGTAGGACAATTTTATTCAGTAAATATCGACCACGAAAAACCTTATAATGTTTATGGAGGATTGCAGGATAATGGTGTTTGGGTAGGTTCTCATACCAACAAGGAAAGTACTAGTTGGCATCAATCTGGAAACTATCCTTTCGAATTTATTATGGGTGGCGACGGAATGCAAGTGGAAATAGACAGCCGAAATAGTAATACTGTTTATACAGGATTTCAGTTCGGAAATTATTTTAGATTGAATCGTGAAACAGAAGAGCAAACTTACATTCAGCCAAAACATGAATTGGGCGAAAATCCCTATCGTTTTAATTGGCAAACTCCTATTTTATTGAGTAAACACAATCAAGATATTTTGTATTTGGGAGGCAACAAATTAATGCGAAGTATGAATCAAGGTAATGATTGGGAAGCAATTTCAGAAGATTTAACCAAAGGAGGTAAAAAAGGAAATGTTGCTTATGGAACAATAGCTTCGATAAGTGAATCTCCGTTTCAGTTTGGATTACTTTATACAGGAAGTGATGATGGACTGGTTCAAATTTCAAAAAATAGTGGAGGTGATTGGACGAATATTTCAGCAAGCTTTCCTAAGGATTTATGGGTAAGTAGAGTGATTGCTTCTCAGCATAAAAAAGAGCGAGTTTATGTGACTTTAAATGGGTATCGCTGGGATGACTTTACACCTTATGTATATATGAGTGATAATTATGGAGTGTCTTGGAAAAACATCAGCAATAATTTACCAATTGGAGCTATAAATGTAATAAAGGAAGATCCTAAAAATGAAAACGTATTGTATTTAGGAACCGATAACGGAGTTTATGTTACCTTAAATAAAGGAGAAACTTGGCACCCTTTTTCTGAAGGATTGCCCAATGTGGCATTTCACGATTTAGTAATTCAGCCAGAAGCAAACGATTTGGTCTTGGGAACTCATGGACGCTCTATTTATATTGCGAATATTGAACTATTACAAAATAGTAAAGAAGGAGAAGTAACTATTTCAGAAATTGAATCGATACGTTATTATTCACGTTGGGGAGATTCTCGGAGTCAATGGAGTGAAGTGTATGAGCCTTCGATAGCTATTCAGTTTTATAACCCAAAAGCAGAAAAAGTTACCATTTCAATCCAAACAGAAGATGGAACTGAAGTTCAAAATTACAATATAGATGCAGTAAAAGGAGTAAATGTATTTGATTATGATGTGACTGTTTCAGAAAAAGGAAAAAAAGCTTTAACAAAAAAAGATATAGAGATTTCGGAAGCAAAAAATGGAAAGTATTATTTGCCAAAAGGGAACTACACAATTTATATTAATGGAATAATGACTGCTTTAGAAATTAAATAGTCTTGTATTTATAACAATTCTAAATACCAAATAAAACAATCTATAAAGTTTGGCTGTTTTTTAATAGAGCCGTAATTTTGTAGGACTTATCAAGAAAAATTTTATAAACAATGGGAATCTTATCCTCTTCAATCGCCAGAAAAGTTTCGATGGCACTTTCGGCACTTTTTCTAGTATTCTTTTTATTAATTCATGTATCCGTAAATCTCGTCTCTGTTTTTAGTGAAGAGGCGTTTAATACGGCTTCACATTTTATGGGAACCAATCCACTAATTCAGTTTGCCATGCAACCAGTATTGGTTATTGGTGTGATTTTTCATTTTGTACTTGGATTTATACTAGAAATAAAAAACAGAAAAGCTGCTGGTGTAAACAATTATGCTAAAAATAATGGTGCTGCTAATTCTAGTTGGGTTAGTAGAAACATGATTTATAGTGGTTTGGCTATTTTAGCTTTTATCGTTTTACACTTTATCGATTTTTGGATACCAGAAATTAATCATAAATATATCGAGGTGTTACCAGAAGACCCAACACGTTACTATCATGAACTTCGTGAAAAATTTGTAAATCCTTATAGAGTTGGTGCTTATGTTTTAGCTTTTGTGTTTTTAGGATTGCATTTATTACATGGTTTTCAGTCAGCATTCCAATCCATGGGAATGAACAATAAATATTCAAAATGTGTGAGAAATTTTGGAAAAACGTATGCAATCGTTATTCCATTAACTTTTATTTTCATTGCACTTTTTCACCATTTTACTCATTAAATAATACAAAAATATGTCTGTATTAGATTCAAAAGTACCCGAAGGTCCTATTAAAGACAAATGGACGAATTATAAAAATAAGGTTGACCTTGTTAATCCTGCCAATAAACGTAATATTGATATTATCGTTGTTGGTACTGGACTTGCTGGTGGATCTGCCGCGGCAACTTTGGCGGAGCAAGGTTATAACGTAAAAGCATTTTGTTACCAAGATTCTCCTCGTCGTGCACACTCTATTGCAGCACAAGGAGGAATCAATGCTTCCAAAAACTATATGGGAGATGGAGATTCAGATTACCGTCTTTTTTACGATACTGTAAAAGGTGGTGATTATCGTTCTCGGGAAGCAAATGTGTATCGTTTGGCGGAAGTTTCAGGAAATATCATTGATCAATGTGTAGCACAAGGAGTTCCTTTTGCTCGTGATTATGGTGGATTGTTAGACAATCGTTCATTCGGTGGTGTGTTGGTTTCTCGTACTTTTTATGCGAAAGGACAGACAGGACAGCAATTATTATTAGGAGCTTATTCAGCAATGAATAGACAAATTGCTCGTGGTAAAATTGAAATGTTTAACCGTCATGAAATGCTAGATGTTGTGAAAATAGACGGAAAAGCAAGAGGGATTATCACTCGTAATTTAATTACTGGTGAAATAGACAGACATTCAGCTCACGCAGTAGTAATCGCAACAGGAGGTTACGGAAATGTATATTTTCTATCCACCAACGCAATGGGATCGAATTCAACTGCTGCATGGAAAATTCATAAAAAAGGAGCGTATTTTGCAAACCCTTGCTTCACACAAATTCACCCAACTTGTATTCCAAGATCTGGAGATTATCAATCTAAATTGACGTTGATGTCTGAATCACTTCGGAATGATGGTCGTATTTGGGTTCCAGCAAGAATTGAAGATGCAAAAGCCATTCAGCAGGGAAAACTAAGACCTACTGAAATTGCTGAAGAACATAGAGATTATTATTTAGAAAGACGTTACCCTGCCTTCGGAAACTTGGTGCCTCGTGATGTAGCTTCAAGAGCTGCAAAAGAGCGTTGTGACGCTGGTTACGGAGTAAATGCAACTGGAGAAGCAGTGTATTTAGATTTTGCATTTGCATTTGAACGTTACGGAAAAGAGCAAGCAAAAATCCACGGAATTAAAAATGCTTCAAAAGAAGAAATTATAAAATTAGGACAAGGAATAATCGAAGAAAAATACGGAAATCTTTTCCAAATGTATGAGAAGATTATTGCCGAGAATCCTTATGAAACTCCGATGATGATTTATCCAGCAACCCACTATACGATGGGCGGTGTTTGGGTAGATTATAATTTAATGACAACTGTTCCTGGATTGTATTGTTTAGGAGAAGCAAATTTCTCTGATCACGGAGCAAACAGATTGGGAGCTTCTGCATTAATGCAAGGATTGGCAGATGGTTATTTTGTATTGCCTTATACCATAGGAAGTTATTTGGCTGACGAAATTAGAACAGGAAAAATTGCAACGGACACCAAAGAATTTGATGATGTTGAAAAAGAAGTAACCGAACGTATTAATTTCTTTATAAATAATAAAGGAACAAAAACAGTAGATCATTTCCACAAACGTTTAGGAAAAGTAATGTGGGATAAAGTTGGAATGGCACGTAACGAAAAACATTTAAAAGAAGCCATGGCTGAAATTAAAGCAATACGTGAAGAATTCTGGAAAGACGTAACAGTTCCTGGAGATTCCAATGAAATGAATATGGAATTAGAAAAAGCAGGTAGAGTAGCAGATTTCTTAGAATTAGGAGAATTGTTTGCAAAAGATGCTTTGGACAGAAATGAATCTTGTGGAGGTCATTACCGTGAAGAAAGTGTGGTAACTGAAGGAGAACAAAAAGGAGAAGCCCTACGTAATGATGTAGATTACAAATACGTTTCTGCTTGGGAATATAAAGGAGAACCTGCAGATGCAGTTTTACATAAAGAAGAATTAGAGTTTCATGATATTGAGTTGAAACAAAGATCATATAAATAAAAAAGAGATATGAATTTAACACTGAAAATTTGGAGACAAAAAGGGCCACAAGACAAAGGTGCTATGGTCGAATATAAAGTAAATGATATTTCAGAACATATGTCTTTTTTAGAAATGATGGATGTTTTGAATGAGCAACTGATAAATTCTGGTGATGAGCCTGTGGCTTTTGATCACGATTGTCGCGAAGGAATTTGTGGAATGTGTTCACTTTATATAAATGGAGAAGCTCACGGTCCCGATCGTGGAATTACTACTTGCCAGTTACATATGCGAATGTTTAATGATGGAGATACAATTTACATTGAGCCATGGAGAGCAGCTGCTTTTCCTGTAATTAAAGATTTGGTTGTTGACAGAATGGCTTTTGAGCGTATTCAACAAGCAGGTGGTTATATTTCTGTAAATACTTCAGGAAATACTCAAGATGCAAATGCACTTCCTATTTCTAAACATGCAGCAGATGAAGCAATGGATGCTGCATCTTGTATTGGTTGTGGCGCTTGTGTGGCTACTTGTAAAAATTCTTCGGCTATGTTATTTGTTGGAGCGAAAGTTGCTCAATATGCATTATTACCTCAGGGTAAAGTGGAAGCAGCAGACCGTGTTACAAATATGGTTCATCAAATGGACTTAGAAGGTTTCGGAAACTGTACGAATACTGGTGCTTGTGAAATTGAATGTCCTAAAGGAATTACTTTGGTCAATATTGCTCGTATGAATAGAGAGTTCTTAAAAGCAAGTTTGAAGGGATAGTCTAGTTTAGGTATTCACTTTCATATTTAATGAAATATTTTTAATAATTACATCAATAAATTTTGAAATGTCATAAGGTTTTACAACGATATCGTTCATTCCTGACATGTAAATATTGTTTCTCATTTCTTCAATTTCAACGGCTGTTAATGCAATAATTGGAATTGTTTTATTGAATTTGCGAATCTCTTTTGAAGCTTCAATACCATTTTTAACTGGCATATTTATATCCATTAAAACGAGGTCATAATCATTCTGTTTGATTTCTTCAATCGCTTCTTCACCATTTTCAGCAATGCTACAAATAATATCTTTTTGTTCGAGTATTTTTTGAGTAACTATTTGGTTGATTCTGTTATCTTCAACAATTAATATTTTTTTGCCTTTTAGTATAGAAGCATCAAATTTAATAAGTGAATTATCCTTTATGGCTTTTTCTAAAACTTCAAAAGTTAAAGTAAAAGTAAACAAGGCTCCTTTTCCTAATTCACTTTCAAGATAGATTTCAGAATTTGATAGAGCCAGAAGTTTCTTTACAATTGGCAGCCCTAATCCAGACCCATTACCACTATAACTAAGCGAATCTACTTGTGTGAATTCATCAAAAACACTATCCTGTTTGTTTTTAGCAATACCAATTCCGGTATCTTTAATTGTAAATTTTATGGCCGCTTTAGTGTTATCAATTTTTATGGTTTTAGCTTTGATATAAACATTTCCATTTTCGGTAAATTTACATGCATTTCCAATTAAATTCATTAATATTTGAGAAAGTTGAACGGTGTTTCCTCTAATTAAAGCTGGAATATCATCAGAAATTTCGATATGCAATTGGTTGTCATTTTGAATCCGCATATACTCGAACGAAGAGGTAATGGTTTCAATTAATTCCCTTAGATTAAACGAAGTAGTTTCTTCTTCAAATTTTTCTGAATCAATTTTATTTATTTGTAAAACATCGTTGATTAATGCCAACAAATAATCTGCCGAAAATTTTAAATATTTTAAATCTTTTTTATGTTTCTTTAAAGATTTATCTTCTAACAAAACAGAACTAAGCCCAATTACACCATACAAAGGTGTACGTAATTCATGGCTAACGGTTGAAAAGAATTTTACTTTTGCTTTGGAAAGTTTTTCAGATTCTTCCTTAGCTTTTAAAGCTTCTTTATTTTTAATTCGGAGTTTTTTAACTAACTTAATTCTTTTAATTGAGGCAGAATATAATGCGATTAATAATATTAAAAATACTGCTGAAACAATTATTAAAATAATATTGACTCTACTTTTGCTTTTTACAATTTCTGCTTGTAATTTATTGTTTAAATTTGCTGCTTCAATGTCTTTTCTATATTCGTCAAGTTGAAATTTTTGAGATAATGTATATCGTTCATCAGAGGTGTAAATACCAGAATTTATATCACTATATTCATCATAAATTTTAAACGTTTCATAAGCTTCTTTATATTTGCCTTGTTCAAATAAACTTTCACTATAAAGGTAGTAAGCATTTTCAAGTTCAATATCTAACTTATTATTTTTAGCATTTTCAATAACAATTAAAAAAGTTAAATCTGCTTTTTCATATTCTTTTTTATGTATATAATATTCACCTAAAAAGTTATCCAAATTAATTGAAAAAGAAGCGTCATCAGTGTTCTTGTTTAAATCTTTTGCTTTAGTTATATGGATGTAAGCAGTATCAAAGTCAGTATTACCAATGGCAGCTAAAACAAGGTTGTAATGTGCTTTTGCAATTCCAACAGAATCATTTATTTTTTCAAATAAATTAATAGATCTATTAAAATAAATATAAGCTCTTTTATAGTCTTCTTGTGTTGAGTAAACATTCCCCAAATCCATATAAGTCACAGCTGTTGCTGTATCATTCTTAGATAACTTGGCATAGCTTTCAGATTTTTTAAAGCTATCCATTGCCAAAATGGTGTCATTTAAAAATAAATAATCATAAGCTAAATATCGATATGCTTGGTGTATGAAATAATTGTCCCCAATTTTAAACGATAAGGGAAGTATTTTCATATTTAAGTCAAATGATTTTGAGTAATCCCCACTGTCATAAAATGCATTTGACGAATCTAATAGTTTTTGAAAATTCTTACGTTCTTCGATTTTTTTTATTCGTAAGGCTTCTTTTTTTTCCGAATCATTTTGAGAAAAAACAGATGAAACCGATAAAAATAATAGTACGTAAAAAAAAACTTGCCTCATAGGTTATTTCAAAATAGGGATTGTAATGTACGCATTTTCTAATGAGCACAAAAAAAGAGTGTATTTTTTTGTTTCTAATTAAAGGAAAGTTATTTTTATAGAATGATATCAAAACTTCCAAATGTTGAAACTTCCATTTTTACTGTTATGAGCAAAATGGCGGCAGATAATAAAGCCTTAAATCTCTCACAAGATTTCCCGAATTTTAAAAGTGACCCTTTGTTAATAGAATTGGTATACAAAGCTATGAAAGAGGGTTATAACCAATATGCACCAATGCCTGGTGATTTGGGTTTGCGTGAAGTGATTTCTATAAAAACAAAACTACTTCATAATAAAGTTTATAATCCTGCAACTGAAATCACTGTAACTGCTGGTGCAACTCAAGCGATATTTACTGCAATTGCGGCAATTATTAATAAAGGAGACGAAGCAATTATTTTTACTCCGGCCTATGATTGTTACGATCCTTCCATCGAATTATTTGGTGGTAAAACAATTCCAGTACAGCTAAAAGCTCCTTTATATAAGATTGATTGGACAGAAGTAGAAGATAAAATTTCTTCCAAAACAAAACTGATTATTATCAATTCGCCTCACAATCCTAGTGGTACTATTTTAGCTGAAAACGATATGCTTCTATTACAAGATTTGGTAAAGAAACACGATTTGTCAGTAATTAGTGATGAAGTGTACGAGCATATAATTTTTGACAATCAGACACATTTTAGTGCTGCTCGTTTTTCTGAATTAGCGGCTAGAAGTTTTATAATTGCTTCCTTTGGGAAAACATTTCATAACACCGGATGGAAAATGGGCTATTGTTTAGCTCCTGAAAACTTAATGACGGAGTTTAAAAAAGTGCATCAATTCAACGTGTTTTCTGTAAATACTCCTATGCAAAAAGCCTTGGCAGCATATCTTAAAACTCCAGATCATTATTTAAACCTTCCTGATTTTTACCAACAAAAAAGAGATGTTTTCCTCGAATTAATAAAAGGCTCAAGGTTTAAAATAATCCCATCAAAAGGTACTTATTTTCAGATGTTAGACTTTTCTGAAATATCTCAAGAAAGTGATATTGTTTTTACTGAACGATTAACCAAAGTGAATAAAATCGCAATGATTCCAACTTCCGTGTTTAATACCAACAAAGAAGATTTTAAGCAAATACGTGTTTGTTTTGCTAAAACGGAAGATACCTTACAACAAGCTGCTTTAATTTTGAATGCGATTTAATATGAAAGAAAACTTAAAAATAACCATAATTCAATCATCACTTGTTTGGGAAAACCCCGAAGCAAACCGACAACTATTCTCTAATAAAATTGCAGCAATTTCAGAAGAAACCAACCTCATTATTCTTCCTGAAATGTTTACGACTGGGTTTACGATGAATGCTTCAGAATTAGCTGAAGAAGAAAATGGTGAAACCCTAAATTGGTTACAAAGGGAAGCTAAAAAGAAGAATTGTGCAATTACGGGAAGCGTTATAATTTCAGACCTGCCTATACTAACAGGAAACAATAACTACTACAATCGCTTATTTTTTGTATTCCCAGATGGAAATTTTAAAACCTACGATAAACGTCATACTTTTACATTGGCAGGAGAAGAGAAAACCTTTAAAGCCGGAAACGAGCAAGTAATTATTGATTATTTAGGTTGGAAAATCTATCCATTAATATGTTACGATTTGCGTTTTCCAGTTTGGGCAAGAAACACTCAAAATTACGATGTACTACTTTATGTTGCCAATTGGCCCGAAAGGAGAATCACTGCCTGGGATGCACTTTTAAAGGCAAGAGCAATCGAAAATATGACTTATTGCATTGGAGTTAACAGAATAGGAGAGGACGGAAATGTCCATAAATACTCAGGACATTCGGCAGTATACAATGTGCTTGGCGAACAAATTTCAACTCTAAATTTTGAAGAAGAATTTACTGAAACGATTACCCTTCAGGAAAAACATATTGAAAGCAACAGAAAGCACCTTCAGTTTTTAAACGATCGGGATGATTTTAAACTTGAATGATAAAAAGATTTTCTAAAGTTCTTAGGATGATTTTTTTTAATCTAAAGTAAAAGTTTCCATCAAGCTCCAATTGGGTCTTGCTTCTAGGATTTTTGGATAATAAATTACTTTTTCAGCTTGTAATTTTTGAAGGTAATTTCCAGTATCCCAAATCTTGTTTTTATTTTCATCGTAAATAATTCGAATATAATAATCGCCTGGAATAATATATTCAAAAAATGCTGAATTATTATCACTTAGATATTCTTCAAAAACAACCTTAAAACTTGAGTTTACTAACTGAACAATTACAGGATAACTTTCCAAATTATTTAAAGTAATATTTAAGGTAGCATATTCCGAAAGCTCTTTGGTTCTTACTCTTGTAACAATTGTGTCGTTGGTGTTTTCAAAAAAATCGGTAAAGGCTCCAGGGAAAATTTTAACTGCATAATATTCGGTGTCTTTTATTGGAAATTCTAACGAAGCAATATTGTATTTTTTGTTAATAGTAGCTTTAACTGGAATAAAAAGTGAGTCCTGATTCATCACTGTTATTTTTTCAGTATCTATTGAAATAATCGGCGTGTTTACAGAATATTTTAAAGTGTCATTTGGAGTTAAAACCCCAGCGTTAATGGCTTTAATTTTCAAGGTATCGGCATATAAATCCCGCATTCTTGTAACCAAAGTGTCTTTATAAATAGCAGTAGTTGTAATAAAAACTAAGGAGTCGTTTTCTAGAGCTGGTTGAAACCAATAATGAATGGTGTCGGTTTTTGTTGCGTGATAAGTATATTCTTTAAATTCGAATGGAACCTTAGATTGTAATTCGATTTCTAAATTTTCAGGAGTACCTTCATAGCCAAAAATAATATGGTTTTTACCTTCGTGTTTAGGTTTTGCAATATAATATTCTGGTGTTTCTTTAAATAAATTAATGGTGTAAGAGCTGTCTGTTGGAATAGTAATAAGTTGATTTACAAATCCTATTTTATCATATTCTGGCTGAAAAATATAATCGTTTGTTTTTTCCTTTAAAGCTATTAAAAGGTATTTTCCTTCTTTTAAATTAGTGAGTTCAAAAGTTTGTGTACTGTCTTTAGTGGTGGTGATGTAAGTAGGTTTTTCTTTGTAAATTATAGAGTCGTTAAAAGTTTCGGTAACTTCATATAACATTACAGTTGTAAGACCTTTGGGTTTTAATAATAAAGCATCTTTTATAGTTCCTTTTAACTTTAAACTGTCAATATAATCACCTGTCGATAAAATATATTTATAATATTTAAAAGCGTTTCCTTCATTATTGTCAACGATACTTTTTCCGAAGTTAAAGGAATATGTGGTGTTTTCTTTTAAAGTATCTTTAATTTTAATTTTTATAAATTTTCCAGTACTCAAAGGAGTAATTAAAGGTTGGTATTTAAGTGGGGGTGAAATGATTAGCTCTTTACTTAAATCTTTTAATTTTATATATTCATCGAAGTAAATTTTTATTTCATCTCCCTCAAAATTTATACTGTAATTTTCAGGGCTACTTCTTACAATTACGGGAGGAATCGAATCTTTTTTACCTCCAGAAGGTCTCCCTCGTTTTGCACAATCTACAAACGAAAGCACAAATAATAAAAGAATTGGGATGAGAATATATCGACGCTTCATTTCACAAAAATAGACAAAATAGTTAAGCGATTGCAATGGTTGCAAAACTTAGTTTTACCTTATTAGATTTTAGTAATTGAAGCGCACAATTTTCGAGTGTAGCACCAGTGGTAATAATATCATCAACTAAGAGAATATGTTTGTTTTCAATTAATTTTTCTTTTTGAATAGTAAATACTTCTTCCGACTGAAATCGTGTAAATCGTTGTTTAAAAACTTGTGATTTGGTTTTCGATATTTTAATTAAAACATCATCATAATAAGGAATACCAAGAGCTTTTGCTATTTCTTTACCAAACCCTTCCACTTGATTGTAACCCCTTTTTTTAAGTTTTTGTTTGTGAAGTGGTACTGGAATTACCACTTCAATATTTTTATATTTTTGCGTTTCAGCTAATTCTTTACCCAACCATTTCCCAAAAAAATAGCTAATTTCTTTTTTTCCTCTATATTTTAAATTATGAAGTAATTCTTGGGTAATTCCTCCTTTCTGAAATTTAATTAATGCAGTTGCTTGTTCAATAGGAATTTTTCCGTAGAAAATGTTTTTCATAGTTTCATTTCCTGTTTTATAATGACTAACTAAAGGGAGGTTGTGTCGACATTGTGTACAAAGTATTTCTTCCGTTTTTAATAAAACTGATTTACATGCACTACAAACTTTTGGAAATAAAAGATTTAACATAAAATATATAATTTTAACAATTTTGAC
>NVUT01000060.1 GCA_002733185.1 Flavobacterium sp. | reverse complement strand
CACTTATCTTTAGACTTTAAAACACCTAATATGGTATATAAATTAACAGCGTAAATTCAATTTTAACCTGTAGCCGTATTTTAGGACAAGACATTAAAAAAACAGAATGAATATTATTGAAAAAGAAGTTGAAGAATTTTATGAATATGGGTTTCTAAACTCTGGAATCAGACAAGATTTAGAAAATATCAAATCAGCTTTGACTTCTAAACTTTACAATTTCAATCGGGACAGAAACAAATTAGATTTTTTAAAAATTCTTCGTGTAAAGGCTATTAACGACAAAGAAGAACATATGAAATCTTGTACTGGTTGTGGCTACGATGAAGCAAGAGATATTGCTGTATTTGCAATTGACCAAGAAATTGATGATATAAACCAGTTTTATACTTATGAACCAAAGTCTGAAGACGAATTTAGTGTTGAGGAAGAATCTGAATTACATAACAAACTGAATAATATTCTTAAAAAACTTGAAGAGCAGGGTTTTGGGCAACAAATAATTTTCGATGAGATAGAGGATTTAAAAAACCATTTTAATCTTGGTAAGAAAAATTGGTTTCAACTCTTAAAAGGGAAAGTGGTAGACTTAACAATAAAAAAAGTCTTGAATAAAACAATTGTACAAGAAATATATAATACTTTAAGTGAAGGGTTTGAACAAGTAGTTAAATTATTAGATTAAACAATGTCTTTAGAACAAGAAATAAAAAAGCAATATTCGAAAATATTTAGTGCAGACTTCAAAGATTGGATTCCATTCAAACAAATGGCTGACTATTACTTGAAAACATCAGCACATTTACTCACTAACGATATTGATAGTCCAGAACCTCTAAAATTATGGCTGAGAAATGTTCAGAAAAGACTTTCGATAGGAATAGCTACAGAACTATTATTAAAGGCTATTTACCTTAAAAATGGATATAATATAAATAAACCAATAAATGGAATTCAATTAGATTTTCCAATTAATATTCAAGGTTTGGATACTCATAAACTTAACCCTTCAGAAACTTATGGTTTGAATATGTTAATTCAGCATCTTTCTAAAATTATAGAATTGGAGCAAAACTCTGAAAGCATAATGGAAGGATTAAAAATCTCAAAGGTTTTTAGGAATAAGGAAGGACACGTAGCTGTACATTGGCATAATTTTGAACGAAAAGACTATGACCGAATTGAATTTTCATTAATTGAATTATTTAGATTGGGTTTTAATGAAAACTTAAATTTTAAAATTTCTATAGCTAAAAACGAAGTTGGAAAATTTGAGATTGAATAAGAATAACGCACTACAACAACTGGCATAATTCATTGCTGCTGATTTTCCTTCGGAAAATCCTCGCATTCATTCCATTGGTCAGTTTTTATTTACTAAATTAGTCGCTAAACCAACGCAACGAAATCATACCAAAACCGTTGATAAAGCAAGTCCCAATACAGGTATAATGTATTCAAATAGCACTTATTTATTCTTTCAACTATAGAAAACAATGCAACTTTTTTACAACCCTTCAATTACCGAAAATTCCAAAGAAATACTTTTTGACAAAGAAGAAAGCAGGCATATATTTAAAGTACTTCGAAAAAAAGAAGGCGACCAATTAATGCTTACCAATGGAAAAGGTTACTTTTTTAAAGTGGAACTATTACAGGCCAACTCTAAACATTGTGTTGCAAAAGTTCTTTCTGTAGAAAACAAGGAATCCCTTCCCTACTATCTTCATCTGGCGGTGGCTCCAACAAAACTAAACGATCGTTATGAGTGGTTTTTAGAAAAAGCAACCGAGATTGGTATTTCAGAAATCACACCGATAATTTGTGAACATAGCGAACGGAAAGTCGTTAAATTAGAACGTTTTGAAAAGAAAATTCAAAGTGCCATGAAACAATCTTTAAAAGCCTATTTACCGGTTATTAATGAAGCAATTTCCTTAAAAGAGTTTTTTAGGAATCAAAATTCAACAAGACACCTTAAGTTAATAGCACATTGCGAAGAAACCAATAAACAATCTTTAAAAAGCGTTTTAATACCCAAAGCAGATTACCTAATTTTAATTGGCCCAGAAGGGGATTTTTCAATTAATGAAATCAACAACGCTTTACAAGAAGGCTTTCAACCTGTAAGCTTGGGCGAAAGTAGATTACGAACTGAAACTGCTGCATTGGTTGCCTGCCATAGTGTTGCTTTTGTTAATGAATAAATAGTCCATAAAACAAAAAGAATTGTATTTTTGAAAGCTATGAATAAAATACTTTCAGTAATCCTATTTTTATTTTTGTCAATTTCAGTTTCATCTCAAGAAATTGCAGTTTTACAATATGGCGGTGGCGGTGATTGGTATGCAAACCCTACATCTTTACCAAATTTAATTAAGTTTTGCAACGAAAATATCAATACAACTCTTAGTAAAAAACCACAAGTGGTAACGCCAAGTAGTATCGATATATTTGACTATCCTTTTGTACATATGACGGGACACGGGAATGTGTATTTCTCGGAAGAAGACGTTGTAAATCTTCGCAATTACCTGTTAAGTGGTGGTTTTCTTCATATTGATGATAACTACGGAATGGATAAATATTTACGCAAAGAATTGGTGAAAATATTTCCAAATAATGAATTGATTGAAATACCTAAAAAACATCCTATTTTTAATACTCCTTTTAAATTTCCGAAAGGACTTCCAAAAATACATGAACATGACAATTCACGTCCGCAAGCATTCGGGATTTTTAATGAAGGAAGATTGGTGTTACTTTATACTTTTGAAAGTGACTTAGGTGATGGGTGGGAAAACCCAGAAATTCATAACGATCCGCAACAAGTGCGTTTAAAAGCATTGCGAATGGGTGCAAACATTATTAATTATGTTTTTAAAAATTAATGCCAACCCAACTCCAACATAACAATACAGATAATTTTAATAAAAAATTTCCAATAAAGTTGCTTTGCGATGGGGTAAAAAGCCCTTCAAATTTAGGTGCTTTATTTAGAATTTGTGATGCTTTGGGAGTTTCGGAAATTGTTTTTTTTAATTCAGATCTTACTATTAAATCTTCTCGGCTTCAGAAGACTGCTAGAAGTACTCAAAAAAAAGTGTTGTATCGAATTTCAACCAATATTATTTCAGAAATCGACAACTTCAAAAAAGAAGGGTTTCAAATTTTGGCTTTAGAAATTACGGATAAAAGTATTTCAGTAGAAAATATTCTTGTTTCAAAAAACAAAAAAACAATATTGATAATTGGAAATGAGCAAAATGGAATTTCAGAAAATGTTTTAAATCTCGCAGACAAGGCAATATCAATACCTATGTTTGGCGAAAATAGTTCTATGAATGTAGTGCAAGCAACTTCGATTGCACTTTATAGTATCATAAATAAATTATATATTTACTAAATGGATTCAAAAATAATTTCAAACGGCATATTACGCGCAGTAGCAAGTATAGTAGGAGTTTTATTGCTTTTACTATTTCTATATCAAATACAATCTGTAATCGTTTATGTAGTAGTTGCTGCAATTATTTCATTAATTGGTTTGCCGATTGTAGATTTTTTAAAAAAGCGATTAAAATTTAAAAATACCCTTGCAGTTGTTGTAACCATACTATTATTAATGGGAATGCTTTTTAGTTTAATAAGCCTATTTATACCGCTAGTTGTAGAGCAGGGTCATAATTTATCATTGTTAAATATTGAAGAATTACAACATACTATTGAAAGCTTAAACCATAAAGTAGTTACCTATTTTTCAAACAAAAATTTAGATATTAACCCTTCAATTTCCAAATCGAGTTTTTTATCTGAATTTGATTATTCATTAATTCCTAATTTTCTAAATTCGGTATTTAGTGGTCTAGGAACCTTTAGTATCGCATTGTTCTCGGTTATATTTATTTCATTTTTCTTGTTAAAAGACAGCAAGTTACTAGAACAAATTGTGTTAGTTATAGTGCCAGACGGTAAAGAAGAAGGCTCAAAAAGGTCTATGAATAAAATTAAAGATTTGTTATCAAGATACTTTGTTGGGCTTATATTCCAGATATTAATACTGTTTATTATTTACACGATTGTTTTATTGATTTTTGGTGTAGATAATGCCATTGTAATTGCTTTTTTATGTGCGTTACTAAATTTAATACCTTACGTAGGTCCACTAATAGGAGGTCTTTTAATGATGTTTTTAACTATGACAAGTTTTATAGGAAGTGATTTTCAAACCGTAATTTTACCAAAAACTATCTTTGTTTTTATTGGTTTTTTAATGGGTCAGTTGGTAGATAATTTCTTTAGTCAACCCGTTATTTTTTCGAAAAGTGTAAAGTCACATCCATTAGAAATTTTTTTAGTAATTTCTATAGCTGGAGTTGTATTTGGAATTGTAGGATTAATAATTGCAGTTCCTGCATACACCTCGATAAAAGTAATCTTAAAAGAGTTTTTATCTGATAATAAAATAGTTCAAAATCTCACAAAAAACCTTTAGTATCAATTTAAATAAAGAAATATTAACTTCGGAAATTCAGGAGTTTATCACTAATTACAATAAGGATATTTCAAAACTTGCTTTTGCAGGAAGCCCGTTTGAGAAAGTAACAGTTCAAGAACTCATCCAACAGATTGAAAGTCGGAATAAAATTGAAAAAAAACTTCCTACTTGGTTTCAAACAAAAAATATTTTTTACCCACCAAAGTTAAACTTAGAACAAACATCTTCTGAAATAACAGCCAAATACAAAGCCTCTATAATTAATGGAAATACGATTGCAGATGTAACTGGCGGATTTGGAATTGATAGTTATTATTTCTCAGAAAAATTTAAAAACGTTCAGCATTTCGAAATCAACAATTATCTTTCAGAAATTGCTACTTATAATTTTTCGGTTTTACAAAAGAAGAATATACAATGTTTTAAAGAAGATGGATTACAACAAGTTCAAAAAAATCAATACGACGTTATTTATATAGACCCTTCCAGAAGAAATGACCTGAAAGGAAAAGTTTTTTTACTAAAAGATTGTTTGCCTAATGTTCCCGGACATCTAGATTCAGTTTTATTTCACTGCAAACAACTTCTTATAAAAACCTCCCCAATGCTTGATATATCTTTGGGTTTAAATGAACTTAAATATATTTCTGAAATACATATTGTGGCAGTTAATAACGAAGTAAAAGAATTGCTTTGGTTGGCTGAAAAAGGTTTTAAAAACACGCCAAAAATTAAAACTAGGAACTTCAATAAAACTACTATTGAGAAATTTGATTTTAATTTAGGTGACGAATCACATACAGAGTACTCCGAACCTTTAAAATATATTTACGAGCCGAATGCATCTATTTTAAAAAGTGGTGCCTTTAATCTTGTTTCTGAAAGATATAACGTTCAAAAACTTCATAAAAACACTCATTTGTTTACTAGTGATGAATTAGTTGATTTTCCAGGACGAAGATTTATTATAAACACAACTATTCCTTATTCAAAAAAAGAAATAAAAATATTTTTAAATATGAAAAAGGCAAATATCACAATTAGAAATTTTCCAGAGAGTGTTTCAAATATCAGAAAAAAACTTAAAATTAGTGATGGAGGTGATGATTATTTGTTTTTTACTACTACGGGTACTAATATAAAAATTATTTTGGTCTGCTCAAAAGTCTGAAAACAAACTCACTAAAAATTTATTGAAAAAAGCATCATTTTTGTTTGGCATATACGAATTGTTGAAGTAGATTTGCACTCGCAATTTATAACAAACAGTTGTTTTTAAATTGGAGAGATGCCTGAGTGGCCGAAAGGACTTGTTTGCTAAATAAGCGTACCTCAAAAGGGTACCCAGGGTTCGAATCCCTGTCTCTCCGCATCATTGAAATAGGAATTAATAATTCCAGATAACTTACTCGGGGTGTAGCGTAGCCCGGTTATCGCGCCACGTTTGGGACGTGGAGGCCGCAGGTTCGAATCCTGCCACCCCGACAAAAAAGCCTAACTTTTAATTAAGTTAGGCTTTTTTTATTTTTCTGCTTTCAAAATGTTTTTAAAAAGGCATCTTTTCCTCAACCCAATCTGCTTGTTTTTTCAAAAACTTTGGAGCTCCAAATCGATAACCTATAAACACTTGAAAATGTGTTCTAAAAGTGTCATAATTTACAATTGTAGTTTCTTTTCTAGTGGTAGTTAGCAACCTAAAGAAACCTCCTCCAAACCACTGGTTAGAATTATACCCCAGACCTAAATGGCCATCAAAATTAAACGTATAATTAGAGTCATTATCTGTTATTTTATCACCATCAATTTTAACAATAATCTTATTAAAATCTACACCTGCTCCAGGTGCAGCTCCAATACTAGCATAAAGTTTTTTATTAATTACAAACGTATGTAAATAACCAGCACTTAAAATAAAATTAAAAGTATTAAGTTGTTGATTAGTTGCTCCATTTTTTAATTGATTATAACTATAGGTAAGGCTGGGCATAAAGGTTCCAGCACTTTTTCGTTGAATTTCGGTTTGAGTTGTAATTGCTTTAATAGAATAATTTGGATTAAATCGATACCGGGTAATCCCTTTGTAATTATATACTTTTAATTTATCTAAAATTAAATAATCGGTAGCAAAATCATTTGGTACAGGAAAATCTGGCGAATAATAACCTTTGGTTTGAGAATAGGATAAGGTCTGTATCCATTTTTTAATATAAAAATCGGTTTCAAATTTAAACACCTTTGTTTTTCCTTTATTTTCTTTATCGAAGTTGGTAAATAAATGAGGTGAAAACCCTAATTTAAATGAGATAAAACGATAGTGTACAGACAATTCTGTACGATAATCTATATTGGGTTTTATTTCAAATTCAACCCCACTTTGTTCTGCTGAAAAAGTTTCAATATCATTATCAACATCAATCTTTATACTTAACTTATCTTCCATAATTTCAATATACGTATTGCTTGGGATAGAGCCTTGTTCTTGGGAGTAATTTAAAATTGGATTTAAAATAAACCCTATAGCAAGTATTTTTAACTGTACTTTCATAATTCAAATTTAAGAAAATATATT
>NVUT01000029.1 GCA_002733185.1 Flavobacterium sp. | reverse complement strand
AGTCTGTAAAAAAAAAAAAAATTAAATTTTTTTATTAACTTTACTATCTAAACATTCAACAGAATTAATTTTAATAATTATGTTTAAAAAATCAATACTACTACTAGCAGTATTTACAATATTTTTTAGTTGTAAAAACGAAACAACCGACAAAGCACGGAAACCTAGTTCGGTTACATCCTCAGCAAATCAAACCCTTTATTATGGTGGTGATATTATCACGATGGAAGGGACCAGTGAAGCCTATGCGGAAGCAGTAGTACAACAAGACGGAAAAATAGTGTTTGTGGGGTCTAAAGCAGCTGCAGAAAAACAATTTGCAAATGCAACTCTTTATAATTTAGAAGGCAAAACCATGATGCCTGGGTTTATTGAACCACATCTTCATCCGTTAATTGCAGCTATCATATTATCGGGAGATATTGTTGCACCTTACGATTGGCACGTTCCCGAGGGAATAAAAAAAGGAGTACAAGGTCAAGAGGAATATTTGAATCGTTTGAAAGAATCTATAGATAAAAACGGAAAAACAGACGAAGTATTATTTATTTGGGGATATCACCCTTTATGGCACGGAGAATTAAATAAAAAAATATTATCTGAACTCGCACCAGATATTCCTGTAACCATTATTCACAGATCGTTTCATGAAGCCTTCTTAAATGAAAAAGCTGTTGAATTGTATAAAATTAATGCCGATCAATTTAAAGGAAACCCACAAGTAGAATGGGACAATGGTCATTTTTATGAAGCAGGTTGGATGGCATTAGCTCCACATATTTCTTCTTTCTTATTAGATCCTGTTAAGTACAAAAAAGGCTTGGAAGACATGACCTTATTAATGGAAAAAAATGGAATTACTACCATAGCCGAACAAGGATTACCGAATGTAGATTTAGATATGGAATATGGTTTGCTGAAAGCTGAAATGGACAAAAATCCACCTTTCGAAATTTACAATGTTTTAAACGGAACCTATTTAACCTTAAATGCTGGAGGTTTGGAAAAAGCAGAAGAATTGATGGCTGCCGCTCCAGAAAAATACAATACCCAGAATATTTTTATGCTTCCAAAGCAAGTGAAATTATTTGCTGATGGTGCTATTTATTCTTTAGCAATGCAAATGAAAGAGGGTTATACCGACGGTTTTGAAGGACAATGGATTACACCATTAGATGTGTTTAAAGAACAAATGAATTTTTATTGGGATAAAGGTTATAAAATTAATATTCACGCTAATGGAGATTTAGGAATTCAAATGTGTTTGGACATCGTAGAAGATATGATGAAGCGTAATCCAAGAAAAAACCACCGTTTAACATTGCATCACGTTGGCTACTTTACCGATGATCAAGCAGACCAAATGAAAAAATTAGGTGTAGAAGCTTCTGCAAATCCATATTACCTTTGGGCATTAGCAGATAAATATTCTGAATACGGATTGGGACCAGATAGAGCTCGTAATTTAGTGCATATAAAATCTTTAAGAGATAGAGGAATTCCTGTTTCTTTCCATTCAGATTTTGCTATGGCTCCCGCAGAACCCTTAACCTTGGCTTGGACTGCTATTAACAGAATGACTTCGGAGCATACATTGGTTTCGCAAGACCAACGTATAAACGTGTATGACGGAATGAAAGGTATTACCATCACCGCTGCAAGAACCTTAAATTTAGAAGAAAAAATGGGTTCAATTAAAGTAGGAAAAGATGCGAATTTTACTTTATTAAAAGAAAACCCTTTTAAAGTAGCTAAAATGCACATTAAAGATATTTATGTGGAAGGATCTATTTACCACGGAAAAGCACATTTAAACAAGTAACCATATTCAAAACTAACATATTATGATTAAAAAAATTTTAATTTTAGCACTAGTTTTTGCAACAATAATTAGTTGTAAAAACAAAGAAACGGAAGCAACTTCTGAAGTTTCAGAAAACAACAGCTTATCTCAAATACTCTATTATGGTGGAGATATCATCACGATGGATGGAGATATACCTCAATATGTAGAAGCCGTAATTGAGCGTGACGGAAAAATTATTTATGCAGGTGATAAAGCCAATGCTGTAAATAATTTTGCTGGTAAAACAGTTGAAGTAGATTTACAAGGCAAAACAATGTTGCCGAGTTTTATTGACCCACACAGTCATTTTATGTCGGCAGTTTTAATGAGCACTCAAGTTAACGTTGCTTCACCTCCAATGGGCGATGTTACCGATATTCCTTCAATGATTAAAAAGCTAGAAAAATTTAAAGAAGAAAAAGGAATTAAAGATGGCGAATGGATTGTTGGTTGGGGCTACGATCAAGATTTGCTTGCTGAAAAACGTCATATTACAAAAATGGATTTAGACAAAGCGTTTCCTAATAACAAAGTTTTGATTGTTCATATATCAATGCACGGTGGTGTTTTAAATTCAAAAGCTTTGGAATGGGCTGAAGTAGATGAAAATTACGAAACTCCAGAAGGCGGTGTTGTTGCTAGAATTGAAGGCACAAACGAACCTGCAGGACTGTTAATGGAAATGGCGTATATGCCTGTTTTCAATAAATTACCGCAACCTTCGGAAGATGAAATGATGAACCTAATGAAAGCTGCTCAAATGCAATATGTTAGCAACGGGTATACACATGCGGTTGAAGGTTTTACACATATTAAAGATATGAATACACTTAAAAGAGCTGCAAAAGAAGGACGCTTTTTTATCGATATTGCTTCACTTCCTGGTTTTAATGAAATGGATAAATGGTTAAACAATCCTGAATATCCTTTTGGAACTTATGACAATCACTTAAAATTTGCAGGTGGAAAATTTACGTTGGATGGATCCCCTCAAGGGTTAACTGCTTATATGGCAGAACCTTATTCGGTTCCTGGCCCAAACGGTGAAAAAAATTGGGTAGGAAACACCTCGATTCCTAGAGAAGAATTAGCAAAATTAGCAAAAACAATGGTTAGTAATAATGTGCAAATTATGTTTCACGCAAATGGAGATGGAGCCATTGAAGATGCTATTTATGCTATTGAAAATGCTGGAATAAAAGCGGCAGATGATAAGCGACCAATCATCATCCACTCACAATTTCAGAAACTGGAACATTTAAAAAAATATGTAGAATTAGGAATCTCTCCTACGTATTTTACAAACCACGCTTTTTATTGGGGTGATGTTCATATCAGAAATGTAGGTTTAGAAAAAGCATCATTTATCAGTCCGATGAAAGCAGCAAACGACTTAGGTATCATTACTTCTAATCACACCGATTTTAATGTAACTTTATTAGATCCATTTTTTGTAATGTGGACTTCAATGAAACGTGAAACCAGAAGTGGTAAAATATTAGGTGGTGATCAAGTGATCGATGCCTATGCAGCATTACAATCATTAACAACAGGACCTGCTTACCAATTTTTTGAAGAAAACAGAAAAGGAAGTATTAAAAAAGGTCTATTAGCCGATTTTGTAATTTTAGATACCAATCCTCTAAAAGTTAAAGATGTAGATGCTATAAAAGACATTAAAGTTGTCGAAACGATTAAAGAAGGAAAATCGGTTTTTAAAAAATAATATATAACTATTCATACGATGACTTTGAGTCATCGTATGAATTTAAAAAATATAAAAATGACTATAAAAAAACTATCAGTATTAGTACTCTTTACATTATTAATTATGGCTTGTAAAGAAGAAAAGAAGGAGTCAATTGATACAAATAAAGAAACAGAAACCACAATGGATAAAAAAGAAGTAAAACCATTAGGAGGCGTTACAAAATTTGACAAACTTTCTGGTTATTACATAAAAAATACTGTTGAGTTTGATCAGGCTTATAAATTTGTTGTCGTTTCAAACCAAGAAGCATTTAATAACTACTTCGGAATTGCAAAAACCATGAAAAATAAGGTGAGCGATTTAGATTTTGAAAAGTTTAATATTGCTGGCATTTTAGTGAATCCAATTAACAAAGCCAATACGATTAACATTACAAAATTCACTGCGGAAGGTGCAAAACAAATAGTTCATTTTACTACTATTATTGGAAAAGAACAAACATACACATCAGGAGAATTGGTGCTTTTTAAAATACCAAAAAGCAGAACAAGTGTGGAATTTAATTCGGGAGGGGAAATTGTGACTGTGGATGTAGAATAGAATTACTTAAAAAAATATAAAATTATTTTGAAGAACTTCGGGGATTCAAAATGATTTTTTTTATTGAACAATAACCGAGCTATACAATGCTCTAATATTAATATTTTTATCGGGAGTGTTTGAAAGATGATACCCCTTTTGTAAAATTCGATCGCCATTAACGGTTTTATTTAACTGGAGATTTACCGAAGTAGGGATTTCTAACTGTGTCTTTTTACCGTTATAATAAAAGGAATATGAAGTATTTGGTAGTTTAATAACCGCATCTGTATTTTCCAAAACAATATCTAAATTTGAAAAATTATCGGAAATTTTATTAATTTTTAAATCTCCAATCGAACCAGAAAGTATGGCAGATTTTTCAATAAAACCAATAAGAACATTGCTCGAAACTGCTTCAAGATTTATAGATTTCACATTATTAATACTACATTCTTCTACATAATTTACATTCATGGAGCCTTGATTCCAATTATTTACTATCACCGGTGCATAAGCAGCATTGATGAGGGTAAGACCCCCATCAATGTTATCTACAGTAAATGGCGAATAATTTAAAGTAGCTTTTAAATTATAAGCATTTGCCATTTTTAATTCACCGTGACGAACATTTACCTCGGTCTTGGTGTTTTTTGGCATTTTTATAATAATTGTCTTTTTTACTTTTTGAAGTTTCCCTTTATATTTATTTTTTCCTTTATATTTTTCTCCCATTTGTTCAGCTTCCATTTCCATCTCCTTTATTTGACGTTCAAGGTCTTTCCCATAATTATCTTCAAACTGTTTCCCAAATTCTTCACCCCATTTCTCCATATCATCCCCAAATTTCTCTCCCCATGCTTCCATTCTTTCTTCAAATTCTGGTCCGAAATTTTCTTCCATATCTTTTCCAAATTGTTCGCCCCAAGCTTCCATTTTAGCTTCAAATTCGGGACCGAAGTTTTGTTCCATTTCTCTTTCAAACTTCTCCAAATATTCTTCTTCATTTTCTTGAAATTCTTCAAAATCGAAATCTATATTTCCTACGCTTTCCATAATAATTTCTGTCATATTAGACATATCTGGTACTTCAATAGATTCTAAAAGAGGACCTAAAAAGTCCATATTTATATTTATATCATCAAAATTATTTGAATAATCGTAATTACTACTGCTTGATGAATTTGAAGTGATTACCACTTTTTTACTATTTCCGAGGACATTAAAATTCCAAGAGTTTAAATATTCTTGTTTTTCTGCTTCCGTTAAAGAATCATCGTCGATAAAAGCAGTTATTTCTACCTTGTTTTTATTCCAAGTTTTAAAAATTATATTGGTGTAGGTGGCGTTTACTTCCACGGTCATATCTTCCGAAGCATTGAATGTTTCCACAGACTTACTTTGTCCGTAAAATATAGCGGAAGTCAATAATAGCAATGTAAAAATGCTGTTTCTAAATGTTATTAATCGGTTCATTTTCTTGTGTTTTAAGTTCGTTTAATTTGTTTTTAAGTTTGAACAGCAATTCCAAACGTAATTTCAAATTATCAATCAAAGCGGTGATGGTTGCCTCACTCGGCCCCTCTTTGTTCAATTCTATACTCAAGCGTTTATATTCTTTATCGAGGTTGCTCAACTGCTTCATAAAACCATCAACCATCTCCTTGTTTTCTGAATTTATTTTCAAGGAAGCTAACTGTACATTAATTCCCATTAAGTAATATTCTTCTACCTTTTTTAAATCTGGCGACAAATCTCCCAAGGAAATCTGATTGGTTTTTTCGGTGGTTGTCTTTTCCGTATTTACTATTGGATTTGAATTTTTATCTATTGAATTTCCTGTGAAATCCGACAAATACTGATATCCAAAAAACGCTACTCCTAACATTACTATCGCAATGGCAGCAACTTTCATCCAATTAAAAGAAGATTTATCTTCAAAAGGCATTGCTTCTTCTAGCATTGCTTCAAACTTACTTTCGTGTCCTTTTGATAAGGTTTTATTTTCAGGATTTTTTCCCTTCAATAATTCTCTAAGATCCTGTGCCATATTGCAAATGTTTTAAGTTTTTCTTCAAAATTGATTTTCCTCTGTGTAAGTTGGTTCGGGAGGTATTTTCTGAAATACACAAAACTTGTGAAATTTCTTGATGGTCATAGCCTTCCAATAAAAACAACTGAACTACAAATCGATAATTAGTAGGCAATTCGTCAATTGCTGAAATTATTTCTGTAACCGTTGCTTCATCACTTACGTTCCAATTGTCATCGTCTTGAACAATTTCAAAAACTGAATCATCTATCGATTCGGTTTCTAATTTTCTACTTTTAATGGTGTCCAAGCATTTATTAATAACAATTCGTTTTAACCAAGCCCCAAAGGTGACGTCCCCTTTAAACTGGTCCAATTTGCAAAACGCCTTTACAAAAGCTTCTTGCATCGCATCTTCTGCGGCGTGTTTGTCTTTTAAATACCGTTGCGCCACTACAAACATTCCATCACAATATTGGCGATATAAAGCCATTTGTGCCTTTCGGTTGTTATTTCTGCATTGTTCAATAAGTAATTTATCCGACAAATTCGATGGTTTTTTGATTGCTGTTCGATATAAAGACGATGTAAAAATACGAATGTTGCAGAATATTTAAAAAGATTTAAGACCGCTATGCTGAAAGACAAAAAAATAAAGACTTGATAATCGTAAGAAGTAACATTTTCTAATGTTTTAATCTTATTTCTTCATTTACAATTTGTCGTAAGTTGTAAGTCCAGAGCAAACGAATACTTTTGTTTTTTTATTCTTTTGCCACTAATTCACGAATTTTATTCAAAAAAAGAAAGTATTTATAATTTCACGAATTAAAAATCCTTTGGATTTTAAAATATTTGAGTTAATTTATTAATTATTTTTGATTAATTAAAGAAGGAATTCGTGAATTTGTGGCTTTTAAAAAAGTATGTGTTTGCCCTAAATCATATTATCTTATCTCATTGCATCTTAGGTCGTATATTTGTTTTAACTATCTTTATCCCTTAAAATTAACAATTATGAGCAAATTAAAAAAAGTGTTACTGTGGATTATCGGAATCGTACTTGTTCTTTTCCTATTAATGAAGTTTGCAGTTGGTCCGTATATAATTTCACAAACCAAGGTACATAGTCCCGAAAAACACATTTCTTTTAATCAAAATGACCTGGAATTAAGAGTTTTTTATAACAGTCCGAGTAAAAAAGGAAGAACCATTTTTGGAGAGTTGGTACCTTATGATGAAGTTTGGCGAACTGGTGCTAACGAAGCATCCACCTTTACTACCAACAAAGATTTATTAATCCATGGAAAGACTTTACCAAAAGGAACCTATAGCCTTTGGACTATTCCTGGAGAATCATCTTGGCAAGTTATTTTTAATTCTGAAATGTATGATTGGGGTGTAAAATTTAGCGATCAAACTCCTTCGAGAGAACCTGAATATGATGTGGTAGTTGCTACGGCACCTTCTTCAAAAAGTTTAACTGTAACAGAAAATTTTACGATTTCATTTACTGAAAATAAAAAGAATACTATTATGATTTTAGCTTGGGATATTATTGTAGTTCCTGTTTTATTACAAGAAAAATAAATGCCAAAAAACAAAAAACATAGTACTGCTTTAAATGAAAAAGAAGGTGTTTTACAACCCGAAACATTGAGTAATTCAGTTGCTGAAAAATTGAAGCAACAACGTAAAAAAACGCCTACTGCTCAACAATTAATTCAAGGAATATTAATTGGAAATCAAACGGCTTTAAGTCGTGCCATCACTTTAATTGAAAGTACAGCACAAAGGCATCAACAACAAGCCAAAGAGATTATTGAAGCTTGTTTACCTCAGGCAAATAAATCGATAAGAATAGGAATAACAGGGGTTCCAGGTGTTGGAAAAAGTACATTTATTGAACAGTTTGGAAAACTAATTGTTCATAAAAAATACAAAGTTGCCGTGTTGGCGGTCGATCCAAGTAGCTCGATTAGTGGCGGAAGTATTTTAGGAGACAAAACCCGAATGGAAGAGTTAGTGAAAGAGAAAAATGCTTTTATTAGACCTTCTGCTTCAGGAGATTCTTTGGGTGGTGTTGCTCGTAAAACTAGAGAAACTATCATCTTATGTGAAGCCGCAGGTTACGATGTTATTTTAATTGAAACGGTTGGGGTGGGTCAAAGTGAAACGGCAGTACATTCTATGACCGATTTCTTTTTATTAATGAAACTGGCTGGTGCGGGAGATGAATTACAAGGTATTAAACGTGGAATAATGGAAATGGCAGACAGTATCGTCATCAACAAAGCTGATGGAAAAAATATCACTGCTGCTAAATTAGCAAAAACCGAATTTAATAGAGCTCTTCACCTCTACCCAGCTAAAGGGAATAATTGGACTCCGAAAACGATGACTTGTAGTGCTCTAAAAAATGAAGGTATTTCTGAAATATGGAAATTGATTTCAGAATATATTTCTATCACTAAAGAGAATGGTTATTTTCAAGAAAAACGAAAAGAACAAAATAAATTTTGGTTACTTCAAACGATTGAAGCGAGTTTAAAAAGTGATTTTTATAATCACCCGAAAGTTAAATTAGAACTCGAGAAACAAATAAAAAAAATTGATACGAATGCTACGACTCCTTTTGAAGCTGCCACTTATTTATTAAAAATATCAAATAAATAAAATTACTTTTCTATATTTAAAGTCTTCAATTTTAACCCTTCATTATGAAACAGATAATCAGAAACTTGATAGTAAGAAACTGTTTCTTTTAAAACTTTTTTATTTATTGGCAAAGATTTTAATTCGTTATTTTCTTTATTCCATCGGTAATAATTTATTTTTTTTTGGTCGCTTAAAACCAGAAGTTTATCTTCTTTTAACAAACCTAATTTTCTGTAATTTCCAATTAAAGCTCTTTCATCTTTTGGTTTCATTTTTAGGATATCCATTCCGAAGAGATTCGTATTATATTCCCAATTAAACATTGAGAACAAAGTCGGAAAAACATCTATTTGCGATGCTAATTTTTTTATTTTTTCAGCTTTAGTATTTGGTGCATTTAGTATCCAAAGTGGGATCCTATAATTTTTCACATCCAATGCTTGATGACCTGCACTATATGCGCAATGATCTGCCATTATAACGATTACGGTATTAGCGTACCAAGGCTTTGTTTTTGCTTCTTCTAAAAATTCTTTAATGGCAAAATCGGTATATTGAACTCCTCCTCGCCTATTCTTTCCAGAGGGAATTTTTACTTTATCATCTGGGTATGTATAAGGTTTGTGATTGGAGGTCGTCATGATAAAATCAAAAAACAAATTTCCGTTTTTATAATTTATATCTGCTTCTTTTATCACTTTATTATAAATATCTTCATCGCAAACTCCCCAAGCATTTTCAAAAGTAACTTCTGGGTCTTCGATATTAGTTCTTTGAGTTTCTATATGATCTTCTAAAATAAACCCTCTACTCCTATCCACTATGTTAAAGTTATTTCCGCCAAAAAAAGTATTCATATTATCAAAATACCCATCTCCTCCATAATAAAAGCTTCGTTTATATCCTTTTTCTTTAAATACTTCGCTAATAGTAAACAAATCTGTATTATTTTCTCTTTTAACAATACTTCTTCCTGGTGTGGGTGGAATCGATAAAGTTATTGCTTCCATACCTCTAATGGTACGGGTTCCTGTCGCAAAAATATTTTCAAAAAACAAGGAATTATCAACTAAGGAATCAAGTGTAGGTGTGTCCATTTCCTCATCGTTATAATAATTCAGAAAAATGGAGCTAAAACTTTCAACGCAAATAAAAATGACATTGGGTTTTTGTTCAGGTAGTGAATCGGTATTATAAATTTTTCTATAAATGGAATTATCTTTAGCAAAAAGTAAGCTATCTCCATTTTGGGAATATTTATTTTTTAAAATTGAAAATGCCTCATCTTCATCTATTGTTGTATAAAAACCTGTAAAGGAAAGCTCGTTATTTCTAAATGCTGCAAAAAAAGAATAGATACCCGTTTTTGCTATTTCATTATTATACCTGTTTTCAGAAAATTCTGCAGCTTTATTAGTTACTGAAGTACCAAATATTACAGCAATAAAAATAAAAATTAATGTTGGAATTAGTTTTTCTAAAAAGGTAGTTGAAGCAGTAAACACTTTTTCAAACAAGCTCTTTTTCTTAGTAAAAAATAACAATAAAAAAGTCAAAATTAATATCCCTCCAATTAGGAATGGTAAAGGGTATGATTCGTTTATATTATTGATTACTTCGCCTGTGTAAATTAAATAATCGACTGCAATAAAATTGAAACGTCGTCTAAATTCTTCCCAAAAAGTAATCTCAGCAAAGAATGAAAACAAGAAAATTAATAATCCAATTGAATACCCAAAATAGGTACTTATTTTATCTATGAAACTTCCGTATAATCCCTTTGGAAAAAAAAGCAGGTACAATGCATACGGAACTGCAAAAAAAGAAACTGTCCCAACATCATAAAAAAGTCCAAATACAAAACTGTTTACTAATGTAAAGAAAGCGGTGTTAACTTCAGAAATATTCCATAGTAAAAATATTAAACGTAATAGCGTTGATAAAACAATGAAAGTAAAAACAAATCTTTTTAGTAATTGAAATCGATCGGGGAATAATTTAATTTTCATTTAGTTTGATTGCTTAATATATATGAAACAATCAAACCTAATTCTACCCTACATAAAACTTCCTTTAAACCAATTTACTTGTGCTTTTACTCCTTCTAATAAAGTTGTTTTTGGATTGTAATTTAGTAATTTTCTAGCTTTATCAATGTTTGCTAAAGTTCTAGATTGATCGCCAGGTCGAGCTGGAATGTGGTTCATTTTAATTTTCAAACCCAATACTTCTTCTACTGCTTCAATTCCTTCGGCAGTAGTGTTTTCTTTGTCTATTCCTAAATTGATAATCTCTCCGTTACAAGCATCCTCTTTTCCGAAGACACTTACAATTCCGTCGATAATATCTTGAACATAAGTGAAACTTCGTAAATGTTTTAAACTTCCATCATATAAAGGAAATGCCTTATCATTTAACCCACAATCTATCAGTCGCGTGTACATTTTATCTGGGCGTTCTCTTGGTCCATACACCGAATACAATCGTAATGAAGTACCGTTTAATAAGTTTCTTCTAGAATATGCCAAGACCAATTGTTCGGCTGCTAATTTAGTAACACCATACCACGAAGCAGGTAATGGTGCTTGGTCTTCAGAAAGTGTTGCTTCTAATCCATAAATTGAAGAAGTCGCAATATTTATAAAATAGGGTTTGTTTTCTAAATCTTCAATCCAGTTTAATAAATTCTGAGTTGCAATTACATTATTGGTTAAATAATCTTTAAAAGATGAAGTTGCTGAAATTCCTGGATGACCAGAAAAATGAATAATATAATCAATATCTGTAGGTAATCTTTCTGCTAAATTATCAGTTCTTAAATCTAACTTTAAAACTTCAATCCCTTTATTTAAAAGTGTTTTTGCATTTAATTTCTTTAAAGAAACATCGTAATAGGGCGAATAATTATCAAGTCCTAAAACTTCATAACCCATTTCTTTACATCTTTCTGCTGTATGAGAGCCTATAAAACCTGCAGCTCCTGTAATTAAAATCTTCATATATAATATTTAATTCCACAAAAATAACGTCTTTTTTAAGCTTTTATTTATAAAATCGATTTTTATTAAAAAATAGATACTTTTGTAGAAAATAATAGCCAAAATATTTATGTCAGATTTTACCATTATCGTTCCTGTTTATAATGAAGAAGATAATCTGGAAAGAGTAGAAAAAGAAATGCTCGCTTATTCCAAAATTGCTACAAAGAAAACGGAAATTCTTTTTGTCAATGATGGCTCTAAAGATAAAAGTCAAGAACTAATTGAAGCTATTTGCCAACGTAACGAGAATTTTCATTTCATCAACTTTAAAGAAAACAGAGGATTGAGCGCTGCCATAAAAGCTGGATTTGATTATATTGAAACTCCACTTGTGGGTTATATCGACTCTGATTTACAAACAGCACCAGAAGATTTTAATTTATTACTTGCAAAAATTGGTGAATACGATTTGGTTACTGGTGTTCGTGCTAATAGAAAAGATTCGTTTGTAAAAAACATGTCTTCAACTATTGCCAACGGAATCCGTAGAGCATTTACTCACGACGGAATGGACGATACTGGATGCCCTTTAAAAGTGATTAAAACCGATTACGCAAAAAGAATCCCAATGTTTAAGGGATTGCATCGTTTTTTACCTGCAATGATTTTATTGCAAAACGGTAAAATTATACAAGTTCCTGTACAGCATTTTCCTCGAATTGCAGGGGAAGCAAAATTTGGAGTTTGGAATCGATTAATTGGACCTTTAATGGATTGCTTCGCTTATCTTTGGATGAAGAAAAAATATATTAACTACGAAGTTAAAAACAAAGGGTGAAAGACTGGATCGTTTATAGTATTGGTTTTTTAGCTCAAATTCTTTTTTCTGGAAGATTATTTATTCAATGGTTTATTTCTGAAAAAAATAAAAGAGTAATTACTCCTTCCATCTTTTGGAAATTGAGTTTATTGGCTTCCTTTCTATTATTTGTATATGGATATTTGCGAGATGATTTTGCTATAATGTTGGGACAATCGCTTACCTATTTTATTTATATTCGAAATTTACAATTACAAGGCGAATGGCAAAAATCACCTAAATGGCTTCGTTGGTTTCTTTTAATTTTTCCTGTATTAATTGTCGTTTATTCCTTTAATAATGGAGAATACGATATGAATCAATTTTTACATAATGAAAACATCCCAAATTGGTTGTTTTGGTTAGGAATTGTTTCGCAAGTAGTTTTTACTTTCCGATTTATTTACCAATGGATGTACTCTGAAAAAACCAAAACTTCACAACTACCCATTGGATTTTGGCGATTGAGTGTTTTAGGAGCTTCGTTAATTTTGACTTATGCTATTTTTAGAAAAGATCCGGTTTTATTAGTAGGTCATTGTGCAGGGTTGATTATTTATATTCGAAATATTTTTATCTGGAAAAAACAAGTAAATGAAGTCTCTTAAATACAACTATACCTTCTTGATTATTGCTACTTGCATCGCCATCTTTTTTGTGAATTTAGATGCAATACTCATTAATATTATGGAAGCTCGTAATTTTATTACAGCTCGTGAAATGATACAAGATGGTAATTGGATTTTAACGACTTTAAACGGAGAACCACGTTATCAAAAACCACCATTACCAACTTGGTTAACGGCGATTTCAGCTATGACATTTGGTTTAAAAAACCTTTTTGCCTTACGTTTACCAGCTGCTTTAGTTACTTTATTATTGGTTTTGTTTTTAAATAAATTAGCTGTTGTTTTTACTGAAAATAAGAAATATGCTTTTATAAGCTCACTAATTCTATTAACATCATTTTATATTGTTTTTGCTGGTCGAAATGGACAATGGGATATTTTTACCCACGGTTTTATGATGGTAACTATTTACCAACTCTACCTGTTTTTTACTTCGGAAGAAAAGAAGTACCAGCGAGCCTTAATTGCTGCTGTTTTCTTCGGAATGTCATTTATGAGCAAAGGCCCTGTTTCATTATATGCCTTATTTTTACCATTTCTAATAAGTTTTCGAATTGTATATAAATTCAAAGATTTTAAATCTAGAATTATCCCTTTACTTTTATTTTTAATTGTAGGAATGGTACTTTCTGGTTGGTGGCATTGGTACACCTTTAATTTCGATCCAGAAGCAGTTACCGCAATAACTAAAAAAGAAACTAGCAATTGGACAAGTTACGAAATTAAACCATTTTACTACTACTGGAGCTTTTTTACACAAAGTGGAGTTTGGACCATTCCTGCCGTTATAGGTTTAATTTTTCCTTATTTAAAAAACCGTGTGTTTCATAAAAAAGCCTATTTATTTACTTTTTTGTGGACGATGATTTCGTTAGTGTTACTTTCAGTTATTCCAGAAAAAAAATCGAGGTATTTACTTCCTGTATTAATTCCTTTAGCATTAAACACAGGATTTTATATAGAATATTTAATACGAAGTTTTAAAGAACTAAAAGACAAGCGAGAGACGATTCCTGTTTATTTTAATTTTGGATTGATTGCATTGATAGGAATTACATTTCCAATTGCAGGGTATCTATTTTTGAAAGATTCATTAAACGAAAATTGGATTTGGTTTTCATTACTTTCAATTTCACTTTTTAGTATTGGTTTTTTAATTCTCCGATTTCTGAAACAAAAAAAAATGGAAAAAGTATTCTATTTAACTATTGTCTTTATAGTTTCAATAATTTTCTTCGGAATGCCGATGGCAAATTCATTAACTGTAAATCCCGAGTATAACAGTCTAGAAAACCTCAACTCTTGGCAAGAAGAAACCAATATTAAAGTATATAATTACAGTGGCTTTTGTCCCGAAATGATTTGGGCTTATGGTAAACCAATTAAGAGTCTTGTTAAAAACAAGCAACTTACATTTCCAAAAGAATCTAGTTTTGGAATATTACTTGAACAAAGTCAAGAAAAAAAGTTTTTAGAGCAATTTAAAGAGTATTCGATTGAAAAAATTACTCGTTACGATATGAATCCGAGTGCTCCCGGAAGTAAATCACATAGACCAAGATTGTGGCGTGATTTGTACTTGGTGAAAAAGTCAGAAACTAAAGAATACTGAGTACTGAAGACTGGATACCGCGTACTGAAAACTATTGTCCTCGGAAAAAGATTATCGTACTCAAGGTTTTAAAAACAATACTAATATCTAAGAAAAAACTTCGGTGTTTGATATAGAATAAATCGTATTGCAGTTTCTCTAATGCATCATCTGTAGTAACGCCATAACTTGCATTTACTTGAGCCCAACCTGTTACACCTGGCTTTACAATGTGTCGTACTTCGTAAAAGGGTATTTTTTCTGAAAGCTCTTTTACAAAAACAGGACGTTCTGGTCTTGGACCAATCACACTCATATTACCTAAAATAACATTGATGAATTGTGGAATTTCATCAAAACGAGATTTCCGTAGAAATCGTCCAAATTTGGTGACTCGTGAATCTGTTTTGGAAGCATATTTTGCTCCGTTTTTTTCAGCATCGGTGACCATACTTCGGAGTTTATAAATTTTAAAAGGTTTTCCGTTTCTTCCTACTCGTTCTTGTGTGTAAAATAATGGACCTCTGTTGGCAATGATATTTCCGATCATTATTATTGGTACTATCAGCAAACCAAACGTCAATCCAATTACAGAAAAAACAAGATCTAAAAGACGATGAAAAAACAAGTATAATTTATTTTGATTGCTTCGGCTAAAAGGAAAATAACGGTAAAAATCTTTATCTACGTGTTGTACAGGAACTCGATGTGTAATTTCTTCATAAACCTGTGTGTATTCACGAATTGGTACTCCTTTTTCTAATAAACTGATTAGTTGATTGTATAGTTTTATGGTGATTTCGTCGTCTTGTGAAGTTGCAACGACAATTTCAGACACCTTATGTTCTTCTATAATTTCAGTAACATTATTTACATTAAACTCCAACAAATCTTTTGAGTTATAATGCGTAAAATGTTTTACGTCGGTGTTTATAAATCCGATGACTTTATAATTGGGATCCGATTTATGAAGCGATGTAATAATAGTATCGATATCGGCTGTATTACAAAGCAGTAAGACCCTTTTAAAGTATCGTGGAGCTGAAATTAACACAATATATAAATAGCGCCATACAAACAAGGAAAGGTTAACTGAAATATAGAAATACACAATTTGCAGCCTGTTTTCAGGAAGCATTGGTGTGTAAAACGGTGTTAATAAATAAAACAATACGGTTACAGAAGAAGTAAGAATGATGTTTTGAATTACCACTTCAAATTTACTTGCTTTTTGTAGATCGTATAATTCGAAAATAGTAGCAAAAATTGTCAGATATATTGCTAGAACTATAGACCAAACCCAATGTTCCTCATTGATAATAAAATAATCAAAATCGAAAATAATCCCTACCAAATATAGCAATACCAAGACACTAATAATATCAAAGACACGCAATAGAATTTTACGTTCGGAAATATCAAAATGTATGTTTGATTTTTTGCTCATTGATATTGGTTAGTTGGGGTTTCAAAAATAGGGAATTATTTAGGGAATAATTATTTTGAGATGAAGTTAATTTTTAAATACCTGCTAGGTTTTAAATTATACCGTACCCTTCGGTATAATTCGCTTTGGGCGAATCACTCAGGACACTAGCTATATTCATGAATTCACTGTCTTTGTGAGTGACGTAGGAGCGCGGCAATCTTATTAATTTAGTTGTAATCATGAGATTACTTCGTCGTGCCTCCTCGTAATGACAGTATTTTATAAAGTATTTCGGTGGAAATGCCTCGTGAAGTCTAGCGGTTGAACTTAGCCTAACACCTCGTCCCATTTCTCTTTAACAACGTCCCAATCAAATTGCTCTACTTCAGTTTTTGCATTTTTGGCAAGTTTTGCTGCTTTATTTGGGTTTGAAATTAAATTAGTTATCGCATCAACAAAGACTTGTACATTATTTGGCACTAATAAGATTCCAGTTTTTTTATCTTCTATTAAATACGGAAGCCCTCCTACATTAGTAGAAATTATAGGTAATCCCAAAGCCATTGCTTCAATAACACTTACCGGAGTATTATCGAAATTGGTGGTATTTACAAAAATGTCATATTCTTTTGAGAGTTCAATCCATGCTGCTTTTTGCAAAATTCCAGTAAAAGTAATTGGTAGCTTTTTTTCTTTTGCCAACTTTTTACATTTTTCTAAAGAACCATCTTTTTCTGGTCCTACCATACACAGCGATACTTCTATGTTTTTTTTTTGTAATTCTTCAACAATTTCTATGGCTAAAAAAGGATTATATAATTCTGCAAATGAACGAACCCAAAGCAATTTAGCTTTCACTTTCTCACGAAGTAAAAATGGGTAGTTTTTAATTTCTATGGTATTGGGAATGTAGGTAATATTGGTAAACCCTTCTTTTACAAAAGCTTCCAATAAATAATTGGACGGAGCGATATTGGTAGTTGCATTTGCAAACAGTTTTTTAGATTGTTTCGGGCTTTTTTTAAGGCGTGCTGGAAGGTTTCCGCCATGTAAAATTGGAATGTATGGCATTTTAAAAACTCGGCAGACTTTTGCAACTGCTAAAGCATACTGAAAATTTTGGGTGCTATAAGTGTCTATTAAAACAAGATCTACCTTATTTCGGTTTTTAAAGGTTATCCATAACATATCGATCAAACGAAACAACTTATTATCGATAGAAGAAGCTGAAACAACTTCGTACCCTTCCTCTTGCAATAAAGTAGAAAGAGTTTCGATAGTAGTAGCCGTTTTGCTTTTACCCGATAAATTATTTCCTATGTATAACAGTCTTTTTTTCACGAGTAATGTTTATAAGTCCGAGTCCATATATGACCGCAGGTGCTGCAATTCGCATAGCGGAGTGATTAATAGTTAAAAACCAAAATAATAAAAAAGGATAAAAATATATGTTTTTAATTCCTAAAGGGTTATTGGCAATTGGTGCGATTAGCAAAATTAATAAAGCGAGAATTCCAAAGAGTCCATGTTCCGATAACATTCTAGATACTTCATTATGTGTTGGTAGTTCTATTCCCAATTCTGCTACAAAAAAACCTTTTGATCTTCCTACGCCAACACCAAAAAAGGGATGTGTTTTAAATGCTTCAAACTCAACAGTTGCTAAATCGGTTCTTCCTGTGGTAATGTCACCTTTTTCTCTTCCTAAAGCATCTTTATTGGTGTACCTGTTTTCAATTAAACCTCCAGTTTGTGCTAAGCTTAATGCCCAAATAAAAATTAGAACTCCTCCAACTCCCAGTAATTTAAAAAAAGTTGTTGCTTTAGTTTTTAAATTGGTAAGGAAGAAAAACAAGCCTAAAAAAACAACAATCATAATAACAGCCGTAAGTAAACCTCCTCTTGAAAAAGTTAAAATCCCTCTGTATGTCATGGCAGCGAGAAAAAACATCATTAGTAAATGTACTATTTTCAATTTATACGGAATTAAAAGCCTCGAAAACAATACAAAAATCCCTAAACCCAAAGCAGTAGCTACTTGATTGGGACCATAACCTCCTGAAGCGGCAGAGTTTGCAGCTGTATTGGTAATGACACCTCTTAAATCTGGATTGTATAAAAAGATATATACCGTCATTGCAATTAAAGGATATGCGATATAATTTAAAACCGACAGAAAATCTTTAAAGCTTATTGATTTCCCATAGGTATATATTGCTACCAAGCTTAAAGTTAAAGGGCCGCTTATATTAAATAATACTGCTTTTCTAAAATTTGCATCATAACTTAAGTTTTCAAATGTTACTATAATCGCTGGTATCAATAATAAAAAATAAAGGGCATATGGAAAAGCTTTCTTTTTAAAACCATCGTAATAGAGGCCTATTACAATAAAGTACATGACCAAGTATTTTCCCGTTTCGTATAATAAATAGGCTTTGGTCATTCTCAAGAAAACTTCAATAGCAGCTACATAAGCAACCGCAATAAGCACCTCTTTTACTCTATTGGTTTTGGCTTTAATAATTCTAATTGTAAAAAAAGGAATAATCAGTACTAAATAAAGCATCATTATTGGTCTAAACATAAATGCTGCTAAGCCTAACCCTATGTGAAATAAGATATTCAGAAAAATTAAATCTTTATTTTTTAATCGTTGTTTAATAACTATTTGGTTTTTGAAATAATTTCTTTAAGGATTCTATGATTATAATTTTCGAAAGTAAAATACTGAGAGACGTTTCTGCCTTTGGCTGCTTTTTGTTTTAAAATAACTTCTTCCACCTTACTAATTTCTGAAAGAATCGAATTTAATTTTCCGGAAGTTGTTGGTGAAACTATATATCCATTTTCGTCATTTATATATTGTCCAATACTCGAAACATTGGAGACAATTGGAATACACCCAAAATTCATCGCCTCTGCAATTACTTTCGGAAATCCTTCGGAAGCAGTTGATGGCAATAAGAATAAATGTGATTTCTTATACAATTCAAACACTTTATTTCTAGGTAAAAAACCGTGAAAATTCATAAGCACCCCACTTTTTGATGCGAGTTTTTTAAAATATTCGGTTTCAGTTCCGTCACCTACAAAATCTATTTGTGCAATGTTTTTTTTCTCTTCAGGAGTTAAGTTTGAAAATGCTTCAATAATCCGTTCTACTCCTTTTGGTTTCTCTAACCTTCCAACAAAACAAAATGAAAAAGGTGCTTGGTATTTTTTTTCTGAAATGATTGTTTTTCCTAAATTATATTCTTCAACTGTTAGGCAAGGGTTTTCAAAAGTAATACATTGTTTGGGTTGATTTTCCCATTTCCCATTTATAGTTACGGACCGTTTTTGTTTTTTTAACATCCAACGTTGTAAACGATATCCCAAAGGCGGATTTTTTTGATTCCAGTTTCCTGCATATTTATACCAACCTTTTTTCTTACTGAATAATGTTAAATATGGTATTAAAAAAACGCCAATTCCTGTAGGGGTCCTTAATTGAAAAACATCGGCAGATTGTAATTCTTTTTTTACTATTAAAATAATTTTAGGAGCTGTAAAAATTGTTTTTAGTTTACTGCTAAAAGTATTTCCTCCTAAAGGCGGTAAGGGAATAAATTTTATATTAGAAGCATTATACGGAAGTGCACTAGGTGGAGCTGTTTCTTCTTTAAGCATTGCAATATGAGTAATTTCTTGAAATTTTTCAGAAAGATGATTCAATTCATTTATCGTAGGTCCCCAACCTACAATAGTACCGTTTGGCAATTTATAATGTTCTGTATGTGATATGATTACCAGCTTCAAAACTCAAGTGTTTTTAAATATTTTTCTATTATTTTTTCCCATTGATGTTGTGCTGCCCATTGTTTTGAATGTTCGCTAAAATGAGAATAATTATCCAAAATTTCAACTATTGCTTTTACCATTGCTTCGGAATCTCTATTGTGAATTAAATAGCCTGTTTTACCGTTAACGATCGCATCTTCAATTCCACAATTTAGACTACCTATTGCAGGCTTTCCGAAATAATTTGCTTCTAAAATAGCAATTCCGAATCCTTCTATATCGCCTTCTTTATTCGTATCGCTTAGCATTACAAATATATCTGAATTTTGCAAGAACGGTACTAATTCACCATCAGATACTCGACCGTGAAATGTTAACTGATTTTCAACTCCTAATTGTTTTGCTTTTTCTAAAAACTCCTCTTTTTGACTTGGCAATCCTATACAATGATAATGTACATCGGGAAAGGTTTTTAAAACCTTAGGCAACATTTTTATCACATTTAATTGTCCTTTTCTAGTAGTTACATTTCCTACGGTTAGTAACTTCGGGTTCCCTTTTAAAGGGTTTGAAAGTGCTTTTTTAATCAATATATCTTGACCAAACCCATTAGGAATCACCTGAGTTCTTTTTTTAAGTTTTTCTGAAAGTAGCGATTTTGTGAAGTTAGAAACTGCAATAATTTTATCAAATTGTTGAAGGGATTTTTCAACCAAATAATGAAGTGTCTTTTGCTGAAAATTCACTTCAGAACCGTGAATAACAGCAAGGTATTTTTTCTTATAAAATAAAGAAGCGAAAGCCACCATCCACAATGAAAATTTCCCGGAAGCGATGATGATATCGTTGCTGTTAATTTCAGAAAACAACAATCTTAGCCTTTTAAAATACATTAAAAACCTTGGTGACCTTATTTTTATTCTTTTTATGAGAAAGGTATTTTTTAAATCAAATTCAAATTCTTCTATGCCTTTATTCGATCTGTTATCGGTTAGAACCGTTACCAAATAATTTTGAAATTGTAATTGGTTTGCTAAGTTATAAGCGTGATTTCCTATCCCTCCTGGTTGAGGTGGAAACTCGGTTGTTACCAATAAAATTTTATTGTTATTCACGGGAGTAAGGTAAATATATTTTGGTATTGATTAATAAATATTGAATATATGTTTGAAGTACTTTACTAAACTGAGATTCTTCAGTCGTTCCTCCCTCTGAATGACAATTTATTATAATTTTTCAATTAAAGCTCCCTGTTTTAATTTGTCACTTGCTTTTTTCCAAGAAATAAAAACTTGTATCATTATTAATGGAAAAACAACTATGGAGACAAATGCACCAACAATCTTTAATTTTTTATTGCGTTTTAAACGGTAGGGCATTATCGAAACTGGAATAGTTTTTAACAACCCTAAGATACTTCTTTTTGTACCGTAGTATTTCCGAAACAAATACAAAACACTTGGTATGGGTCTAGGCGAAAACCATTTCTTTGGTCTAAATGCATCCCAAGACCCCATTTGTCGCAATCCGCCAACGGGTGCTTTTACATCGATACAGGAAGCATAAGGAGTAGAAATACTTTTAATTCCATTTAAATAGGCACGCAGTCCAAATTCGCCATCTCCCATTCGTTGTTTTTCAAATTGCCGATCGAACAATCCTATTTGTTTAAAAACATCTTTGTAAAGCATCGCGTTTCCAGTGGCAAACTGAGAAGCTACGGAGAAAAAAGAACGCTCTTTTGGTATAGAACTTCCTTCTGGATAAAAAACACCTGCCGAAATATGAGCATTAAAAAAATCAAGTCCTTTTATATGATTTCGTATCCAATTGGGCTGTACTCGTACATCGTCTTCCGAAAGTGCTATCAAAGTTCCTTTTGCATTTTTAACAGCCGTATTTCGTGCCAACCACAATGCTTTTTCTTCTTGGTGAATTAGGTGGAAATCCAATTTAAAATCGTTGTAAAATTCTTTTTGAAAAGGTTCCGATTGATCTACTACAATAACTTCAAAGTTTTTATAATCTTGTTTTTCAAAATCTTTTAAAACATCTTTTAAATACTCATACCGATTAAGTGTAGGTATTACTACCGATACTTTTGGATTCTCTGCTATTAATTTAGATTCAAATTTTCCCCATTGCGGATATGGAAGTGGAGTATCTAAATAATCACTCCGTTTGGTATTTCGTGTTTTATACCAAGCAGAAATTTCTTTTATAGGATTTTTAAAAGAGAATAAACGTATGATTAGAATATATGAAGCCCAGACCTTGTTGAAATATTTTCTTATAAAACGATATTCATCTTCAGCAGGAAGTTTTTCAAATTCTGAATAGGTTTTGCAATCGCCTATATATCCTTTTTGGATGGCTTGCCAAGAGAGGTCGTATTGTTGGGCGAGCGTGCTTTTAAAGTTGCTGTCTTTTTTTAATTGTGAATAAATTTCGTTTGGAAGTTCTTCTACAATCGGAAACACCGAAATTCCATCTTGCTTTTTTAATGCAAAATAATGGGTTGGTTGTAGGTATGTAAGAAAGTTGAAAATCATTTTTTTGAATTATTAAGCTGATGAATCAAGGTGTTATTTTAAAATAATGTTCAATAAATATATTAGTAAAAACTTCTGCTCCTTTTGAATTAAGGTGTGTAGAATCAGAGAAAAGACTAATTTCTGAAATAGTATTTGAAAAGTTATAATAATTCGGCAACCTTTCGTCTAAATATTTAAAACTTCCATTAAATCTGTAGATTGGAGATGTAAAGAAAATTAACTCAATATCTTTTGTTTTACATATTGTAATTAAATCTTCAAAATATGGGTTTACAGTTATTATTTCTTTAGGAGAAAAAACAGTATCTTTTTTTAAAACACCAAAACGATTATTATACCCTTTAAAATTGATAAACTCATTATCACCTTTAATAATATTAGAAAAAACATATCTAATTCCAAGTCTTGAATCAAACTTTTGGTATCTATAAAAAGGTATTTTATTATAAAAAAGATATTTATTACCAAATGGTTTAAAATATTGATAAATATTTTCTTCATTAATAAAAGGAATCCAAGAAATTTCACCAACACCATCAGGATTACTTTTATAATACTTATAGTCAACTTGAATAAATATTTTTTTAGTGAAGTTATTTTTTAAATATTCATTTATAGTTAAATAAATTTCAAAAGAACTAGATGCGTTATAACCAAAATTCTTACCATCTTTTCCTGTTTTTTCTTTTATTAATATTGGATTTATATGATAAACTGCTCTAGATGAACCAAAAACAGCATAATCTAAAGTGTCATTTTGTTTCATTTGACGAATCCAAATTACTTTATTACTTATACTTCCGTGGTTATAAATATATGTATAAACTATATCAAGAATATACATACTACCAAAGACTAGAAGTACCAACCACAAAATGTATCTAAAAAATTTTTTCATTTAAAACTGAAAATATATAAACTCTTGAATAGTCGAAAAACTGCCAAATACAATAATCATTAATACTACTAAACTAACTTTAATATTTGAGTATTTACTTGAACATAATGGAAACTCTTTATTTCTTGAAAACCATTCGAATAAAACAAGTATTGCAATTAATGGTAATATTTCAATTGAATATCTTTCAATATTTAATCGCTCAATAAAAGGGAGCAATCCTGTCATCATCTTTTCAATATATAAAAAAGCATTGGTGATACTATCTGCTCTAAAAAATACCCAACCAAACAAAACTATTAAAAAAGTGGATGTCATTTTTAAAAACTCCTTAATACTTGGTAAAAAATTGTTTTCGGCTACGGTATCTGTATTCTTCCTGTTTTTTTTCAGTATTAAAAGTGGAATAAAAAACAAGGCATTGATACCTCCCCAAACAATAAACGTCCAATTGGCTCCATGCCAAAATCCACTTATTAAAAATATTGCAACTACATTTCGTATTTTTTTATATAAAGATCCTTTACTTCCTCCTAAAGGAATGTAAACATAATCTCGAAACCAAGTGGATAGTGATATGTGCCAGCGTCTCCAAAACTCTGCTATATCTCTAGAAAAATAGGGATATCTAAAGTTGGTCATTAATTTAAAACCAAATAAACGCGCCGTACCAATTGCAATATCACTATATCCTGAGAAATCTCCATAAATTTGAAATGCAAAATAAATTACTCCTAAAAATAAGGTAGTTCCTGAATATTCTTGATAATTATTAAAAATTTCATTGGCATATTGTGCACAATTATCTGCTATAACAACCTTTTTAAACAAACCCCAAATAATTTGGTTGATACCAATAATTGCATTTTCTGAATTAAATATTCTTTTCTTGAAAAATTGGGGTAATAAATTGGAAGCTCTTTCAATAGGTCCAGCAACTAATTGCGGAAAGAAAGAAACAAATGCTGCGAATGAAATAAAACTATTCGTAGGCTTTAACTTATTCCTATAAATATCGATGGTATAACTTAAAGTCTGAAAGGTATAGAATGAAATTCCTACTGGGAGAATAATATGTAGGGTGTTTGGTTTAATTTCTCCGCCAAAAAATGTAAATGCATCTGTAAAACTTTCTACAAAAAAATTGTAGTATTTAAAAAAACCTAAAAGACCAATATTAATAATAATACTCGTCCATAATAGTACTTTTCTTTTATTAATCTTGGTTTCTTTTTGGAGTAAGTTTCCAATGGTAAAATCTACAATAGTGCTAAATAAAATTAAAGCTAAAAAACGCCAATCCCACCAACCATAAAACACATAACTCGCAACTACAATTAATACATTCTGATTTCTTATACTTTTATTAAATACAAACCAATAGAGTAGAAAAACTATGGGTAAAAAAATTGCAAAATCTATTGAGTTAAATAGCATTATATATTAGATGGTAATTGAGCGTTTTGTTCTATGCCTAATAAATATTTTGGATACTGTTTTTCTTTTGGCAAAAGCAACAAATGACATTTTCCTCTTTTTGCTATTGTTTCTGAATCTATTAACTCTTCACCTGTTTTTAAATACCATGCTTTATAATCTGCTTTTTTACACCATTCTATCATTTTTTCGCCACCCATTTTCATTGGTATAGATTCCTCATTATGCATTTCTATAAAAAATGTACACTTTGTGTTTTCAGCAAGCTTATATGCCCCTTCCATTACAAGTGTTTCTGCACCTTCAACATCAATTTTCACTAAATCTGGTTTCTTATTGTAAAATTGATATAGAAAATCTAAAGTTTTAGTAGTAACATTTATAAATGAATTTACTGCAGAAGCAGATTCCGCATGAGATGAAAACATACTCCCTGCTGCTCCAGAACCAAGTGTGAAAAATTTTACTTCATAGTCATTTGTATCACTTATAAATGAATTAAAATAATAAGCTTTAGCTCCTAAGTTATTGGAAATTAAATTTTTGTTAGCATCATTTAATGCCAATGGGTTTGGATCTACAAGAAGATATTCTCTTGAAGGGTTTTGAATCATAGCTAACAAAGCGGTATAACCAATATTAGCACCAATATCAAATATTACTTCATGATGTTTTGCTAAATAATAAAACCAAGCATCATCCTGATCTGTTTTTTTCCTAATAGTACCATTAATTGTTAAAAGTTTAACTCCACAAAGATTAGACTCTATTAACTTTTTATTATCGCTTTTTATTAAATATTTTAGTCCAGACAATAGTTTTTTTATTTTCATAATAATGTTTTAAAAAATCCTCCCAAAGTTAATTGTTCTTCCCATAACTTTCTATTAGATTCTTGTACTTTTATAAATTCTTCTGGAGTATGTTGGTAATGAAAAGCTAAAATTAGTTTTTCTAATTGATTAATTTCATTCTCCTCCACCCAAACCACATGTTTCTTCCAATCTATTTTATCTTCTAATGGTAATATACAGTCTGTATTAATAAAAACTGGAATTCTTCCCATTGCCAATGCCTCATAAAAGCGGACTGAAAAATTTCCAGCACCACGTACTGCTACTATATAATCTGAATCTCGCATGTTATCATAAAATTCTTTAGTAGTCTTTATACGATCTTCTTTAGTGGTAGCTCCTGCTCGGTACTTTTTTCGTTCTATAAAATTTGCTGTTAATTTTGTTGAGTTTTTAATTTCTGAAAGCACCTTAGCTCTTAATTTACTGGTAGATTGAATTTTTTGTGGTAATTCGTTAGTTACTCCAATCTTAAATTTTAAGTTTCTAAAAAAGGTTCTACTAATTTCTTTTAATGAATTGTAAACCGAATCGTTGGTTTGCCCGCAAAAACCAATTACAGGTTTACTTTGATACTCATTTATAAATATATCTTTTCTTTGATGCTGTTTTTGTATAGGATCCACTATAAATGAAGGAATACCAAGGTGAGAACTTGGTAATTTAGATTTTTCACCACTTTGTCTTAAAACAATGCAATTACTATTTTCTGGAATTTTAACACCAAAATCACCATTGGTAAATGAATAAACTTTTTTGTTTTGTTGCTTGGACTTTTCAATAAAATCGATTGTTTTTTGAACTAATTTATTTTTCACATAATAATTCCAAGACATTGGTAAAATTAGCCAATCTGCCCGTGTAATATCATCTACAAGTTGAAATTCCTTATCAGAAATATGATACATTGCTTTTCGATCTTTATCAGAAAAACTAGCCCCTTTTATAAATGGTTTTAATAAGGGAAATAGTTGACCACGCCTGTTTGGATCTAATAATACTTTTGGATAATAAATGCTTATCATTTATAAAATTCTATAAACTGTTTTTGTTGCTGCTCAATGGCAAACTGTTTTCTTACTCGTTCTTGAGCATTTTTAGCAATTTCTTGTTTTTTATCTTCTGGTAAAGATATTACTTCCATTATTTTATCAGCAAGGGCTTTAGGATTGCTTTTTGGTACCAACCAGCCTGTTTTATTGTTTTCTATGTTTTCAGGGAGGCCTCCAACATTACTTGCTATACATAACTTCCCTAWTGCTTGAGCTTCTAAAACTGCATTGCAAAATCCTTCGTTTAGGCTTGGTTGTAAATAAATAGTCGCTTCGTTTAATTTCTTAATTGTTTCAGAATGAGGTAATTTTCCAAGAAAAGAAACTTCTTTTTTTAGTCTTAATTTATATACTTGATATTGATATCGTTCCTGTTCTTTAATAGATCCGGAACCAATTATATGATACGTAAAATCTATTCCCTTCTCTTTTAAGAGTTGCATTGCTGCAATGGAAACATCCAAGCCTTTGATCCAGTTTAATCTTGCTATGGTAATGATTTTTATAGAATTTTCAATATCACTTCGACTACGCTCAGTGACCACATTACTCAGTGACCCAAGAGATTTTTGCAAATCAACTGCTGGAGTGATTATTTTAAAAGGTACTTCTTCACTTAAGCCTAAAGAATACGCTTTTTGTAATAAATAGTTTGAAATGCTATGTACTTTATCTACATTCTCCCAAACCCTAGTATAACAATTTGGATGTTTTACTGGATATACATTAATATCAAAGCCCCGAAAACTCACTGCCATTTTTGCTCCAATGGCTTTGGCGACTAGCTCACTTCCTATGGCTTGTGTGGCAAATCCAAAATGCAACCAAGCTACTTTTTGTTTTATAATATGGGCGTTTAAATATATTTTTTTATAAATACTGAAAAAGGAAGACTTCTCTTTTCTTTCTAATTTAATAAACCTAATTACTTGTTTTAATGTTGGAATTAAACCTATAAATACAATAATTGAAGCTATAAATTGTCTAATTGGATGGGGATAAACTTTTGGAGAAATAATAGTTTTACAAAGGTTGAAATTTTCTATATCTTTTTGAACAAACAATACTACTTCCAGACTATGACCCTGCAATCCTTTTATTTTTGAAGTAAAAAAGGTTTCAGAATATCCTGGAGGATTAGAAAGTACGATGCCTATTTTCAATTGTATAATTTTATGTTTTGTTTAAAAAGAAATATTTCTTTTTCCAATTCATCAATTTTTTGTTGTGCTATTTTTTCATCACTTAAAGAAGGTGGTAACTTGCAGATTTTTTTAATCTTACTTGAAAATAACTTTTCTTTTACTATTTTTTTAAAACCACTCATAGATTCATACAATCTCGGAAGTATTGACACAGTAAGTTTTATATTCATAGACTGTGTCCAATCATTCCATTTAAAATAATTAAAAGATTGATAGCTTTTAACAGGAATCCAAGGTATTCTGTAAGCATCTGCGACTATTGCACCATGCATAGCTTCAGTAATAAGAATTTCAGTTTTATTTATCTTCTTTATTACTTCTTCAACTGGTAATTTTGGACTTATATATTGAATACCTAACTTTTCAACAACTTGTTTATAAGAACAATTATCAGTACTAAAATGTGGCATATATGAAAATCTATATCTTTTTTCTTTTTTTGCAATAACTACTTTAGAAGTTAATATTCCTGGGTCTGTAATCCATTTATTTATACCTAATGCTTTTGCTGTAAGAGGACCTCGTACAAATAAGACATTAAAATTAGCTTCTAATTTTTGACTTTCGCTATGTGCACCTGAGCCAAAAATAACTATTTCTGAATTCGGATAATACTTTTTTGCAGCCCGTAATATAGTTCCAATCCCAAAAAAAACCTTCGCTGAATCCTCGTTAAAAAAATTTGGGAAATAATGTTCCCATATATATTTATTTAATTCATCACCAAAATTAATAACATTTTCCTCTGGTCGGTAATAGTGAAGCTTCATATTCCTATTTTATGTTTAACTATCACTTTTTTAACCCTATTAATTCTTTGCAATGATTTTTCTTTTCGCTGAAATATAAAAAAAAGTTTATCCCTTAATAGCTTCTTTACTTCCCTTTCAGAAAACATTAAATAGTTAACAAAATAGTCATTCAATGCTACTTCATTCATTCCAGATTTGTTTACAACATCTCTCAATAAAAGTTTTAAACTCCCCACTTTATTCCCTGATAGAAATGTATTTGGATGTTCTTTGAAATTTTCAAATTTTTTAATAAAATCTTTGGCATCGTAAAAATGGTAATGTAATAAACTTCCTTTATCTATTAATTGCAACTTACCTTCATCATAATTTTTATAACGATGAACATTATGAGGTATTATTTTTGAATCAACTCTTATTGCGGCTTTACCTAAATGTTGTCCATACCAATATGGAAATTTCACATATTTTTTATTAAATGGATTATATATATATTTAAACAACTTCTCAAATCTACTTTTAAAAACATGTCTTGACTTAAAAAGTGTTTCTTCCGCAAATACATTATCATAGGCAACTTTTCTTTGTAATGCTTCATACACCTTAAAATTCACTACATCAATATTTTCAGGAATCTTATTGAAAAAAGTACTACCATTCTCATTTTCGTCTATGTTAGGATTAAATAATTCATCAGCATCAATTGAAATAAGCCAGTTTATTTTTTTATCAAGACATTTTTGCTTAGCATCAAAAGTATTTAAACATTGTCTAGCAGTATGATGTTCTTTAGCTTGTGATGTGAATTTTTCAAGATAAGAAAACGATTTATATTTTTCTGATGAAATTGATTTTTGGACATCTACATACTCAAGATCTTTTATACTATCCTCTGTATTATCTGTGGGATTATCTAGATAAACAAAAAAGTAATCTATACCAATTGCTTTATGGTATAGAATGTTTTTTCTAAGAAGTCTTTCTTCGTTTTTTACGGTATAAACTATTCCAATTTTCATTAATAATATAAATTTCTATATCTCATACAAAGTTACTTTAAAACTTGTAAGTATATTTTTAACTTGTTGGTATTCTTTTTCTGAAAGTTTTTTAGAAGAGTCCAACCCTTTAACAATCTCACTTTTTAGATGTGTTTTACTAGAAGGCTTTATATATATATCTTCAATATTGGGATGTAACTCTATATTAAAATCTACTGCCAATTGCTGAAAAGCTTCTAAATTTCCTTTTAAATTTTCGTACCTTACTATTTGAGCTTTATTTTTAAATTCACTTTGAAATTGTAACGGAACTACATTTTCTATACACCAACGTATTGCTAAAATTTCAATTTTCGTGAAATTATTTTTACAAATATCAAACCCTGTTTTATCTTTAATTAGAGTCACTAAATCCAGTTGCTCCTGAAAATAAGACAAATTATACAACCAAGGAAACTTCACCCTATTTTGTGAATATACCACCTCATAGGGATTTCTAATAATAAATAAAACGGGGATATTATAATAATTGTTTAGTTGTTTTACCGCTAAATTAGAACGTATTAATTTTATAATATATTTCTTTGGTAAAAAAGGCAGYAGATGTATTTTATAMTTCCGATTGCTATTYTGTGCTATCCAATTATTATCCAAACGATTATTRAATATTTTCGTTAAAAAACGATGCAATGGTTTGTTAATTTTAGTTTCTATAAACTTATCGGTAAGTAGCTCTTTTGCCTTTGGAACGTGATTTTCGTGATCGGGTTCAAATAACAAACGATACCTGAAAGTTTGTGAAATCACTTCAGATAACCAACTGGTTCCACTTCTTGCCGAACCTGCWATWATKATATGTTTGTTATAGTTTTTCAAGTAARCAATTTTTTATATARTGATTCATARGCTGAAACTTCTTTTTCTATACTAAATGTTGTTATAACTCTTTGYYTTCCTGATTTTGAAAGTGAAGTTAATAACTGYTCATCTTTTRTAAGCTGCGTTACTTTAYTAATAAAATCTTYTTYATTTTTATAWRWAARKYSWYYTNTMTTWYTAGTTAAAATATACCTCGCTCCTCCTCCTGAATCTGAAGACAAAACAGGAATCCCACAAGCCATCGCTTCTAATAATGTTACCGGTAATCCTTCATTATTTGAAGCCAATACCAATATTGTAAAACTTGATAATACTTCTGGAATAGTAATGTTTTCAATAAAACCTTTAAAGGTCACTCTATCTTTTAAATTATGATCTTTGATATAATTATTTAGTTTTTCAAAATAATCTTTATCCGATTTTCCATAAAACTCCATTTTTACAGCGGAAGGTAATTTAGTTAAGGCTTTCAATAAAAACAATTGATTTTTATTTTCGCCCAAAACACCAATACAACCAATAATAAATTGATTCTGAACTGTTTTTTTTTCAAGTGGTATAAATAACTTTGTATCTACTCCGTGAGGTATAAAACTCACCTTATTATTTAATAAATAGGAAGTGAAAAATCGCTCTTTCATTTCAGGATTATCGTAAGCTATATAACTTGAAAGTACACTTTTTGCAAACCACCTTTTGGACCAAGCATTGTTTTTTTTAGTATAAATATATTTTACACTAGCAACGCGACAAGCAATAGCTTCAACACTTGTAGATTTATAATCCCAGGAATGCACAATATCAATTTTTTCCTTTTTTAATAATTGAGATAATTTTTTAATTCGAGTACTCGCCTTTTTAAATTGTGGTAAAAATAATTGCTCTTCTTTTTTTATTTCTTTTGGAAACGTTTCCGGATGCTTTTCCACCAACACTTTTGGATCAAATATATTTTGGTCTAAATTATTGTATATCGCCAACAAAACAAACTGACTTCCCGCAGTTACAAAATTTGGAATGGTAAAGAGTATTTTTATTTTTCTATTCACTTTTCAGTTGTTTCATCTTTAAAGCCAAAGTCAATAATATACTCACCGGATGTGAATACTGTACTTGGTCTTGCGTTTCAAATTTACGGTAAAAATCTTGTGCGATTTCTTCTGAAACTAATTCTTTTAATCCATCTGAAAACAAATACCATTCTAACTGTTTTTTGTTTTCATCACCTAAAAACTGAAGCTCCCAATTACGTTGAATATAAGGCTTTCCTAGGATTGCTTTTGTTTCTCGTTGTAATTTATTTAGTACTCGATAGAGTAAATTATATGGTGATTTATTATTTTTAAAATTATACAAATTAAACGGCTTCTCACTTTGCCAAGTAATTCTAGCAACCTCCGGGTTTTGCTGTTTTATATATTCAATTTGTAGTTTTCGATCTGCTAAATATTCTTCAGGAATGGAACAGATAAATTCACACATCCGATTGTCGTAATACGGAAGTGTAATGGGTTTCTTTTCTGAAAAAACCGCCAAATTTACCGAGGTCCAACGCGGAGCCCAATACATAGATTTAAAAGCACGAATCTTAGCACTGCTATTTTTTATTTCAATTTTATCTAAGAGGTTTTTTATTCGGTGGTGCAGGTAAGTTTCAAAATCTCCTTCCAATTCCCATTCTTTCCATAAAGCTGTTGCGAGTTCCATTCCTCCTTTAACTACTATTTTTTTGATGATTACTTGCAGTTCTTCTTCCGAAGATAGTTGTCTATCTACCATTTTATCGAACAACACATCGCCCCAATGTCCTAAAGAAAAGACATCGCCCATTGCATCAAATTCATCAACAATTGCCATCTGACGCGGGTGTGTGAAATCGCTGTAACAATCATTTATTTTTGCTAGTTCTTCAATAGAATTCCATAAATATCCTCTGCCGATATGAAATTCTTGAAATTCAAATCCACAAGTTTTTGCAATTTGTTTGGCGATGTTGGTTTCGGGATAACCTCCTTTAAAATCGTAACTGTAACTATGAACTTTCTTTCCCAATACTTTTAATGCTACAGCTTGTGTTCGGCTATCCAACCCACCAGAAAGTGGCAGGATGACTTTTTTATTTCCTACTTGTTCTTTAATAATGGTATGAAATAATTGAGTAAATTCTTCTAAAGCTTGCTCAAACAAAATGTCTCTAGGACTGTAATGCCATTTAAAATACGGTTTACTTTCTTGTAAAATTCCGTTTTTATCCACCACATTTTCAGAAGCTGGAGGTAGTACCTCCTTATCTTTCCAATAGGTATCTTGATCTAGAAAAAAACCAATTGCTGTAAAAATACAGATCGCTTCTTTGTTAAGTTCGTGGGGTTTTTTAACCTTTGAGAAGGTGGGTTTTATGGGGATTATGGGAGTTTTCAAGAGTCTAAGTACAGTATTATTCATTTTCAAATATAATAAAAAACACCCCTAAAGTCCCCTCAAGGGGACAATCCTATAATTAAGCTTTAGAACTAGTGTCCCCTTGAGGGGACTTTAGGGGTGTAATTGTCTTTTAACTAGCTCATTTACTTTCTCTCTAATTGCCAACTCTACACTAAACATATCCTTTTTCACTTCTAAATCGGTAAACCGTAAGAATGTAATACCATATTTTTCAATTTGATTTTGTCTATGTAAATCTTCAAAGTACTTATAATCGTGACTATTTCCATCAATTTCTATCACTAGTTGAATCTCGTGACAATAAAAATCTACAATGTAATTTAACATAGGTACTTGTCTATGAAATTGAACATCATAACTTCTCTGTTTTATTTTTTGCCACACTAAAATTTCTGAAAGAGTACTTTCTTTTCTAAGTTTTCTAGCTAATTCTTTTAAGTAGGATTGATATGGAATTATTTTGTTTTTCATTGAAAACACTTAATTTCATTTTTCGTAATGATAGCGACACACTGCTATTAATAGGTTTTCAAACTCATACTTATAAACCAATCGATGTTCTGAAGTAATGCGTCTTGACCAGTATCCACGTAAATCTCCTTTCAAAGCCTCTGGTTTCCCAATACCTTCAAAAGGGGTACGCATACAAGATTTTAGAAGTTGATTAATACGTATCACTATTTTTTTATCGACTTTTTGCCAATAAAAATAATCGTCCCAAGAAGTTTTGGACCAAATTAATTTCATTCTTCGATGATCTCTTTCTTAACTCCCTTACCAGATTCTAGCTCTTTAATAGAATTTAATAATACATCTCTGTTTTTACCTGAAAGTAAATAGGTCGTTTCTTTTAACGAATTGTACTCATCCAATGAGATTAAAACAAGGTCTTTGCCGCTCTTACGTTTGATAATAACGTCGCTAACATCGTTGATTACTTTATCAAACCAATGCTTTAAGTTTGAACGAAAGTCTGTATAATTTACTGTTTCCATAGCGCAAATATACAATAAAGTACTTAAAAACGTACCTATAATTTTAACTAAATTCAACTTATAACCCGTACTCTTCAATACTTCTTCCTGCGTCAGAAACTCAGAGTTCTTTGATTTGGATTAACTTAGCTCTTCCTATTAGTACCCTTCGATACGATTGCTAAGGCAATCACTCAGGATACTAACATTTTAACTAAATTCAACTTATAACTTCCCAATACAAACTTTCCATCCCATTAACCATCTTTTCAACTGAATGTTGTTCTTCTACTTTCTGTCTTGCTACCAATCGGATTTCTTCAATTTTAAAATTTGGTGTTTTTGTGAAATCAATAATCGCATTCGCCAATGCTTCCGGGTTTCTTGAAGGAACTAACCAACCAGTTTTATTAGGCTGAATAAGCTCTGAAACTCCACCACATTCCGTAGAAATAACTGGCAAACCTAAAGCCATAGCTTCCACCACTACATTTGGCATTCCTTCCATTATCGATGGGAACAATAATGCCGAAGCTTTTTTCATTTTATGATATATTTCTTCTTGAGTCATTTTCGGAAGTAAGGAAACATTTTCTTGAAGCCCTAAATCGTTTATTAAGTACAACAACTCCTCATTCCGTTTTGAAGTACCAATAATTGTATAATTAAACTCGATTTGTTTTTCTTTCAGAATCTTACAAGTTTGTAAAGCATTTGAATACCCTTTAATCCAATGAGGTCGCCCTACGGATAACAATTGTAAAGGGCCTGATTTTATTATTCTTTCTGAAAAAGAAAGTATTTTAAAATCAAAACCAGAATAGACTACTTTATTTATTTTTTTATCTGAAGAATATATTTTATCTCCCTCTAAAGCAATGGCTTTAGAAACACTATGAAATCCAGCAAATTTTGGATACCATTTTTCCAAGTATTCGAAATTTTCTTTATTTACAAACGGACGTACATTACTTTGATATCCTCGTTGACTGATTACAAATTTATATTTTTGTTGTAATAAAGCATTTTCGCACCAAGGTAGTAACGATTGCCATTGTACGTGGATAATATCTGGTTTGATAAACGTTAAGACAGTATTAAAATTATCTTGTTGCAATTGCTTTTTGTTGAGTGTAAATATATTTTTTAGGGTTTTAAAAAAGGAATTGAAATTTCCTGTTTTAAATAACCGTTTTGTTGCCAACCATTTGCTTTGCCAAAGTAAGTTGATTAGGTTTTGGGAGCTCCCTAAATCGATGTACTTTATTTTTGAGATTTTATTTTCTAAGGTGTTATTAAAACCAACAATAAAAACCTCGTGATTTTTTGAAAATCCTTTTGCCAACCTGTTGATAAAGGTGGTGGTTTTAAAAGAACCGTCGAAGATGATTATTTTTAGGGATTTTGGGTTCATTTCAAGTAAGTCTATTGTACAATTTCAAAAGCGAGTTTACTTCTTCTTGGGTAGTAAACTTTGAATTACTATTCTCAATTGCTTTTTTAGAAAATTGAAAATACTTTTCTTTTTCGCTATACAATTCAACAATACAGTTTACAGCCCTTTCAACATCCCAAGAATCTACACAATATCCAGATTTGTTTTCTAAAATGGTTTCAGGCAAACCTCCTGCATTTGAAATAATAGCTGGAACGCCCATTGATTGCGCTTCAATTACCGATGCCCCAAAAGCTTCGGAATGACTTAATTGCAAAAAGAAGTCATAATCATGCAGTCTATTTTTAAAAACTTTATTTTCTACTTTTCCTAAATAATTTACTACATCATTTAAATTATATTTATCAATTAAATATAGTAATTGGCCTTTATCTGGACCATCACCATAAACATCATACTGTACCGATTGCCCTTTTTCTTTTAAAATTTTAATTACTCTTAAATTACTTTCTATATTTTTTTCCCAACACATACGGTGTGCAGATACTATTTTAATTTTATCTTCGGAGGGAAATTTAGGTTTTGCATTGGCTTTTTTTCCAAAAGAAACAGGAATAACATGAATTTTATTTTTTGGTATTCCCCATTTTTGTAAATAGGATTTTTGATGTTCACTTACCGTAATGAATGCATCAATATGAGTCGATTGGTTTGCGTAAAAATCTTTCCACTTAGGATTAACCCAAGGTTTTATATAGGTATCTCCTCCTCGTAAAGTGATAATTATTTTTAATTTGTTTTTTGAATTTAAAAACGGAGTAATTTTGGGAAATAAATAACTATGTTGAAAGTGTATAATATCAAAATCCTTCATTATTTTAATATCCAATGAGGGTTCTGATGAAAGTTTTGTTTTATAGGCTACCCGCTGAATTTTATCTTTAATTCTATAAGATTTTATGGTAAAATCTGCTTTATCATTCTTATAATAGGATAAGGTTTTTACATCTACTTTTTTCTTTAATTCATCCAACAATTCTGACATGTATTGCTGATAACCTGAAGGTAACTGATCGTAAATATAAAGTAGTTTCATTAGATGTTTTACAAATTATTTTTTTTTATATTTACTAACATTTGAAGTTGATATTTTATATAAATCTGTAAAAACAGAAAAGATCCCTTGATTTTAAATGTTGTTCGGTTTTTTATTTTATTATACCTTCTTTTA
>NVUT01000028.1 GCA_002733185.1 Flavobacterium sp. | reverse complement strand
TATTTTTTTTAGAAGAATATTATAATGTGAAATTCCACTAATTATAAACTTTTGGAAAGAATTATTAATTGGTTTCATATTTTTAGTATATCTGTAACGTTTTTATATCTTTGTTTACTAACTAACCAATAAGTTTGCCAATAATGGCTAATCAATAAAATACAAATCATATGGAACAAGAAAAAATTTCATTAAAAAAATCATCCGTTAATTACGGTTTAACTTTAGGAGCAATTTTAGGTGTTACAACTACATTAATATATGTAGTAAGTATAGAAATGCTAACAAAATGGTGGCTTGGTGTCATCTTGTTTTTTATAGCTATTGCTGTAGGAATCGTATCTGTTGCAAAATCTAAAGATATTCTTGGAGGCTTTATATCTTTTAAAGAAGCCTTCACTTCTTATTTTATTACAATAGCAATTGGGTTACTTATTAATGTAATTGTTGGTATCTTAATTTTTGTAGTTATTGATCCAGATGCAGCAGTGTTTTTACAAGAACAAATTATTGAAATAGCAAGATCCATGATGGAATCTTTTGGTGCACCAGAAGAAGAAATTAATAAGGCTATTGCTGAAATGGAAAGCACAAATAATTACTCTTTAGGTTCTCAAATACAAGCCTATGTTACTCAATTAGCTATCTACTCTATATTTGGGTTGTTAATTGCTTTAATTATGAAGAAAAAAGACCCAAGTTTAGAATAGAATAATGAACCTATCCATCATTATACCTCTTCTTAACGAAGAAGAATCTATAAAAGAATTACACCATTGGATTGCAAAAGTTATGCAGTCCAATGGTTTTTTATATGAAATTATTTTTATAGACGATGGTAGTACCGATAACTCTTGGAAGATCATTCAAGAATTATCAAACGAACATCCGGAAGTAAAAGGAATTCGTTTTTTAGGAAACTTCGGAAAATCACAGGCTCTTCACGCTGGATTTGCAAAAGCGAAAGGAGATGTGATTATTACGATGGATGCCGACTTACAAGACAATCCGGAGGAAATTCCAGCGCTGTTTAAAATGATTACAGAAGATAATTTCGATTTAGTTTCTGGTTGGAAAAAAGTGCGCTACGATTCTAAAATCGCTAAGAACTTACCTTCAAAACTATTTAATTTTGCAGCTCGAAAAACTTCTGGTGTTCAATTAAACGATTTCAACTGTGGGTTAAAAGCCTATAAAAAAGAAGTTATAAAAAACATAGAAGTCACTGGCGAAATGCACCGTTATATTCCCGTACTTGCTAAAAATGCTGGTTTCAGTAATATTGGCGAGAAGGTGGTACAACATCAAGCTAGAAAATACGGCGAAACAAAATTTGGTATAGAACGATTTATTAGAGGATTTTTAGATTTGATTACTATTTCATTTATTTCAAGATTTGGTAAACGTCCGATGCACTTTTTTGGAGCTTGGGGAGCCATTATGTTATTTGTTGGCTTTTGTTTTGCACTATATTTAGGTGTTGACAAATTATTCTTAAACCCAACTGGTAGATTAATTACCGAAAGACCACAATTTTATATTTCACTTACCGCAATGATTCTAGGTTCACAGTTTTTTGTGGCCGGATTTTTAGGTGAATTGGTTCTAAGGAATAAAAAAGATTCTGCAAATTATATTATTAAAGATAGTATTTAAGTGTATTTACTCGTACCCTACGATACGTTTTCTATTGAAAACACTCAGGGCACTTACTTCAAAGATATTCTAGCAACTAAATCAAAGGTCACTGAGTGATTGTTTTATTTTCAAAACAATCGTATCGAAGTGATCTGGATCGTAATATCTAAATCAGCAATCATTAGTGAGAATTAGTGAAATTCGTGTCCAAAAAAATTCGCGTCTTTGCAGCTTTGCGAGAACCAATAAAACCACTATTTTTGCACCCAATTACAAAACATTAATGAGATACATAGATCCTAAAATATTAGATAAAGTTAACGTTTGGCTCACTCCTACTTTTGACGAAGAAACCCAACAAACCATTAAAGATTTAATCGCTTTTGAACCTGAAACCTTAGAAGAAAGTTTTTATAAAAATTTGGAATTCGGAACTGGTGGAATGCGTGGAATAATGGGCGTTGGTGACAACCGAATTAATAAATACACCCTCGGAAAAAACACCCAAGGGCTTTCTAATTACTTAAAGGAACAATTTCCAAATCAGACTATAAAAACTGCTATTGCTTTTGATTGCCGCCATAACAGCAAAGAATTGGCAAAGTTGGTAGCTGATGTATTTTCGGCTAACGGAATTCAGGTGTATTTGTTTTCAGATTTACGTCCTACTCCTGAGCTTTCTTTTGCCGTTCGACATTTAGATTGCCAATGCGGAATTGTACTAACTGCCTCTCATAATCCTCCAGAATACAATGGTTACAAAGTATATTGGGAAGATGGCGGTCAATTGGTTCCGCCACAAGATGGTGAGATTATAGCTGAAATTAATAGCCTGAAATATTCAGATATTAAATTTGAAGCCAATGAAAAACTCATTACTTTTATTGATACCGAAGTAGATAAAGCATTTTCGGAAGCATCTATTAAAAACGGAACATTCGGAACTTCACAAGAAACAAAAGACAAATTAAACATTGTTTTTACATCTTTACATGGAACTTCGATTACAATGATTCCAGATGTTTTAGAACAAGCAGGATATAAAAATGTTTCGATTGTTGCAGAACAAGCCGAACCCAATGGAGATTTTCCAACGGTAAAATCACCCAACCCAGAAGAACCTGAAGCCTTAAAAATGGCAATAGATTTAGCAATAAAAAAAGGCGCTGATATTGTTATTGGTACCGATCCAGATTGTGACCGATTGGGAGTTGCTGTTAGAAATCCGGAAGGAGGTTTTACTTTGCTAAACGGAAATCAAGCCATGGTTTTAAAATCTCATTTTTTATTAGAACAATGGAAAAAACAAGGAAAGCTGAACGGAAAACAATTTATGGCTTCGACCATTGTTTCTACCCCTTTGCTTCAAGAAATTGTGGAAGATTTTGGAGTCATTTATAAAGAAGGGCTTACTGGTTTTAAATGGATTGCCAAGATGATAAAAGACTTTCCAGAGCTTGAACATATTGGAGGTGGCGAAGAAAGCTTTGGTTATTTAATAGGTGATTTTGTTCGCGATAAAGATGCGGTGACCGCTACCCTACTTGTTTGTGAAATCGCTGCGCAACAAAAACAAAAGGGAGGTTCTTTGCTTACTTATTTAGATGAAATATTCAAGAAATACGGTTATTACCAAGAACATTTAATTTCGGTAGTTAAAAAAGGAAAAAAAGGAGCTGAAGAAATTTCTGAAATGATGAAAAACTTTAGAGAGCATCCTTATACTGAAATTGCAGGAAGTAAAGTAGTAATTATAGAAGACTACCAAACCAGTGAAACTAAAAATATAGTTTCAGGCACTTCAGAAACCATCGATATTCCAACATCAAATGTGTTAATTTATTACACCGAAGATGGTAGTAAAATTGCGATGCGACCAAGTGGTACCGAGCCAAAAATAAAGTTTTATATTAGCGTACACACAAAATCTGAAAATAGCGATGAAGCAAAAGCAACACTTCAAACTAAAATGGATGCTATAATTTCAGTTTTAAAAACTAATTAATGAAACGAGCATGTAAAGTTGTCAATCACACGGAAATGATTAATAGCGAACAGCATGTGTTACCAATAAAAAAATATAATTTAAATACATGAATTACTTTAAAAAAATAATTCGGTTTGCATTACCTTATAAAAAATATGCGATTTTAAATATTATTTTCAATGTTTTTTATGCGCTTTTTAGTGCGTTATCATTCATTGCTTTAATCCCGATGTTGGATGTTTTATTTGAACAAGATAAAATCAAGAAGATTATAATAGAACCTGTTTATACTGGAATAGGAGATATTAAAGATTATTACAAAGATTTTCTTTCCTTTAAAGTACACGAATTTGCCCAAGACGATGCTTCAAAAGCGTTGATGTTGGTGATTGCATTAGTGATTGTATTGTTTCTTCTTAAAAATATTTTTAGATATTTAGCGATGTACGCCATAACTTTTCTTAGAAATGGTGTGTTAAAAGACATTCGAAATGAGCTTTATAAAAAAACAATGGAGCTGCCTATTTCATTCTTTTCAGAAAAAAGAAAAGGCGATATTTTAGCAAGAGCTGGTTCCGATGTATCGGAAATTCAGAACTCTTTTCTTTCGGTTTTGGAGTTAATCTTTAGAGAACCACTTACCATACTTTTCACTATTACAATGATGTTGTTAATAAGTCCCAAACTAACCTTGTTTGTATTTATTTTTATACCAATATCAGGATTTATTATTTCGAGTATAGGAAAAACGTTAAAAAAGAAATCGGATTTAGTTCAGAAAGAACAAGGAATTTTCCTTTCTACATTTGAAGAAACTCTAGGTGGTTTAAAAATCATTAAAGGATTTACTGCTGAAAAGCTCTTCGGAAAAAAATTCAATGAATCTACCCAACGATTTTTTAATTATTCAAATACTTTATTGAATCGACAGAACTTAGCTTCTCCAACTTCCGAGTTTTTAGGAATCACCGTAATTTCTATATTATTATGGTATGGCGGGAAAATGGTTTTAATTGATGGAACCTTGGATAGTAGTTCGTTTATCGCATATATGGGGCTTGCATATAACATCCTAACTCCTGCAAAAGCAATTAGCAAAGCTAGTTATTCCGTTAAAAAAGGAAACGCCGCTGCAGAGCGTGTTTTAGAGATTTTGGAAACCGAATCAAACATTCAAGATGCACCAAATGCGATTACGAAAACTGAATTTACTTCAGAAATAAACATTAAAAATATTTCATTTAAATATCAAGATAATTGGGTGTTAGAAGATTTTTCATTAAACGTTCCTAAAGGTCATACCGTGGCTTTGGTAGGACAAAGTGGTAGTGGAAAAAGTACCATCGCTAATCTAATTACTCGTTTTTATGATGTAAATAAAGGATCCATTAATATTGATTCAACAGACATTAAAGATATCACACAAAATTCTCTTCGGAAGTTATTAGGATTGGTAACACAAGATTCTATATTGTTTAATGACTCCGTTAAAGGAAATTTATTAGTTGCCAAAGAAGATGCAACCGATGAAGAAATAATAGATGCTTTAAAAATCGCTAATGCTTGGGAGTTTGTAGAAACATTACCTAACGGGATTGAAACCAACATAGGCGATAGCGGAAATAAATTAAGTGGTGGTCAGAAACAACGATTAAGTATTGCTAGAGCTGTTCTAAAAAATCCTCCAATTATGATTTTGGATGAAGCTACATCAGCTTTGGATACCGAAAGTGAACGATTGGTACAAAGTGCTTTGGAAAATATGATGAAGAATAGAACTTCAATCGTAATTGCCCACCGACTTTCTACGATACAGAAAGCAGATAATATCGTAGTTCTTTCAAAAGGAAAAATTGTAGAACAAGGGAAACATCAAGAACTTTTAGAAATGAAAGGTGTTTACTATAACCTTGTTAAAATGCAGTCCTTGGCTTAATTTATTTTACAACAATTACAGAAGCAATTACAATTTTTGATTATTTGTAGTAAAGCTTAGACTTGATTTACCTGTATTGCGGTATTGTACTTAATAATTTTTTAATTTTTTCTTTATCTAATAGACGCACAAAATTGGAAATTTTGCGGACTTTATTCAAGGCATTTCACTTTGGATTAAACACAAAACTCGTATTAATTATAGCTATTGTTGGTGTTTCGTTGTTTATTTTCATTCTACTGAGGGTTAATTAAAAAATCCAAAGCCAAGTACATCAATACTCAGTTTTGGATTTTAATGTACAAAAGCTAGTTCCGTTTGGCGTTTTGCATTTGTTCTAGTACTTTATCTAAACTAAAACTTCCAACTTCTTGACGTTGAGGAAATTCTTTAAATGTTCCTAAAAATTCAGCAATTTTTGCTTGAGCGGGCACAAGTAAAAACATGCGATTTGCAATCCAATGATTGTAATCTTCTGAATCGTGTTGTGCTCTTTCAAAAGGGTCGCCATACAAATCCATCAACATCGGAAATCTTAATTCGGTATATTTCTTTTGCCAAACATCAAATCCATGGTTTTCTTGAATTTTAAAATGCATTTTCCATCTTTTATATCTAAATGCATTTAAACTTCCATCATCATCAAAATAGAAGATCTCATCTCGAGGGCTTTCTTCTGTTTGTCCAGTTAAATATGGTAAGAAGTTATAGCCATCTAAATGTACTTTAAAAGATTTACCATTGGCAGTATGTCCTTTTAATAATTTTTCTTTTACGTCTGGCTCTCCTGCTGCTGCTAAAAAAGTTGGTAACCAATCTTCTCCAGAAATAATAGCATTACTAACCTGACCTGGTTTAATTTTCCCTGGCCACTTAATTAGACAAGGTGCTCTAAAACCACCTTCCCAAGTCGTTGCTTTTTCACCTCTAAACGGCGTCATACCTCCATCTGGCCAAAAGACAATTTCGGCACCATTATCTGTTCCAAAAATAACAATGGTGTTTTCTTCAATTCCTAAATCTTTTAATGTTTTAGTCAACTCTCCAACAATTTTGTCAAGCTTTACCATACCATCTGCATAAATACCTAAACCTGTTTTTCCTTCTTCTTCATCAGTTAAATGTGTCCACACGTGCATTAATGTAGAGTTGTACCAAACAAAGAATGGCTTATCATCTGAAACAGATTTTTTCATAAAAGAAATAGCAGCATCTTTTGTTTCTTGATCTACAGTTTCCATTCTCTTTTTTGTTAAAGGCCCTGTATCTTCTATTTTACCATTGGCAAAAGAGTGAATTACTCCTCTTGGTCCAAACTTTTTCTTAAATTCTGGATCTTTTGGATAGTCTTCATTTTCAGGTTCTTCCTCTGCATTTAAGTGGTACAAGTTTCCTAAAAATTCATCAAAACCATGATTAGAAGGTAAATGTTCGTCACGATCTCCTAAATGATTTTTACCAAATTGCCCTGTTGCATAGCCATGATTTTTTAATAACTCTGCAATAGTTGGATCTAAAGCACTCAATCCTTCTTTTGCTCCTGGCAAACCTACTTTAGTCAATCCAGTTCTGTAAGGTGATTGCCCAGTAATAAANGCAGCACGGCCTGCAGTACAAGATTGTTGTGAGTAGTAATCGGTAAATAGTATTCCGTCTTTACCAATTTGGTCAATGTTGGGTGTTTTATAACCCATCATTCCCATATTGTAAATACTTGGGTTAGACCATCCAATGTCATCTCCCCAAATAACCAAAATATTGGGTTTCTTGTCTTTTTGTGCCATCATCATAATTGGCATAGTTACTAACGTAACTAAAATTGCGATTTTTCTCATATTTATTTCATTTAATTGTTATTTATTTTAACTAGTARAAACTTTTTTGTACCCTACTTTAATTGGTGATAGCAAAACAAAAAATTCACTATCTTCTGTAGCATTAATACTTATTTTATCAATATTACTTGTTTTAGTAAAACTATCCTTTGTCATTGTATTTCCTTCAATTTCAATATTTCCTTCCATTAAATAGAATGAATGAAAACTATTCTTGTCTAAACCTATGGTATGATTTCCTTTAGATAATTTATATCGTTTTGCAGATATACCGAAAGCATCAGTCTGAATAGGTGCATCTTCCCCAACATAGTTTTTAACTTGATACGTTTTTTCGTTTTCCCAGACAAAAACATTTGCTTGGTAATCTTTATAATAAGGAGCTTTTTTTAACGATTTACTAAAATCAGGATCAAACCATATTTGAAATGCTCTTGAACCCTTTATATATTTTTCTGAATGTTGTAAACCGCTACCTGCTTGAATGTGTTGTACAGCATCTGCTGGCAAAGGAGTCCATTTGTTAGTGGCTGTATCAAAATGCTCTAAACCTCCTTGAAAAATAAAAGTTAATATTTCTATGCCTTCGTGAGGATGCATTGGAAAAGTTCCTTCTTCGTTTGCTTCTACATTCGCCCAATAAATTAGGTTAGAGTATAATGGTTCCCCTGATAAAGGTTTGTTTTCGTTAAGACTTCCACCAAATAACGAAACTTTTTGCTGTTGCTCTTTTGTTTTTATTAGTAATTTCATTTGATGTAAATTTTATTTATGTTCTTATTTTCTTTAATATCTCACAAACCAATGTTGCTTCTTTTTCATTAATGGAGTAAAGTACTTTGATGAGTTCATTAATTTCTTTTGTTGCTTTACTTAAAACAAGTTTTCCACTTTTGGTTATGTCAATGTCCATTTGCCTTCTGTTAGTTTCGCATAAGCTTCTTGTAACCCATTTTTTCAATTCCATTTTATCTATTAGCCGAGTGATGTTACTTCCTTTATCAATAACGCGTTCTTTTAGATACGAAGCAGAAACGGGAAGTTTTTTTGCTCCATTTAATATTCTTAATACGTTATATTGTGAAGGTGAAATGTCAAAAGGCTTTAATGACGTTTTTAATTGATGCATATACCAACTATGAGTAGTTAGAAGTTCAACAGCAACATTTTGATATAAGTCTTTGTTGTTTTTCATTGTATAGGAAATATTCTCCTATGCAAATATAAGGCTATTTTTGAATATTAAAAATAGTGTGTAGAATTCTTCATGGATTCAATGAATACCAATGTAAGTATATCATCAGTTTACTAATTAAATTGACTGACATATAGTGTTGTAAAGTTATCCGAATACTTTTTAAAATAAACAAGAATTTATTCCATAAAAAAAGAGCGCTTGGGGCTACGCTCTTTTTTATTTCACTATCATTATATTTGGGGCTCATAATGATAGTTATATTCTTTTAACTATGGTTCAAATATATAATGCTTTTTGTTAATACGCAAACAAAATATACTTTTTATCTATTTTTTATGCATTTAATCGATTTTATTGAAAGATAAAGAAAATTATTCCTACAAATACAATTGCTGAATTAAATTTATTAAAAAAACGGATCTGCCCCCGCGGCGATCCGTTTTATAAGGAATTCTCATACAGTTGGGGCTGATATTTGAAGACCTATCATAACAATTTAATCCAAAGATAGTACTAATTTTCCTACAAAAAAATAATTTTTACTTTTAATCGAATTTTATTTACACTTTATCGTGTTTATTGCTCTTTTTCAAGAAAACACCATAATTAATTAAACCTTTCTCTTTTATTAAAGTCCTATATTTAAACAATTATGTTAGTGATAGAAGAAAAACAATTAGTTTCAGCTTTACAATCTAAATCTCAAAAGGAACAAGCTTTTAGCAGTTTGGTGAGCCAATACAAAGAACGGTTGTATTGGCATATCCGTAAAATTGTATTTAGCCACGATGACACCGATGATGTGCTTCAGAATACATTTATAAAAATATTTAGAAATATAGATCGATTTCAGGGAGACAGCAAATTATATACTTGGATGTACCGTATTGCCACGAACGAAGCTATTACATTTATTAACAAAAAAGCAAAACAAAAAAACATTACCATAGAAGAGGTAAAAGATAAAATAATTTCCAATCTTGAGAGTGATGTGTATTTTAACGGAAATGAAATTCAAATACAATTACAAAAAGCCATTGCTACTCTTCCACAAAAACAACAATTGGTTTTTAATATGAAATATTTTGAAGAACATACCTACGAAGAATTATCAGAAATATTAGAAACTTCAGTGGGTGGACTTAAAAGCAGCTATCATATTGCAGTAAAAAAAATCACTGCTTTTTTAAAAACCAATGAAACCTTTTCATAATTGATTAGTCCTAGAAACAAATGAAAGATAAAAAACATACAGAAGGTTTTAATGTACCAAAAGATTATTTTGAAGAATTTGAAGAACACTTGTTTAGTAAACTAAGCGAAGGTATATTTCCGAAAGAACCTGGATTTTCAGTACCAAATGACTACTTTAATGAAGTAGAAGAAAAGATTATTATAACTACTAAAGATCTAGACAAAGACAAAAAAGTAATTTCAATGTTTTCAAGAAAAACACTTTTATATGCAGCTTCAATTGCAGCGATTGCCATCTTAGTTTTTTCATTATTCAATTCAAATAATTCAATTATAAGTATGGAAGAAATCGATATTTCAAGTATCGAAAGTTATATTGAAGAGGAACGAATTGAGTTTAGTAGTCAAGATTTAACAGCTTTATTAAATGATGAGGATTTTAGCGTTCTCACTTCAGAAAATGAATTTATTACCGAGAAAAGCATCACAGAATACCTTTTAGAAAACATTGAAGATACATCAATCATAAACGAATAATAATTTAAAATCAAAAAAATGAAAAAGTTAGTTTTAGTACTATTAATAGTTAGTACCGCAGTTTTTGCACAAGGCCCAAACAAAGGCGGTCAAGGTCCAAATCATGAAAAAATAAAAGCTTTAAAAACGGCACATATTACCAGTCAATTAGATTTAACCTCAGCCGAAGCAGAAAAATTCTGGCCTATTTACAATGAATTTGATTCAAAATTAATGGAGCTACGAAAAAACATGAGATCTGAAAATTTAGGAAAGCTACATAAAGGAAACATCGATAATTTAACCGATGAAGAAGCAAATGAGATGATTGATAAAATGCTAGCAATGAAAACTACAGAATTAGAATATCGTAAAAAACTAACTCAAGATTTACGAGGTGTAATTCCGCCAACAAAGATTATTAAACTTCATAGAGCCGAAGAAAGTTTTAAACGATTGTTATTAGACCGCCTAAAACAAAAAGGGAAAGACAAAGGAAAACCCAAGAACAGGAAATATTAGTACTATAAGGCGTTTAAAATAATATTTAGGCGTCTTATTTATTTAAAAATAAGTCTTGAAATTTTATTTCTTCCAGAAGCAAATGCTAAGGTATCATTAACAAATTCTATGGCGTAAAACCCTTCTTTTGAAAGCTCCTTCCAAGAATCACCGCCATCATTACTATAAGAAATACCAGGTGAACCAACAGCTATAATTCCTTTTCCGTTAGTGCCAGGAATAAATTTMACCGAAGAACGATAGCCTGGAGCCTTTCCATTGYTTAATAGTTCCCAAGTTTTTCCTCCATCGTGAGTAATGGCTTTATTACCTTCATTAAATTTTTTATTCTCCCAATCACCTCCAAATATTATTCCTGTATTCTCATTTAAAAAATCTACGCTGTAAATTCCAGTCATTGATTTTCCTTGAATAAATGGAGTTTCAAATACTTGCCATGAATTTCCTCTATCAGCAGAATAGAATACTCTTGCTCTCTTTCCTCCCGTAACAATCCAAACATGATTTTTAAAAACCGAAATATTCGAGTTACTTGCAGCAAAAGCAGCCTCTCCTTTTTCAATTTTAGGGAGATTTTCGCAAGGAATTTTAGTCCAAGTATTTCCACCGTCACGAGTAATTATAATTGACAAACAATCCTCAGTTGGATCTCCCATTGCAATTCCTTCCTTTTCATCCCAAAAGGCAATGGCATCATAAAATACTTTCGCTCCTTTTTCTAAATAAACTTTTTCAATATTAGTTGCTTCGTTATCATCATAACCAATTTTATATAACACTCCCGGGTTTTCAATACTCAAAMCAAATACAGCATTTTTTGTTGCAGAAATCGCTCTAAAATTTAAAAGAGAATCTTCATATTTTATGGTAGCTAATTTTGGTGTAATACCCTCTATTAAACCTACTCTCCCATTATTTGCAGCAAACCACACCTTGTCCACACCAACTGGTTTAATAGCACGAATACTTAAACTATCGGTAAAAACACGTTCTATTTTAATCGAAGAAAATTCTTTTGAATCTTCTTGATTACAAGAAATTAATAGTACTGAAATCAATAAAAGAAGAAAAAATCGCATTGTTTATTTTTTTCTCAAAAGTAACAAAACCATCCACCTTAATATAATACCTTTGCAAACTATTTTATAATTTATAAAACGGCATGTTAAAGAGTTTTTTAGTTAATAAACTGAATAATTACGAACAACATGCGACAGATTTATTAAAATAATAAAGGCCCATGAAACTACATAGAAATCTAGTATTTGCAACCATCGATTCTCTTCAACTTATCTTTAATGAAGGAAAACAGGCAGATAAAGTTTTAAGAAACACCTTAAAAAGAGACAAGCGTTGGGGTTCTCGGGATCGCGGATTTATTGCTGAAACGACTTACGATATGGTTCGTTGGAAACGCCTGTATGCAAAAATTGCGGATGTAAAAGAGCCTTTTGACAGAACTAATTTATTTAGAATGTTTACCGTTTGGGCTACCTTAAAAGGAATAAAAATACCCGATTGGCCTCAGTTTGAAAATACGCCTACCCGTAAAATTAAAGGGAAATTTGATGAGCTTTCAAAAATTAGAAAGTACAAAGAATCTATTCCAGATTGGATGGATGAATTGGGAGTAAAAGAATTAGGAAAAAAATGGGATAAAGAAATTCACGCCTTAAATAATTTAGCTGATGTCGTTTTACGTGTAAATACTTTAAAAGCTACAAAAGAACAAGTTCAAAAAGCCTTAGAAGAAATAGATGTTGAAACTGAAATTATAAAAGGCTATCCACAAGCATTAAAATTAAAAGAAAGAGCGAATGTATTTATTAGCGATGCCTTTAAAAAAGGATGGTTTGAAGTACAAGATGCTTCCTCACAAAAAGTTGCGAAATTCTTAAACCCAAAACCTGGATCACGTGTTGTAGATACGTGTGCTGGAGCAGGTGGTAAAAGCTTACATTTAGCTGCCCTTATGGAGAATAAAGGTCAAGTAATCGCTCTAGATATTTATGAAAGTAAATTAAAAGAATTAAAGCGTAGAGCAAAAAGAAACGGTGCTCACAATATTGAAACTCGAACAATAGACTCTACTAAAGTTATTAAAAAATTATTGGGTAAAGCAGACAAAGTTTTAATTGATGCACCTTGCTCTGGATTGGGAGTTTTAAAAAGAAACCCCGATTCTAAATGGAAATTACAACCTGAGTTTTTAGAAAACCTAAAAGAAACTCAAAAAGAAATTATTAATTCTTATTCTAGAATGGTAAAACCAGGTGGACAGTTAGTTTATGCAACCTGCTCTATTTTGCCTTCAGAAAACGAAAACCAAATAAAAGAATTTTTAAAAGGAGAAGCTGGAAAAGATTTTAAATTTGTAAAAGAAGAAAAAATATTTCCTAGTGAATCTGGATTTGATGGATTTTATATGGCATTACTTCAAAAAAACAATTAAACTAAATATTACTTATGAAAAAAATTACCTTATTATTAATAGTACTAGCCGTGCAAACTATTTTCGCGCAACAACCTTATTATAATGATGTTGATCTTACTTTAACAGGTCAAGATTTATATTTAGAGTTACAAAGTAAAATTGCTATAACAAACACTAGTTTTACCTACGGTGATGTAAGAGATACTATGAAAATTACCGATGAGAATCCTTCAAATTCTAATGATGTATTATTAATTTATGGATATTCAAATTCTTGTTTAACAGATAGAACTCGTGACAAGGATGATTTTGGAGGTACAAATTGCGAATACAACCGAGAACATACTTTTGCAAAATCAAACGCAAACCCGAGTATGGGCAATGTAAATAACAGTACAACTGGTATTGGTGCAGACCCAAATAATTTAAGACCTGCAGATCAACAAATGAATGGAAATAGAGGTAATAGAAAGTTTGCAGATGGTTCTGGTAATGCTGGAAACATTGGAAGCAACTGGTATCCTGGTGATGAGTGGAAAGGTGATGTTGCACGAATTATGATGTTTATGTACACGCGTTACGGACAGCGTTGTTTACCATCACTTAATGGTTCTGGAGCAACCCAAGGTAGTACTCAAATGTTACAAATTTATTTGGAATGGAATGTTGAAGATCCTGTTAGTGCTTTAGAAGATCAACGTAATCCTTATCTTGAAAACGAATATGGAAATAGAAACCCTTTTATTGACAATCCTTATTTAGCAACTATTATTTGGGGAGGAACGCCTGCAGAAGATCGTTGGGAGTTATTTTCAGTTGAAGATAATTTATTTGCAAATTTAGAAGTATATCCTAATCCTGCTTCGGAAGTACTTTGGATTCAAAATTCGACAATAATTAACAACGGAAGTATCATTGTTTATGATTTATTAGGAAGAGAAGTACTGAAAGATTCTATGAATACATCTAAAACTTCAATCAATACTTCTACTTTAACTGAAGGATTATACTTAGTAAAAATTGTTTCAGAAAATAGTCAAATAATTAAAAAGGTTATTATTAATTAAAATCATAAAACAAGAGCATAAAAAAGCGTTTCAATTAAAAATTGAAACGCTTTTTATTTATACTTTAATATAGAATATTATTTCACAATAATTCTTCCAGTTTTAWAGGAAGTAGTTCCTTGTCCACCCATTCTAATAAAGTAAACACCTTCAGACATATTAGACATATCAATATTTAATTTATATGCATTATCTGTTCGTGGAACTCTTTTATTGAATCCAACTTCTTGTCCCAATACATTATATATTGCTAAAAATACACCTCCATCAAATTCAGTTGTCATAATAACTTCAAATTGCTTATTTGGTAGGGTAGTAATTATAAAATCTGAATTACTAATTTCGAAATCTTCAACTCCTAAAATAACAATATTTGCTGTGTAATCTTCAGTCTCACCATATTGTGTTTCTTCACAAGCATCATTTGGTACTGGAGCTTGCCAACTTGTTTTAGCACGCATTCTATGTTCTCCTAATGTAGCACCTGCAGGAATTATTAAATCTACCGTTTCTGTATAATTACCYGCTGCTTGTCCWGGAGCAATWACAAAATTWGGYACTACWACYTCATCAYTRGTAAAAGTAAAATCATCGTTAAARTCAATCCATACTTTWACATTTTGATCACCATATCCTGTAGTAACAGTTAAACTATTGGTYGATYCYKGWTCTAAATTTGCAATTAAATTTGTAAAATCTCCATAACCTTCACAACCAGAAGYATTATTAATTTCAGCTAYACTAAATAATTGAAGTCCATCTCCGAAAGAACAATCTGAATCTGGTTGGCAAAGTAAATTATCAATTTCGATAGAAATTTCATCGTTTGATGTCTGTTGATCACTTGCTAATAAGGTTGTAACAGTAATRTTATAAGTRCCTAAAGCAGATAAATCTACCGTTTGARTAAAACTATAACTAACCTCTTCTTCAGAAGTAATGGGTCCTGCAWAAGTTTCAATAACTGGTGCATTACCATTTACAACGTAYTGTACATCAAAGTTAGATTGTGTTGTTGCACCCATATTTTTAAGTGTAACTACAATTGTTTCATTAGCGGTTAATCCCGATCCTGTTTCAGGAGATGTAATCTCTATTGGACTAACATCATTCGCTAATAAGTGTGTTACATCTTTAGTATAAGGATCGTTTTGTGAAAACTCATCTCCTGTTAAATCAGTTTTAACTTCAATTGAATAGGTTTGTCCAGAAGTAGATAAATCAATTGTCTGAGCAAATGTAAAACTCTCCACTCCATTAGAGGCTACAGTACCAACAAATACTTCTGAGGCCATTAAATTTCCATCTACTCTTAATTCTAAAGGAATATTAGATTGAGAATTTGTTCCGAAATTCCGAACACTTACGGTAACAGTTTCTGCATTTGTAAGGATACCATTTGATGGGCTAGAAATATCGCTAATACCAACATCTTTTGCAAAACCTCCACTTAAAGAAAATGCTACAATTTGTGTTCTCCAGTTATTATTAGATGAAAAATAATCTGCTGTGTACCAAAAAGTAAAATTGTTTGGATCCATAGTCATATGAGAATAATCACCATATCTATTGGTGTTTGTTCGTACCCCTGGTCCATCAATAATTACAGTTTCTGCAACAGTCATTTGTCCTAATGGATCACCATCAAAACGTCCTGTATATCTTAATGAAACTGGTAATGTTGTACTTGCTGTTGTATAAGCTAGAGCAATATTTCCTGCAGCATCCATAGCTGAACTACTCATTAATCGAGAATGTCCATCTGCGATTGAATACGTTCCTTCTTGAAAAATTTCCCAAGGGTTAACATTATCATTTCTTAATTCAATCCAACGAATTCCTCCTGTTTCATTATTATCAATAAAAGTATTAAATGTAATTAACCAAGAATTATGCCCAGCAAATGGTCTATAGTTAGCAGCAAATGAGACGATACCTCCGTGTCCTGCAAGCCTTTGACTCGTTCCTGGTTGACGAATCGCACCATTTCCATTTCCGAATAATTCACCAGCATCAAAAGGATCTGTTGCAATTTCTAGTGGTGCGGATATTGTAGAATTTCCTACATTATTCCAATCCATATCAATCTCCCATACTTTTAAATGATCAAAAGAAACACCTCCCCAAGCATCATCCTGAAGATAAGTAATATACCCAGGAGTAGATGGATCTATAGTAGTTCCTAATAAATTTGCTGGTTCCGGACTTTTAACTTGATTTGGGTTAACTACAACACCAGGTAAGTTAAATATTAATATTTGTGGGTTAGCACCCCCTGCTATCATTACGTCTTTCTCCATAACAAACCCTTGAGTGCTTTGTCCATTAAGATTCACAGTACCATAATAACCATCATGCCAAACTCCATAATGTGGATAATCTGGAAAGCCTCCTGGAAATACATAATCCCAAACATTATAAGCTCCTGTAGGATCATTTGTTACAGAAACTCCTATTGATAATGAATTATTTGCAGCTCCAAATTCGCTTAAAACCCATCTATCTGCTAATTGATCGTACATTGCGATTGGATCTCCATTATTTGAACCATTACCTAAAAACGCAGATAAACTTACTGGACCAACTAATAAAGTTCCTGTTTTATCAAATATTTTAACTAATGAATTAACACTATGTAAATAATGATTTGGACCAACTGCACCCGTAGGATCAGGTGGTAAAAATCCAGATTCATTTTGCGAAACACCAATAAAATTTTGTTCTATGGCATAACTTGCAATTTTACCCGTTTCAGTTTGTAAATTTTGTATTACAGTTGTTGTTGTGTTTTCTTCTTGAACTGTATTAGAATTGTTTGGTATTACTGTAATATTCCTTGGATCATCAAAATTTTGAGTCATTGTTTGAAAATCTCTTAAAGGAATAGTTAATCCTTTATAGATTCCAGTAATTATATCCGTAGGCGGATACGTTTGTTGTGCAAAAATCCCACAACTAAATAGTATAGCTGCAGCTAATAGTAAGTTTTTAATTTTCATAATTATTAAGTTTTTTTTTAGATAGCCCGCAAGATAAGGTATTTTATCGTTTTATAAAACTTGATTATTTTTACTAAAAATCAATAAAAAAAGCACAATAATCAATAGACTATTGTGCTTTTGTCAGTATTACTTTAAATAGTTTAAGCTATTTAAAATATAGGAAAAATAAATTTATTTTTTTCCATCCATTTTATCTTTAAGAGCTTGAAGTGCATCGTTTGCATCACCAAGTGTTGGCTTGCTTTCTGCAGCTTGTGCAGCTTGCTTTTTAACAGCTTGTTTTACAATCTTAGCTTCTTCTTCTTTATGAATTGTCATATGTGAAGCAACTACTTTTTTGAATTCTTTGTTAAATTCAATGATTTCAAATTCTGCTTCTTCACCTTTTCCTAATTTAGTTCCGTCTTCTTTTTCTAAGTGACGTGTTGGAACAAATGCAGTAATATCGTCGTTAAATACGATGGTAGCACCTTTGTCAACTATTTCAGAAATTGATGCAGTATGTTTAGTACCTACTCCAAATTCAGCTTGGTACTTATCCCAAGGATTTTCAGTAGTTTGTTTATGACCTAAACTTAGTTTACGTCCTTCAACATCTAATTCTAATACTACAACTTCTAATTCGTCTCCAATATTACAGAATTCACTTGGATGCTTGATTTTCTTAGTCCAAGATAAGTCACTAATGTAAATTAATCCATCAATTCCTTCTTCCATTTCTACAAAAACACCAAAGTTTGTAAAGTTTCTTACAATTCCTTTATGGTTAGAACCAACTGGATATTTTTTAGTAATATCTGTCCAAGGGTCTGGAGTAATTTGCTTAATACCTAAAGACATTTTACGTGTCTCACGGTCTAAAGTAAGAATTACTGCTTCAACTTGTTCGCCTACAGTTACAAAATCTTGCGCGCTACGTAAATGCGTTGACCAAGACATTTCACTTACGTGAATTAATCCTTCAACACCATCAGTAACTTCAATAAATGCACCGTAATCTGCAATTACAACTACTTTTCCTTTTACTTTATCACCAACTTTTACATCTTCCCCTAAGTTATCCCAAGGATGTTTGCTAAGTTGTTTAAGACCTAATTGAATACGTGATTTGTTTTCATCAAAATCAAGAATTACAACATTTAATTTCTGGTCTAATTCAACTATTTCATTTGGATGGTTGATACGAGACCAAGAAAGGTCTGTAATATGAACCAATCCATCAACGCCACCTAAATCAACAAATACACCATAAGAAGTAATGTTTTTAACAATACCTTCTAATACTTGTCCTTTTTCTAACTGACCAATAATTTCTTTCTTTTGTTCTTCGATATCTGCTTCGATAAGTGCTTTATGCGAAACAACAACGTTTTTGAATTCGTGGTTAATTTTAACTACTTTGAATTCCATTGTTTTATCAACATACACATCGTAATCGCGGATAGGCTTCACATCTATTTGAGAACCAGGTAAGAATGCTTCGATTCCGAAAACATCTACAATCATACCACCTTTAGTACGACATTTAACAAAACCGTTAACAATAGTACCTTCGTCGTGTGCTTTATTAACACGCTCCCAAGCTTTAATTGTTCTTGCTTTACGGTGAGATAAAATTAATTGACCTGTTGCGTCTTCACGAACATCAATTAAAACCTCTACTTTGTCACCAACTTTTAAATCTGGATTGTAACGGAATTCATTTAAAGAAATAACTCCTTCAGATTTTGCGTTAATGTCAATAATAGCATCACGATCTGTAACAAATACCACTATTCCTTCAACTACTTCATTATCTAAAGTGTCAACAAAGTTGTCTGCTACTAATTTTTCGAACTCTTCTAATTTACCATCATCAATTGGGTCAATACCTTCTTGATAATTGTGCCAGTTAAAATCTGTTAGAAATTTTTCTGGATTTGTTTCTTTTAGAGAAAGTTCTTTTTTTGGTTCTTCTTTTACAGGTTGTTCTTGAGTTTCAACAGCTGTTTCAACTGCTACTACTTCCTGTACTTCTTCTTTTGTTTCTTTTTTAGCCATTTGCTAATAAATTATTTTCAGTTTAATTCTTTTTAATATAACCGAAAATTGGGTTTTGTATTCTGTGTGTTTCAAGTTATAAAGTGGCTCTACACAGAAGTAGTTTATATTTATTTTATCTAATTCCTTTTTACACTCGATCTGCCGCTAAAAGGAGTGCAAAATTACTGCTTATTTATTGATTTTCAAAACGTTTATAAAAAGAATTCAAGATACTATCTTCGATATTCCGAAGCTTCAAAACTACGTACCTCACATTACTCAACAAATTTAAGCTTGGTTCTCTAAATGAATGACGCAGGAAGTCGTATCGAAGCGCGGGGTTTTAAAAAAAACTATAAAATTCGCAATCCGTTATTAGTTTTTGAATTTGGTTGAAGTAGATTCACTTCTATTCCATCAACAGCTCCCAACACCAAGCATTCGCTCATAAAGTTGGCAATTTGTTTTTTCGGAAAGTTAACTACTGCAATCACTTGTTTTCCTAATAAATCTTCTTTATTATATAGGACTGTTATTTGTGCAGATGTTTTTCGAAGCCCTATTTCTAAACCAAAATCGATGGTTAATTTATAGGAAGGGTTTCTTGCTTCTGGAAAATCATGAACTTCTAATATAGTTCCGACTCTCATATCTAYTTTTTCAAATTCATCCCAAGTTAAATCGTTCATAGTTTAATTTTGAACTTTAAAGATAGTTTTATTTATAGAATTCAGTTTAAAATTGTAACTTTAAATCAAATTCCTCAACTAATAAATAATAGAAATAACAAATAAATAATACTTCTAAAAATGTCCTTAACTTCTTCCAASATGATGCCTTTGGGCACCATTGCTCCCGATTTCAATTTATTAGATGTAGTGACTGAYGAAATGGTTTCGTTAACTGATATTAAAGGTGAAAAAGGAACTGTGGTCATGTTTATTTGCAATCACTGCCCTTTTGTAAAACATGTAAATGATGAAATGGTTAGACTTTGTAATGACTATCATGTAACTGGTTTTGGGTTTGTAGCCATTAACAGCAACGATATTGTGAAATATCCAGACGATTCTCCAGAAAACATGACTCTAACTTCAGAAGAAAACAACTACCCTTTTCCTTATCTGTTTGATGAAACACAAGAAATCGCAAAAACCTTCAATGCTGCTTGTACACCCGATTTTTATGTGTTTGATACAGAATTAAAATTAGTTTATCGAGGACAATTAGACAATTCTCGTCCAGGAAATATGATACAAGTAAACGGAAGAGATTTACGGGAAGCATTGGACAACATTCTTAGTAACAGTCCACAACGCAAAGACCAACAACCTAGCGTTGGTTGTAATATTAAGTGGAAATAAAAGACAACCATTCGTTAAAATACGCTGCCTTTTACTATTAACCAACATTATCTTTTTATAAAGGTTTTCGCAATAGATTTATTGTTTTCTAACTGAACTTCTACGAGATACATTCCTGTCATTAATTCAGAAATATCCAAGCTAGTTTTAAAACTAGTATTAGTTATGTCTCTATCTACAGTTTTAATCAATCTTCCAGAGTAATCATATATTGAGATTCTTATTTTCCCTAAATTACTTTGAGAAGTTCCCTCTATTTCTAATTTATTGATTACTGGATTTGGAAAAAGAGTCAAAGAAAAATCTAAAAAAAAATCTCCTATTGATAATATGTTTTCAATTTTACGAACATTTCCCTCTGAGGTAAATTCAGAAATATATAATGCGTTTTGATCATTATTATAAACTAAACCACTAGGCGAATCAAAAGTTGCTTCACTTATATCCCCATCTGCGTTTCCTTGATCACTTCCTGCAAAAAGCGTAACATCATCAATTCCATTTGGGTTGATACTGTAAATTTTATGCCCTGTAAAAAAAACAGATCCCCACAGTTGTCCATTTCCATAAGTAATAAAAGCCAAAAAGGAATTTGACCCACCATCCGGAACTGTTGCGACATATTCTGTAAATCCATTTGAAACTTTATAAATTTCTCTTCCTAAATAATTCCCTGAATATAGATTCCCAAATTCATCATAAGCTAATCCAACGGGAGTATTTAACGGAGCACCTTGGAATAATTCTATAACAGCTCCCGATGTAGTTAATATATTTACACTACTATTTGACGTTAATGTAAAGATCATGTCATCGGTATCAAATGATTTTATTAATCCTGAAGGGAAAGGCCCAACGGGATAAGACTCTAGCAATAGACCGTTAGCATCGTATTTATGAATAGTTGCGCCACTATATTCTACTACAAATAAGTTTCCATTAGAATCGAATGCCAAACCATTAGGATTGTTTAATCCACTTACAAAGGTTGAAACAATACCTCCTGGTGTAACCTTATAAACGGAATCACCATTAAAGTCCGAACCATATAGATTGCCATTTGTATCAAAAACTACATCGTCGGTAATTTTTGCATTTGGATCGGAAAAATAAGTAGAAACTGTTTGTGCAAATAAAAAGTTTCCGAATAAAAAGAAAAGTAAATACTTCATCATAACATATATATTTAATTAATAAATTGTTTCGACACAAATTCAATTTTGTGTTTCAATAATTCAAAACTATTTAAGTAAAATAGATTAAAAAAAAATATTTAATTGCGATTTATAAATCAGAACAAACTTGAAGGCATTTATTTATAAGGCTTTATCCTGTAAAAGTCTTTTCTTAACATAATAGGATGGTGTAAGACCTGTAAAGTTTTTAAATGCGTTATAAAATGCAGATGAAGAAGAAAAACCAGCTTTATCCGAAATATTTTCAATAGTTAACATTTTATATTCTGGTATTAATTCTAACTTTTTTAGTGTATTGGAAATACGCAATTCATTAATAAAAACAGCAAAAGATTTCTTGTAATCTTCATTAATCACTTTTGACAAATATGTTGTATTAGTTTTTGCTTGTTTTGCAAATTCAGAAAGGCTAATATTTTTATCTAAATAGAATTCAATTAAAATTGCTTCTTTTATAAAATCATGTATTTTTTCTCTTTGTACAGTATCAATATTTAATGATTCATTTTTTTTTATTTTATTTTCTGAAGTAGCATTATAAACCAATGTATCCTCATTATTTTTCAACTTTAGTGCTAGCTGCCTATTTTTTAAATACAATAGGTTTTTTTGTTTTTTTTGCTTTTTATATGAAATCACAATTAATAGTAACAAAGCAATAGAAAGTAATAGGCTAATACTAATTAATAACAGTTGTGAGTTTTTCTTTCTAATAACGAAATTGTTGTGATTATTTTTAGTTTGTAATATTTCTATTTTGAGTTTGTTCTTTTCAGATTCATATTTTTCAGTAATTTCAAATAATTGTTGTTGTATTTGAAGGCTATCAACATCGCTTTTAAATTTTATATATTCATTATTATGATATATGGCTTTTTCATAGTTCTTCATAGAAATATATGCATCGCGCATGTTCTTATGAATTTCAACTGCCTGAATATCTGAAGAATAATTTATTGCTTTTTCAAAATAATTTATTGCATTTTTATTATTATTTGAAAGCAAATACCCCTTACCTACATTGTTATAAAGAAACTCTAACTGACAATCTTTATTATCAACTAACCCTTTCTTTCCGTAGTAAATAGCGCTATCACCTATTCCTAATTTCAAATAACAATTACTAATAGATTTATAATATGAAGGCAACCAAACATCGAAATTGTTTTTAATAGAAATCTCGATTCCTTCCAAAGAATATTTAATAGACTCCCGTAAATTATTTTCTTCTTCGTATAAAACAGATTTAAAAAAGACTATCGTATTTTCAAATTCTGGATTATTATTACTAAACAATAATGCCTTATCGTAATAATTAAGTGCTTTATCAATATTATTCACTTTACTATGAACAATCCCAATACTAAGGTATGTTTTAAACAAAACAATACTGTCATTTTTATTTGAAATACCATTTTTTCTAACCATTTTTTCAATACTAACATATTGATTTAATGCTTCAGGGAAACTTTCTTCATATAAATATATTTCGCCCATAAGTCTAATAGATTTAATTTTTAGACTATCCGAAAGGGTTTTATTTTCAATATTTTGATTTAAAAATTTTCTGGCTTCAAGAGATTTTGTTTGCCAATATAAAGCTCTAGAGTTTGTATAAATAACCGTAGCTTTTAATTCTTTATCACTAATATTTTCAGAAAGATTCCATGCTTTTTCTGCATATTTTGCTGCACTATCAAACTTTTTTTGAGAAGCATAATTTGTTGTCCATTGAATATAATTTTTTAGCTCTTCCTTTTTAGAACTTAAAACCTTTTGATTTTCTGTTTGACTTGTTTGGCAGTTTGAAGTAAAACATATTAAAGTGACGAAAATTGCAAAAAAAGATATTCTAATAAATTTCATAAAAATTAATTTTTTAAAATTTTAGGATTTAACCATTATCTAAGACGCAATTTATAAAAATAGCTTTCAATATGTATGTTTTAATAATTAGGATTGTTCTAATTTATAAATCAAGAGAACTAAAAAGCACTTCTTGTAAATTAAGAAGTGCTTTTGCAATATTATTATTTAAAGTAAAACTATTTTACATCCATCAACTCTACATCAAACACCAATGTAGCATTAGGAGGTATTGCTCCACCAGCTCCAGCTTCACCATAGGCCAAATGTGAAGGAATTACAAAACGTGCTTTATCTCCAACTTTTAAAAGTAAAATTCCTTCATCCCAACCTGGAATAACATTTCCTTGTCCTATCGGAAATTCAATTGGAGCTCCTCTTTTGTATGAATCATCAAAAACACCTCCATCGGTAAACATACCCTTATAATGTACGGCAACGGTTTGACCTTTTTCAGGTGTTGCTCCATCTCCTTTTTGAATGATTTTATATCGTAGTCCACTTTCAGTTTCTTCAAAACCTTCAGATAGTTTTCCCATCATTTCATCTTGTGATTTTTTTGCAGTTGCTTCACGTTCAGCTTTTGCTCCCGTAAACTGACGAAATGTTTCTACAGCATTCCATTTTTCTGCTTCAGCACCAACACGAACGATTTCAATATCCATCGTATCTTCTTGTGCAATAGCATTTACAACGTCCATTCCTTCTATTACATTTCCGAAGATAGAATGTTTGTTATCTAACCAAGGTGTTTCAATATGAGTAATAAAAAACTGACTCCCATTAGAACCTGGACCTGAATTTGCCATCGACAAAACTCCCGGAGAATCGTGACATAAATCTGGATGAAATTCATCATCAAAATTGTAACCTGGMCCWCCAGYWCCYGTRCCTKSTGGATCWCCACCTTGYACCATAAAATCTGGAATTACTCTGTGAAATTTTAATCCGTTATAATAGGGTGTCCCTTGTGGAATTGCATCGTTTTCAAGGCTTCCCTCTGCTAATGCAACAAAGTTACCAACGGTTCCTGGAGTTAATTTATAAGTGAGATTGACAAGGATTTCTCCCTTTTCGGTTGTAATTTTTGCGTAAATACCGTCTTGCATGACTTGTTTTTTAAAATGAGGTGCAAAGGTACGTATTCAAATTACTATTTCATAAAAATTTTGATTAGTATTAACAGAATGATTTTTGAGAAAATTCGTAGAAATCGCATCTCTTTTTTTCAATAATAGCATTAATAAATTTGTGACTATTAAATTAATGCGCCACATCATTAAAGAATTTTATACGGTAAAGTCTTAATTCTTCTTCTTCATAATCGCCATCAAATTCTTCCATGGCTGTTTCAATATCGTCTGTTTCGGCTTCTTCTAGAAAATAATCGTGGATTTCTTCTTGTTGATCTTCGTCTAATATTTCATCAATCCAATAATTAATATTCAATTTGGTACCACTATTTATAATGGCTTCCATTTCTTTTATTAATTCGTTCATTTCCATTTTCTTCCCATCGGCTATATCTGTCAAAGGCAGTTTTTTATCTACATTCATTATAATATACAACTTTAACGCACTGTTGGTTCCAGTAGATTTTACAATAAAATCGTCTGGACGCATGATATCGTTTTCTTTAACATAATCAGAAATTATTTTAACAAATGATGCTCCGTATTTTTCAGCTTTCCCTTCGCCTATTCCGTGTACATTCGCCATTTCTGCCAAAGTAATTGGGTATTTTAATGCCATATCYTCYAAAGAWGGRTCTTGAAAAATCACAAATGGAGGAAGTTTCATTTTATTGGCAACTTTTTTACGTTCCAATTTTAAAATAGCAAACAATTTATCATCGGCTACAAAGCCTCCACCTTTTTCATTTACTATAATAGTATCGTCATTTGCTTCTTTAAAAGAATGATCTTCCGTCATCATAAAGGACACAGGAGAAGTTAAATATTCGCTTCCTGCTTCCGTTAATTTTATAAGACCATAGGTTTCAATATCTTTTCTTATATATCCTGCCACTAACAATTGTCGAATTAATGCCATCCAATAAGCTGGTACTTTTTCTTTTCCAGAGCCAAAAAAGTCATGATCTTCGGTTCTATGCGATTTAATTAGTGCATTTGCATGACCAATTAACACATTAACCACTTCCTTAGATTTATAACGTCCGTTTGTTTTATCGACTACATTTAATATTTTAACTGCTTTTTCTTGAGCTTCGTGTTTCTTTTTAGGAAAACGCATATTGTCATCCAAATCGCCACCTTCTCCTGTTTCGTTATCAAACTCTTCTCCAAAATAATGAAGAATAAATTTTCTACGAGACATAGAGGTTTCAGCATAAGCAACTACTTCTTGAAGTAAAGCATGACCAATTTCCTGTTCAGCAACAGGTTTACCGCTCATGAATTTTTCGAGCTTTTCAATATCTTTATACGAGTAGAATGCCAGACAAATTCCTTCACCTCCATCCCTACCTGCTCGTCCGGTTTCTTGATAGTAACTTTCTATACTTTTTGGAATATCGTTATGTATAACAAATCGAACATCGGGTTTATCGATTCCCATTCCAAAGGCAATAGTAGCAACAACTATGTCTATATCTTCCATTAAGAACATATCTTGATGTCGTACCCTTGTTTTTGAATCCAGCCCCGCATGGTACGGAACGGCTTTTATCCCATTTACTTGAAGTGCTTGTGCTAATTCCTCTACACGTTTTCTGCTTAAACAGTAAATGATTCCACTTTTCCCGTCGTGTTGTTTTACAAAACGTATAATATCTTTATCTACATCTTTCGTTTTTGGGCGAACTTCGTAATATAAATTAGGACGATTAAAAGATGCCATAAAAGTATTAGCATCTTGTATTCCTAGGTTTTTCAGAATATCTTCTTGAACCTTAGCAGTTGCAGTTGCAGTAAGTCCTATAATTGGAATATCATCACCAATGCGTTCAATAATCTTTTTTAAATTTCGGTATTCGGGTCTAAAATCATGCCCCCATTCGCTAATACAATGTGCTTCATCAATAGCGACAAACGATATTTTTACCGATTGTAAAAACGCTACATTCTCATCTTTGGTAAGCGATTCTGGTGCGACATATAACAATTTTGTGATTCCGCTTACGATGTCGCTTTTTACTTGTTTTATTTCCGTTTTATTAAGGGAAGAGTTTAAAACATGTGCTACACCTACTTCCGAAGAATTTGCTCGTAAAGCATCTACTTGATTCTTCATTAATGCAATTAAAGGTGAAACTACAATAGCGGTTCCTTCTTGAACAAATGCGGGAAGCTGATAACAAAGTGATTTGCCGCCACCAGTAGGCATCACCACAAAAGCATCTTTTCTGTCCAGCACGCTTTTAATTACAACTTCTTGTAATCCTTTAAATTTTGTAAACCCAAAGTGTTTTTTTAATGCTGCGTAAATATCTATTTCTGTCAATCTTTTTTGCTAGATTTAGTTTAATATTTTCTGAAAAAAAATAAAAATTGTTTTAACTCGCTAACAATTGTAATTTAGCACCCGTATTCTTCTATTTAAGAATCCTTATATTAAGGTGTAAATTTTGTTATTTTTTTGCAATCTAAATATAATACTTTCTGAATTAGATACAACTAAAAAAAAGCCAAAAATTTTGAACAAGCAAAATCAGATAATTTCAGTAGCAAAAAAAACTATTGAAACCGAAAGCAAAGCCATACAAAACTTAGTTAATTTAATAGATACCGAGTTTGCAGAAGCTATTGAATGCATCTATAATTCTAACGGAAGAGTAATCATCACCGGTATTGGAAAAAGTGCAATTATTGCAAATAAAATTGTTGCAACTTTAAATTCTACTGGAACTCCTTCCATTTTTATGCACGCAGCCGATGCAATTCACGGTGATTTAGGAACTATTCTAGATGACGATGTGGTAATTTGCATTTCAAAAAGTGGGAATACTCCCGAAATTAAAGTACTAGTTCCATTAATAAATGCAAGAGGAAACAAATTAATTGCAATAACATCCAACAAAGATTCTTTTTTAGGTGAACAAGCAGATTTTGTTTTAAACGCTTATGTTGAAAAAGAAGCGTGTCCAAACAATCTTGCTCCTACTACAAGTACGACCGCTCAATTAGTAATTGGTGATGCTTTGGCAGTTTGCTTATTAGATTTAAAAGGTTTTTCAAGTAAAGATTTTGCGAAATTTCATCCTGGTGGTTCCCTTGGAAAAAAATTATACCTCCGCGTTCACGATTTAACAAAGCTGAATAAAAAGCCCGAAGTACATCCCGATACTGATATTAAAAGTGTAATTGTGGAAATTACTGAAAATATGCTGGGAGTTACTGCTGTAGTTGAAAACAATAAAATTGTCGGTATTATTACTGATGGTGATTTAAGAAGAATGCTTTCTAAGGCAGACAGTTTTCACGGGCTTTCAGCAAAAGATATTATGTCTGAAAACCCGAAAACAATTTCTAATAATGCCATGGCTGTTGAAGCTATCGAAATAATGGACTCCAACGGAATAACTCAAATTATTGCTGAAGAAGACGGAATTTATAGCGGAATTGTTCATATACATAATCTCACTAATGAAGGTATTATTTAATGGATAAAACAAAAAACAAACCTGTTGAAAAAGAGATGTCTTTTTTAGATCATTTAGAAGAATTACGATGGCATTTAATACGTTCTACATTGGCAGTTGTAATTTTAGCAACTATTGCATTTCTTGCTAAAGATTTTATTTTTGATGTTCTTATTTTTGGACCCAAACATGCCGATTTTCCAACCTATAAATTACTTTGTGATCTTGCACAATTTGTAGGTTTTAAAGATAGTTTTTGTTTTGAAGAACTTCCATTTAAAATTCAAAGTAGAACGATGGGTGGACAGTTTTCTGCTCATATTTGGACATCGATTACCGCTGGGTTTATTGTTGCTTTTCCGTATGTTTTATTTGAAATGTGGAAGTTTATAAGCCCTGGATTAAAAATGAATGAACGTAATTCTGCCCGAGGGTTTATTTTTATCGCTTCTGTTTTGTTTTTTATTGGTGTATTGTTTGGTTATTAYGTAGTAACTCCTTTATCTATTAACTTTTTAGGAACCTACCAAGTAAGTGGCGAAGTACATAATGATTTCGATTTAAGTAGTTACATTTCCTTAGTAAGGGCTTCAGTGGTGGCTAGTGGTTTAATTTTTGAACTTCCCATTCTTATTTATATTTTAACGAAAATAGGAGTTGTAACACCCGATATTTTAAGAAAGTATCGAAAATTCTCATTGGTAATTGTTTTAATTCTTTCAGCAATTATAACACCTCCAGATATTGCGAGCCAAGTTATTGTAACGGTTCCTATTTTATTTTTATATGAAATAAGTATATTTATTTCGAAAGCTGTTATTAGAAAACAAGAAAAATTATTAAAAAAACAAACCAACTAATCTGAAAGAATATTATAATTTAGTCAGCGTTTTAGTATTAGAAATTAGCATATGAAATTAAAAGCCGAAAAATTGGTGAAATCTTATAAAGGCCGTGAGGTTGTTAAAGGGATTACTGTGGAAGTGAATCAAGGTGAAATTGTCGGTCTTTTAGGTCCAAATGGGGCAGGAAAAACGACTTCATTCTATATGATTGTTGGATTAATAAAACCAAATGGCGGAAAAATATTTCTTGATGACCAAGAGATTACAAAATTTCCAATGTACAAACGCGCCCAACATGGTATTGGATACCTAGCTCAAGAAGCATCGGTATTTAGAAAGTTAAGTGTTGAAGATAATATATTAAGTGTTTTACAATTGACCAAGCTTTCAAAAAAAGAACAAAAAGATAAAATGGAATCGCTTATTGATGAGTTTGGACTGGGGCATATTCGAAAAAGTAGAGGCGATTTATTAAGCGGTGGTGAACGTAGAAGAACCGAAATTGCTCGTGCATTAGCAACCGATCCTAGTTTTATTTTATTGGACGAACCTTTTGCGGGAGTAGATCCTGTTGCGGTGGAAGACATTCAACGTATCGTCGCAAAATTAGTGACTAAAAATATTGGTATTCTTATTACCGATCACAACGTACAAGAAACTTTAGCTATCACCGACCGTACTTATTTAATGTTTGAAGGAAGCATTTTAAAACACGGAAAACCAGAAGAATTGGCAAGTGACGAAATGGTACGAAAGGTATATTTAGGTCAGAATTTTGAGCTTAGAAAGAAGAAACTGAATTTTGAATAAAATCAATCTATTAACTGTAATTTACAATGGATAAAGCTTTTGATGTTGTGTATAAATTACTAAAATGGGCTTCTAAAGTTACGGGATTGACTTACCACGAAATCAATATCATTGTTTACTTTATTATTATTCCTGTAATTTTTATAATCTTAATTGATAGAATTTTTAAAACTCATAAATTAAAAATTGGCTTTGGAATTATATTATTAATTACATTATTATCTATTTCAGATTTTAAATTATTCTCAACAATAATCTTTAATAAATCTGTAGCTTTCTTAAAATGGTTTTCTATAATTGGGTTAAACTATATTCAAGCATCTGTTATTATTTGTGTTATTATTCCAGTTATTATTTTAGGAATACTTTTCTATAAAAGCAAAAAAAGAAAATAAATACCAATTATTATTAAAATACCATTTTCACTAAGTAATATTTTTCTGTAACAAAATTTACAGTCCCTCGTCTTACTTTTATCTAATCAACAAAACAATTCTGTGCAAGAAATTCTCACACTCAGTAATCTTACTAAAAAATACGGATCGTTAACTGCGGTCAATAACCTTTCAGTAACCATAGAAAAAGGAAACGTTTATGGTATTTTAGGTCCTAACGGAAGTGGCAAATCAACTACCCTAGGCATTGTTTTAAATGTCGTTAATAAAACAACTGGTGATTTTCATTGGTTCGATGGTAGCGGAAGCACCCACCAAGCATTAAAAAAAGTAGGTGCCATAATTGAACGACCAAACTTCTATCCTTATATGACGGCAGCTCAAAATTTGAATTTAGTTTGCAAAATAAAGGGAGTTTCCAAAGATAAAGTAAACGAAAAATTAGAAATTGTGGGATTATTAGATCGGAAAGATGATAAATTCAAAACCTTTTCATTGGGTATGAAACAACGTCTTGCTATCGCTTCTGCATTACTTAACGATCCTGAAATATTAATTTTAGATGAACCAACTAATGGATTAGATCCTCAAGGAATTCATCAAATTAGAGGAATTATCAAACAAATTGCTTCAGAAGGAACCACGATACTTTTAGCTTCTCATTTATTAGATGAAGTTGAAAAAGTATGTACGCACGTGGTGATACTTCAGAAAGGGAAAAGTTTATACTCTGGTAGAGTTGAAGATATGATTGCAAGCCACGGATTTTTTACCTTACAATCGGACGATTTAGAAAAATTAAAAAATGTTTTAGAAACACACGATAGTTTTGGAAACATTAAACAAGAAGAAGGAAAACTTATCGCTTATTTAAAAGAACCTTTAGGTAGTGCTGGATTAAACAAACTATTGTTCGAAAAAGGAATCAACCTTTCCTATTTAGTACACCGAAAAGAAAGCTTAGAAGAACAATTTTTAGAATTAACCAAAACTGCTTAAACCAAAATCAATGCTACGACTACTTACCATAGAACTCCATAAATTAAAATATAACAAATCGGCAATAGTAATATCGATAGTTTACTTTATTTTGATTATGTTCATTGCATTAATTTCATCTATTGAAATTCCTATAATTAATGTTAGAATTGCCGATCAAGGAATTTTCAATTTCCCGTATATCTGGCATTTCAATGCTTATATCGCTGCATTACTTAAAATATTTTTAGCCATTGTCATCGTCTCCATGATGGCGAACGAGTATAGCAATAGAACACTCAAACAAAACCTTATTGATGGTTTAAGCAAAAAGGAATTTGTCCTTTCAAAATTTCTAACGGTTGTTTTATTTGCAGCAGTTTCTACCATTTTTGTATTTGGGGTATCTTTAATATTAGGATTAATTTTTTCAGATTATAATGAAATTGGAATCATTTTTAGCGATACAGAATACCTATTCGCATATTTTATTAAACTTTTGGGTTTCTTTTCCTTCTGTTTATTTTTGGGCGTTTTGGTAAAGCGATCTGCGTTTGCATTAGGTTTCTTAGCAATTTGGAGTATTGCGGAAGGCATAATCTATGCTTTATTAAAGTGGAAACTATTTAGAGATACTGATATTGCTGATACTGTTAGTCAGTTTTTTCCATTATCGTCTATGGCTAACTTAATAAAAGAACCTTTTTCTAGATTAGGTGCGGTGCAATCTGCCGCAAGTCAACTAGGAGAAGCTTTCGACAAAGATTATAGTGTACAACCTCTAAATGTAATTATAGTTTTAGTTTGGACTTCTCTCTTTATTTATTGGTCTTATTTAATTTTAAAACGTAGGGRTTTATAGTATCTGAAGAGTAAATACCCATATTGAAAAATTACTTTATAACGTAAGTATATCAGCAGTTTACTATTTAAATTGACTGATATATAGTGTTGTAATTTAGTCGAAAAAAATGACAAAGTCAAGTGAATTTAACAACTATTAATAAGTAATTCTCAAGATTTTATTAGGCACAACATATACTCATYTCTCCTAAATAAAATTTTTCGTATCTTGAAAAGAAAAAATTAGTATGAAAAAAATGAAATATTTTATTACATTATTTCTGTCTGTTTTTCCTATAATATTATTTTCCCAAGAAGTAACATTATTACAACAATTTAATGGTCATTACGACTATTTATCCTTCGGAAACACCTTAAACATTGAAGAAAATGGAGGTGCAACCAATTGTGAAATTCTTACAGAAAGCAGTGCCGATTTTCAATTACAAGCAGGACAACAAGTTATAGCTGCCTATTTATATTGGGCAGGATCTGGAGATGGCGATTTTGAAGTTTCATTAAATGGGAACCCTGTGATTGCCGAAAGAGAATYTAGTTATTCATTTGAATCCAATACTACCCTTTATAATTTTTTYGCTGCCTTTACAGATGTAACCTCAATTATAACTGCTAATGGAAATGGAAACTATACGTTAAGTAATTTAGATTTATTTGAAGCCATTCAGCCTTTCTGTCAAATAAATGGTGGAAATGCTACCAATTTTGGAGGCTGGGCAGTTACTATTATTTATGAAGATGCAACCCTTCCTCTAAATCAAGTTTCCATTTTTGATGGACTGCAAGCGGTTTCACAAGTTAGTAATACTTTAGAAATAACACTTAGCAATCTAAATGTCTTGGACAATACAGGAGCAAAAATTGGCTTTTTAGCTTGGGAAGGTGACGAAAATATTGCAAACAACGAAACGCTAAGTATTAACGGAAATCTAATTAGCAACCCTCCCCTAAATCCCGAAGACAACGCCTTTAATGGAACCAATAGCTTTACAGGATCCGACCAACTCTACAATATGGATATTGATTTTTACAATATCGAAAACAATATCAATCCGGGTGATACAAACGTGGTAATTCAACTTACTTCCGATCAAGATTTGGTAATGGTCAATACTATTATCACCGTTTTAAATACCGAATTACCCGATGCAACAATCGAAATTGACACTTTAATTGGTGGTACCGAATGTGGAGATCGTGATTTTGAAATTAATTATACCGTTTACAATACAAACAGTTCGGCAGTAATCCCCGTAGGTACTTCGATTGCTTTTTATGCTGACACATCGCTAGTTGGACAAGCATTTACCCAAACTGAAATTGCTATTGATGGGTCTGAAACAGGCACTATAAATGTAACGATTCCAAATAATATTCCTGCAGATTTTATTTTAAAAGCAGTCGTAGATGATGTTGGTGATGGCTCGGGACTTGTTAATGAATTGAATGAAAATAACAATGAATTTATTTTAGAAATTCACCTACTCGTTTTTCCTCAATTTGAAAGTCCAATCAACTTAGAATTATGTAATGTTTTAGGAATCGAGGTTTTTAATTTAACTGAAGCTACCTCAGCAATAGACCCTATCTATACTTTGTCGTATCATACCTCGGAAGAAGATGCTCAAACCAACACCAATAATATTATTGAAATTGAAGCCTATGAGAATATCGAAAATCCACAAACCATCTTTATTCGTGTGGCAAATGAGGATTGTTTTTTAACAGATACTTTTGAAATTGAAGTGATTGAATGCCCCTTGCCAGATGCTACCATTACTATCGACAACACATTATATGCTTGTCGTGATCGCGATTTACTTATTGAATATACCGTTTACAACCTTGAGGCTACCGGAATTTTACCAGCAAATACACCCATTACTTTTTACTTAAACGGAAGTATTTTAGCACAATCTGAAACCCAAAACGATATTGAAATTGGTGGAAGTGAGTCGTATTTTATAGAAGTCACCCTTCCTGAAGAAGCACCTAGTAATTTTGAAATTTTAGTAGTTGTGGACGATACCGGAAATGGAATTGGTATCATTGAAGAACTCAACGAAATAAATAATGATTTTGTTTTAAATGTCGAATTCGGAAGCATCCCTCCTATTGTTCCGCTTCCAGATTTATTGGAATGCGATGAAGGTTTTGATACTGCAACTTTTGATTTAACCGTTCAAAACGATCTTATCTCAACAAATCCTAATGATATAATAACCTATTATACCACCTTAGAAAATGCCATTGCGAACGAAAATGAAATTTCAGACCCAGGAAGTTATCAAAACGGAATCGATCCACAAACTATTTATGTACGATTAGAAAATGAAATCTGCTTTGCAACTGCTTCTTTTTTAATCGAAACCGAAAATTGTGCACCTTATATTCCAGAAGGTTTTTCACCAAGTGGTGACGGAATTAACGATGAATTTGAAATAAGTAATTTATTAAATATCTATGAAAATTTCGAACTTACCATTTACAGTCGTTACGGGAATATTATATACAAAGGAGGAAATGAAGAAGGATTTTGGGACGGAATTACCAACGAAGGATTACTGTTTAGAGGCAGTTTAGTTCCTACTGGAGTTTATTATTATGTATTAGTACTTCAAGACCCAGAATATCCCGAACCTTTTATTGGAGATGTTTATGTAAATTATTAAAAATATTTTTGCTATAATTTTAAGAAATATTCTTGGAAGTCGGTTCGAGCGAAGTCGAGAACTATATAAGTGTTTATTAGTAAAAAAACATGTAATGAAACAATAATTACCTAACTAAAAAGTTATATTTTTACTGAAATTAAAAAATTACACCCTTGAGATATTTATACGGAATAGCATTAGTTTTCAGCATTGTATTATGGAGTTCTTGCCGAAACGATTTTGAAACTACCCCCAGTACAGGAAACTTAGAGTTTTCACAAGACACCATTTATTTAGACACTGTTTTTTCTAACATTGGTTCTAGTACAAGGACGCTAAAGGTGTATAACCGAAGTAATGATGATATTCACATACCAACTATACGTTTGGGCGAGGGAGAAGCCTCTAATTACCGTTTAAATGTAGATGGAATACCTGGGAAATCATTTCAAAACATCAACGTATTAGCTAAGGATAGTATTTTTATTTTTATTGAAACAACGATCGATATTAATAATTTTCCCAATCCAGATAACGCCTTTTTATACACCGATAAAATATTATTTGATGAAGGCGGAAACAGTCAAGATGTAGATTTGGTAACACTTGTTCAAGATGCAGTATTTCTTTTTCCAGAACAATTTGCCGACGGAACTATTGAAACTATCAACCTTGGAACAGAAGAAGAACCGCTATTAATTGAAGGTTTTTTCCTTGAGGACAATCAACTTAATTTCACCAATGAAAAACCCTATGTTATTTATGGATTTGCAGCCGTTTCTCCCAATAAAACATTAACAGTTGATGCAGGTGCAAGAATACATTTTCATAGAGATAGCGGAATTTTAGTTGCAAATACAGGCTCCATGAAGGTAAATGGAGCACCAAGTTCAGATCCCGAGCTTATGGAAAATCAAGTGATATTTGAAGGTGACCGGTTGGAACCTAGTTTTTCTGATACCCCAGGACAATGGGGAACAATTTGGTTGACCGCAGGAAGTACGAATAATGAATTTAATTTTACAACCATTAAAAATTCTATCGTAGGAATTTTAATGGATAGCAACGACGGGGACTTAACTTTATCACTAAAAGACGTACAAATTTACAACTCTTCAAACGTTGGATTATTAGCTAGAACAGGAGATGTTTATGGCGAAAATGTAGTGATTAACAATAGTGGACAATCCTCATTATCTTGTTCTTTAGGAGGTCGCTACAACTTTATTCATTGCACTTTTGCAAATTATTGGAGTAATGGGTTTCGTTTATTCCCTTCCGTAGTTATTGATAATGTTTTGGAAACCGAAGACAATATTTTTGTTTCAGATTTAATTGAAGCCAATTTTACCAACTGTATTATCTACGGAAGTGAATCTCGTGAAGTAATATTTGTGGAAGATACCAATGCTGCATTTAATTTTAATTTTACAAACAGCCTAATTCGTTTTGATGATCCTAACGGCGATTTTACAGGACCCAATTACGACTTTTCAAACAGCGATTTGTTTACCAATATAGTTAGAAATCAAGATCCAGCTTTCTTTGACTCTTCAAACAACAACTTTAATATTGAAACGGGAGTTTCTGGAGCAGATGGAATTGGTAATTCTAATGGAGCAACTTTAGTTCCAATAGATGCCAATGGAACTAGTAGAAATGGAAGCTCTCCAGATGCTGGTGCTTATGAAAGTACTGAGTTCCCTGATGAAGGGTAATTAATTATTTATAGAATCGCCCACTACAGAAGGCATTTCATCTTTTAACCAAATACACATTTCTTTAGGAGTCAGATATAAAATTTGGGGAGTGTTGTATTAAATTCACTTGACTTTCTCATTTTTTTTAGCTAACTTCACAACACTATATATCAATCAATTTAAACAGTAAACTGCTGATATACTTACGTTAGGCAACATTATGAAAAAAATCCTATTAATAATTTTATTCTCCACCAACCTCTTATTTGGTCAAGAATATTTTGAAGGAATAATTACTTTTAAAACAGAAATTACAACTACAGAATTTGCGTCTGAGAAACTTCAAGAGAATTTAGAATATAATTATGGTGACATCTTAAAAGTATTTTACAAAAAAAATGGAAGCTTTATAAGAAAGTATCTGAATACGGGAGAATATGGAAATAATTATCAAATATACTTCAATGATACTGGAGAACTCCTAATCACTACGAAAGGGAATAATAAAATTGACACTCTTGACGTCACAAAAAACTCACTTAAACTGATTGAAAAATCTATTGTGAATAACAAGGAGACTATTATGGATTTGAAATGTGATTGTATAATTTACAGTTCATTGAACGAAAGAAAGGAAAATGTTACTTTAGAATTTTGCTATAGCTCAAATGTTACGGAATTAGACCCTAACCGTTTTCAAAAACATAATGATTATTTTTTAAACAATTATTTCAGTTTATCTAAAAGACCATACTTGAAATTCAGGTTGAAAACTAAAGAATTAGAATTGACTTTTACAGCGACTGAAATAACAGAAAAAAAATTGACTGAAAATGATCTTACGGAAAAATAACGTTGCCTAACACCGCCTATAATTCATTGCGGTTGAATTTCCTATCGGAAATTCACGCTTATTTATTATCTTCGGTCTTTAACGGAAAAATCATATCGGATTTGTCCGCAACGTAATCATAGCCATAACCGTTGTAAAGTAACTTGACCCGTCCTGAAATATGTATACACAAAACAACAAGTATATGTATAAAAATGACAGAGTAACTAGACGTTACAGCGAACCTTTCAAATTAAAAATT
>NVUT01000027.1 GCA_002733185.1 Flavobacterium sp. | reverse complement strand
ATTGTTTATTCTTAATAACTCTTCTTTGGTGTATAATTTTTCTATTTCAAAAATTATCGGACTCCAAAATTTACAGTTATTTAAATATTTATCACAAGAACATTTTTTGTTATCTAAATAATGTTCTAAAAATTGGTGCATTTCACCAATAGCAATAATGTTTTTTGATTCTCCTAAAATAGTAGCTATAAGTGTTGTCCCGCTACGACCTGCTCCCATTAAGTATATTAGAGCTGTTTGTCTCATTTATATATTTTATAATTATTAAACTTATTAAAATACTAAAATATTTAATTCCCAAGGTTCTCTCTAAAACACTTTCTGTAATACAAGCAAAAATAAATGCAATTAGTAAAAAAAAGTAGACTTTATCTTTAATTTTAAATAGCATGTTTAATAATATTACTAGAACTATCAGAAAAATTGTTAATCCAACTAAACCAAAAGTGCTTAAATATTCAATAAATTGATTATGACTATTATATTTATTTTTATAAGCAACATCATCATCTGCTTTTTTATATTCTTGAATTCTTAATTTATCGTCAATTCCCGGACCTATGCCTAATATTGGAGCCATTTTAAATACCTTTAATGAAGCCTCTAATCTTGTAAATCTATTTTTTTCAGAAAAAACTATACCTCCGTCTTGCTCATTAAAAAATTTGCTTCTTAGATAATCTGAAGGATGGGTAATAATTACAAATACAAAAGCCGTAATAAAACCAAAAAATATAAATTTTAGTAACCGATTGTGTTGTTTTAATATAAAAACTGAAACAAGTGCAACAGAAAGTAACAAAGCACTTCTTGATACTAATTGAAACAACAAAACAAATAAAAATAAAACAATAAAAATGCGGAACCTTTTGCTTATATAATTTGAATAAAGAGTTATTGTAATAAGCCAAACAATTAAAATACCTAGATAGGCTGGATGGATTCCAACAGGATTTGTAAAGTTAAAATTTAAATACCGCCACCTAAACAAATAACCTAAAGATTGACTATTTATTATTATTTCATTAAAAACATGATATTCACAAATTATCATGATCATAAAAACTCCTATAAGCAACCCATAATAAAATCGTTTTTCAATATTAATTCTGACATTTTTTTCGTTTAGAAATATAAATGAAATAGGGACCAGTAAAAAGGGTATTGCTCTAACAAGTTCTTTTGTGGCAATTTCTATTTCTCCATTAACATATCCTAAAAGTCTTATAAAAATTAAGGCAAACGGAATTAACAAAAAAACAAACTTTGTTTTTTTGTTATTCTTTGAATAATTATAATAAACAAATAAGGAAATAACTAATATTAATAAAATTGAAATTGTGCTAAATTGATCCTTTAATGGTAATGTTAGTCCTAATAAAAAAATACATATGCCTATAACTCTCTTTATTTTTATTTTTTTATTCAACACCTTCTATGTTTTCCCACATTTTAAATTGATCTAAAAAAACACTCTGTTTCGAACTGTTTTTCCAATAGCGATAAAGTCCAAATTTAAAATAATTAGATGATTCATTGTGCATATTTGCACCATAAACTTTATAATCTGTTCCATTAAATGGAGTAAAAGGCTCTTGATTAATTTTTGCTGAAATATAACCATCATCATTTAAAGAAAAATTAACTTCAAAAAGAACGTCATACCATTCACCTCTTTTAATTTTTAGCCTAGCTATTTCCTTCCATTTTAAATGAGCATATTTTGTGTTCTTTTTCCCATTTAGACCGTACTTTAAATTAACATAAATTCCATCCTCCTCTTTTGTTAGTCCTAAAGCAATACTAGGTCTATTAAAAGGATTTGTTTTTTTATAATCATTCCAATTATTGCCTGGTTTAGGTTTAGAGTGTATTTGAGCAATAATTGTTTGCCTATGTAAATTGTTTTCGTCTATTTTTTGATTTTTAGGTATATAAAAACTCCATTGATAATAAACGTGATATGTTTTTGGGTCATTAATTTCGGATAAATGAATTTCAGCTCTAAATTTTTTATTATCTTTTCCTTTTCCATCTTGTGGTAATAGTATTAGTTCTATACTGTTTCCCGATTTTCCGAATTCATTCTTTATAATTGCCCTAGAAGAATCAACAATTTCTCGTTTCCATATTTTTTTACTAGGCATGGTTTCAAAGTCTTCAATAAAAGCAGATTTATTTTTAGTGCATCCAACTAATAAAAACCCCAATATCATTGAATAAAATATTAACTTTTTCATCGCATTTTTATTAATTTTGCTGGACACCCTCCAACAATAGAATAATCTTTAATGTCTTTTACTACTACAGCACCGGCTGCCAACACACAATGATTGCCAATATTTACTCCTGCAGTTATAATTACATTTGCTCCAATCCACACATCATTGCCAACTTTAGTTTTTAAATAATCCTTCCCTTGTTTTTGAATAGGAATGTCTATTCTATCAATTTTATGATTGCGTGAATAAATTTTCACATCTGGTCCCATGATAACGTTATTACCTATAGTAACATTTGCCTGGATTAAACATCTTGTCCCCAACTCAGAATCTTCTCCTACTATTGAATTAGGTGAAATTTCTGCACCACTTTTTACTCGTAATTTTTTACCACAAGATTGAAGGTAATGTGAAACTAAAAACTGCCTAATCTTTGGAAAAAATAGAGCATAAGGACGATAATCCTCGGCAGTGTTTTTAAAAAATAATAAATAAATTAAATAATAAATATTTTTCACTTGGTAAGTTGTTCTTTATATATCGAATATGTTTTTTTACAAACCGAAGTTAATGATAATTCTTTAAAATAACTTAATGTATTAGTTACTAATATTTTATATGTTTCAGCATCCATTTTAGATAATTCAATTATCTTATTTAATAATGCTTCACTGTTATCAACAGGGATTATAAATCCATTTTTACCTTCATCTACTTGTTCTTTTGTTTGTGGAATATCTGAAACTAATACCGGAACACCACAAAACATTGCTTCAATTGTAGAGGTGGGAAATCCTTCGTTTCTAGTTGGTAAAAGTAAAAACTTACTTTGAACCATTATTTTTTGAATCTTGTTTTGACTTAACCCTTTATAAAATGTTATATTTTGATGATTTGACGTTAAAACTTCTATTTCATCACTATATTCTCCTTCTCCAATAATAACCAAATTAATATTATTATTCATTCTTCTAGCAACCTCAATAATTAAATCAACTCCTTTTCTATGAACCAAGGAACCAACATAAATAAAATCATAAACTTTTTTTGATTCTTCAAAATAAAAAACAGAATCATTAACACCTACTGGAAGCAAATAATTTGCTTTTACATTTAGTTTTTCTTTTAAGTGTTTTGAGAGTGCTTCGCCAACTGGAATATGTACATCTATTTTATTGGCAAGTATTTGGAGCCTTTCTTTGTTTTTTGAAGTGACTTTTTTTGTCAGATCAGATCCATGATAAGTGACAATTAACTTTGTTTTTGGATGTAATTTTTTATAGATGGACACCAAATATATTAAAGGGAAAAAATAATGAAGATGAATAACATCGTATTTTTTGAAAAGGTGTGGAATAAATTTTATTGCAGTAGAAATATACTTTAAAATGCTTCCTGTTTTTGAAGTGAATTTTCTTTGCATATAGAATATTTCAATACTATCCTCAGGTAGAAATAATTCTTTTAATCTTTCGAATTGGTTTTTAACAAATATCCCTGCAAAAGATTTTTCTTTTGAAGGGTACATATTACTAACTATTAATGCTCTCATTTCTTATTTTAGTATTAAATGCAAATATATAACCAAATAATATCCCGCCTAGACTTGACGTTAATACGTGACCTGTAACAAAAGATATGATTGCTAATAAAACTACACAAACAAACATTGGTATTGAAATATCATTTTTTTTAAGATAAAAACTTTTTCTTATTTTAAAAAATAAATGAGTCCAAATTAAATAAATAAATCCTGTACCTAAAATTCCTGTTACTCCTAGAATGTCAAAAAAGTCTATCTCAATTGCTCCAAAATACTTATAGATTGATCTATTAATAATATAATAGCTATCATGACCATATCCGAATAGATAATTTGCCCAATTTGCTTTATCCAATAATACATTGTAAGTTGGTTCAATTCTAGTTAATCTACTACTCGTTAAAAAGTTTAATAGATTATCATGTTCATTTATTTTAGTTATTATTCTATTAATACTAGGTTTAATAAAATCGTAAAAAACTATTGTAATTATAAAAGCAATTAATGGTAAAAAAGACAATATAATTGCCCAAATTCTTTTTATTTTAAAGCTACTTATTTTAAAATTATTAAATTTAAATTTATTGTAAATTAATAATATTACTATTACTATAAAACTAGCATACATTGTTTTTGTTCCTATTAGGACACTTATTATCAATGCGGCAATTATATAGATTAAAGTTTGTTTGTGTACCAGATGCCTGTATAATATAAATGAAAAAATAGCAATTAAAACTGCACCTATTTCATTAGTGGAGATAAAGTATCCTGAATACCCTATAGTTTCACCTGTTGTTCTTAGGTAAAAGGCATAAGTTGGTATTCCAAAACCAAACAAGGATAAAAAAACTGCAATAAAAAAAACATAAAAAACAATTTCAAGTGACCTATAAAATTGTTTTACTGAAAAAGAATGTGATTTAAAAAAAGTAACGAAAAAAGTATAACTTATTGGCATAAATAATAGCCTAAGATTATACCTAATAATTTTAAAGTAATCTATTTGAAAATGTGCCTGATTACTATATTTTATACAACCTATTGTAATTAAAGTCATTACTGATAATACAATTATTAGCTTAATAGAATATTGGTTAAACTTAAATACTACATAAGTAACCATTAATAAAATAATTACTGCTTTATAATATTGTGATACCGACAAATTAGAATGTAAATGAAACTTTATAAACCCATTAAGTTGATCTACTAAAAATGGAGTAATAATTACAAAAAAGATAACGATTCCATTTTTTGGTATCTGTAATAATTTTATTTTTGATAATATCGTACTCATAGTTATTTGAAAACCTTTTTTTGAATAAAAAGTACACTTGTTATGTTCCAAAAAGCCAAGCTAAATGCGGTGGCAAATGCTACACCATTAATGCCGTATGGTTTAATTAAAATCAAATTTAAACTTATATTAATCAAAAAGGCAATAAATAATATATTTTGAAAAATCTTTTGGTGGCCGGTCATTTGTAAAATTGATCCTACAGGACCGCAAATGGCATTAAATAATTGTCCACAACATAATATTATTAAAGCCATGGAGCCTAAAGAAAACTCCTCCCCAAAAAAACCTAATATAAAATCTCTAAATATTATGATACCCGCAACAAGTACTAGGGATATTACAAAATTTATATAGGTTGTTTTTTTTACAAGGCTTTTAAAGAGTGTTAAATCTCCATTATGGTAAGCTGTAGATAATTTTGGTGCAAGAATAGAGTCTAAAGCCTGAAAAGTAAAGCTTGTAACAGTTGCAATTTTTAGTATAACCGTATAGATTCCAACTATATCACTTTTAAAATATATTCCTAAAACTATTGTGTCTGTCCATCCTAAAAAAACAATCATAGATGCTGAAAAGAGCATAGGTAACGATTCTAAAATAAAATATTTAACACTAATATTTGTCTTTTTTTCTTTTGGGTATAAATACTTTCGAATATAATATATTGATAAAACTAATAAAATTGCAATAGATAATGTGTGTGCAATTATAGTGAACTGTGGATTTTTACCAAAGAGTAAAATAAGACCTCCAAAAATTAATAATGAAAATAAAAACCTCCCACCATTAAATAAAAAAGAATACAAGGCGTTTTTTTTTAACCCTCTAAATACTGCTGCATTAACCAAAATTAGTGTAAAAAATAAAATACAAGGTGTGGTCCATTTTAAAAATATGCTTAATTCTGGGTCATTAAAAATAAAAGAGCTAATGGTGGTTGAGAAAATAAAAACAAGTATTCCTAAAAAAGAAGCTATAAAAATTAAAATTGGGAGTGYCTTAAAATAGATTGCTTTTGCATTGTTAAAATTATTTGGAATAGCAAATATTTTTACAAAATTAATATCAACTCCAAGCCTACTTAATAATGCTCCAATAATCATTATAGAAAAACTTAATGAAAGTCTTCCTTGGGTTTCTGCACCAAATAATTTAACGGTAAAATAAATAAATAAATACCCCGACAAAAAGCCTAACATTCTTATTAGTAATGCCGTTCCTCCTTTTTTCAGTACTTCACTAAAATCATTTTTGTTCTTACCCATATCTTATTTAGTATGATTTAAGGGAATAAATTCGTTAATCCAAATTGTTTCTCCTATTACTCCATTATACTTTTCTTTATCATATAAAAATACTTTAATTTTTTCTATTTCATTTATAGAGGTTATTATTTCTATTTGTGCTTTTTCAGAATCATTAATAATCGTGTTTTTAGACTCAAAATTATATCCTGATTCTTTTCTTTTAGAACTTAAATGTTTTAATTCTTTATTAGTTGGATATAAATTTACACCAAGACGCATGCTATTTAATAAAGATTTGTCTGTTTTTAAATTAAATATTATTTTTAAAAGCCTATTTTTTTTAATAATTTTAAAATCCTTTAATATTACTCCTTCCGTTAGTCTTTTATTAAGTGTTTTTTCATAAACTACTTTAGGCTTATAAATTGTGATTGATTCTTTATAATTATCGTATTCTTTTTCAATTTTCTGCCAAACTACATCGTTTGATCTATTTTTTAATATAAAATGTTCGCTAATATATTTTGCGAGATATTCTGATGTTTTATTAGCGCCATAAGAGTTTAAATGCCCTGGGTCTCTAAAATCCTCAATAGTTAAACCTATTTCTTTATAATAGTTATTTAAATTAATATAATCAATATTGTTTTTAGCACTAAAAAACTCTAAACCCTTAAAGATGTTTTCTTTTAAATAAAAAGATCTTAAGTCTGGAGAGGATACTATTAACACTTTAATCCCATTTTGTTTCGCTATGTTTATGAAACGCTGTAATTCTCTTTTTGATTGCTCTGTTAAACTATTCTTTATTGTTTTTTGATTATTTTTTTTTGTTTTAAAGTCTTTAAATTTTAATTTATCGTTTTCCTTTATTATTCTATAAGAGCCAACAAACCCTGAATTATAGTACACCCTGTTTTTATCAAAATTATAGCGTTGTGATAAATTTAAATCATTCCATTTTTCATGATTACGTATTAACGTAGAATACACGCCAAGATATTCTTTAGGTTCATAAACTTGATTTACTTTTATTGCTTTATTAATCGAGAAGTTAGAAATAAAATCCAAGCCTCTTAATTGATAGCCCTTTGCCTCTTTTGTTTCGGGCATTGTTAATGAGGAGCTATAAACTTCTAAAACCACTAGTTTTGGATGAGTATATTTTAAGGACTCTTCAAATATAAGATCCGTAAAAATCATTCTAAGACCATCAGATCCTAAATTATAACTTACAGTTTTACATTTTTTATTAAAAATTACTGGATTGTACGCTGTATAAGAATGTGAACTACCATAAAATATTAAATCGATATTTGTTTTGTTTGATAAAGACTTAAAGTCTTCAATGGTGTTTGTATAATAATAAATAGATGAAAAAGCCTTGTTTAAAAAAATAAACACGATACTAAAAATTGCTAAAAAGGTAATTCCAGATTTAATTATTTTTTTTTCTCTCTTCATTTTACTAAACAAGTCTATCAGTTTTTAAATTCACTTTCTTTATTGGCACTGTATTGAAAATTCTATCTCTTTCAATGTTATTTTACAGTTTAAAATCATTAATAATTAATGGTTTTCCTATAGTGCCATTATAAGATCCTCTATCTTGTATAAACAATTTAATACTTTCAAAATATTCTAATCTTATTTTCTTTTTAAAGGATAATAATAAATAATTAGTATTATTCATCTTTACTAGACTCAACTCACTTTTATAAGTTAATATATAGGAGTTTCTATCCTTGAGCCATTGAGGGCGCATTCCTTTATCTTTTGTATACACTTTTAAATGTATCCCAAAATTTTTGTTATTAAAAAAATCATCGTTTTCAGTAGAAGATAGCTCCATCAAAATATGATCTGTTTCACCGTTTGCGAAAGTAATTATCTTATTAACAGTCAGCTTATTAGTAAATGAAAATTGGATTTTCTCCTCTGTTCCTTTAGACAGAATGTTACTTATTAATATATCTTTATTTCTTTTCTCTTTCGATTTAAGTTTCTCAAGATTATTAATAATTTCCTTACTGTTTTTATTATAAGCCATAATTAAACTGTCAATAAAATTTTGTTTGTTTGTTTTATCAAACAAGCCTTTTTTAATTATTGAATCAAACCATAATGAAAAAACTTTAGCTCCTCGATAATTAAGGTGTTCCAAGTCGCCATATTGGTTTGTTTCTAAGTGGAATGCATTAAAGTCTAAAAACTCAACAGAATTAAATTTTTTATTTAAGATTTCATTAAATATTAATTCATTATCATTTACAGTTGATCGTGGGTGAATAGGCACCCTAAGTAAAGCAACTTTAATATTTTGTTTCTCTAGCATTCTAATTATTTTCACTAAATAAATAATATTAATTTTAGATATTCCAAATTCTGTTCTTTTAGAGGTTAATTTATTTAATAAAGAATCAGTTTTGTCCATTACTAGATAATTATAGCCTCCAAATTGGCGATGTGTTGACCATGAATAGTTATTATTTATCATTTTCCAAAAATGTTTTTTCCTGTTGTCAAAAAACACACTAAAATATTTTGGAAAATTATTTCTTAGTAACACATACTGATCCTCCATATCTATGAATGGCTCATAGTTATTAAATCTATAAGTAATGTTTTTATCTCCCCAGGTCCATTCATCCATCAATTTAAAAACTTGATTATTTGAAAACTCAATTAAAACTATTTTTAAATTCTTATTCTCTTCAACTATTTTTTTAATTTTTGGGTATATATAAAAATATGCGTCTCCAGATTTTGAGAAATTTTGAAAATTTGTGATGAGTGAGTCATTAAATGCTGTTTCGGCGTGAGAGTGTCCAAAAACAGCATAGTTCGTTTCTGAGTTTATTTTAAACGATATGTTTTTATCAAACAATCTCTCCTCGATTTTTAAATAAGCAAAAACTAAAGTTATGGTTAATAAAATAAGATATAATGATTTCAATAATATCTTTTTCATAATCCATTAAAATTGAAAGTAAATAAACTCTGAAGCACTATCGTCTCCATAAATTCCAAAAATAATAATAACAAAAACAATTACAACATAAACAATGCTTCTACCAATAAAATGAATTCTATTTAATAATTTAAGTGCGTTGTATTTTTTATGGATATAATCAAAAATTAATAAATTAATAACTGCAATTATAGCTAGAAAAAATTCATGAGGAGCTAAGCCTAAGTTATAAAAGTTATTAAAAACTGGACTAAAGTTAATTATGTTTTGAGCAATATAAATACTATCTGAAAAGCTGTTAGCTCTAAAAAAAATCCAAGCAAAACAAACAATAATAAATGTGAATATGGTAAAAAACAAGCCTGAAAAAAATCGTTCTCTTTTTATTATAACATTATAATTACTAAAAGCTTTTTCGATTACAATGATTATACCATGTATAAATCCCCAAATAATAAAGGTAATTGCAGCACCATGCCAAAGACCACTAATAACAAATACTAATAATAGATTAATATACGTTCTATTAGTCCCGTTTTTGCTTCCTCCTAAGGGAATGTATACATAATCTCTAAACCAAGTTGATAATGAAATATGCCATCTTCTCCAAAACTCTGTAATTGATTTAGAAAAATAAGGAGTATCAAAATTCTTCATTAAATCAAAACCAAGAGTCCGAGCTATACCAATAGCAATGTCTGAGTAACCAGAGAAATCACAATAAATTTGAAAAGCAAAGAATATAGTTGCAATTATTAGAGCTTGCCCAGAATGTTCTGTAGGGTTATTATAAACTTCGTTTACTAAGATGGCTAGCCTGTCTGCTATTACCATTTTTTTAAACAAACCAAAAGCCATTAACAACAACCCGCTTTTAAAAGCCTTATAATTAAATTTATAGGTTCTGAAAAATTGGGGTAATAAATGGGATGCCCTCTCTATAGGTCCTGCTACTAATTGCGGGAAAAAAGCAACAAACGAGAAAAAAGCAAGCCAATTGGTTGTTGGTTTAAGCTTTCCTCTATAAATATCTATTGTGTAGCTTAGGGTTTGAAAAGTATAGAAACTTATTCCAACAGGTAAAATTATGTGTAATGAAAACGAATCTAACTCTCCCCCAAATAGGCGAAAGGATTTTATAAATGAATCTATAAAAAAGTTAGCATATTTAAAATAAGCTAAAAAACCTAAATTTAATAGCAGGCTAATTATTAGGTAATTGCGTTTTACCGATTTTTTTGAAGCTTTGTAAATTTTTTGTCCAATTGTAAAATCTACTAAAGAGCTAAATATTATTAAAAACAAAAACCTCCAATCCCACCAACCGTAAAAAAGATAACTAGACGCTAAAATTAATATGTTTCGAGTAGTAAGTTTTTGAGCAAAAATCCAATATAGCACAAAGAAGATTGGAAAGAAAATTGCAAAATCTAAAGAGTTAAAAAGCATTTATTTTATTTTAATCCTACAAAATCTAGTACATTTTTATTTTCGGAAATAGTTAAATTTTTAAATTGTTTATGTGCTACTAAAAACACAATAATATCTGCTTGTTTTATTGCTTCTGTAGTGCTTATAAGTTTTCTTTTAAATTCCTTTTCTAAATTAGGTTCTACGCTTAGTACATTAAATCCTTCAGAGATTAAAGTATCATTTACTAATAATGCCGGAGACTCTCTTAAATCATCAATATCTGGTTTAAAAGCGAGTCCCATACAAGCAATCACTGCATCTCTTCCAACTTCAATTTTAAAAGCAAGTGCTTTGTTTTTTATTTTTTCAATAACCCACTCGGTTTTGTAGGTATTGGTTTCTCTAGATTTTCTAATTAGGGAGCTTTCTTTTGGAAACTCAGAAACTATAAACCAAGGGTCAACTGCTATACAATGACCTCCAACTCCTGTGCCTGGGTTAAGTATATTTACTCTTGGGTGTTTGTTTGCTAGTGCTATCATTTCCCACACGTTAATGTCTGCTTTATCACAGATGATAGATAACTCATTGGCAAATGCTATTTGGTTATCTCGCGAGGCATTTTCGACCAATTTAACCATCTCTGCAGTTTTTGCATTGGTTGGGTGTAATTCTCCTGTTACAAAATGTTTGTAAAACGATATTGCTTTTTCGGTTGAAATCTCATCAATTCCACCTATTGCTCTGTCGTTATGCTTTAACTCATATAAAATATTTCCAGGTAAAACTCTTTCTGGACAATAAGCTAAGAAAACGTTTCCTTTAAGTTCCGGTCGTGTTTCAAAGATTAGTTTTTCCATTTTCCGAGTCGTTCCAACTGGGCTAGTAGATTCTAATATTACCAATGCACCTTTTGTAAGTGTTGGTATAATGCTCTTAACTGCTGAAGCAACGTAAGACAAATCTGGCTCATGGTTTTCCTTAAAAGGTGTTGGTACCGCAATTAAATAAACATCAGATACTACTGGTTTCATAGTAGCTCGTAGGTTTCCTTCTTTTACAACTTTGTGTACTAAACCGTCCAAATCTGGTTCAACAATATGTATTTGACCTTTGTTTATCGTTTCTACAACATTCTCACGAATATCTACTCCTGTAACTTTTAATCTTCTACTTGCTATTAATGCTGCGGTGGGTAAACCAATATATCCAAGCCCCATCATTACAACGCTAGGTTTTTTTTTCATATGTCTATACTATTTTTTATCCCGATAGCTATCGGGAGGGACATACTTTGACTATGTTCAGTACAAGTGCGCTGTTCGCAATTAGTCATTTTATTGGGTGATAAAAATTTTAACATGCTCGTTTCATTTATAAATTATTAATAAAATCTACTATTCTTTCTGAAGCTTTTCCATCGCCATAAGGGTTATGAAGTATACTTTTAGATTGATAGTAAATTAAATTGTCTAATAATTTTTTAGCTTCCTTAATAATTTTGTTTTTGTTTGTACCCACCAAACAAACCGTACCTGCATCAACTGCCTCGGGTCTTTCGGTAGTATTTCTAGTAACCAAAACCGGTTTTCCTAAGCTTGGTGCTTCTTCTTGAATCCCTCCACTATCGGTAATTATAAAATACGATTTTTCCATAAGCCATAGAAAAGCTGCGTACGCTAATGGTTTAACTAAAAATATATTKTTAACAMCNNWMWKYWWYWSATKCANNGSKMSYWSYACAWTAGKGTWTNRAMTGNNCWKGMTRAWTRAKCTNNWSRTTRRRAYAGTTTAAAGCTATTTCTTTTAAAGCACCACATATATTAATTAAACCTTCTCCATGATTTTCTCTTCGATGGCCGGTAACTAATATAATTTTTTTTGAAAAATCCAATACTTCTTTTAAATTCTCGATCTCAGCATCTAAAAATGCTTCAGCATTTACTTTTTCAACTCCAATTAATAAGGCATCAATAACTGTATTTCCAGTAACAAGTATGTTTGCTTCTTGTACATTCTCATTTAATAGGTTTTGTTTAGAAACTGTAGTTGGTGAAAAATGATAATCGGCAATTTTACCAGTTAATTGTCTATTAAACTCTTCTGGAAAAGGATATTTTCTATTAAATGTTCTTAATCCAGCCTCCACATGACACACCTTTGCACCATAATAAAAAGCTGCAATAGCTACCGCCATAGATGTTGTTGTGTCTCCATGAACATAAACAAAATCTGGTTTTGCATCCTCTAAAACGGCTTTCATATTTTCAATGATATTCGCTGTTAGGCTATATAAATTTTGGTTGGGTTTCATAAGGTTTAAATCGTAATCTGGAACGATTTCGAAAAAACCCAACACCTGATCAAGCATTTCTCTATGTTGAGCAGTCACACAAACTTTAGTATTGCTACTGCTGTCTTTTAATAATTGCAATACCAATGGAGCCATTTTTATAGCTTCGGGTCTTGTTCCGAATACTATTAGATTAAATTTCATCTCTCTAAAGCTTTAAAATTATTTAGATTCTTGTTGGGCTATCAATTTAAACCTATTATAAGTATATCTTAGATAAGCTAAAAATAAAAATATAAAAACAAATACTATAGAATATAAAACCATTTTATTACTTATTATCCCTGTCTTTACTTTTGTTAATTCTGGTCGGTTTACACAAACAACAACCTCTTCTCCAAAAACCAAATTTTGTTCCATTTGCTTAACTTTTTCTAGTAATTCTATCTTTTTTTCAATTAGTTGATGAACACTAAAGTTTTTATCTACTACAAATATTTGTTCTGTCGGAGAGTGAAGTGACTGTCCTTCAGAATAGGTATCTAGTATATGGTCAATCTGGGTTAACGTTTTCTTATGTCCTGCTAACTTAGCTTTTAAGTTAGAGTATCCGACTTTCTTTAATTTCTTAATTAATGAAGAATTATTTATAAAATTAAGAGTGTTTGTTATCGCATCATCAGAGCTCCCATTTGTAGTGATTACTAAAATGTGTTCTTTATAAACAGATATAAATGTATCTGATAACTTAACTTCATCATCATCAAATTCAACATTTTTTAAAATAACATCTAAATTTCTATTATTTGATTCAAATTGATCAACAATTTCATTAATTCTAATTAAAGGAGTTAATTCTAAACTTGAAATTGAATAAGGTTTTATTCCAATTTCCTTTAGAAAATTATTATCATTTTCTTTAACTTTTTTGTTTAATAACTCTACAGAAGTATAAACATAGTTAACCGCATTATAATTAATCCTTATTAAAACCTTTGCCTCCTTGCTTGGAACCTCATTGTTTTGGTTGTAATAACCATAACTAGAGCCAATAATAATTAACACTGATATAATAATCCATTTTTCACGAATAAATTTTAAAGAGAGAAATCCTAAGTATATCCACCTTCTAAAAATGTTTTTTATGGCTTTGTAAATATGTGCTAAATCTATTTCATCATTCTTATTTTCTTCCATAATTTAATTTTAATTAAATACTTTTTATTTTATTTAAACTTGATTTCCAAGTTACTAAACTACTTTTAAAAACTCTTTCATATTTCCGAGTTTCTATAGCACTATATTTTGGTCTGGCTGCAAAAGTAGGATAATGCTCGGTTTGTGCAAGTTTAATTTCGTTTAATTGACTGGTCTGAGCTAAAATCTCCCTTGCAAAATCATACCATGTGGTTTCTCCTGTGTTGCTATAATTATAAATACCGTATTCTTTACCTCCAGAGTTTATAATTTTTATTACCGCTTTAGCTAAATCATTAGCATTAGTTGGCGTTCCTGTTTGCTYTKTGSTNNKYYWWRRATCTCGCCCCTCTTTTGCAAAATTTAAAATTGAATTATAAAAATTATGACCATATTGTGAGTACAACCAAGAGGTTCTTACAATAAAATAGTTGTCGCAGATATCTTGAATATATTGTTCTCCTTTTAATTTGGAAGCTCCATAAACATTTAAAGGATTGGTAGGGTCTTCCTCAGTATAAGGTGTTGTTTTTTCACCGTCAAAAACATAATCTGTAGAAATCTGAATGAAAACAACATTCTTCTCTTTACATTGAATCGCTAAATTTTTAACCGCTTCTGCATTTATTAAAAAAGCATTATCCGCATCATTCTCCGCTTTTTCTACATTGGTATAGGCAGCGGTGTTAATACAATAATCAAAGTTGTTTTCTGAAAATATTTTAGAAATGGAAACTTCATTACTAATATCCAACTCTTCTCTTGAAACGAATATAAATTCTAAGTTTGGAAAGTTAACTGATGCATCTTTTAAACATCTACCTAATTGCCCATTGGCACCTGTTACTAATACTTTCATCCTTTTGTAGCTTCCAAAAACGATGGAAGTTCTTTGTCTTTTTCTGAAATAATATATTTATCTTCTGAAAGATGCCAATCCAGCTTCAAGGTTGCGTCATTGTATATAATTCCTCTTTCGGAAGCCTTATCATAAAAATTATCACATTTATAAGCAAATTTCGAGGTTTCAGAAAGGGTTATAAATCCGTGTGCAAATCCACGTGGAACAAATAATTGTTCTTGTTTTTTATCGTCTAAAACTATAGCGTAATGCTTTCCGAAGCTTTGAGAATCCTTTCGTAAATCAACTACAATATCCAACACCTTTCCTTGCACAACTCTCACTAATTTTGCCTGTGCCATTTCGCCAATCTGAAAATGTAATCCTCGTAAAACCCCTAAATTAGAAGTAGATTGATTGTCTTGAACAAATTCTACGGCTATTCCGGTTACTTTTTTAAATACGTTTTGATTGTAGGTTTCGTAAAAAGTTCCGCGTTCATCTGTAAAGATAGTGGGTGTTAATACAAAGCAATCTTTTAATGGAGTTGGTGTGATTTTCAAATTATATTATGTGTTTTCCGTAGCCACTTTTTATAAGAGGCTCGATTAATTTGTTTAATTCTTCTTTGGTAATATAACCCATTTCATAAGCTACTTGTTCAATAGAACCAATTTTTAATCCTTGACGTTCTTCAATTACCTCCACAAATTGGGAAGCTTGCATTAAGGAAGCAAAAGTCCCAGTATCTAACCAAGCAGTTCCTTTGTCAAGAATACTCACGTTTAATTTTCCTTGCTGAAGATAGGCGTTATTTATGTCGGTAATTTCTAATTCTCCACGATCACTTGGTTTCATTGTTGCAGCGATTTCAACGACTGAATTATCATAAAAATAAATTCCTGGAACTGCGTAATTTGATTTTGGATGAAGTGGTTTTTCTTCAATCGAAATTGCTTTTCCGTTATCGTCAAATTCCACCACTCCATAACGTTCTGGATCTTGTACGTGATAAGCGTAAATAATTCCTCCGTCAGGATTATTATTTGCCTGAAGTAGTTGTTTTAAACCGGAACCATAAAAAATATTATCTCCTAAAATTAAAGCAACTTTGTCGTTTCCAATAAACTCTTTTCCTATAATAAATGCTTCCGCTAGACCATTGGGCTGGTCTTGTACGGCATAACTAAATTCACATCCCAATCGTTTTCCGTCACCTAATAATTTTTCAAATAAGGGTAAATCTTGTGGGGTTGAAATGATTAATATCTCCCGAATTCCTGCTGACATTAATGTTGACAAAGGATAATAAATCATCGGTTTATCGTACACTGGCATTAATTGTTTGCTTACTGCCAATGTTATTGGATGCAACCTGGTTCCTGAACCTCCTGCTAAAATTATTCCTTTCATAATTGATCTTTGTTATTCAAATACCACTCAATTGTTTTTAAAATTCCGCTTTCAAAATTTTCTTCAGCTTGCCAACCCAATTCCTTTTCAATTTTATCGGCATCAATAGCATATCTAAAATCGTGACCTGCACGATCTTGTACAAATTCCATTTGATCTTTATAAGGCATTTCGTTTGGAACCAATTCATTTAACAATTCACAAATTGTATAAGCGATATAAAGGTTTTCTCGTTCGTTTCTTCCGCCGATATTGTAAGTTTCACCCAATCTTCCTTTGTCTAAAACGAGTTTAATTCCTTTACAATGATCGGTTACATAAATCCAATCTCGAATGTTTTTTCCGTTGCCATAAATAGGGATTTTTTCTCCGGAAATTGCCTTTCTAATAATTGTCGGAATTAGTTTTTCTTTATGTTGGTGTTTTCCGTAGTTGTTAGAACAGTTGGTCGTAACAACGGGCATTCCGTAGGTATGAAAATAACTTCTCACTATAAAATCTGAAGATGCTTTGGAAGCACTATACGGGCTGTTTGGTGCATACGGAGTCGTTTCTAAAAACAATCCTGTTTCACCCAAAGTTCCATAAACCTCATCGGTAGAAACGTGTAAAAAACGTGCGTTTTTATAGGTATCTTTTAATTGATTTGGACCATTCATCCACAAACGATAAGCGCTGTGCAACAAATTAAAAGTCCCAATAATATTGGTTTGAATAAAAGCTCCAGGTCCAGTAATGGAATTATCTACATGAGATTCCGCCGCAAAATGAACCACTTTATTAAATTGATGTTCTTTAAACAAACTATCAATTAGAGCTTCATCACAAATATCTCCTTTTATAAAAGTATAATTTGGAAGGTTCTCTACCGCTTCTAAATTTTTTAAATTTCCAGCATAGGTCAAATTATCTAGTACGAAAATCTGATCTTCAGAGTTCTCAATGGCTAGTTCAACATAATTGGAACCTATAAATCCTGCTCCACCTGTGATTAATATTTTATTCATATTTATAACCCAAGAAATTAGGTTTCGTTTTAAAATTAAATTATTCTAAAATCAGATTCAGCATTTTTTTAGTAATCAAATAGGTTGGTTTTACTCCTGAAGTTCCTAATCCTCCTGAAGCTAAAGTACTTCCTGTTTTTAATGGATTATCTGAAGCATAATATGCATATTGTACTTTTACTTTCGAGCTAATACTCCTTCTGATTTTTGAAGCCGATTGAATGGCTTTTTGATAATGAGCTCCTTCCATTTCTAATCCAACTACATTCCAAGTGGAATCATGGAAGAATTTTAAAATGTCTTTGTTCTGAAGTGAAGTACCCAAAACCGTTATCATTGCTCCTTTAAAAACATTGATGTCTTCTCCCTCAAAATGTGATTTTTTCAACATATTTTTAAATGGATAATTATCTGCTGTACCTTCAAATACGTGTGACGACGGAATCATAATATCGCCTTTTCCTCCTTCTAAAATTCCTGCTTTTCCCATAATCGAAACAGAAGCTACATCTAAAAATTGCTTTTTCTTTTTAGTAACTTTATAAGGCTTTAAAAGTTCGTCCATCGTTTCAAAAGCTTGCTCGCCAAAAGCATAATCCATTACGATAATCACAGGTTGATTTTCTTCCGAAATAACCAACCCTGGTACTTTAGCGGTATCAATAATCTGAACATTGATATTGGTTCCGCTGGTATCTTTTATATAAATCAATCCATTTTGAGCAGCGTATTTCATTACTTTTTTACGAAGTAAGCTATTTTTTGAATCGCTCAACATTTCGTAAACTTCCATTGCAGAACATTTTTTATATTCTGCTTTCAACACCAACGGACTGTAAATCGTGTTCATAACACTGTGCATATTGGCACTGATAATCTGAATTGGTCTCTCTAATAATCCGTTTTCATCAAGTTTTTTCTTGATGCAAGAAGCCCATATTTCTCCGTGAATGTGATGCCCTAAACGCTCACGTAACACTGGACTAAAAGTCACAATACGTTTGTTGTTGTTGGTCACTTCTTCAATCGCTAGTTTTCCTAGATAATAGATGATTTTCAAGAAACGATGTGGGTCAGTTTTGGTAGCAAAATCTGGATAAACCTCGTTTACTTCTTCAAAAGTTCTTCCTAGAAAATTTGCGGTATGAGTTAGCGCAATTTCTTTTTCTTTTTGAGTCAGTTTTCCTTTTTTAGTAACTGCTGATTCCAGTTTTTTCCAATCACGATTTACATCGCTTCCATCGTTAATTATCACATTCTTCATTATTTTATGAGATTCGATAAAAAGGAAGGTAAGATGGGTAAGTATGTCGTATATTTCTGAACGTCCGCGAGTTACCTCAATATTCATTTGTTGATCGTCGATGCGGTAACAATTTCTTCTTCTTTTAGAGGGAATAATTGGCTCAAAATGTGAGTTTTTATATCCTTCATCACTCGTTAAATTAATAAAGCTACATTCTTCAATCCCAATAGGAAGCCTATCAATTACATAAAGCAGCCCTTGTAATTCTACCTTATCCTCGGCAATAGTGCCGTAAATTTCTGGGGCAAGTGTTAATAATGCCTCTCTTAATGTTTCTCCTGAAACGCCCATAGGCTTGTAAAATCCCCGATTAAAGAGGTGGCGCATAGTTATGTATAATCTTTCGATAGCTCCAGAACTTTCCTGTGCTCGCGTTCTTTTATGTGTTATTATCATCTGTTTTATTTATGCAAAAATACTATTAAACTAATTCATCCGCAATCTTACGATTATCTGAAAGTCTTGGGACTTTATTTTGTCCTCCAAGTTTCCCCTGTGATTTCATATAGGCATTAAAACTCCCTGAAGATAATGTAGTTATTTTTAAAGGATGAAGTACACTTCCTTCAATTAAATCAAAATAATAGGTATTTTGTTCTTGCATACTTTTATCTAAAAAAGCTGCAATTTCAGGTAGGTTTTTTGGGGTTTCTTCAAACTCGATGAACCATTCATGAAAAGGCAATTCTCCTTCTGTTGGATTGGTTTGTGGTGCTACTGTAAATTCCGAAATAGAAAACTTAAATTCTTGCATTGCTTCCTTAATTGCTTGTTCTACTTCTTTACCAATTACATGCTCTCCAAAGGCTGAAATAAAATGTTTTATTCTTCCAGATACAATCACACGGTAAGGGTTTGTGGAGGTAAACATTACCGTATCGCCTATGTTATATGCCCAAAGTCCAGCATTAGTTGAAATAATCATTACATAATTTACACCAATTTCTACCTCGCCAATAATATGCCTTTTTGGATTTTCATCATAGAATTTTGATGCATCAATAAACTCATAAAAAATACCAGAATTTAACAGCAGTAACATTCCTTTTTCGGTTTGGGTATCTTGAAAAGCAAAAAATCCTTCCGAAGCTGGGTATAACTCAATACTATCAACTCTTCTGCCAATAATTTCTTCAAATTTTGCTCGATAAGGTTCGTAGTTTACCCCTCCATAAACAAACAAATTGAAATTTGGAAATAAATCACCAACGCTTTTATTCGTAACGATTCGTAACCGCTCAAAATACATTTGTACCCAAGACGGAATTCCACTAATTAAAGTCATATTCTCGTTTTTGGTTTCTTCAACAATGGCATCTACTTTGGTTTCCCAATCATCAATACAATTAGTTTCTAAACTTGGTAATCGGTTTTTCTGAAGGTATTTAGGTACAAAATGAGCCACAATACCTGAGAGTCTTCCAATATTAATTCCATTTACAATTTCCAATACGGGGCTACCTTGCAAAAAAATCATTTTTCCGTTAACAAAATCAGCATTTTTGGTTTCGTGAATATAACAGAACAACGCATTTTTTGCAGCTTGAATATGAAATGGCATCGATTGTTTTGTTATAGGAATGTATTTTGCTCCAGATGTAGTTCCTGAAGTTTTAGCAATATAGGTGGGTTTCCCTTTCCAAAGTACATTTTCTTCACCAGAAGCAGTTCTTTCAAAATAGCTTTTTAGAGCTTCATAATCTCTTACGGCAACTTGATTAATAAAATCGTGATGGAATTTTATATTCTGAAAATTATGATCTTTTCCAAAGGAAGTGTTTTTGGCATTTTTAATTAGTGATTGAAATATTTTTTCTTGAGTTTCAATAGGGTTTGAAGCCCATTTTTGAATGCTTTTATAAGCTTTTTTTGCTAATATTTTTGCTGCTATTTTTTTTAACCTCATTACTTTTAAATTTCATTCAATCATTAATTTTAAGAACTACTCAAAATCTATAAAATCGGTTGGATCTATTGGGTAGCCGTCACTCCATAATTCAAAATGAAGATGTGGTCCTGTAGAAAACTCACCCGTATTCCCTGCTTTTGCTATTACTTCACCTGCTTTTACTAATTCTCCTTGTCTTTTTAAAAGTAATGAATTGTGTTTGTAAGCTGAAATAAGGTTGTTGGTGTGTTCAATAATAATAACATAACCTGTTTCAGCGGTCCATTCAGAAAAAATAACTGTTCCATCTGCTGTTGCTTTAACTGGTGCATCCTTAGAGGTTACTACATCTACCGCATAATGTTTTTGTTTTGCGTTAAATCCGTCAGAAATGGTTCCTTTTACAGGAGGAAAAAGCACAAAATTTATTTCAGAATTTGTTACTAATGGATTGTATTTGTCTTCTAAAGATACCTTTTCTCTAAGTAGTGAATCTTCTTTTGATGGTCTTAAATCGAATCCAGACCTGTCTTTTTCTGCTGCTTCAATGATAGAGTCTTTGTTAAAATCGACAGTTTTCACATCACCTGTTAATACTTTTTTTATAGAAGTCAAATACTGTTCATTAATAGCAATTATTTGTTGTAATGAATCTGTTTGGTAGGCAAGTTTGGTTGCTTTCTTCTTTAATGAAACCGATGAATATCCAGGAATATATTCTCGTAAAGGGGTAAAAGCAATAATTAATGTGGTAATTGAAATTAAAATTAAAGCAGAAATAATACTAAATACAAACACATTAAGGCGATTGAGTTTAAAAGTAAAACGTTCTTCAAAAGTATCTTCATTTAGCACTACTAAACGATACTTATTAAGTAGTTTATGTTTAATTTTTTTAGCTCTTTTTTCTTTTTTCATTGTTAATATTCCTGTAAGCAAATATAAAAATTAGAATTGTAGTAGCTTGTTAAGTTACCATAAGTTTAAGAAGTTGAATTAGATTTCTTAATAAAATAATGATTGTAATGATTTCTTATTATCTTTGCTGTAAATTATTCAAACTATGAATGCATTATTTTTACCATTAGTAATGGGAGCTTGGCAAATAATATTAATTGTTCTTGTTGTATTGCTTCTTTTCGGCGGAAAGAAAATCCCTGAATTGATGCGCGGATTAGGAAGTGGAATTAAAGAGTTTAAGGATGCTTCTAAGGAAGACAGCGATGAGGATGATAAACCTGAGAAAAAAGACTAATCTATTTTTGAAGATAAAATTATAGATTCTAATTCAAATTGAAGGTTTCGTTTGCGTACTGATGGAGCAAAAGTGAAACCTTCGATAATTAAATAGCGATTGTTTTTTTCGTCTCTTACTGCATAATTAATAAAAGGTCCTGCCATAAACTCTCCTTTTACATCCCAAACCCCTTTGGTTAAATAGGTAAATTTTCCATCCAATTCTATTCCGTAAAAATTAGGGGAATAATCATAATCCGTTCCGAATTTTCCGTTGTCTTCTACTGGCAATAAATTTCCTCCAATAGAATCTCTCATCATTAAAATATCGCCTAAAGCAATACTATCATTGGCAATTGTACTTAAAGGAACCTCATAAATAAGTATATTAGTAGATCCTGTCTTTTTTAAATCTTTCCGAAGCCAATAAAAATCCGGTCCTTTATGTGCTGTTCTATAAGCTGAAGGCATTTGGATGCTCAAACCAAATCGTTCTTTTAACGAATCTATTTTTTTAGGTGAAATTGCAGTTCTACGTTGGCGTTCTTTTATTTCGGAAGTATGATATGCTGAAATTATTTTTTCTTGGTTTTTAGAAATTAAAGAGACTAAATCTTCTTTAGTTTTTCCTGTAATTATTGCACCCGTTTGTGGTCTTGCATAAGGGTCTTTTGCAATGCTAACTTTATTTTCTTTACCAATAGTAACATGCAAAAACAACCGATTACTTTTAATAAACCCACTAAAAGTAGAAGGATCCATTTGATTTATATGAAATAAAGGTTCTTCTTGTGGAAGCCCTTCAGTAGGAGCAGCAAAATAAGTTCTGATCTCTTCTCCAACGACATCGTTCCACAACTCATCCGTAATTAATATTTGCAAAGAATTTATATTTCCAACTGAACGCTGACGATATTTACTTCTTTTACCATCATTATTTCCACAGGAAAAAAGTAAAAAAGTAGCAAGTATAGCGATAGAAAATGATTTCATTTTTAACATGTTTGAAATTTTAACCCTTTGAAATTTTTAGTTTCATTCCAGGTTTTAATTTGTTACTGCTAATATCGTTCCATTTTTTTATATTCTCAACAGTAACTCCTGGAAATTTTTGAGAGATGCTCCAAAGTGAGTCCCCATTTTTAACGGTATAAGTCTTTACATTTCCTTTTGAAGCCTTTTTTACAACACTCGAATTACTTGAAGAAACCCCCATTTTCCTAGGATAAATAGTAAGTCGTTGTCCCACTCTTAAATTATTGCTTTTAAGTCCGTTCCATTTTTTTATCTGACTTACACCAACTCCATACCGTTCTGCTATTCTGCCTAGATAGTCGCCACTTTTTACTCGGTATCTTATTCGGTCGGGTTGTTCCACGTATTTTGGAAGTGAAATTTCTCGATTTTTTATTTCATCTTGAGCAAAGGCATAAATTGCTTCTTCGTTGGCTACAAATTTTCCAATAGCTTCTACCGGTAAACGTAAGCTGTAATTTTTTTCTTTTACAAAAGGAATGATTCCTACTTTATAAGAAGGGTTTAAAAACTCCACTTCAGCTAAAGGAATGTTGGTCACTTTTGCAACTTGTTCCAAAGTAATTAATCGTTTTACATGAACTGTATCGGTGGCCATATGATGAAATTGAGGAGCAGTTTTTTTAAACCCATGTTCCTCCGCATACTCAAAAATATACATCGTTGCTAAAAAAGCTGGAACATATCCCGCAGTTTCTCTTGGTAGGCGTTTTCTGATTTTCCAATAATTGGTTTCTCCTCCTGATCTTCTAATGGCTTTTGAAACATTCCCCGGACCCGAATTATAGGCAGCTAAAGCCAAATCCCAATCGTTAAAACTTCTATGCAAACTCTTTAAATATTTACTTGCGGCTTCGGTAGAGCGTTCTGGATCTGAACGTTCATCTACGTACGAGCTTACCTCTAATCCATACATCTTTCCGGTTGTAAACATAAACTGCCAAAGTCCTTTTGCACCTACTCTAGATTGTGCTGTGGGGTTTAAAGCAGATTCTACAATGGCTAAATATTTTATTTCTAAGGGAAGATTATGTTTGTCCAATTCCTGCTCAAACATCGGGAAATAGTATTCACTTAACGCCATCAATTTGGTAATCGATTTTCTTCTGTTTTTTAAATAATGTTTGATTACACTCTCTAATGAAGCATTGTATTCTACATTAAAAGGAGTTCTTGTGTTTAATGCTTCCAAACGTTTTTTTAAGGTATCTGTTGGTAATTCTTTGTATTCAACTTCTTCGTAAGTTTCGTTTGCAATATCATTATACAATTCATCAAATAACCTAGAACTAAAAAGTTCTTGCATCCATAAACTGTCTGCTTTTTTAGCTACAGCATGGTCTTTAAGGYCAAATATTAAAGAATCTTTTGTAATTGTATGTACCACTGGTGAACCAAAATCACCTTCCGTTTTTTGAGTAATAATGGTATCTGTAACTTGAATTGTTTTTTGAGGTAATGTTGCTTTAATCACAGAAACAGTATCGACTACCGTTATTTCTTCTTGTGAAAAAGAAGTAATTACACTAAAAAGAAATATAAAAAGAATTTGGGGATATTTATGGTACTTCATATAACCTGAACGTGTTATTGATTTTAAAATTTTGCTAAATGTAGGAAAATAGCAAGAAAGGGCAAGTATTTTAACTTTTACTTTGATTTGACTATGAAATGATTAGATGAATTAGAGTCATCTAATCAATAATGTCTACTTCAACATCGCTTCAATTCCAGGCAATGTTTTGCCTTCTAACATTTCTAACATGGCACCTCCACCGGTAGAAACATAACTTACTTTATCGCTTAAATTAAATTGCTTTACAGCTGCTACAGAATCTCCTCCTCCAACTAGGGAGAATGTTCCGTTCTCAGTAGCTTCGGCAATTGCATTTCCTAAAGAAATGGTTCCTTTTGCAAATTTTTCTATTTCAAAAACACCAACAGGACCGTTCCATAAAATAGTTTTTGAATTTAAAATTACCTCTGCAAAAATTTTGTTGGTTTCAGGGCCAGTATCCAATCCCATCCAGCCTTCAGATATAGCATTGATCGCTTCGGTTTTAGTATTGGCATCTTCCGAAAAAGCATCTGCTACAATCGCATCTACCGGAAGATGAATTTTTACATTTTTTTCTTTGGCTTGTTTTAAAATAGATAAAGCTAATTCTTGTTTGTCATCTTCCACCAATGAATTTCCAATCTTTCCACCTTGGGCTTTTATAAAGGTAAATGCCATTCCGCCTCCAATAATTAGGTGATCTACTTTATCTAAAATATTTTCAATTATTGTTATTTTTGAAGATACTTTGGCACCACCAATTATTGCTGTTACCGGTTTTTCAGAATGCTTTAAAACCTTTTCAATATGTTCAATTTCGGAAGCTAATAATAATCCAAAACATTTGTTTTCTGGAAAATAATCAGCAATTACAGTAGTTGATACGTGTGCTCTATGGGCGGTTCCGAAGGCATCATTTACATAAATATCTCCTAATTTTGAAAGTTGTTCAGCAAAAGTTTTATCCCCAGTTTTTTCTTCTTTATGAAAACGCAGATTTTCTAATAAAAGGATTTCTCCATTTTTTAATTCTGCTACTGCTACTTCCGCTTTTTCTCCTACACAATCTTCTACAAAATTAGCTTTTACGCCAATAACTTCACTTACTTTATTGACAATATGCTGTAACGAAAATTTTTCTTCTACTCCATTTGGTCTTCCTAAATGTGACATTAACACACATCTTCCGCCATCTTCCAAAACTTTAATAATCGTTTTTTTAGCTGCTTTGATTCTGGTTTTATCAGTTACCTCTAAATCTTCGTTTAAAGGAACGTTAAAATCTACTCGAATCAATGCTATTTTATTATCAAAATTAAAGTCGTTTACTGTTTTCATTATCAAATTCTATATAAAAATTAGACTGCAAAGATAGGATTTTGGATGGGTATTTATTGCCACAAATTCTCGAATCTTATTATTATAAATCTAAAAACTGATTATAAAAAACAAAAGGAATTCGTGTATTCGTGGCGTTCTTTTTCTCCATAAAAAAACGTACTATTGTATATGGAATTTTCCGAAGTCATAGGGCAACAACATATTAAATCACACTTAATAAATACGGTGAATAACGGGCGTATTCCACATACGCAACTGTTTATTGGAGAAGCTGGTTCGGGTATATTAGCATTGGCATTGAGCTATGCCAAAGAGATTTTATGTCATCCCTTTTCTGAAGAAAGCGATGCTTATAAGAACTCTGCTACAAAGGTTTCAAAATTAAACCATCCTGACCTTCATTTTGTGTATCCTGTTAACTCAAATGAGAATGTAAAAACACATCCTGTTTCAGATAATTTTTCTTCGGAATGGCGAGAATTTGTTCTTAAAAATCCCTATGCATCTTTATACGATTGGCTTCAGTTTATAGGAATTGAAAAAAAACAGGGAAATATTAGCAAATATGAAGCACAAAATATTTCAAAAAAACTTTCATTAAAAGCCTACGAAGGAGGATATAAAGTAATGATTATTTGGATGGCAGATAAAATGAATAATGAATGTGCCAATAAAATACTGAAATTAGTAGAAGAGCCTCCCGAAAAAACAGTGCTTTTATTATTAACTGAAGAGGAACAAAATATATTAGGCACCATACAGTCACGTTGTCAAAAATTACATATTCCCTTATTAGCCGAAAACGATATCGCTACTCAATTAATTGATAAACAAAGCATTGCAAGTAATTTAGCTAAAAAAATAAGTCATCAAGCAAATGGAGATTATAATAAAGCACTTCATATTATTGCGAACGATAGTAACGATATAGCTTTTGAAAATCTATTTGTCTTTTGGGTTCGTACCGCTTTTAAAGCAAAAGGAAATAAAGGAGCTATCAACGATTTAATGGATTGGAGTGAAAACATTGCCAAGGAAGGACGCGAAACTCAAAAGAAGTTTTTAAACTATTGTTTGGAAATTTTTAGACAAGCCTTATTAAAAAATTATAAAGCTGATTACTTATTATATTTTGAAAGTCACGACGGAAAATTCTCCTTAGATAAATTTGCTCCTTTTGTTCATCAAAATAATATTTTTGAAATTTCTGAAGCTTTAGAAAAAGCAGAATATCATATTGAACGGAATGGAAATGCAAAAATTATTTTTACGGACTTATCTATTCAATTAACTCGCCTGATTCATAGGAAAGAGTTAGTATAAATATTTTCTATTGAATATTTATTGTTGATTATTTCTGTTTATTAAAACATCCTTCATACAAAGGCTTTTAAGCGCTTTTTATAAAACCGTAATCTTATGTGGTGTTTTAGTTGTAAAGAAAGCTGAAACTTATTTAATTCCTCTTATTTTACTTTTTTAAAGCAATATATTAAGGAAGAATGCTCTTTTGTGTTGTAGGCAGATATATTTGATCGCAATCCCACAAAAAATGCTTTAATAAGGTTCTGCTTTCCTGTTTTATTTTTTTCGGATAGTAGGCTCACATAAAACGAATCAAAAATCATTGGTTTCGTTTTTACAAGCTGAAGATTTTCTGAAAATATTTTTCGCATCGATGTTTGAGAAAAATGCCATAAATGTCTCGGCACATCATAAGCTGCCCAATGCTCCTTATAATGATTTGCATCAAACGATTTATAATTAGGAACCGCAATAATTAAAGTCCCATTAGGCTTTAATAATTTCTCTATTGTTAAAATGGTTTCTTCCAAATTAGGAACGTGTTCTAAAACGTGCCACATCGTAATTACATCAAAAGTTTTTCCATTGAAATCATTGATCGTTTCTTGTAAATTGATTCCTTTTTCTTGCGCTAATTTTTTAGCTCCTTCGTTGGGTTCTACTCCCGAAACTTTCCAATTTGCTTCTTTTGCTTGTTTTAAAAAATCTCCTGTTCCTGCTCCAATATCTAACAAAGTTCCAGCACCATTATTTAAAGAATTTATCAAAGCTGCTTTTTTCTCGATTGCTCGTTTTTTTACAGTTTGATATAAATAAGAAACGATTCCTTTATTATTATCGGTATGTGAAATATAGTCTTCACTCTCGTAATATTTGGAAAGATTTTCTGGGGCTGGTTTCGGAGAAGTGATTAACATTTCTCTTTCTAAATCATAGATCAATTCGAAAGTTTCTCCTGTGACTAGGTGGTCTTTTACTTTGGTTGGGATATTAGGGTTTGGTTTGTTCATTTTTTTCTCGCAAAGGCGCTAAGACGCAAAACTAAAAATGTTCCACGTGAAACATTTTGATTAACGTCCCATATATACTAACAATACCGAAATATCATTTGGGGAAACTCCACTAATTCTGGAGGCTTGTGAAACGGTTACAGGTTTCACTTTTCTTAACTTCTCTAATGCTTCATAAGACAAGGATTTTAATTTTGAATAGTCAAAGTTTTCAGGAATTTTAATTCCCTCTAATCGATTTAACTTATCCGCATTCAGTTTTTCTTTGTTTATATATCCTGCGTATTTAATTTGAATTTCTGTTTGTTCTAACACTTCTCTGTCTAAGTTGTGTTCCGCTATATAATCGTCTACTTCTTTGATTTTTTGCATATCGTCCATCGTGATATTTGGTCTAGAAAATGGTCTAAATAATTTATCCATTTGCTTAACAGGAGCAGAATTTTTTTCTTTTAAAATCGGATTTAATATGTTATGACTAACACTTGTGTTCTTAAAAAATTGAATAAAAGCATCGGATTCTTTTTTCTTTTTTTCCATTGTTTTTAAGCGTTTTTCAGAAGCTAATCCAATATCAAAAGATTTCTTGGTTAGTCTAAAATCGGCATTATCTTGACGTAATAAAGTTCGATATTCTGCTCTAGAAGTAAACATACGATATGGCTCTTTGGTGCCTTTTGTAATTAAATCATCAATCAAAACTCCAATATAAGCTTGATCTCTATTTAGTGTAAAAGGATCTTTATTWATCACTTTTAAATGTGCATTTATTCCCGCCATTAATCCTTGAGAAGCGGCTTCTTCATAACCGGTGGTTCCGTTAATCTGTCCTGCAAAATAAAGTCCAGAAACCAACTTTGTTTCTAAGGTATGTCGCAACTGTGTTGGAGGAAAATAATCATATTCTATTGCATATCCAGGTCTAAAGAATTTTACATTTTCAAATCCTGCAACTTGGCTTAAGGCCTTAAATTGTACTTCTTCAGAAAGTGACGTTGAAAATCCATTGATGTAATATTCAACAGTATTCCACCCTTCCGGTTCTACAAATAATTGATGCCGATCTTTATCTGCAAAACGATTTATTTTTTCTTCAATAGAAGGACAATATCTTGGACCACTACTTTTAATCGCTCCATTAAACATGGGCGATTTATCAAATCCTTCCTTTAATAAATTATGAACGGTTTCACTCGTGTATGACATATAGCACAAACGCTGTTTAGTCAATGGTTTGGTAATATCTAAATAGGAAAACTTTTCAGGTCTTTCATCACCGGGTTGTTCAATCATTTTTGAAAAATCCAAGGACCGCCCATCCACTCTTGGAGGCGTTCCGGTTTTCATTCTTCCAGATTCAAAACCTAATTTCTTTAAATCTTCTGTAATTCCTGTAGAAGCGCTTTCACCCGCTCTTCCTCCGCCAAAATTTTTATCGCCAATATGAATAATACCGTTTAAAAAAGTTCCGTTGGTAAGTACTACGGAATGAGATTTAATTTCAACTCCTAATGAAGTTTTTACACCAATAACTTTTCCGTTTTCGGTTAACAATCCTGAAACCATTTCTTGATAAAAATCAAGGTTTGGAGTGTTTTCTAACATATCTCGCCAGGTTTCTGAAAAACGCATCCGGTCGCTTTGAACTCGAGGACTCCACATAGCAGGTCCTTTAGATTTGTTCAACATTTTAAACTGTATCGCTGTTTGGTCTGAAACAATTCCACTATAACCTCCCAAAGCATCAATCTCTCTCACAATTTGCCCTTTTGCAATTCCGCCCATAGCAGGATTACAAGACATTTGCGCAATGTTTTGAAGACTCATTGTAATCAATAAGGTTTTTGATCCAAGATTAGCGGCAGCAGCAGCAGCTTCAGAGCCTGCATGACCAGCACCAACAACAATGACATCGTATTTATTTGGAAACATAGTTTGTTAATTTAGCAATAGTTGTTCCACGTGGAACATTGTATTTTTAGTGATTTAAAAAAATTGGTTGCAAAGATAGTTAATTAACTTAAAATCAAGTAATTAAATTTGTATTGTTTTGATTTCCAATAAACTAAAGAAAGGTTCTTAATAATAAAGCTTCTTCTTCCTTCTTTCGCATTGTTTTTACGGCTTCTTCGGTTTTGTCCTTATAGCCACAATAATGAAGGATTCCGTGTATCATTACTCGGTGTAATTCCTTTTCAAAAGTGGTGGAAAATGTTTCTGAATTTTCCTTTACCCGTTCCACAGAAATATAAATATCACCATTAATTTGTTTTCCTAAACTGTTGTCAAAACTTATAATATCGGTTAAGGTATCGTGGTTTAAAAATTCTTTATTAAGTTTTAAAAGATAATCGTCATCACAAAAAACATAAGACACTTCTCCTTCTTCATAATCTTCATTTTGGATTACTTGAGAAATCCATTGTGAAATTTCTTTAGAATTCTGAAGCTCAAAATCGGTTTCTGAATAAAAATCAATCATTTTTTTGTTTAAAATATTCCTGTACTTTTTTCTTGTATGTGGGTTGCAAAGGAAGTGCTTCTCTGTTTAATATTTCGGTAGTATTAAAATATTTTTTAATCTCATCAGGATTAAGTTGTGTGTCGTTTTGAAAATTATCTTGACTGGTTTTAGACTCTCGTTTCATTTCTTGACCTTGTTCAAAAGTTGCTTTGTCTAATTTTAAAAGTTCATGTTTTAGATTTTGCATTTTTTGAAGCGTTTCTTGATTAAAACCTCTGTCTAATAATTGCTGTTCAATATCTTCCATTAGTCGAAGTAACTTTCCGGCATTTCCTTTGTTTCCTAATTGTCTAAAACGATCTTCCAATTGATTCCGAAGCATTTGTTGTTGTTTGTAAATTTCGAACAACTCACCGTTCATTTCTTCACTATTTCCGTAGCCTTCTTTCTCGTCGCCTTTTCCGTTTTTACCATCTTTTCCATTCTTACCGTTTTTTCCTCCTTCTCCAGAACCATCACCATCTCCTTGTCCTTCGCCTTCTCCCTGACCTTCGCCTTCTCCTTTTCCTTTATCTCCTTTACCTTCCTTGCCTTCTTTGCCATCCTTACCCTTATCACCATCCTTACCCATTCCTTCTTCCATTTTTTTATTGAGGCTCTCTTGTTTTTTGATAATGTCTGGTAATTGAAACCCTTCGCCCTCACCTTCTCCTTTTCCCATTCCTTTTCCTTTACCCTTCCCTTTTCCAGAACTCGACATACTCATTTGATCTTGCATATTACCGAGTATTTCACTTAAAAGGATTGCTAATTCATTCGCTCCTGTAATAGTGTATTGTTGACTTGAAACGCCTTTTATGATTTTATTATCTGCAAACCGTTCCAAACTTTTTTCTAAGTTGAAAGTGACATTGGTAAGTGAAGAATTTATTTTTCCGCCCAATATTGGTTGACGTAAAGACAACGCAAAGAGGCTATCGTCGATATGCTCGAAATTTAATTTTAATTCATTTTGAAGTACCAGTTTTTTTCCAAACAAGGGATTTCCATAATCAATCGTTCTAAAATCACCCATTAAATCTTCTTGAGTAAAAGAAAAAACGACCAAGTTATCTAAAATCTGACGTAGCATTTCTAAATCTTCATCCAACGATTCCATCTGTCCAGACTGCATCTGCATTTGCATTTGCTGACTCATCTGCTTCATTTTTTTAGCTGCTTTTTTCTGACTTTTTTTAGCATCCTGTTTTTTCTGATCTCCCAATTTTTCACTCGCTTTTTCTTGTTCTTCTTGAACTTCTTCCTCGCCTTTTTTATCTTGAGGAATATCCATTGGCTTTTTTAAATCTTTATTATCCTCTTGAAGTTGATCCATTTCCTTTTGGTACTCATCAAACTTCTCATTGAGTTTGTCTTGCTCCTCTTTGGTGTTTTCTTTTTCGGGAGAATCGGCTAATTTTTCTTGTTCTTCGGCAAGTTTACTTAGCTCTTCGGCAAGCTTTTCAGCTTTTTTGGTTACATAATATCGTTTGGTAAGCTCTACTAATTGCTCTAAGTTTTTCTCTTGATTTTTATTTTGTTTGGAGAGTTTTTCTAACTTTTCGGTAAGCTCTTCTTTTTCAATTTTATCTTGAAGTTTTTCTAATTCCTCTAGCAGCTTTTCGTTTTCTTTTAATTGATCTTCATTTTCTTGCAAGCGATCTTTTAACTGTTCTTTAAACGGGTCTTCTTCTTTATTTTCTGGCTGAAATTTCTCTAGGTTTTCTTTTAATTCCTTTGAGAAATTTTTCATCATTTCTTCTTGCTGTTTTTGTCGTTTTAAGAATTTTTCTAGCTTCTTTTTATCGTTCCAATTAAGTTCTTTTTTTTCCTTTTGCGTTTTTGAAAGCTCTTCCAATAGTTTGTCTTGCTCTTTCATTTTCTCTAAAGACTTGTCCAAACCTTCAATGGTGTTTTCTTGATTTTGAAGCTGTTCGTTCTCAATTTCATCTTTGGTAAGTTTTCTGAAAGAATAAAATGCCGACTTACTAGATTTGTAATTATGAAGCGCATCGTTGTCGAAAATCTCGAAATAATAATCGTAAGAAACTCCCTCAGTTAACTGAAGATTTCCAGGAAAAGCATACACAAACTGATCAAAATTAGACTTATTTAAAGCAAGGGAAACTGTCTTTTTTTGAGCATCTTCACCTGTTGGATAATACACTAATTGAAGTTTTGTAAGTCCGTAGTCGTCTGAAACCCTTCCGAGGAAATATATTTTCTGGCTGCTCGTACTGTCTTGTTTAGATTCTACCGTAATTTCAGGAAATTCATCTTTAATCACAGATAAGGTAAAAGACAAGTTTTCGTAATCCTGAAGGTTTTTATTGGAGGTGGTAATGGCGTAATCTAACTTTCTATAAATTCCTTTTTGAAATGAAAATTGTTCTTTATTTCGAAGAAAGACATAAAATGTATCTTTCGTTTTTAAAGTAACTTGGTTGGTGTTTTTGGTTTTAATATCCCAAGTAACTTTAGTTCCTTCAGGAATAATGGCATTACCAGAACTTTCTAAAACCTCTTCTTTTTTTCCTGTATAAGATGGATAATCTAGTTTCATTTCAAAAAACACTAAAGAAGGTGTTTTAATAACTTCTAATGTGTATTTTTTGGAAGTAACTTTATTGGCTAAAAGCTGAAAATCTATTGTATTTATAGGTTGTACAAAGGTATATTCAAAAAATCCTGGAGAAGATTGTTTTAAATAATACACTTCATTATTAAAAGAAATGCTTGCGTTTTCGGGAGCTATTTCACCTGAAGTTTGAATTTTTAAGGTGTAATTCTTGTTTTCGATAGCGCTTAAATTTTCGTTTAAAACCACAAAAGAAAAAGGTGCTGGAGGTTCGTAAGCGGTATCGTAATTTACTACTCGCTCGTAACTGCTCGAAAAAATATCCTTATCGCCCAAAGCAGAAAATAGTAAAAATATGATTACCGGAACAGCAGCATATTTAAGGTATTTGCTATTCTTTTTAAAATTCACGGCTCGTTTAAAAGGAACAGGCTCTAGCTCAGATGATTTTTGATCGATGCTTGCTAAAAGTAATTCTGATTCGCGTTGATTTTGATTTAACTGAATTACATTTAACAGTTTGTCACTTACTTCTGGAAAATGATTTCCGATTAATTTGGAAGCCTCTTCATCTGAAATTCCTTTCTGAAGATTAAATATTTTAAATAATGGAAAAGCTATAAATCGAATAAACAAAGCGGTTTCAACCAAAACAAAAGTCCAAAACAAAATGGTTCTTCCAGTCGGATTCAACCATAAAAAATATTCAATTAATAGAGTAATTAATAGGTACAGCAATCCTATAGCGAAGAAAAGGATGCTTCCTTTTATCAATTCGCTGATGTAATACTTTTTAATAAATTGTTCCAGTTTTTGCTGGATGATTTTAAAGCTACTCATAGCCCGAAAATACTATAAAATTTAAAAATATCTGTTAATTTTATGGTAACAAATTTCCGTGTTTATTTCAAAACTTTATAAAGTTATAATTTCTTTATAAAGTTTTGTTTTTGGTATTACCTTTGCCAAATCATTTTTACAAAATTAAATTATGTCTAAAAAAGTCAGAGTTCGTTTTGCACCAAGTCCTACGGGACCTTTGCATATTGGTGGTGTTCGTACCGCTTTATTCAATTATTTGTTTGCAAAAAAACACGGCGGTGATTTTGTGTTACGTATTGAAGATACCGACCAAACTCGTTATGTGGAAGGTGCTGAGGAATATATAATTGATGCGATGAACTGGTTGAATATTCCTTTTGATGAAGGTATTGATGGCAAAGGAAACTTCGGTCCATACCGTCAGTCAGAACGAAAAGACATTTACAAACAATATGCCGAGCAATTAATCACTTCAGGTAATGCGTATTATGCCTTTGATACAGCTGAAGAATTATCCACACTTCGGAAAGAATATAAAGCCGAAAAAAGAACTTTTATTTATAATTGGCACAATCGTGAAGATTTAAATAATTCACTTTCGCTATCTTCTGAAGAAGTTGCTAAGAAATTAGAAGCTGGAGAAAATTATGTAATTCGGTTTAAATCCCCTACTAATGAAACGCTCCTTTTAAACGATATAATTAGAGGTAAAATTAAGATTGACACTAACGTATTAGACGATAAAGTTTTGTTTAAAAGTGACGGTATGCCGACCTATCATTTGGCAAATATTGTGGATGATCATTTAATGGAAATCTCCCACGTAATTCGTGGAGAAGAGTGGTTACCTTCCTTATCATTACACGTTTTATTATACAAAGCATTCGGTTGGGAAACTCCTGAATTCGCACATTTACCATTAATAATGAAACCTGTTGGTAAAGGAAAATTAAGCAAACGTGATGGTGATAAAATGGGTTTTCCGGTTTTTCCAACACAATGGAAAACCCCAGATGGTGATACGTTTTCGGGGTATAGAGAGGATGGGTTTTTTCCAGAAGCAGTTGTAAATATGTTAGCTCTTTTAGGCTGGAATCCTGGAACTGAACAAGAAATATTTAGTTTGGAGGAATTGGTAGAAGCCTTCGATTTAAGTCGAGTAAATAAGGCTGGAGCAAAGTTTGATCCTGAAAAAACCAAATGGTTTCAACAAAAATATATGCAAGAAAAATCGGATTCAGAATTAGCTATTCTATTTAAAGAATATTTAAATAACTGGTGTGATTCTGATATGCGGTGGGACGATAATGAAGAGCGACTTATTAAAATAGTTTCCTTATTAAAAGACCGAGCAACTTTTGTTTCGGATTTCTGGGAACAAGGAAGTTTCTTCTTTGTAGCACCAGAAAGTTATGACGAAAAAGCTTCTAAAAAAGCATTTAAGGAAGGGACTTCAGACATACTAATTAAGGTAATTGAGCTTTTAAATGAAGTGGGGAATTTTTCAGCTGAAAACATTTCAGATAAAATAAAAGGGTGGATTACTTCACAAGAAATGGGCTTCGGAAAAGTAATGATGCCATTCAGGATAGCATTAGTTGGTGCTATGAAAGGACCAGATGTTTTTGAAATTGCTTCTGTTTTAGGGAAAGAGGAAACTGTTGAAAGAGTTAAAAAAGTGATTGAGTTTCTTTCTTAAAAATAAACAAACAGAGAAAAGATAATCGTTGAGCTATTTCCTTCAAAATTAGTATTTTCTAAATTTTTATCATTTAATTTATTAAGCATATTGAAAACACCATATTGGTATTGAACGCCAACTCTAAATGTCTCCATTCCTCCAGAAATTCCCCCCATAAGATGTAGATTTACAGGTGAAATTTCTTCAATATCTACTGCTTTTAATGAATCATATCCGTCCAAAATATATTCTTCAAACCGCTCTTGATCTACTTTTAATTTTCCAGATATATTTAAAATTGGACCAAATTCTATTGATAAATGGTGTCTAATAATATTATAACTTCCTAAAAAATTAATCTGGACTCCTTGTATTTTATAATCTATAAATTGAGTTTCAAAACTGTTATTAGCATCTCTTCCGAAGATTTCTACTTTATTGCTATAAAAACTTAGCCCATAAATTAAATCGAAGTTATTTCGGAAAGCACCACGAGTAGTAAAACCAGCCATAAATCCGTTTCCTTGTTTGGTGTTTAAATCGGAGGTATTAATATCATACAATGAATATCCACCCGTTAATCCTAATCGATTATAGTGGTCGAAATTACGTTGCGAAAATGAATTCTGAATAAATAAAAAAGTTAAGGTAACAAAAAACAGGTTCTTAAGGCTCATAAATTAAAGTAGGTTGATAAGGCAGCTAAAATAGCTTTATTTTCGTATCTTCAACAATGTAATAACTAAATAAAAATGTAAATATTATGAGTAACTTAATTGGATTTCCTATTCTAATTGTAATAGGGTTTTTTATACTGTTTCAGGTGTTCTTTATGGTAAAGCAACAAACGGCAGTTGTTATTGAAAATTTTGGAAAGTTTTCGAGTATTCGAACTTCCGGATTGCAACTTAAAATTCCTATTGTACAACGTATAGCGGGAAGAGTAAATCTTAAAATTCAGCAATTGGATGTAATGGTGGAAACCAAAACAAAAGATGATGTTTTTGTAAAACTGAAGATTTCTGTTCAGTTTCAAATTATTAGAACCAATGTGTATGATGCTTTTTATAAGCTTCAAAGTCCGCATGACCAAATCACTTCCTATGTGTTTGATGTGGTTCGTGCTGAAGTTCCAAAAATGAAACTAGATGATGTTTTTGAACGTAAAGACAATATTGCTATTGCGGTAAAACGTGAATTAAATGAAGCAATGATTAACTATGGGTACGATATTATCAAAACTTTGGTAACCGATATTGATCCAGATGTCCAGGTAAAAGAAGCGATGAACCGTATTAACGCAGCAGAACGTGAAAAAGTTGCCGCAGAATATGAAGCAGAAGCTTCTCGTATTATGATTGTTGCAAAAGCTCGTGCCGAAGCAGAAAGCAAGCGTTTACAAGGACAAGGTATTGCTGATCAGCGTCGTGAGATTGCTCGTGGATTGGAAGAAAGTGTAGATGTGCTTAACAATGTGGGGATTAACTCGCAAGAAGCATCGGCTTTAATTGTGGTAACTCAACATTATGATACGCTACAATCTTTGGGTGAAAAAACCAATTCGAATTTGATTTTAATGCCAAACTCGCCTCAGTCTGGATCAAATATGTTAAATGATATGATTGCTTCTTTTGTAGCAAGTAACCAAATTGGCGAACAAATGAAAATTGATAACGAAGCAAAAGGTATAGTAAATAAAAAACGTAGTAAACCGAAGCCTCCTCCTGAAGATTTTGAGTATTAGATATTTAAAATTTAAGTATTTTAAAAAAGATAGTTTAGGTTTTCTAAACTATCTTTTTACATTGAAAGTAAATATTATTTAACTTTGGTATATTAAAAAAATCTGTTTGAAAAACAATTTCTTTACACAAGGTAACCCTCACATAGCTTTATTAAGTTTTGTGCTTTATCCTTTTTTGGTTTTTGCTCTTGTTGGATTATATTTAATTCCATTTAGGGTTGGATATTTAAAAGAAGTCCTTGGCTTTGGGTTTTTCTCGCTTTTATTTTTCTTTATTTTTCTTTTGATTAATAGTCGTAAAATAAGAAAATGGTGGTTGTTTTTTTCCTGTTTTTTATTATCAACTATCATTTTTATTAAAATAACCTTTTATTACTTTTATTCTGTCAAAATAACCTCTTCAGCTGTTTTTATAGTTTTAGAAACCAATATTAATGAAGCTTCAGAATATTTAAGCACTTATATAAATGGCTTTGTAATTATAACTTTTATAGTTTCTTTTCTTCCTGTTTTTTACCTTCTAAAAATTTATTTTAAAGGGAAATATAAAGGTTCTATACTTGAAATTATTCTATATATTAAATTGAAATCGTATCGAATAAAAATAATTTATATCCTTCTT
>NVUT01000059.1 GCA_002733185.1 Flavobacterium sp. | reverse complement strand
AAATTGTCTGTTGTATAAAATTTATTAATTGTATAGATGTCAGAATGTTAAATACATTGAATAGCTTTAAATATAATTATTAAAATATATTTAAAGACGTTGAATAGGATTAAAAAAAGCAAATAAAATCCTTTTCACTCAACCTATGTGTTCAAATTAATAATGGGTTTAAGTTATAAATGAGTGTGAAAATATCATTAAAATATTTATAAAAATGTTTGTACAAGCCAAAGATTGTTTTAAATTTGCATCCGCTTACGTATTTTACGTATAGCTTGAAATATTGGCCCATGGTGTAATTGGTAACACGTCTGCTTTTGGTGCAGAAGAGCCTAGGTTCGATCCCTAGTGGGCCAACGATTAAATGTATAAACCCTTGTAAACATAATAATTTGCAAGGGTTTGTTTTTTTACACGTAGTAATAAGCGTAGTAAAATTTGATAACGCACAAAAAAAAGAAGAACATCTTGTTCCCCTCTTTTTTGAAGCTTTACATTAAAGTTTAGCTATGAATGCATTGATACTGCTCAAATAGTAACGTTTTCTGTTACCAATTCGGAAATCTGGTCTAATTTTTCCAAGTCTTTCCATTTTGAGTAGGGTGTTTTCGCAAATCCCTAAATACCTCATTACATCCCGTGAATTTAAAATTATCTGTTTGATAGTTTTACGGTAATGTCGGTGATTCTATTTTAATAGAGGACTATTATATTGAATCAAAATCACCAAAATCTTCAGGACCTCTAATATTAACAAATATAGTTCTTTTAATTTATAGTTACAACTAATTTGAAAAATAAAGTATTCTTAACTGTTGATATCAGCTGTGTTAGGAGTTTTTAGACTTTAAATTATCATTTACTATTTACTTTTAAAACCCAATCATTAAATTTTATTTGAGTTATTTTATGTCTGGTTGGTCTTTTACTAAATTCCTACATAGTTATTACTATAACAATCATACAAATGAGGAATTAGATACAATCCCTAATAGGTTTGATATACCAAAAGAAAAACAAAGAAATGAAAACAGATGAATATTTAAGCGTCACCGAAGTAAGTAAAATACATGGTGTCTCACCTAGAAATATAAGAAGAATCAGCAATAATATAGTTAATAGCACCAACACCAGCCTATTAGGGAAAGACCGTAATGGATACTGGTTAATCCATCGATTACTACTACCTAGATACAAACCCCAAAGGGTTAGGAGACAAAAGTATTTTGCTTTGACCATAGACCCATGCTATTATTATAGTGCAAAGGACATTGATGAAATAATGAAGTTTGTTGTAGATAACTCCTTGGATAAGGATACTGAGATTAACTATACCATTGAAAAAAAGAAAGCTAATGACCAGAACCACTTACACTGTTATTGCATGTGTAAAAACCGCAAGAATTTAATCCAGTTAATTAAGATTGGATTCTCTAAAGTCAGCTACCACCAGGCTGAAATATATGACCTAGAAGGGTGGAAGAATTATATTATAAAAGATGGTGGAAAAATAAAGACAATAATTAAAAACAATAACTATGAAAAACAAATTAAACATGAATTACGAAATTAAACTTAAGTATCACCCATTACTAATGGAGTTACTAAAATTACATATTTCCGTTAAATACGAGGAAAATGCTAACTATTCTAATGAAAGTCTTTTGGCTGAGATAAACTACATGATAGATAATGAAATGTGGTATGAAATAGTTGAGATGCTTTTAGTTGAAGCAGTAAATAACCCAGCAAGGTTTGAAGGAGAAAAGATGGAGTTTTTAAGTAAAATAACCCCACCCCCCTCTAACATTAATTGTGAGTAATTATTATGAACTGTAATTTCTCTTAGTTAATGAATTATGACCTTATAAATAGACCTTATTAATTGGTTCAGTAAAAATGGGGTGTTTCTGAAAAAATATTTTTATTTTTTTTATCTACCCCTTATGGGCTTTGTCGGTTCAGTGGTGATTCTAATAGGACAATTCCAGAAACAAGCTAAAAACACCAGAGAGACAATATAAACACCATCTGGTGTTCATTGTAAAGATGATTTTAAAGCAAATAAAAAATGGATGATATAGAGGCGAAAATTGCAGTTAAACAGAAACAGATACAAGTTGAGGTCTTACCAGAAAAGAAAGCTGAATACCAGAAACAACTAAGGAAGTTACAGTTGCGAAAACAAATTAAAATTTTATTAAAACGCATAGAGCAACTGCGACCCATTTATTTACTATGCTGCTAAGTTTTTTGTAATTAACTTTTTAATCTTTTGGATTGTACCACTGGATTTGTTGGTCAGTTTCATAGTATTTCGGATAGATTGTCCTTGTCTTAAATATTTAACGACATCTGAATGTTCCGCTAGGAGTTGTTTTGGCATCTTAGTTGAACCGACTTTTCTCCCTAGTTTACCACCACCTTTAATGAATTTTTTTCTTCCAGAATCCAATCTTTCTCTAATAAGAGATAACTCCATACTAGCAAATGTACTTGCGATGCTTAGCATGGTTTGCACCATTGCATTAATCTCACCAGTTGGTAACAAAGTGTGTAGTTTAAAGTTATCTATGATTATATTAATCTTATGGTCATTACATTTCTCTAGAAATAAAGCAAAGGATGAAATTTTTCTTGAAATTCTTGAAATTTCTATTGCTATAATGTGATTCACACCAGTGTTAATTGCATAATCAAGAATTTCCTTGTTTACCTCATCATTCTTAGTACCACTTTGGTAGTAAGTAAATTCCTTTACTATATCATATTGATTGCTATAATTGGCAATTAGTTCTTCTGATTGCCGAGATACATCTTGCTTGGTTTCGTTGGTGGAACACCTACATACTATTATTGCTTTTTCCATATAGCTAATATAAGAAAAAACTATCATAAAAATAATTAAATAGATATAAATTATATTGATTTTAATGGTATATTTATGGCAGTGGTATTCTCCATACTCTATATCTAAGTGTACTACCAAGTCTATAACCCTCAATTTCACTTACCACGAATCTGTTATTAGTATCATTTAAAAATAGTACTAGATGTTTAATCTCTTCATTGTCAAAATCATCATAAACTTTACTATAATAAATTAATATTTTCCAGTAACCATTCATTGGGGCATTTAATTCTCTGTCTGGTTTTCCTAGAATATCTTTAACTTCACGCTCACTTGCTTTTATTAATCTACCTCGAATTGCTGAAAAAGAAAGTTCCTCTCTTTTAGTTTCTTTATTAGGTTTTTGAACTACTGTTTTAATTCTTCTTTTCATTGAAGGGTCATAATATAACAGTTCTTTAATAAAATATCCCCGTTCATCAAACCCTAATCTTCCGATATATTTTAAAAAATTACCTTCGATTTTTTCCATACCCGCTTCATGAATATCCTTAGAATAAATAATTATGAAATCACCAGGTGAATTATAATTAAAATCAGATAATGCTCCACCCTTCAATAGTTCATAACTATATACATTAAATTTATTTTCAAAATCAGAAACAGGACCATAACTACTATTACTATCATAAATATGTGGTATAAACTCCAATGATGGTAACAAGTCATGCTCAAAACCAGATATGGTCACGTATGCAGCTTTTTCATTTGATGACAAACTAAAATCCAATATTTCCTCAAAGAATATAGTTTCCTCATTCTTACAGCCAAAAAATAAAACAAGTGCTACCAAGTTTATGATTATATATCTAAACTTCATTATTAATAATTTTCTATTTTAACAATTTACAAATCTATTCTTCATCAAACTTTTCCATACTAATTAGTTTTTGTTCACTAAATTCACCGTATGATTCATACTGTTCTTTTTGTTTTATTTTTCCATTGGGATAGTAATTAAGTATATATTTTAATGTTGTTTCGTCTTCAAATCCTTTTTCATATAATTCTCGTTTTGTTATTATACTAGACTCATTAAAATGGATTACACTATCAAGGTAATATTTGTTTGCAAGGTGTAAATACTCACGTTTGATTAATATCTTTTTCTCATAAACATCTCTATAATTTTTATCACCCATAAATGTTTCAGAAACTAAATTACCCGCCTCGCTATATTCTTTAAGTATTATTACTTTACCTTCTTTTGTAAACTCTTTGTCGTCTTCAATAACTCCATTTTCAGAATAATTTATATGAGATTTAATTTTACTATTATCATAGAATTTTTCTTTGGACTTTAAGTTTCCATTTTCATAGTAACCCACAAGTTTAATAGCCCTTCCTTTATTATAATTTATTTCAATTTTTCTGTTACCATTTTCATAATAAGATAAAAATTCTCCATCTCTTCCATTACTTGGTACTCCACTATTTTGATTTTTTTCAATACCAAAACTTTTATAAAACCCACATTTGATTCTTATATTTCCATTTTCATAATAGTAAATTGCATTACCATTAAGTAATTTTATGGTATCTCCTTTCTGCGTAATTGAATCAATCACCTCAACTACTGATTTTATTTTAGTCTTTTCAGCATCATAATATTCAGTTATTTTATTAGAATTATTATTACTGCAACTGACTAAGAGCAGAGCTAATAAAAACAACCCAGCTACACATTGATTTTGTTTGTTTTTCATAATTATTAGTATGTACATTAAAGATATTCCATATGTGTGTTATTATAAATCAAAGATTAATGATGATACGATTTGTTGTACCATTTTAGTTATTTCTTAGATTTATTTTGATACACTTAAACGTTTGATACAAATATACATCATTTTGCCGAGCATACAATCCCTTGTTAACTCGTATTCATAAGTAGTTTGAAGCCATAAATATTATCAATATGGCAAGAGAAAGAAAAACACCTATACCAGATGTAGTTTTTGCATTTGGAAAAAGAGTAAACAAGTTGCGATTGGAAAGAAAAATGTCTCAAATGGATTTGGGGGCAGCTTTGGGAATCGATAGGGAAAATGTAAGAAAATATGAGAAAGGGCTTCAAGAACCTAAATTGTCAACGATTGTGAAATTTGTTGAGGTGTTTGATATTTCGTTTAATCAGCTTTTTGGATATTCAGATTCAAATTAATAAATCAATATGAATAGATTTTTGATTTTTGATTTTTCAAGTATTTTGATAATTTATAGGCATTGTCTTGCATGTTTGATAGGTTATAGCCATCTAAAACAGAACGTGCCTTTATAGTTGGGTGTGTAATATTTTTAACTACACTTTCTGGAATTTCAAGTTTGCTCATATTGGTAATGAATGTGTATCGACATGAATGTGGGGAGAACACTACGTGTTGTTTGTGGGTTTCGATACGATAGTCTGGCTCTGGGTAGTATCGTTCTTTGAATTCCACAATTTCATCGTATTCAAGAAATTTTAAGAATTTTTTTATTTGCCGTCCAATTACTGGTTTGCTAGGAAACTTTGGAAAGTTACCATTGTTTTGTTCAATAATTTCAAGTAGAGATTTTGCAAGTGGAATTATTGTAAAAAGTTCAGTAGTGTTATCATTTGACTTTCTTATTTTAGTTAGAAAACCCTTGAATGTTTTATTTTTCACTTTATAGGTTTCAACTTTACAAGTATGAAGTTCTACCATATCTCCAATCCTTAAAGCTGTTAAAGAAGAAAACAAAATATAATTACGGGCATTGTAGAATTCCCTAGAATGGTCAGTGTCGGTATTGTAGATTTTTAAAAGTTGTTCTTGTTCTAAGGCAGTATTATTTTCAGTAGTTACTTCTTTTATTTTAAAATCTGTATTATTCCATTTGAAACCTATTTCAATATTGTTTTCTACTGCGGATTTTAATATTACTCTTAAATGTTTACAGATTTTGGCAATAGTATTGTGCTTGATTGAGTTACCCTCACTTTCTTGATTTCTTTTATTGATACTGTCAAAAATATTCCAATATTCCGTTTCATTGAGTTTACTAAAGGTTAGTTGTGTAGATGTTCTAGTTTGATGGTTTTCAATATGAGATTTTAAGTTTTTATATTGTTTGATTGTGCCATCTCCCCAGTATTTGATAGAAGTAGGAGGGAGTTTTTTTCTTTCTGCAATTATCTTATCTATGTATTTTGTGATTAATACATCGTTGTTAACTTTCTCTATTCTTCCTAATTTTTCAAGTACTATTCTTTTTAATTCTTTAGGCTTAGGGTTGATTTCATACTCGTTTCTAAAGAGTTTTAATTGATTTATGCAGAGGTTTTTTATCTTTTCCAGGTCAACATTTAAATCTTTTCCAAACTTGCTTACAAATGCCTTATTGGCTTTGTAGATGGGTTCTCCATCTTGCGATTTGGTCTTTTTTATTTGAATCCAATATTCCTTTTTAATACTATATTCTGTTGAAATTCTTAAATTTTGGTAGTGATACTTTTCAGTTGCTGGATTATATATTTTATACCCGTAATTAAGATTGAAATAAATTAAATGTTTGTTAGATTTGTTTGCTCTGGATTCGAGATTGAAAAAGTATTTTGATGGTTTCATATAAAGTAGCGTAGTAAAATACGTAGCAAAAATACGCTATTAATTGATGTTTTACAAAATTATTTGAGGTGTTCTAAAAAGTATTTGTACAGTAGATGCCTATATATAAAGGGGTCTTGGTATTATTTTGTGTCTGATGAGGTTTTAGGGTAATAGACCTAGTGGGCCAACGAAATCTCAATCTTTAATTAGGTTGGGATTTTTTTGTTTTGCAGTATATAACGAAGCCATTGGCTTTATTATGAATGATAAAATTACTCGCAAACCTAAATACTCATTAGATACCTTGTGGTCATCTAATGAGTATTTTATAATTTTAAATTCGTCTTATATCTTAAAAGTAATCACAGGCATATTGGCGTGATTTACCAAATCTTCACTTACGCTTCCATTAAAAAAGTGTGATAATCCTTTTCTGCCATGAGTTCCCATTCCTAATAAATGTGCGTCAGAATCTTTAGCGAAATTTAAAATTCCTCGTTCAACAGAAGTATCATTATATATTGTAATCGAATAATCTTCTACAGTAATGTCTTTTACGAAATCGGCTATTTTCTCGTTAATTTCCGAAGTAGTTTTAAAATCTCCAGGAGTGTTAACGTATAATAAATTTAAATGAGATTCTATAGTTGTTGCAATTTTTTGAACCTCAATAAAAGGTTTTTTGCTTTCTTCAGAAAAATCGGTAGCATACACAAAGTTTTTTGTTTTAAACTCAACATGATCGTTTTTAATTACCAAAACAGGAGCTTTAGAGGTTCTAACCACTTTTTCGGTATTACTACCAATAAACATTTCCATAAAACCATTGTTTCCATGAGAACCCATAATAACTAAATCAATGTCTTTTTCTTCTATTACATTGTTTACATCATCATAAACTTCTCCGTGACCCATAATAGCTTCGTGAATTAAAAGACCTTCCAAGTATGGTTTTTTTAATAACTCCTCAAAATATTTTTTTGAAAGCTGTATAAAAAATAAAGACTCTGGTTTAGAACTCGTTTCGTTAGATGAAGCTAAATGGAGCGGGAGTTCTAAAGAATTTAAAACATAAATTTCGCTTCCTATTTTTTTTGCAATTTGTGCTGCAACTTTTAAAGCATTTTCTGCTTGTTTTGAAAAATCTGTTGGGACTAATATTCGTTTCATAATGTTTTTTTATTAAGACCATTAAATTACAAAAATAAATTGAAAGAATAAAGGTTTTTTTAAAAGGTTAAAAAACACTATATTTGCACCGAAATTGATAATAAAACTAGCTGAGGGGACCAAAAAGTCCCCTCTTTTTATAGCTAAATTTGATGAAGGAAAAAGTAAAAAAACTATTAAGTCAAGCCTTAGAGGAAAATAAATCCTTGTTTTTAATAGATTTCAGTATAACTGAAGGAAACCAAATACGAGTTATTATTGATGGTGATAATGGGGTGACAGTTAAAGATTGCATCTCAGTAAGTAGAGCTATTGAGCATAATATTGATAGAGAAGAAATAGATTTTTCGTTGGATGTGGCTTCTGCAGGTGTTTCTGAACCACTTTCAATTCCTCGTCAATATCTTAAAAATTTAGGACGAAATCTTAAGGTTAGAACCAAAAATCAAGATATTTTTGAAGGAAAATTAACAAAAGTAGACGATAAAGAAATTGAACTTCAATGGAAAACGCGCGAGCCAAAACCCATAGGAAAAGGAAAAGTTACCGTTCAAAAAGAACAGGTATTAGAATATAAAGATATTGCAGAAGCAATAGTGATGATAACATTTAATTAGAAGAGTATGGAGAATTTAGCATTAATCGATTCTTTTTCAGAATTTAAAGATGATAAGTTAATTGATAGAGTTACGTTAATGTCAATTCTAGAAGACGTTTTTAGAAACGCACTAAAAAGAAAATATGGTGATGATGATAATTTTGATATTATTATCAACCCAGATAAAGGAGATTTAGAAATTTGGAGAAACCGTGTGGTAGTTGCCGATGGTGAAGTAGAAGAACCAAATCAAGAAATCTCATTAAGTGATGCTCAAAAAATTGAATCGGATTACGAAATTGGCGAAGATGTTGCTGAAGAAGTAAAACTAATCGATTTAGGTAGACGTTCTATTTTGGCATTGCGTCAAAATTTAATTTCTAAAATTCAAGAACACGATAACACGAATATCTTTAAATATTTTAAAGAATTAGAAGGCGAAATTTATACTGCTGAAGTACATCATATTCGTCATCGTGCTATTATTTTATTAGATGATGATGGAAATGAATTAATCCTTCCGAAGGAAAAACAAATTCCTTCAGACTTTTTCAGAAAAGGAGATAATGTAAGGGGAATTATTGAAAGTGTGGAGTTAAAAGGTAATAAGCCTTCTATAGTAATGTCTCGTACACATCCAAAATTCTTAGAAAAATTATTTGAACAAGAAATTCCAGAAGTTTTTGACGGATTAATTAATGTTAAAAAAGTAGTTCGTATTCCAGGTGAAAAAGCGAAAGTTGCGGTAGATTCTTACGATGATCGTATTGATCCCGTAGGAGCTTGTGTGGGCATGAAAGGTTCTCGTATTCATGGAATTGTTCGTGAGTTAGGAAACGAAAATATAGATGTAATTAATTACACAACCAACACACAGTTATTTATAACACGTGCGTTGAGTCCTGCAAAAGTGACTTCAATTAAAATTAATGAAGAAACTAAAAGAGCTGAGGTGATATTAAAACCAGAAGAAGTTTCAAAAGCAATTGGTCGTGGTGGTCATAACATTCGTTTAGCAGGTTATTTAACTGGTTACGAAATTGATGTATTACGTGAAGGAGCTGAAGAAGATGTAGAATTATCAGAATTTGGTGATGAAATTGAAGGATGGATCATCAAAGAATTTGAAAAAATCGGATTAGATACGGCAAAAAGTATATTGGAAAATAGTCTTGCTGAATTGGTTAAAAGAACCGACTTAGAAGAGGAAACCATACAAGAAGTATTGAATATATTAAAAAAAGAATTTGAGGAGTAAGTAGTAAAATAACTACCAACCCATTAAATTTATAGTGAAAAATTAGGAGAAAGCATTTTTATGGCTGAAGCAAAAACAATGAGACTTAATAAGGTACTACGTGAGTTCAACATTTCGTTGGATCGTGCAGTAGAGTTCTTAGGTTCAAAAGGGCACGAGGTGGAGTCTCGACCTACCACAAAAATTTCTAACGAAGAATACCAAGTATTGTTTGAAGAATTCCAAACAGACAAAAGTAAAAAGGTAGCTTCCAAAGAAGTAGGTGAAGAAAAGCGAAAAGAAAAGGAAGAACTTCGTTTGGCTTCTGAGCGTGAGCAAGAAGAAAAACAACGAAGATACGAGGAGTCACGAAAAGTTATAAAGGCTGAAGTGAAACTTGAAGGCCCTAAGACGCTTGGAAAAATCAATCTTGATGGAGATAAACCCAAAGAAAAAGAAAAGTCAAAAACTTCAGAGAAAGAAGAAATTGTTTCTTTAGTTAAGAAAGAAGCTCCAGTTAAAGAAGAAAAAGTAGTTGAAAAGAAAACTGTTTCAGAAAAACCAACTCCAAAAAAAGAAGAAGTTTCAGCTCCTGTAAAAAAAGAAACTCCCAAGCCTAAAAAAGAAGATGCGCCTAAAAAGCCAGCTGCAAAAAAAGAAACTCCAAAAATTGAAGAAGAGGTTAAAGAAGTAAAAGAAGTTAAAAATGAAGTAGAAACTTCAGAAGAAAATAAGGAATCAGAAAAAGTTGTTACACAATATAAAAAATTAGACGGTCCTAAAATTACAGGTCAAAAAATTGATTTATCTCAATTTAAAAAACCGGAAAAGAAAAAGAAAGAAGTTAAAGGAACCGATGCAAATAAAGAAAAACGTAGCAAACGTAGAAGAATAAGTAAAGGTCCAGGAACTGGTGGAGGTCGTGGAGGCAATAATCAAAATAGAGGTGGACGTAAAAAAACAGCCCATACTCCAAAAGAGGAACCTAGCGAAGCTGACGTGCAAAAACAAGTACGTGAGACTTTAGAAAAACTACAAGGAAAATCTTCAAAAGGAAAAGGAGCAAAATATCGTAGAGATAAAAGAGATACACACCGTCAAAAAACGGAAGAAGATCAAGCATTACAAGATGCAGAAAGCAAATTGCTAAAAGTAACAGAATTTGTTACTGTTAGCGAGGTAGCAACAATGATGGATGTTCCAGTTACTCAAATTATCTCTGCATGTATGTCGCTAGGTATGATGGTAACCATGAACCAACGGTTAGATGCAGAAACAATTGCAATTGTTGCAGAAGAATTTGATTATACAGTAGAATTTATTACAGCAGATATCGAAGAATCTATACAAGTAGTAGAAGATGCTGAAGAAGATTTACAACCACGTGCGCCAATTGTTACAGTAATGGGTCACGTAGATCACGGTAAAACATCCTTACTAGATTATATAAGAAAAGAAAACGTAATTGCTGGAGAATCTGGTGGAATTACACAGCACATTGGTGCTTATGGAGTTGAGTTGGAAGATGGTCAAAAAATCACATTCTTAGATACTCCAGGTCATGAAGCGTTTACTGCAATGCGTGCCAGAGGTACACAAATAACAGATTTGGTAATTATTGTAATTGCTGCAGATGATGATATTATGCCACAAACAAAGGAGGCAATTAGTCACGCACAAGCGGCAGGAGTTCCTATAATATTTGCAATTAATAAAATAGATAGACCCGCTTCAGATCCTGAAAAAATTAAGGGAAGCTTAGCACAAATGAACTTATTAGTTGAAGATTGGGGAGGAAAAATTCAATCCCAAGATATTTCAGCTAAAACAGGAGTTGGCATCGAAGAATTACTTGAAAAAGTATTATTGGAAGCTGAATTGTTAGAATTGAAAGCAAATCCAGATAAATTAGCAAATGGTACTGTAGTCGAAGCTTTTTTAGATAAAGGAAGAGGTTATGTTTCTACTATTTTAATTCAAGGGGGAACATTAAAAATTGGAGATTACTTATTGGCTGGTCAATGTAGTGGTAAAATAAAAGCAATGCATGACGAACGTGGAAATAAGGTGATGGAAGCAGGACCAGCAACACCAATTTCAATATTAGGATTAGACGGTGCGCCTCAAGCAGGTGATAAGTTTAATGTGTTTGAAGATGAACGTGAAGCAAAAGTAATTGCAACAAAAAGAACACAATTACAACGTGAGCAATCGGTAAGAACACAACGACATATTACATTAGATGAAATTGGACGTAGAATTGCACTTGGAGATTTCAAAGAATTGAATGTGATTCTTAAAGGTGATGTAGATGGTTCGGTGGAAGCATTAACAGACTCATTCCAGAAATTATCTACTGAAGAAATTCAAGTAAATATTATCCATAAAGGAGTTGGAGCGATAACCGAAAGTGATGTGTTATTAGCTTCTGCTTCCGATGCAATTATTATTGGGTTTAATGTGCGGCCTATGGGTAATGCACGACAGATAGCAGATAAGGAAGAAATCGATATCAGAATGTACTCGATTATCTATGCAGCAATCAACGATTTGAAAGATGCAATGGAAGGAATGTTATCTCCAGATATGGTAGAAGAGATTACAGGTACTGCTGAAATTAGAGAAACATTCAAAATTTCTAAAATAGGAACTATTGCTGGTTGTATGGTGCTTAGCGGAAAAATTTACAAAGACGCTGGAATACGATTAATTCGTGAAGGTGTTGTTGTTTATACAGGTGAGCTTTCTTCGTTAAAACGATTTAAAGACGACGCTAAAGAAGTAGCCAAAGGATACGATTGTGGTATGCAAGTTAAAAACTACAACGACATTAAAGAAAGTGATATTATTGAATGCTATAGAGAAGTAGCAGTTAAGAAAAAACTGAAATAATTTCACACCTTATATAGATTTAAAATAACGGCTTTTGTAGCCGTTTTTTTTATGCCTATACTTTAGATTTTATTGTGTTAAAATATATTGTTTTAGCTTTTTTGTAATCAATTAAATTAATTATTTGTATTTTTTC
>NVUT01000026.1 GCA_002733185.1 Flavobacterium sp. | reverse complement strand
AAATGTTTTATTTTAGCTCGAATATAATTATTTTGATCTGTCTTAATTACATTACCTAAACATTTTTTTTGTGAATAAAAAATATAACATTGCCTTTATACATCTTGATGACCTACATCATATTAATCATTTTATTACAATTGCCATTGAGCTTTCTAAAAGTCACAACGTCAGTATCCTAACATATCCATTAAAACATGAATACTTAATTAACAAGTTACAAGAATTAAATGGTGATTTAGTTAAAGTAGAGCCGTTAAAAACATTAAAATTCAGAGGATTTACAGACAAAATAAAGAAACGAAGTTTTCCAAGAAAAGGATTTTGGATGAAAAAAAACAAAGATTATTTACTAACGTTCGATGCGATTTTCCTTACTGATTTTATACAAGAATATCTTTTAAAATTTAGAAAGGAAAGGAAAAAACCTGTCCTTATTCGTATTTATCACGGTTTTACAGGAAGATCATACTCCTATAAAAAAGAGTTGTTAGATTTTGATGTCCATTTATTACCTGGAAATTATGCTTACAAAGAGTTTGAGAAAAGAGGTTTATTAAAACATACTAAAATCATTGGTTATCCTAAACTAGAAGCAATTACTATCGCTGAGAATAAAAATACATTTAAAAAAGATCAAGTCACAATACTATACAATCCACATTTTTCTCCACCGTTTTCTTCTTGGGATAAATTTGGTTTAAAAGTTTTAGAATATTTCTACAAATCAGACCAATACAATTTAATTTTTGCACCTCATATTAATTTATTTGCAGAAAAAGGTGGCGAGTTAAACGAGAAGATACCTAAGAAATATTTTGAGTCAGAAAATATTTATATAGATTTGGGCAGCACAAAAAGTGTAGAAATGATTTATCCCAATCAAGCAGATATTTATTTAGGGGACGTATCAAGCCAGGTTTATGAATATATAATAAGTCCGCGTCCTTGTATCTTTATCAACATACAAAATACTGATTACCAATACAATGAAGATTTTAGATTTTGGAGATGTGGAGAGGTTATTAATTCGATTGACCAACTAAATGATGCGTTAGAAAATGCAAGTACAAATTTTAAAGAGTCTTATAAAAAAATTCAGAAAGAAATAAATTTAGGAAATTTATTGATTGATAAGAATGAATCTCCATCAAAAAAAGCTGCAATCGTAATAGAAGAATATTTAGAAAACATTGACAAATAATAAAAAGATCAATCTTTAATAAACTTTTTTAATTGTGTTATTTTTGTCCGTTAAATAGAAAATTATGCAAACCGAAATCAACAACTGTCTCAACGTTTTAAAAAAAGGAGGRATTATCMTATATCCTTCCGATACTGTTTGGGGAATTGGCTGTGATGCCACTAACTATGAAGCTGTTCAGAAAATATTTGAACTTAAAAAACGAATAGACAACAAAGCAATGATTTGCTTAGTTCATGACTTTAAAATGCTCAATCAATACATCGAAGATGTTCCAGAAGTAATTTACGATGTTATTAAATATGCAGTAACTCCAACAACTATTATTTATGATCGACCACTTCACGTTGCTGAAAATTTAATTGCCGACGATAATTCTTTAGCTATTAGAGTAGTGAGAGAAGGGTTTCCAAATAAATTAATACGGAAATTTAAAAAACCCATCGTTTCAACTTCAGCAAATTTAAGCGGTAAAGTGGCACCAAATAATTTTCAAGAAATCAATAAAGCAATTTTGGAAGGGGTTGACTATGTTGTAAATTTGAACCGTAAAAACACCACAACAAAACCATCTTCAATTATTAAAATAACAACGAGTGGTTCGGTTAAGGTAATAAGAAAATAATCAGTAAATATCCGTTTGATCCGTAACATCCGTGTTCTATTAGACCACAGATTTAACGAATTTTACAAATCTCACAGATAAATAAATTGGCAACAACAAAACACATCAACGCCTTATCAAACCCTGTTTTTAAAACAGTTTCTAATGCTGCTTCTCAATTAAATTTGGAATGTTACGTTATTGGAGGCTATGTTCGTGACTATATTTTAAGTCGTGGAGATTCAAAAGACATCGATATTGTTGCTGTTGGCAGCGGAATTAAACTCGCAGAAAAAGTATCAAAATTACTTCCTGGAAAACCTAAAGTTTCTGTTTTTAAAAACTATGGAACTGCAATGCTAAAGGCAGGTTCAATTGAATTGGAATTTGTTGGCGCTAGAAAAGAATCTTATCAAGAAGATAGCAGAAATCCTGCGGTTGAAGAAGGCACCTTAGAAGACGATCAAAACCGTAGAGACTTTACCATTAATGCTATGGCTATAAGTTTAAACGAAGATACTTTTGGAGAACTTTTAGATCCCTTTAATGGTACTGAAGATTTAAAAAACAAAATCATTCGTACTCCTTYAGATCCTGATATTACTTTTAGTGATGACCCTTTACGAATGTTACGAGCAGTTCGATTTGCTGCTCAATTACAATTTAAGATTGAAGAAAAATCATTCGATTCAATCACCAAAAATGCGGAAAGAATAAAGATTATTTCTACAGAAAGAATCGTAGATGAGCTTCATAAAATATTGGCTTCACCTAAACCTTCTATCGGATTTTCAATACTTAATAAAACCAATTTATTACCTTATATTTTACCTGAACTTTCCGATTTAAAAGGAGTCGATGAAATAAAAGGGCAACGTCATAAAGATAATTTTTGGCATACTTTAGAAGTGGTAGATAATATTGCAAAAACAACCGATAATGTTTGGTTGCGTTGGGCAGCATTGCTTCACGATATTGGAAAAGCACCCACCAAGAAATTTGACAAAAAAGCAGGTTGGACTTTTCACGGACACGAGTTTGTCGGTTCAAAAATGGTTTATAAGCTCTTTAAAAGACTAAAAATGCCATTGAATGAGAAAATGAAATTCGTTCAGAAATTGGTATTTATGAGTTCTCGTCCTATTGTAATTGCTTCCGATGTTACCGACAGTGCCGTTAGAAGATTGGTTTTTGATGCTGGAGAAAACATAGACGATTTAATGACGCTTTGTGAAGCTGATATCACGACTAAAAATCCGACGAAATTCAGAAAATACCACGAGAATTTCAGAAAGGTTCGGGATAAGATTATAGAAGTAGAAGAACGAGACCATATTCGTAATTTTCAACCACCCATATCTGGTGAAGAAATTATTAAAACCTTTAATTTAAAACCTTCCCGAGAAATTGGAATTATTAAAGATGCCATTAAAGAAGCCATTTTAGAAGGTAAAATACCGAATGAATATGAAGATGCTAAAAACTTTATGCTTCAAAAAGGAAAAGAGTTAGGACTTAAAATAGTTGAAAATGATTGATGTAAAATTAGAATCAGATCGTTTATTAATTCGTCCTTTTAAATTAGGTGACGAAGAAGCTATGTTTGAATTAAATTCTAATCCTATTGTTCAAAAATATACAGGTGATGAAATGATTAATTCTGTTGAGGAAGCTAAAAACTTATTAGAGAATGTGGTTTTTAAAGATTATCAGAAACATGGCTATGGAAGGTTAGCAGTAATCTACAAGCCAGATAACAAACTCATTGGATTTACAGGAATTAAATATTTACCTGAAGCAAAGGGTGAATCAGATTTAGGATATCGATTTTTACCAGAATACTGGGGCAAAGGGATTGCTACAGAATCTTCTAAAATGTCTTTAAAATTTGGTTTCGAAAAACTTAATCTAAAAAAAATAATCGGGTTTACAGAAATAGAAAATGAAGGCTCTTCTAATGTTTTATTAAAAATGGGATTCAGAATTACCAAAATAGATTATTACCCAGGTGAAGAAAACACCCCAAATAAAAAACCCATTAATTGGTTTGAGCTAACTAAAGAAAGCTATGAAAGACAATAAAAAAGTAATCTACTGGCTTCTTACAGGATGTGCACTTATTTTTATAATGGTAGTGGTTGGAGGAATTACTAGATTAACGCATTCTGGACTTTCTATTTCAAATTATAAATTAATTTCAGGAACCATTCCTCCAATGAACGATGTGGAATGGCAAGAAGCTTTCGATTTATACAAACAATATCCAGAATATCAGAAGTTAAACAATCATTTTGATCTTCAAGACTTTAAAGATATTTATTTCTGGGAATGGTTGCATCGTGTTATCGGACGGTTTATTGGGATGGTTTTTATTATCCCGTTTCTTTATTTTCTATTAAAAAAACAACTTACCAAAGCTACAATTAAGAAAAGTATCTTATTGCTATTTCTAGGAGGATTTCAAGGGTTTTTAGGTTGGTATATGGTAAGTAGTGGTTTGGTAGAACGACCTGATGTAAGCCATTATAGGTTAGCACTACACTTAACAACCGCTTTTATCACTTTTAACTTTGCATTGTGGATTGCTTTAGATATTAAATTCCCTGAAAAAAAAGAAGTAAATAAATCTCTTAGAAATCTTATACGATTTACTTATGTTATATTAGTTATTCAAATAATTTGGGGTGCTTTTGTTGCGGGATTGGACGCAGGATTTCTCCACAACTTTTGGCCGTTAATGAGTGACGGAAAATTAATTCACGAAACAGTTTTTATAGAACAAAATCCTCTTTGGAGAAATTTTGTAGAAGGAAAAAGTGGTGTGCAATTTATACATCGTTATTTGGCTTATATAGTGGTTGGACTTATTGTTTGGATTTGGTATAAAGCTAAAAAAATAATACTTACTTCACTTCAAAACAAGTTATTAAAAGCATTATTATTTATTGTTTTGCTTCAGTTTACCTTAGGCATTTTTACTTTAATCTTACAAGTTCCTGTTATTTTAGGGGTGCTTCATCAAATAGCAGCTTTTTTCTTATTGGCAGTGATGACAGCTGTTTTACACCGTTTCAGTAAATAAATTAATTACTTAATGCCTCATTAGAATACGATGCTTCGACTCATCTCAGTGACCAATTCACTTAATGTATTCACTTTATAAATTATAAAAAAAACTTATCAACTCTTCACTAATCACTCATAACTCTTAACTATATTTGCAGCCCTAATTATTGAATTATGATTTATCGTTTCAGAGTAATTTTAGACGCAAAAGAAGATGTTTTTCGTGATATCGAAATTGATTCAGAAAACACTTTAGAAGAGTTTCACAATGCTATTACGCAAGCTTTTGGCTTTGAAGGACAGGAAATGGCTTCCTTTTACCAAAGTAATGATCAATGGGAACAAGGCGAAGAAATTGCCCTTTTTGACTTGAGTGAAGGAATGGATAGCATTCGGGTTATGAACGAAACTCCCATAGACGATGTTACTTATAGAGAGCAACCGCGGATGATTTATGTGTACGATTTTTTAAGTATGTGGACGTTTTTGGTTGAATTAGCCGATACTGCGGAAGCTGACCCAAATCAAACCTATCCAAATTTAATGTTTGCACACGGCGAAATTCCTGATGAAGCTCCAGAAAAAGAGTTTAAAGCAGAAGGAGATGATGAAAATGAAGAAGAAGATTTTGATGAATTTGATCACGAAAATTACGATGACCTTGACTTTGAAGAAAATTGGAATTAGATCAGTATTCAGTACACAGTAAACAGTATTCAGTCACTAACAAATACAAATTAACTTTTAATGATTAACTTATACGGAGCCCATATTACCTCACTTTCTATTCATAGAGTGGGAAATAAAATTAACAACGAACCAATTTTTCTTTCAGACGATGTTTATAAAGCAGACGATGAATTAACACCGCTTTTAAAAGAATATTTTCTGAAACCATTTCGTGAAAAGGAAGAAAATTACTTTCAATTTGTTCACGAATCTGATTTAGAATTTCACGAGTTATTCAATATTTCTTCTAAAATATTTGATGTTCCTGAAACCATTCACGAGCAAAGTAAAATCATCACTAAGCACTTATACGATCAATCTTTACATCCACATATTAAGGCTGGTGAAGTATATATTGTTCATTTTGAAAACGTTCAAATAGATAATGAAAAAGTAGATGCTATTGGTATTTTTAAATCTGAAATAAAACAAGATTTTCTTCAGTTTTCTGAAAAAAACAATCAATTAGAAGCGAGCCTTCAACACGGAGTAAGTTTAAATAAATTAGATAAAGGTGCATTAATATTTAACTTCAAAAAAGAGGAAGGTTATAAAATTTTATCTGTAGATAGTAACCGTTATGACACACGTTATTGGTTAGAATCTTTCTTGGGAGTTGATGCTTTTGAAGATGATAATTTTCACACAAAAAAATATTTAAAATTTTGTCAAGATTTTGCTAAAGACGTAGTATTACCAGCAGAAGATAAAAAAGAAGAAGTGCTTTTTATGAACCGTGCTGTAAATCATTTTGCCAAAAACGACAACTTTGAAGAGTCTCTTTTTATTAATGAAGTAATTAACAATCCAGATTTAATTCCAGAGTTTAAACATTACAAAACTGAACAAGCGCCCAAATATAAAATTGAAGATTTAACCGAGTTTCCAATTGCAAATACTGCCGTAACTGCTGCTCGTAAAAAAATTAAAAATGTAATTAATTTGGATACTCATATTCAGATTAAATTAGACTTTATCAACTCAGAAAGTGCAGATAAGTTTGTAGAAAAAGGTTGGGACGAAGAAAAGCAGATGTACTATTATTTGGTGTATTTTAATAAAGAACAAAAGAGTTAGTCTTCAATCGACAGTATTGAGATGGCTGTACTCAATAAGTAGTCTCTAATTTGCAGTTTTTTTACTATTGATAAGTTTGAAACTTTGTCAAAGTTTTAAAAAATACTAATATGGAATAGAACACGTTAAGAATAGAACTAACATTTTTAACGTATGAAAAACCTAATTTTAGTTTTTATTTCTATTACTTTCTTTTCAAGTAGCAAACCAACCATAAGCACTTACAACTTAAAAACTGCAATTGAAAAGAATTTAGTCGCCTGTAAATTCAATGGAAACTTTGAAAGTCCACATTATTATCAAGCTTTAGAAATAAATATTACCAACCTAACCAATAAAGAAATCAAGATTAGGATACCTAATGGGCAAAGATTTACTTCAGATTCTACAGATATTCAAGATGTGATTATTACTCAAGAAGAGTTAATTGCCTTATCTTCAAATAAAAACAAAATAATGCCTTTGTTTTCTATGTGTATTCAAGAATATAATTCTGCTCCAAACGAAAGTACTACCTATCGATTAGGTGATTTGGCCACTGGAAAACTTTTTAAAATAACTAATGAAATTGAAAAAACGAAGAGCTTCAATACCATTGGGCAATATTCAGTTTGGGCAATCACAGATGATTATCCTTTAGATAAAATTGACGGTTTTAATGAAAAGGAAGCGATTCAATATCAAAAATATATGGCAATTCTATTAAATGTCCCTGTTCCGTCTAAACAAACAGAGAGTTATAAAACCTACTACGAAACTACAAAAACATTAACAAGAAGTGTTGTAGGGAAATTTAAATACAACATTCATAATCAATCTAATATCACTATCGGCTTATTCAACGAACAAGATATTATTGTAAGAGAATTATACAACAACCCAAATCAAGAAGCTGGTGAACATCTTTTCAATTATGCTTTTGATGCTACAACATATCAAGATCCAAGGTATTACATCAGGTTAATTATAAACGGAAATATTAAGGTGAGCCTTAAAATGGAGCCTAGAAAGTCATAATGTTTCTTTGAAGAATAAATTTCAAAACTAACTTTGACAAAGATCAGTCAACAAAAAATACTTTATTGAAAATTCGGGAAATTAGTGTCTCATTTCCTTAGTTTTGTAACTCGCCATTTTCTATTATGAAATTCAAACTTATTTCAGACTTTAAACCTACAGGAGATCAACCCAATGCTATCATACAATTGGTAGAAGGGATTAATTCGGGTGAAGAGCACCAAACCCTTTTAGGTGTTACCGGAAGTGGAAAAACATTTACCGTTGCCAATGTAATTGAACAGGTTCAAAAACCAACCCTAATATTAGCACATAATAAAACCCTAGCTGCTCAGTTGTATTCAGAATTCAAACAATTTTTTCCAGATAACGCAGTAGAATATTTTGTTTCGTATTACGATTATTACCAACCTGAAGCCTACATTCCTTCCAGTGGGGTTTATATAGAAAAGGATCTTTCTATCAACGAAGAAATTGAGAAAATGCGATTGCGTACAACTTCTTCATTACTTTCCGGAAGACGTGATATTATAGTGGTTTCATCGGTTTCTTGTTTATATGGAATTGGAAATCCGTCTGAATTTCAAAAGAATATCATTAAGCTTCAAAAAGGGCAAATAATTTCACGAACAAAGTTGCTTCATAGATTAGTGCAGAGTTTATATTCTCGTACCGAAGCGGATTTTCACCACGGAAGTTTCAGAATAAAAGGTGATACGGTAGATGTTTATCCAAGTTATGCGGATGATGCTTTCCGGATTCATTTTTTTGGAGATGAAATTGAAGAAATTGAAGTTTTTAATGCTCAGACAAATGAAGTCATCGAAAAATATGAAATGCTGAATATTTACCCAGCAAATATGTTTGTGACTTCACCAGATATTTTACAAGAAGCTATTGTAGATATTCAAGATGATTTAACAAAACAGTTGGCATACTTTAAAGAAATAGGAAAACATTTAGAAGCAAAACGATTGGACGAACGTACCAATTTCGATCTAGAAATGATTCGAGAGTTAGGCTATTGTAGCGGAATTGAAAACTACTCGCGATATTTAGACAAACGAAAACCAGGAACGCGACCTTTCTGTCTATTAGACTTTTTTCCAGATGATTATTTAATGTTAGTGGACGAAAGCCATGTTTCCATCCCACAAGTTTCTGCCATGTATGGTGGAGACAGATCTCGTAAAGAAAATTTAGTAGAATATGGATTTAGATTACCTGCTGCAATGGATAATCGTCCGTTAAAGTTCGATGAATTTGTAATGATGCAAAACCAAGTAATTTACATCAGTGCTACTCCTGCAGATTACGAATTGGAAAAAAGTGGCGGAGTGTATGTGGAGCAAATTATTCGCCCAACAGGCTTGTTGGATCCCCCTATTGAAGTACGCCCGAGTTTGAATCAGATAGATGATTTATTGGAAGAAATTCAATTACGAGTAGAAAAAGACGAACGTGTTTTGGTTACTACTTTAACCAAACGTATGGCAGAAGAATTGACCAAATATATGTCACGTATTCAAATACGTTGTCGCTATATTCATAGTGATGTCGATACCTTGGAGCGTGTTGAAATTATGCAAGATTTACGTTTAGGAATTTTTGATGTTCTAGTAGGAGTAAATCTTTTAAGAGAAGGGTTGGATTTACCAGAAGTTTCATTAGTTGCTATTTTAGATGCAGATAAAGAAGGGTTTTTACGTTCAGCAAGATCGCTTACACAAACCGTAGGTCGCGCAGCTCGGCACCTCAACGGAAAAGCAATTTTGTATGCAGACAGAATCACCAAGAGTATGCAAGCAACTATTGACGCTACCAATTACCGTCGCGAAAAACAAATAGCCTACAATACCAAACACAACATCACTCCTACTGCTATTAAAAAATCGTTAGAAAATGCACTTACGAAAGCTAAAACGAATGCTTATTCATTTGATGCTTTCGAAAATCTAGCTGCAGAATCTGAAAACGAATATTTAAGCAAACCTCAGCTTGAAAAGAAAATTAGAGATCTTAGAAAAGCAATGGAAAAAGCTGCAAAAGAACTTGATTTTATGGCTGCAGCTAAATTAAGAGATGCAATAAAAAGATATCAAACTGAATTAGAAGCTTTAAAAAATTAATTGTTATCAAAAAATTACCAATCAAATTTATAAGAAGCACCACCTAAAATTTGAATTCCCTGAACTGGATAATTCGTCCATTTTTGATAATTATCTCCAAACAAATTACTTCCTTTTATAAAAAATGAAAGTTGTTGATTAAAACGATAACCCAAATGTGCATTGGCATCGATATAACTATCTAAAGTTATAAAATCAGCGATAATATTTCCAAAAGGCCCATTCCCACTAGCAAAAAAGTCTTTACGCTCTCCAACATAAAACAAAGAGAATCCGCCATAGAATTTTTCTGAAATATTGAAGTTTGAAAACAAAGAAGCTTCAATTGTTGGTAGATTCCAGGGTTCTGGTTGTTTCGTTGTATCGTAATTATTAAACGTTCCATTTAATCCTAAAGAAAAGTTTTTAGAGAGCTCTAAATTTAATTCCCCAAAGACTGATAAGGTTGAAACGTCTGCATAAGCTATGCTAAAAGAGTTTCCGAATTCATAACCTTCCAAAGCTGAATTAAATTGTTTATCAAAATTTAAAACATACAATGCTTTGTCCTTTTCGTTACCATAAGAAGCCTTTACATCATAAGTCAAAGTGCTAGTTAATTTTCCTTTTAATCCTGCAAATCCGTAATACTGTTGATGGGTGGGCATAATAAATAAAGTAGGAGAAACAAATGGGTTTTCTTCTTTAAAGTCATAATATGAATTCTGTTGTAAACCTCCATCAACTCCTCCATAAGCAATTAATATTTCATCTACCAAACGATAAGAAACTTCTACATTTGGATAAATATAAATGTCGATATCACTTTTTTCTGAATCAAAAGAAACTACCGCTTCAAATCCAACTGAAACCGATAAATCTTCAGTTATATAATCAACAGATGGAGCAATTCCAAAATTCAAGAAACTATATTTTAATTCTGAAATATTTAAATAGTCTCTATCAAATTTTCCGTTTAAATAATCTAAGTTTACTCCAATAGTTATAGGAAAATCTAGTACATCAAAGCCAAATTCTGGGTTTGCTTTTATGTTAAATTCAGATGAAGAATAACTATCTCCCAAATACCGAATGCTTGCAGTTGCTTTTTCAAAATAAGAATCTTCAATTTCTAATAATCCTTCTGCAAAACCACCAAAGTAGGAATGTTTCGAGTCTATCGAATTGATTACTTCATTGGGAACTCCAGTATATAACGGACTTAATCCATACCAATTATATAATTGATGCTCCACTCCTGCTTTAATTCCATAGGTCATATCCTTTTGTCGGCTGCTGTAATTACCTTCTAATTTGGTATTATAAAATTTATCGTCTAAACGCAATCCGTCAATTCCACCCTGAGAAGAATTATGCTTAAAATAAACTCCAAAATTATCGGTTCTACTAATTTCAAAATTGCTATAAAATTCTGCTAAAACATTCAAATAATTTCCAACTCCTAATGTAGCATAGTTGTCATATAATTGTACTTTTTTTGCTTTTTCCACAGCTGTTGCTTTTCCTTTAGCCGGAGTAAAAGTAGATGCCACCGGAACAGAAAATATCGAGTATTTTACTTCTTTTTTATCTGAATTTAAGGAATCGTTTAGTACTGGGGTTTCTTTTACTTTAAAAGCATCTGAAAGAGTAGGTGAATAGGGTTTTACAATATTTACTACTTCGGTGCCGAGGTTTTCATTTTCTTGGGCTTGAAGGGTTAATGAGGTTAAAATTAATATTGAAACCACTAAAAACACCCCTCTAAATCTCCCCTCAAGGGGAGACCACATTTGAGATAAATTAAACAAATCGCACTCAATTTTAAAGCCTCTTTTCGTTAAGCTTAGCGCTTTGCCTTCAAAAGATAACTTATTTTGTGTTTTATTTAAACTTTTACTGTTCATAGGTAAGTTTAGATTTTTATATTTAATTGAAATTTGATAGATTGAAAACTTAATTCTCATCTTCAATTTCAATAGAATCGTTGGTTTTAGATTGCTCGGTTTTTACGATAGTTAATTCTGTTTTTGCTTCTTTAACTACATCTGGAAAATCTTCAAAATTTTTGACGACACTTTCTAAAATATAGGAAGCTTGAAAAGCATCTTCTAATTGATAAAAGTTTTTAGCCATTAACACCAATCCCTTTGCTCCGTAGTATTTATATCCAGAATAATCCTTTGCCAAAACTTGAATACTCTCATTGGAAGCTTCAAATTGTTTCGATTTATTTTTAAAATACGCATCGTAATATAAAGCCTCAGCTGCTAACTTACCTGTGGCAATTTTCGCAACCTCTGCGTATGCAGTTTTCGCTTTATTTTCATCACCTGTTTTCATAGCTGAACGAGCAATAATAATTTGTGCATCACTTTTTATTGTATTGTCTATCTTTTCGTTTTGCAAAACTTTATCTGCAAACTCAACTGATTCGTGGTATTTTTCTAGTTCGTAACTAGCTTTCATTGCGTTGGACTGAGCAAAAATAATATTCTGAGGAAAGTCTGCTTCTTGCTCTAATCTTATTAAATAGGGAAGCGCTGTTTTATAGTCTTCTTTCTCTAAAAATAATTGGGAGATTCTCGCCAAAGCCTGCTCTGTAAATTCGTTGCGATCTTTATTTACTACAAATTCATAATGCATAATAGCTTCTTCCTTTTTTTCTTCGGAAAAACACATCTGACCTAAATAAAAATGAGATTTTAAAGCGTGCTTTCCGTTGGAAAACTGCTCCAAATAATTAGTAAAACGTGTTGATGCTAAACTTAATTTATTTTCTAAATACGCATATTCTGCTGCTTGATATGTTGCATCGTCTATTTCAGAATTTTCAATATCTACAAAATCCAATCGATTGACCCATTCGGCATATTCATTTACTCTGCCTTGATCTATATAAATAATTTTTGCTGAAGAAACAGCTTGTATGGCTTCTTCTGAAGAAGGAAAATCATTTACCACTCTTTTAAATAAAGTAAGTGCTTCGTTACTTTTTCCAGTGTTTTCAAAAATCAACGCTTTTTTCAACAATGATTTTGCCATGTAACTACTATTGGGCAATGTGTTAATTAATTGATTATACGCCTTCATTGCTTCAGAATAATTGTCTTGCGATATGTAAGTATTTCCTAATTCATAATAGGCATCATCCCTATACATTGACTTTGGAAATTTATTTGAAAAGTTCTTTAATTCTTCAATTTTTTGTGGTGTTTTATCCACAAATCCGTAGCTTATTGCTTTCTGAAAATGTGCATAATCTTGATCCACCGTTCCTGTATCTATAGCCGAATTATAGCTTTCCATAGCAGGCCAATATTTACTTGTAACAAAATAACTGTCACCCAAACGAACATAAGCATCTTGTTTTTGAGAATTGCTTTTTGAAATATTTAAAACATACTTTTTAAAATAATTAATTGCTTCAGTATAGATTTTTAGCTTAAAGTAATTATATCCCAAACTGTAATCTATATTTGAATATTCTGGGGTTTCAGAAGCGTTTGGCAATTGTATAAACTGTTTATAACCGATTAAAGATTCTTCAAAATTTGAGAGTAAATATTCACATTCTGCTTTCCAAAAAGTGGCGCGAGCTGTAAAAGTTGCATCTCTTGGTTCTTTTAACGATTTATTAAAAACTGTGATAGCATCTTGATAATTTCCTTCATTATATAATTCCAAACCCCTATAAAAGGTTACTTTTTGATAGGCCAATTTGTTTTGAAAAGATTTATTGTTTTCTAATAAATCAATCGCAGCTTGGTAATTTTTGGAAGATATATAAGAATCGATTAACAAATCTTTCAACTCTTCGTTATTTTCGTTTTTAGGATACGTTTGCATAAACGACAACAATACTTCTGGAGCACTTTGATAACTATTCCCAATTTGGTAACTCAATTTAGCATAATTAAGAAAAGCATCCTCTTGAATTTCTGCACTAAAATCCATTTCAGAAGCATTTTTAAAAGCATTTAATGCTTGTTGTTTTTGGTCTAATTTTAAATAGGATTCCGCTAAATGATAATAGGCATTTTGGGCAACTGCATTATTACCGTCGATAATTTTATTAAACTCACCAATAGCATTTTTATAATTTCCTTGCTTGTAATAAGCGTAACCTAATAGATAATAATCGGTGTTATTCCATTTTCCTTTTTTGCCCTTGTACTCCTTTAAATAAGGAATTGCATCTTCGTATTTTTCCAAATTAAAATAACTTTCCCCTATTATTTTTGAAAGTTCACTTTTTTCTTTTGGTGAAGAACTATCATATTGTTCTAAGCCTAAATCGATAGCTTTCTGAAATTTCCCTAACTTAAAATTCATATCGGCTTGGTAATACGACATATCTTTTGAGTATCTTTCTTCGTCTTTTATTTCTTCAAAAAGTTCGTTAGCTTCTTTATAATCATCGCCTTCGTAGGCTATATATCCTAAATAATACTTTGCTTGTGCCCCATATTTTTCGGAAGTTGAAATGCGGTTAAAATATTTTTTTGCATCTGCATATTGTTTATTTTTAAAATATGCATAGCCATTATTAAAATAAAAGGTCTCTTTTTCTGAAGCGTTTAGATTAAATTCATCTACTTTATCGTACCATTTTCGGGCATATGAATATTTTCCGTTGTCAAAATAATAATTCCCCACATTAATATAGGCGCTGTTTCTTTTGATACTTGTGGGGTATCCTTCAACGAATTGTTCCATCAAATTATCGGCATTTTGCTGATTCAACCTAATGGCACTATTTGCAATATAAAAGGCGCAATTACTTTTTATATTTTCTTCTGAAGAGTTTTGTTTTACATCTGAAAATAAAGTTTGTGCTGCTAAATATTGATTTTCGTTATAAAGTTCGTAAGCTCTGTTATAATCAACTAAATCGTTAGTATAAACTGCCGTTTGTTGTGAATATGAAACTACCGAAATAAAAATAAAAGCAACTAAATATATTGTTTTCTGAAACATTAATATCATATTTTTTTGAAGCATAAATATATAGTTTTAGTAATTGAAGAATAGGCATAAAAGAAGGAAGTATTCATAAATTATTCACTACTTATTAAGATAGAAAATTTGTTATTTATAATGCTTCCTTCTTTTGAAATTATGGCAATCAACATAAATACTAACGCAACAAAAAGTTGATAAGTATGTTTATGTGGTCATAAAGTTTTATTAATAAATAAAATGCTTATTTTTAAAGTTGAAACTTTTCACAAAAAATTCATTATGAAAAATATACTTTTTATTATCACCATATTATTTGCATTTTCTGTTAATGCCCAACGAAGTAACCTTAAAAACATCTATAGTAAAAACAATAAAATAGGCATTGGAACCAACAATCCTGACGAATTATTAACCGTTAAAGGTAAGATTCACACGCAAGAAGTCATCGTAGATTTAAAAGGAGCGATTGCACCTGATTATGTTTTTGAAACTTATTACAATGGAAAATCTGAATTAAATCCCGATTATACTTTTATTACTTTAGAAGAAATTGAAACCTTTATAAAAGAAAACAATCATTTACCTAAAGTCCCTTCCGCTAAAGAAATTGAAGAAAACGGATTATCTTTAAAAGAAATGAACTTACTTTTGTTGGAGAAAATTGAAGAGTTAACTTTATTTACTATTCAGCAACAAAAAGAAATCGATTTGTTGAAAGAGATAGTAAAGTAATTAACATTAAGTTTAATCGATACGATTTCTGAAAAAGAAATTAATCAGTAACCTATGAACAATAAATATTTATTATTTCAGAATCCAAAATTCGCAAATCTTAATTCATAATTCGCAATGTCCCAACCCATTTTATATTTAAAAAACGCTGAGATTTACCAAAGAGACAAATTAATTTTATCCAATGTTAATGTTTCTGTCGAGAAAGGTGAATTTGTCTATTTAATAGGTAAGACAGGAACTGGAAAGAGTAGTTTTATGAAAACACTTTATGGCGATTTACCTTTAAAAAGTGGTGAAGGTGCAATTGTTGGCTACGATTTGCCTAATTTAAAAGAAAAAGACATTCCTTTTTTAAGAAGAAAATTAGGAGTTGTTTTTCAAGATTTTAAATTGTTAAACGACCGAACGGTACAAGATAATTTAGCCTTTGTTTTAACAGCAACTGGTTGGAAAAACAAAAAAGATATGGATCACAGAATCCACGAAGTTTTGGAAAAAGTAGCTATGAAAAATAAAGTAACGATGTATCCTTTTCAACTTTCGGGAGGAGAACAACAACGTATTGCTATAGCAAGAGCTTTACTAAACAGCCCAGAGCTTATTCTTGCCGATGAGCCCACTGGAAACCTAGATCCACAAACCAGTGTGGAAGTAATGGAAGTTTTACAGGAAATAAACAAACAAGGCAACACCATTTTAATGGCAACACACGATTACGCCTTGTTATTGAAATACCCTTCAAAAACCTTGAAGTGCGATAACAGTCAGATTTTTGAAGTGGTTCAGAAAACGGTTTAGCTTCGGCTCCGCTCAGCTACCTCCAATAATTAATAATTATTTTTCAGGATGATAATATTTGTTATTTGGGAATCCTTCTCGTAAAACCAAATCGCATTCTTTTTCTAAAGTAGGGTCTATTTTAAGAATTATAGAACCTTCAATATTTGGTTTTAAAACTGTATTTTTTCCTATTACAATACTGTTTTTAGCGGTTAAATTTAAGGTAGATGACTCTGTGAATTTCTGATTTTGAATGAGTACTTTTTCAGAAAGAGACGTAAGTTTAAAGTCCCAACGAGTAAAGTTTTGATTTTCAATGGTAGCAGTTTCCCCTTTAGTATATAAATCGTATACCATTTCAATTGCATTTCCGACATTAAGCATTCCTGCACCGTAATTACCTTCAAAAGGTTTGTTTTGTTTTATATGTCCGATATTAGTAGCTGTTAATTTTATAACTGATTCAACTTCGTTTAAAGGAAAACAAGGGTTCATTGAATACATTAATCCAATTGTTCCTGTTACAAAAGGGGCTGTAGAAGATGTTGCCTCTACTGTATACTCCATTTTATTATACATTACAAATTGCGAAAATTTAAACAAATCTACGGCAGGAGTTAATATATCTATTTTATCATTTAAAGTAGTCGTTGATGCCTGATAAATATAAGGGTCCTTAAGATTTTCCTTGTCTTTAAACCCAACTGTTCTTCCTAAAAAATAACGAATATTTGCTGCATATTTAGATCCTTTTTCTGAAATTTGAATATTATCATATACATCTTCATAACGATGCATTGCTGCCGAGACCGAAATCACATTATCATAGGATGCAGGGTAATAATATAGTGAGCCTTTAGTATTTCTCCAATCTCTATTTCCTGCACCGGCAACAATTAATGTCCCATTACTTGTAATTTCATTAATAACATCTTGTGCTGTTTGGTAATACTTTGTACCTACCCAACTGCAATTTATGACTTTAGCTCCTGCATTTGAAAGCTCTATTAATTGTTTCATATTCTTAAAGTCTCCATAATTAGTACTTAAAATACTGCAATTGTAACAAACACCAACAATACCATATTCATTATCACCTTGACCAGCTGCAACTACAGCGACACCAGAACCGTGACCTCTTGATATGGTAGATTCTTTTAATACTGTTGTTTTATTGGCAAATTCATTATTTGTTGTATCGATTCTTGCATCTGAAATTCCAATAAGCACATCTTTAGAACCTGTTGTATAATACCATGCTTTAGGTAAATTTAAAAAGTCTAAATAGTCTAAGTTTACTTGTAAGCCTTTATTGTCACCTAAAGTACTAGTAAGACCATAATCGTTTGGTTCGAATATTTTTTTATCTTCTTCTAATATTATTTCTCCAAATTCGAAAATATTTGAGGCATTTGTCAATAAATCATTTAATAAATCATCGTCATTGGTAACAACAAAAAAAGTCTTTTTTAAATTCTTCTTTCTTGCATTCCTAAATGTTTTTTTAAACTCTAGAATAGTATATTTATTTAAGATGCTTTTTAGTTTACTGTTAGTACCAGTATAAATAAGTTTTTCTCCTTCTTCTTTAAATACAGGATTAAAACTTTCATTTTTAGCTCGTAAATAAAACCACGAGTTAACCTGTGATTGCATTGAAAATGAAAATGCTATTAAAAATACAACTGCTATTTTAATGTTCATTATTTAAAAATTATAATAATTCTTCTAAGGTAATTAATTTTTCTTTTCTAATTATAATTGGTTTATTTTAAATTGTAAATTGCAATTTATATATGATTTCAATATTAATCCCTACATACAATTTTTCAATAGGTAACTTGGTTAAACAAATTCACCAACAGGCTATTGATGCTAAGGTTATTTTTGAAATTATAGTAATTGATGATGGCTCTACAAATAAAAAAAGTATCCAAGAAAATTCAGCTATTTGTAATTTATCAAACTATCAATACATTGCTAATAAAGAAAATATTGGGCGAACTGCAACACGGAATTTATTAGCAAAAACAGCAAACTATGACTACTTATTGTATTTAGATGCTGATGTGCTTCCAAAAACTACAAATTTTATCAAGAAGTATGTTGAAAGTATAAATGCAAATCCAGCAGTAGTTTATGGAGGTATTAGTTATTACGAAAACCCACCTGAAGATTCCAAAATATTACGATGGAAATACGGTATTAAACGAGAGGCAATAAATGTTGAGCAACGGTTGAAACATCCATATTTTATAATTTCTCAAAATTTATTAATTAAAAAATCTGTTTTTTTAAAGGTGAATTCAATTAATACCAATGCCTATGGACTTGATATTTTATTTTCTAACAATTTAAAAAAGAACACTATTAATGTGGTTCATATTGACAACCCTGTGTATCATTTAGGCTTGGAAACTAGTAAAAGTTTTATTTTAAAATCTTTTGAAGCAGTTAAAACTACCTATTTATTAGAAGAAAAAAAACTATTAGATGATGATTTACGTCCGCTTCAGAAAAGTTATCAAAGACTAAAAAAATGGCATATAACTGGATTATTTAATTGGTTTATTACTTTATTTAAAAATAATATTGAATCAAATTTAGTTTCAAAAAACCCTTCCCTTTTTCTGTTTGATTTATACCGATTGCATTATTATACTCAATTAAAAACCGATGACAATGCCTAAGTTTTCTGTAATAATTCCGTTGTATAATAAAGAAGAGTTTGTTAAAGGCTCTATTAATAGTGTACTTAATCAATCATTTTCAGATTTTGAGCTGATTATAATTAACGATGCTTCTACCGATGCTAGTTTTCAAAAAGCTCAAGAAATTACAGATTCTCGAATTCAAATAATTGAACATTCAAAAAACAAAGGGCTTCCGGCTTCCAGAAACACAGGAATTAAAATGGCAAAAGCGGATTATATTGCTTTTTTGGATGCCGATGACCTATGGAAACCTACCTATTTAGAAAAAATATTAGTATTGATTAGTGCCTACCCTGAGGCTTCTTTGTTTGCTACAAAGTATGAGGTTTTACTAAGTAATTCTAAAGTTATTGAACACGATTTTAAAGAAATTAAATTTGACAACCACGGAATCATCACTAATTTTTTTGAGAGTAATCTTAATCAATCTATTTTTTATCCTTCCTGTTTATGTGTAGAAAAAAAAGTTTTTAATGAAATTGGATTGTACAATGAATCGATTAATTATAGTGAAGACGTAGACTTTAATATTCGCTCACAAGCTGTTTATAAATTTGCTTATTTTAATGAAGCTTTGGTTACTTACCTTAGAAATTCTCAAAACCAAATTACTCAAAACGGACTTGTAGGGAAAACAATTCCAGATTACGATTTTTACGAGAAGAAATTCAACAAACGTTCAGACATAAAAAAATACTTAGATTTTCAACGATATACAAAGGCTAAACAATGTAAACTTAGTGGTGAAAAGGAGCGATACAATAAGTTAGTTTCAAAAATTAATTTTAACAACTTAACAAGTAAACAGGTGTTTTTATTGAAATCTCCTAGCGTAGTATTACAAATAATTACAAAGTTTAAATTATTTCTATTAAAATCAGGAATTGAAGTTAACAGCTATTAAACTTCTAATTTCAAAAACTGGAGCCAATTCTTAATAGTAGCTTCAGGATTAAACTTTTCTACGCTTGACAAAGCATTTTTTTTACAAGTACTATATATTTCTTTGTTTAATATCATTTTATTAATAGCTAAAACAAATTCATTAATGTTTTGATCTTTTACCAATAAACCATTAATCTCATTATTAATAATCTCACTTGGTCCAGACTTACAATCATAGGCAACAACAGGTGTTTCATTTACCAAACTTTCTAAGACCACATTTGGGAACCCTTCACTCTTACTGGTAAGTGCCGTAAAATAAGCACATTTAAAATATGGGTTAGGGTCGCTTAAATGCCCTAGGAAAACAACATCATTTATTAATTCTTCTTTTTCTACTAATTCTTCTAATTCTCTTTTAAAAAACCCATCACCAGCTAATAGTAATTTAAAATTATATTTTCTAGCTTCCGATTTTTTAAAAGCTTTTATTAAATGATCAAACTGTTTAATATTATTTTGCATCCTTCCTATTCCAAAAATAAATTTATCGTCTAATTGAAGAGTGTAATTATTTGTTCTTGGCATAATTGGATTATAAATTGTAGTAACATTTTTATAATTATAATCTTTAATAATTCTATCTTCAAGAGCCTTAGATACGGCTATTATCCCATAGGCTTTTCTGTAAATAATACTTGCAAAGTAATTGTTTTTAGGAAAATAATAATTTGTATTAAAATGCCGAATACTCATTACATAAGGCGTTTTATATACGTAATTAGCAATTAAATATTCTTGTAGAAATCTGTTTTTTACACGAAAATCAATGATATAATCAAATTGATGCTTCTTTAAATAATTTTTTAAAGCTTGTAGTCTTGTAAGCCTATTCCAAATCGAATTTTTATTGCTTTTTAGCAATCCCATATTAAAAAGACAACCTGCATACTCATATTCTATCACATTTCTAACTATTACATGATGAACTTCAACGCCTTTATTTTCAAATAAAAAGGACAATCTAGCTTGTACTCTCTCTGCTCCTCCTTCGCCTAAAGTATCTCCAATTAAAACAATTTTGTATTGTGAGTGTTTATTCATTATAGAATATTGTAATTTTACTTACAAATATAACTTATATGAAGATATTATTATTGGGTGAATACAGTCATTTACACAATACGTTAAAAGAAGGCTTAATTTCACTTGAAAATGAAGTTATTTTAGTTGGTGATGGCGATGGTTTTAAAAATTTCCCATCTGATATCAGTATTAAACCTTCCTTTTCAAATAAATCTTTAGGAAAATGGTTGAAAATTTTTCTTTTTAAAATAACTCGGTTTGATTTAAGTGAATTGGAAAGAGGAATTCGGTTTTATTTTCATTTGAATAAACTGAAGGGATTTGATATAGTTCAGCTAATAAACGAACGGTCAATAAAAACGATTCCTTTTATTGAAAGATATTTATTAAAGAAGATATTTAAAAACAATACTAAAATCATTTTACTTTCTTGTGGAGTGGATTACATTAGTGTTGAATATATGCTTCAAAAAAAGTTTAAATATTCTATGATGGATCCATATTTTATGGACAAATCACTGATTAATGATTATCGTTATATTTTAAATTACACCAAACCCGAGCATCAAAAAACTCATAAATTAGTATTTAATGCCATTACTAAAGTTATCGCTTCAGATATGGATTATGTACTTCCTTTGAAGAATCATCCTAAGTTTTATGGTTTAATTCCAAATCCTATAAACTGTGATTCTATTGATTTCAATCCATTGGAAACTACAAGTAAAATCAAATTTTTTTTAGGAATTAATAGAGGTACTTATCTAAAAAAGGGGATTCATTTTTTTGAAGAAGCGCTTACAATAATAGAAAATAAATATGCCGATAAAGTAAGTATTACAATAGCAGAAAACATACCATATAAGGAATATTTACTACTTTATAATGACACACATATATTACTAGATCAAGTGTATGCTTATGACCAAGGGTATAATGCTTTAGAAGCTATGGCGGCAGGAAAAGTAGTATTTACTGGAGCTGAAACAGAATTTTTAGAACAATATCAACTTAAAGAAAATGAAGTTTGCATAAATGCATTACCATCAACAAAAGACCTCGTTGAAAAATTTTCGTGGCTTATTGAAAATCCAGAAAAAATTATTGAAATCGGAAAAAATGCTAGGAAGTTTATTGAAGAAAACCACCAATATAAAAAAGTGGCAGCACAATACCTGGAGGTTTATAATTTATAAAAACTTAAAAAAATATTATAATCTCGAATATAATCTTCCTCTAAAAATTCACCAGAAGATAATACCAAACATATAGCTCCAGAGGAAAAATTTTCTAATTCTCTCCAAATTCCTGTTGGAATTAACAATCCTTTATTGGGTTTATTTAATGTAATTTTCTTTTTTTCAAGTCCATTATCAATAGTAACATCAAAACTTCCACTTAAAGCAATTAAAAATTCCTTTTGTTCTATATGCGCATGGCCTCCTCGAAATGAATCACTTGGAACATCATACAAATAATAAACTCTTTTTATTTCATAGGGTAAAAACTCTTTTTCAATCACCGATAGGTTTCCTCTTCCTTTTGGGTCATGAATTTTTACAATATCTTTTAAATCTATTTCTTTAAAATTTACTTGTCTCATTATTAACACTTTGTTTTTTTAAACAATCATATTGCTTTCTAATCGTTCTTGTTCTCCTTCCCAATCTCTTGAAATATTTTCTTTAAGAAGTCGAGCTGGGATTCCTCCAATTAATACATCCTTCCCAAAATTAGTATAATCTTTATTAAGCAAAGAATTAGAAGCTACAATGCAATTTAATGGAGTTTTTGTACTCTTCATTATGGTTGTTCTGTTGCCAATCCAATTATAATTATTTAGAAAAATTGGTGCTATAAACAGCATTTTTTTGTTAGTAGTTAAATCTATAAGTTGATGGATGGTTGTGTCAATTAATTGTACTTGATAACCTACGCGCACAAAATCTCCTAATACAATTTTGTTTTTACAAACTATGAGTCCAGAAGAACCAATACAAGATAAATGTCCCATTTCAAAATAGGCATTCTCAGCTATTAAAATGCTCACGTCTTTACCAAATTGAACATTTCCTTTAAAAACAACTTTACCATTTACATTAATTTCTGAAGTTCCTTTGGAAGTAGTAGGAAACTCAAATGATTGTCCAAAACCTATCATGGCTCTCTTTATTGGAGCATCGATAACAATTTCGCCTTTAATACTAGAAAACTTGACTCTTCCATAGAAAAATATAGGAAGCTTTTTAGCTATCGAATAAGGGAATTTTTTATAATTAAAATAGTAGGTTTTAATCCAATTAACAGACCAAAAGAATTTATTTTTCTTTCGGAATTTTCTATATTTTTTTCTTAACAATCCTATCATTTCTTTTTATTCATAAATTCAGCTAAAAAGTCCTTAATGCCTATTTTATCATCTAATTGTTGATAGGAATATCTTACAGAAATTAAAATCACACATCCCATTAAAATATATTTTAAAATCGGATTGCTTATAAAAGTAAACGAAAACGTCATTAGACACATTATTATTGTAAAGGTAAATATTTTATAGAAGCCTTTTTCAAAATAAAAATTATATCTGTAATAAGTTATTATTCTTACCACAATATAATGTATTATGTAATAGATAAAAAAACTAAAACCTATTCCTTCCAATCCTCCGTAATTATAGCCTAAAACATTAAACAGCAACAATATCGAATTAAACCCAACTGCTGTTTTAATAAATACTTTAGAATCGCCCTTGGCAATAATCATATATCCCATTGACCAAGATACAGCTTTAAAAACCATTCCTAAAATTCCCCAACTTACCATGGAAACAATGGGTGAAAATTCCTTTGAATATAATATCGTAATTATTAAAGGTGCGAATGTTAAAAATACAACGATGATTGGAGCAATTAATAATATAGCAATCAATGCCTGTTCAAAAACAGTTTTTCTAATTTTTACAATATCATCTGATATAGCTGATAGCCTTGGAAAATAATCTGTTCCCATAGCGTTAAAAATTATCCCAACGTAAGCATTTAGAATAACAAAGCCTGCATTATAAAGTCCTACTTCAAATAATCCTAAATCTCCTCCTCCATTTATTTGGGTTATATAAATTCTAATAATATAGGCTACTAATAAAGTAATCATACTACTAAAACTTAGCATAACACCAAGATTAATCATACTTTTTCCTTCAGAAACTGCTTCTTTAGTAGATATTTTTACCTTTTTAATTCCAATATTGTTGGAATAGTAATACGTAAATACAAAACTCATAAAAGTGGCAACAATTATTGCTGGTACTATGGCGTCAATTCCGAAAAAATAATACAGAGGAAGTGTAATAAATAAGCCTATAAAATTTCCGTATAAATTCGCTTTCGCTAAGCTTTCTAATTTTCGTAATCCCTGTAAAATTGCTAAATGACTACTTGCCAATTGCTTGAATAAAAGCGCAATCGATATCCACATAAAAGAGATGGTATAGTCTCTATTTTCAAAGGCGAATTCACTTAACCAAGGTGCCGAAATAAGCATCACTAGTACTCCAATAGTAATGGTTATCCAAACTAACTTTTTTAAGATTCCTATGGTTCTTGCTAGTTTTTCTTCATCTGAATTAGAGGTTTCTAACGAAATTTCTTTTACCGCACTGCGTTCCAATCCAAAATTAGTCAAGCCATTTATTAGCTCCATTGTTGAAGTTAGTAAACTTGCAATTCCCATTCCTGAAGGGCCAATAAGAATAGCTATTACTTTAGATCTAATAATTCGTATTAAAATATTAACAWCCTGCACCCCACCAAACAGTGAGGTTGCTTTCATAACTTGACGATATGATTGCTTGTTATTAGTCAATATTTTCTATCTTTTTTTGTTTATGAAAATACCTGAAAACTAAGAAAAATACTACTACAAAGTATATAATATATCTAAATAAATGTGCCATTACAACTCCTTCAACTCCATAAATTGAAATTAAATAATTAGCAAATACATAAAAGAGAATCAGGGATAATAGTTCAGTAAATATAAAATTCCGAACCAATTTTTTAGCTAAAAACTGGTGCATTAACACCAATGAAGCCAACCTAATAAAATCGCCCATTAATTGCCATTTAAACAAGAGATCCATACCAATAAAATCAGGATAAATTAAAAGTACAACATATTTTCTGAGCAAGTAAACCACTATCATTCCAATACCAAAAATTGGAAGTAATGTTTTGTAGATGGAAATAAGTTCTTTTTTAAAATCTCTTTCTGAAAAGATACTTGCAAATTTTGGAAGTACATATAATGAAAAAATTGATATTGAAAAAACCATATAGTTTTTTGAAATATTTGTCATTGCAGTCCAAGTTCCTGCATCTATTTCAGAGCTATTATTTGTAATCATGGTTCTAATGTTAATTTCAACCAGATTAAGTAAAACTGTTGAAACAAAAGACATTAATGAAAATGCTAACAATGCTTTTAATAGTGGAGTCTTAAAAGATAATTTTGAAAACTGAATGTATTCAATTAATACTTTATAAAAAATAAAAATCAGAACAGTTAGTTGAATAACAGGTGTTACAATTATAGCTAAAAGTGCTCCTTCAATATTATAGTTAATTAAAAAATAAACTAATAATACTGCACTTAATAAATAGCTATACAAATCTATTTTTGCGAATTTCTTGTATTGTGATAATCCATTAACCACGCCATTAAATACTCTTTGTAAACTTATAAATGGCACAATAACCGCCACCAATTTTATTAAATACGAATACGATGTATTTTCAAACAAATAGGTACTAATGTAGTTTGCTCCAAAAAACAAAATAATTGAAGAAACAAAGCTTCCAATTACTATAAATACAAATGCGGTGGAAAAAAGTTTTTGTAATTGTTTTTTGTCTTCTTTGTGTTCGGAAACATATTTTACAATACCGTTAAAAATTCCTCCAGATGTAACAGAGGTTAATATTTGCATTAAGTTTCGTAATTGTCCAATTTTAGCAATTCCTACCTCGCCAACCATTTCGGCTACTAATCGTTGTATAAAGAGTGAAATAAATAGCCTAACCCCTATTACTCCAGCATTTAAAGAAGTCATCTTTAACAATAAATTTTCTCTTATAAATTTTGGAAGCTTCAAATTAGAATGAATTTAAAACCGAAATAATCTTAGTTACATCTTGGTCTGAAAGCACTTGATTGATTGGGATACTCACTACTTCTTTATGAATTTTTTCAGTAATTAGAAACTCTAAATTTGAATATTCTGAAAGTGCCTTTTGCTGGTGCGGTGGGATTGGATAATGAATTAAAGTGCCAATTCCATTAGTAGTTAAATGTTTCATAAACTGTTCTCTTTCCGAAACTTGAACTACAAATTGGTGAAACACATGTGTATTATCTCCACTATAAGCTGGTAGTTTTATTTTTTTATTATTAATTTCAAAAAAATAACGTTCCGCAATATTTCTTCTTTTTTGATTTTCTTTATCTAAAAAAGGAAGTTTAATCCTTAAAAAAGAAGCTTGTACCTCATCCAATCTAGAATTAAAACCCACATATTCGTTTACATATTTTGAAGATTGTCCGTAGTTTCTTAGCTTTTTTATTGCTTCAGCTAAATCCTTATCATTGGTAGTCACCGCTCCTCCATCTCCCAAGCATCCTAAGTTTTTTGTTGGATAAAAGCTAAATCCTGCCGCGTTTCCTAAATTTCCAGCAACGGTTCCTTCGTTATTTTTTGCACCGTGAGCTTGTGCTGCATCTTCAATTATTAGTAAATTATTCTGAGTTGCTAAGGATTGTATGTCCTTCATTGGTGATAATTGTCCATACAAATGTACTGGCATTATTACTTTTGTTTTTGTGGTGATTGCTTCTTTTAATTTTTCTAAATTAAAGTTGAAGGTTTCGTTTTCTGCTTCCACCAAAATAGGTATTAAATTTGCTTGCTTAATTGCAATAATTGTAGCAATATAGGTGTTTGAAGCTACCAACACCTCATCATTTTCTTGCAATCTATTTAACACTTTATAACCTTCTAAAATCAACCTGAGCGCATCCAATCCATTACCAACACCAATACAATAATCGGTATTACAGTATTTTGCAAATTCATTTTCAAAAGCGGTTACATTGGTTCCTAATACATAGTACCCTGAATCTAAAAAAGAAGAAAACTGTTCTTGAAAAGCTTTTTCAAAAGGTTGATTTATTTTGTGTAAATCTAAAAAAGGAATCATGTAGTTTTAATTTCTAAAGTTTTATAAGCGGAAGTTTCTACCAAGTAATTATTAACAATGTGAGGTCTCGCACCAAAACTTTCCTTCCAAAAAATGATACCTTTATTAATTAAATTACCACTGTCCTCACTTGATGTATTAAAATCAAAAAAACTTTTTTCATCTTTATACAAATTTATAATATGATTATATAAAAAATCAAGACTCTCTAAAGTATTCTTTTCAATATTTGCTGAAATATATTGTGGATGTATTGTGGTTTTAGTAATAAAAATAGTTGATCCTGCCACTAATTCTTCATCTTTATAAACATTAAATTGTTTAATGTTTTCGGGAAATTTTGAGGCTAATTCCTTTATTTCATTAAGAGAGTGTATAGGTTTAACTTTGTATTTATTATACATATTTGGAATCAATATCGTATTCCAGAAATCATTGTAATTATCTTCAATTTTAATAATTAAATTATTCTTTGCACCTCTTCTAATTGCTTGCCTCCTACTTTTTATAAAACTTAATGGGTTTTTATAATCAATTAATAAAATTACATCACTTTTAATTGTTTTCGCATTTGCTTTAAAAAGAATATATTCTAATTCATCTGAAGGAACATTATTATAAAAACTAGGTATCACACGCATATCTAGCTTTTTAATTTCTTCATTATAAAGAAATTCTAACACTTTTTTAAATGCATTAAAGCTATAAAACAATTTTGCTGAATCCTGTAAAACAAAACTACCATAGGTAAGTCCCTGATGTGAAATTACATTGTTTCCTTTTTTATTTGCTGGTAATAAAGCGTATAATTTATCACCTTTATAAACCATCAAAGAAAAATCCTCAAAACGATCACTATGATAATCCATAAAATCACGTTGAAATAAAAACGTAGCATTTTTAGCAGTTTTAACAAAACTGTCCCATTCTTGTTTATATTCTTTTTTGTATTGCTTTACTACAAACACGTCAGTTATTTTTTTTCAAAAGTTATTTCTTTATTTTCATCAATATACTTATAAATTCCTTTTGGTGCTCCTTCAAAAATAACCATATAACTTTCATCTTTTTCTAAATTTTGTAAATATCTTTCATCTTCACTTAAATTAGAAAATAAAAATCGAAAAACATTGACCGTACTATTAAGTTTGTCATTCTGTTTTGGATGAATATTCTTAGGCCAAAAAATTGATAAATTACTACCGAAAATAGAAAAAATAAGATTCCTATCATTTGTTTTAGTGTACATCTGCATTGAATAATCAAAACCTACATAACCACCATGGTCCGATAAAATAATAATGATACCGTTTGCATCATGCTTTTTTATTTCATCGATCATTTTAATTAATTTTGAATTTGCTGTTTGTAAATTTTCAATCCATTTTTCTTTTTCAATTTCTTTTCCTCTAGAATTTGATTTTCGATTATTAATATGTCCTGGATCAAAAACTTCTATAAAAAAGAAGCTTGGTTTTTCTTCATTTAATTCTAAATAGCCTTTTAAATCACTAAAAACATCTCTTTTATTTGCAAAACCATTTCCAATATATGGTATTTCACTTTGTTTAATATTACTTTCATCAAACCCAATTGTAGGTTTATTAATCATAATATAGGGCGCTTCAATAACCAAATGAGTTTTATAACCATTGCTTTTTAACACTTCTAAAACTGTATTTCTTGAAACAATTACTTCCCGGGCATTTAGACCTTCATCAGGATGTATAGCGCCATTATAATAGTGATGCTTCATCGCAAATAAAGCACTATTTGAAGACAATGTAGAAGAATAATTACTTCGGAAATCTGGATAATTAGTAAAACCATTTGTTGCTAAATAATCTTCAAAATCAGTATTATCCGTTTGATAATGTCCCTTTTTTAATTCAGAAAAATTAACATAACCATCAGGTTGTATCAGATAAATATTGGGCTTTGTTTTAAAAACTACCTTACTAATATCATCTGGTTGCTGAAGCCAATCTGAAGAATAAACTGGCAAATTTATTATGGTATTTACAAATGTAAACAGTCCGATTACAGCCAATATTAATTGAATTATTACAATTTTTTTTAAATATTTATAAAGAAAAAAGGAAGCGGCTACTGCAATAGGAAAAATAAGTACCGTAATTTTTTTATTTATCCCTGCATATCGACAAATCATTATAAAAAAAAGAAAAAAGAAAAAATTTAAAAAAGATAATACATATTTCTTCCATTTATAAAGTGCTGGCATTTTACTTATTTTATTACTAACAACAAAAAGCAGAATAGGAACCAATAGAAAAATAAAGAAAAAATATGCTAAATGTCCTGTCGAATTTACAAAAYGAAAATTTCTAGTGAAATAATATAAAAGAGGATATAAACCCGATGCAATGGCAATTAATATTGGATATTGCTTACTACTTAAAAGAAAACTCTGAATTATATTTCGTTTTTTTTTAGTTGCCATTATTTTTTATTTCAAACAAAAACATCACTCTTTTTGTGTCTTTAATCGCTACCTTTTTAACTAAATTAAAATAATTAGAATAGCCTTTTTCAAAATTTTCAATATTATAAAAATCAAAATGATTGATAAATTCTCGTTTTCTAACCAATAAGGAAGTCACCCAAGAATCCTCTCTTTTTGGGAATTCTATGATTAAATTCTTAGAAAATTTTGCAAAAAATTCAGCTGATTTTTCAAAAGGCACATTTCCCGAAAGTGTGATGTGATGTATTAATGCCAATGCCATTGTAACATCTGGAGCGTACTCTTTTAGTCTATTTATTAAAGATTCTCGTTCCGTATTATTAAAACCTATACCAGGTGCTGGTTGTAAAACGTCGCAAACAAATGCGAGCAAATTAGTTTCCTTATTTTCCTGAATTTGTTTTTGATTAAAATCGACCGCATTACTATCAATATCGGTTACAATAATGTGTTTCACAAGGTCTCGAACGGTTCTTGCAAAGGTTCCGTCATTCCCACCAACATCGATTAATTTTTGAGCGTTTAAAGGCTGTACCCAATCTCTAATTAAATCTTTTTTGGTTTTAAAAGCGCCTTCGTTATAATTGGTTTTAGTGTAATAGTTTCCCCATTCGCTAGCTTCTTTTAACTGGAGCTTTGAAATATAATTATACAGACTTTCAATAATATTATTTTGTGCTTTTTTTGAAAGTTTAGCTATTTTAGTTTCCGCTTTATAGTCTTCGCTATGTTTGTTTTCCATCTTTGCCAACAAATGAATGTTTGGATATAAAACCGAACTCAACTTTGTTCTAGCAGGAAGCATTGAAGCAATTAATTTAACAGGAATTCCATCAATATACGATTGCAACATATTAAAAACTTCAGTTCCATGATACTTTGCTAAAACCAATGGTCCAAAAAAGTGAGTAATAAACTGTTTATAAGCTCTCCAAGGGGTTCCTTCTTTATAAAAATCAAAAGAAAGCGTGTCAATAAAAATTGGTTTTCCTTTATGAAACGTTACATTATACGCAGTTGCATCTTTTAAAATAAAGCCTTTTGAAAGTGCATATTTCTGAATTTTTAAGGTCAGTAAAGCTGCTTGTTTATATTGTTCAAAACCCCATTCATAAGGGTTTGTGATAAACGGAATTTTCTGTGGAGTTATAATAATTTTATCTTCCGAAACAAAAGTTTCTTCATGGGGAATTAGCAGATTGTTTTTAAAAAGAGTTTTAAAAAATCCATTTGTTTTTAATTTGTTGTATTGCGGAAAATAAATGGGATTGATAACTCTACGAATCGTATCGCCATCATGAAAAACAGATCCTGAAGGATCACGAAATGAAGCTTCGTGTGTTTTATTATTCTTTGTCATTGGTTTCGTCGGTATCTTCTTCGTCAACATCTATTGAGTCATAAGCATCATCCTCCTTAACCAAACCCAACATAGTTTTAACTTTGTGAAGCGCATTTTTTGAAAAAAGCAATATTCCTGCAGCTGCAGCTACTACTCCTTGAACAATCATGGCTCCTAATCCTGGGTCGAAATATAAAAAATTCATAGTATATTTTTCTGTGCGATGTTAACTTTAGCAAATTAACTAAAAAACAGGCAGTTTATTGAACGAAAACAAAAATAATATAAAAGCGTTGTTAACTTCCTTTTCAGAAAAGCAAAACAACGCTTTAAAAACTTTAGTTTCCTATAATTTATTACGCTTACGATCTACTTCTTTTAAATAGACTTTACGCAAACGTATGTGCTTTGGAGTAACCTCTACATATTCATCTTTCTGAATGTATTCCAATGCTTCTTCTAATGAAAATTTAAGAGCTGGAACAATTTTCGCTTTATCATCTGCACCTGAAGAACGTACATTACTCATCTTTTTAGTTTTGGTAATATTTACTACCATATCATCTTGACGTGTATTCTCTCCAATTACTTGACCTTCGTAAATATCTTCTCCTGGAGATACAAAAAATCTTCCTCTATCTTGTAATTTATCGATAGAATAAGGAATTGCTTTTCCGTTTTCCATAGACACTAAACTTCCGTTTTGTCTTTCTGGAATCCCTCCTTTTAAAGGCTGATATTCGAAGAAACGGTGTGTCATTATCGCTTCACCTGCAGTTGCAGTTAATAACTGATTTCTAAGTCCGATAATTCCTCTTGAAGGAACGATAAAAGTACAAATCATACGTTCACCTTTGGCTTCCATACTTTGCATTTCACCTTTACGAATCGTTACCATATCAATCGCTCTACCACTTACGTGTTCTGGTAAATCAATAGTTAATTCTTCTACTGGTTCACATTTAACACCATCAATTTCTTTGATGATTACTTGTGGCTGACCAATTTGAAGCTCATAACCTTCTCTACGCATTGTTTCAATTAAAACTGACAAGTGCAGCACACCACGACCAAATACCATAAATTTATCGGCACTACCCGTTGGCTCCACACGTAAAGCTAAATTCTTTTCTAATTCACGAGCTAAACGATCTTTAATATGACGAGAAGTTACAAACTTTCCATCTTTTCCAAAGAAAGGCGAATCGTTAATCGTAAACAACATACTCATTGTTGGCTCATCGATTGCAATTGTAGCAAGGCTTTCAGGGTTTTCAATATCACATATTGAATCTCCAATTTCAAAACCTTCAATCCCTACTAAAGCACAAATATCTCCTGCATTAACTTCAGATACTTTTAGACGGCCTAAACCTTCAAAAGTATGGAGTTCTTTTATTTTTGTTTTTACTATGCTTCCGTCACGCTTAACTAGTGCAACTCGCATTCCTTCTTTTAAAGTACCTCTATGCAATCTTCCGATAGCAATTCTTCCTGTAAATGAAGAATAATCTAAGGAGGTTATAAGCATTTGTACATTTCCTTCTGTAACTTCAAAAGAAGGAACATGCGCTAAAACCATATCTAAAAGTGGTTCGATATTATCTGTTTCATCTTGCCAATCGTCACTCATCCAATTATGTTTTGCCGAACCATAAACAGTTGGAAAATCTAATTGCCATTCTTCGGCACCTAATTCATACATCAAATCGAAAACTGATTCGTGAACTTCGTCTGGAGTACAGTTTTCTTTATCTACTTTATTAATAACCACACAAGGTTTTAAACCTAAATCTAATGCTTTTTGAAGCACAAAACGTGTTTGTGGCATTGGCCCTTCAAAAGCATCTACCAATAATAAAACACCATCTGCCATATTAAGAACACGCTCTACTTCTCCACCAAAATCGGCGTGACCAGGTGTATCTATAATGTTAATTTTGGTGTTTTTATAAACCACCGATACATTTTTTGAGGTAATGGTAATTCCACGTTCACGTTCTAAATCGTTATTATCTAAAATTAGCTCACCTTTGTTTTCGTTTTCACGAAACAAACTACAATGGTGCATAATTTTATCTACCAAAGTGGTCTTTCCGTGATCTACGTGAGCAATAATTGCGATGTTTTTGATTTCCATACTACTATCTTTTTTTAGAGGGTGCAAAAGTAGTATTTATTAATTGATTAGCACTATATGATTCGATATTATTAATTGGCTGGATTCAACTTATAGGCATAACAGTATTTCACTATCTTTGCAAAGAAAAAAAGTACTGTTATGAACTTAGATTTAATTCCGAAGATAAAATACACAAAATCAAATAATTTCTTTTTACTTGCTGGTCCTTGTGCTATTGAAAGTGAAGAAATGGCGATGGTTATTGCTGAAAAAATTCTAGCAATCACCAATAGGCTTAAAATTCCTTTTATATTTAAAGGGAGTTTTAAAAAAGCCAACCGAAGCCGTATTGATAGTTTCACAGGAATTGGAGACGTAAAGGCTTTAAAAATTCTTAAAAAAGTTTCCGAAACATTTGATGTGCCTACCGTAACAGATATTCACGAAGTAAGTGATGCTGCTTTGGCTGCTCAATATGTTGACGTATTGCAGATTCCTGCTTTTTTAGTTCGACAAACAGATTTGGTAGTTGCTGCAGCAAAAACAGGGAAAGTTGTTAACTTAAAGAAAGGACAATTTATGAGCCCAGAAAGTATGCAACACGCAGTTAAAAAAGTTCAAGATAGCGGAAACAACCAAGTAACCATCACCGATCGCGGCACTATGTTTGGTTACCAAGATATGATTGTAGATTATCGCGGAATCCCAACGATGCAACAGTTTGCTCCTACTATTTTAGATATTACCCACAGTCTTCAACAACCCAATCAATCGAGCGGAGTTACTGGAGGAAGACCAGATATGATTGGTACTTTGGCTCGTGCTGGAGTTGCCGTTGGTGTTGACGGATTATTTTTAGAAACTCACTTTGATCCTGCAAATGCAAAAAGTGATGGTGCTAATATGTTGGATATTCATTATTTAGAAAAACTACTAACCGATTTAGTTGCTATTAGAAAAACGGTAAATAAGCTTTAATATAACGAAACTGTTTTAGGATTATTAAGGCATTAAGAAATTTCTGTTTTTATCAATAACTAAAGGAAGTAGATTTAAGTAAGAATAGTGGTTTTTTTTATCTGTGAATCTCTGCGTAATCTCGGATTAACTCTGTACAATAACTATACGCTTACTTCAATACAAAGTAGCTGCTTTTTCTAAAACCTCCCTAAGTGTTTTATCATTTATTTCTTCAAGCGATTTATATCGTAATGAAACCATCATTTTACGGTTTTCGGTAACGAGGTGATTTTGATGAATATCTATTTGATTTCCTTTCCAGAAACCAAGATCTACAAATTGTTTTCTATGACTAGCATTTAAATAACAGAAAGGTTATTTATAAATATAATAAAAAGGAATTTTATACTTGTAAAGTAATTCAACTTCAGGAAGTGTGGTTTCAATAATAACCTGTAAGTGTAATAATATTGAACGATACGGTTCTGGTTGGTTAAGTATATATTCTTCCGAAGGATTCATCTCTCAAATATAGCACAAAAAAAAAAAGGGCTGCTATACAACCCTTCAATTCAAATAATCGCTTTCATTAACTCCCCAATTAATTAAGCACTGTAAATATGAGATAATACTGCAATTAATTGTTTAGTGAAATTCCTAAAATCACAAGGGGTTTTACCCCTTTTTTTTAATATTCAATTGGTTTCAATACTCAATTAATTGTTTTTTTTTATAATAATTATTCTTGTACTTTTAAACTCTTATTTCAAAATCAACTATGGTGTTTTCTAAATTAATTATTTTTCTGGTAGTAATTTCTATTTCATTTTCAAGCTTTTCACAAAAACAAATTCCCGAAATATTTGGCAAACCTTCTGCTAAAGAATTATCTATGTCAACTTATTCATTAGACCCTGAAGCTTCTGCAGTTGTTTTATATGAAAAAGGACATAATTCATTTAAAATAATTGACAATTATATTTATTTATTAAAAAAAGTCCATCGAAAAATTAAAATTATTGACGCTCAAAACTTTAAAGGAGGCGAAGTAGATATTTATTTATATAATAGTGAGAATAGCAAAGATAAAATAACCAACTTAAAAGCAATTACTCATAACGAAAATCTACAAACCTTTGTAAGTGAAAGTTCATTCTACGATATAGACCAAACAAAAAACTGGTCTTCCAAGCGCTTCACTTTTCCAAATATTAAGAATGGTAGCGTTTTAGAATATGAATACACGTTACAAACCCAATTCTTTTTTAATTTTGGAGGTTGGGATTTTCAAGGAGAATATCCAAAAATTTATAGTGAATTTRTTTCAGAAATCCCTGGAAATTTTATTTACCGTAGAGCATTAATAGGAAATGAAAAATTAGCAATAAATGACGTTTCTTTAAAAAGGGATTGTTTTTGGGTAGATGGTATTGCGAATAATGCAGATTGTGAAGTAGCAACCTATGCAATGAAAAATGTTCCTGCATTTAAGGAAGAAAAATACATGCTTTCTAAAAATAATTATATCGCTAGAATTAATTTTGAATATCAAGAATATACCAATTTTAAAGGCTATAAAACCAAATACTCTAGAGAYTGGAAAGACGTTGATAAAGTTTTYAGAACCGATAAAAACTTAGGAAAACAAATCAAACAAAAAAAATATTTTGAAAATAAAATACATGCAAATATTTTATCAATCACAAACAATCTAGAAAAAGCTAAGGCTATTTACACTTTTATACAAGAACATTATAATTGGAATGGCCATACGGGTGTTTTTTCTGAAGCAAGAGTTAAAAGTGCTTTTGAAGAAGGTAGTGGTTCAAGTTCAGAAATAAACCTATCGCTTATTAATGCTTTAAATGCTGCAGATTTAGATGCTAAAATTGTGCTTCTTTCTACTCGGAATCAAAAACTGCCAAACGATAAATATCCTATTATTACAGATTTTAATTACACACTTGCTTTTCTTTCAATAAACGAAACAGATTATATATTAGATGCTACAGGAAAATATATTCCTTTCGGTATTATACCATATAGAGCACTCAACATTAAAGGTAGAGTTATGGATTTTAAAAATAGTAGTTATTGGATTCCTATTGAGCCTTACAGTAAAAATGTAGATTTTATCAATGCTCAATTAATTATAAATGATGATGAATCCATAACAGGAATTGTAAACGAAACCCATACAGGTTATAAAGCTATGTATAAACGAGAGGAAATTAATACAACTTCTAAAAAAGATTACATACACTCTAAATCTAATAAATTAATCGATTTTGAAATTTCTGAATATGAAATTATAGATAAAGATGATTTAAACAAACCTATAAAAGAGAAATACAAGGTCAATTTTATTCCTGAAGAAATTGCAGATCAACTTTTTATTTACCCATATTTTTTACAAAACAATTTTTCTGAAAACCCCTTTAAATTAAAAGAAAGGAATTATATGGTCGAACTTGGCTATCCTTTTTCTAATATCTATATGCTAACCATAGATTTAAATAACAAATATGAAGTAGTAGAACTACCAAAAAACAAGAAAATTAATCTTGCTGGAGATGCAGGAGAGTGTACTGTTTTATATAGTTATAAAAATGGGAAAATAAATTTACGTTTCAATTTTAAATTAACGGATTATCGTTTTAGCGCTGAACAATATCAAGACTTAAAAGAATTTTTTAATCAAATTATTGAAATCCAAACCAAAGAAGCTATTGTTTTAAAGAGAATTTAATCTTTTCCATCTACATAACCCTGAAGATAAGAAAAACGCTGAGTTAAAGTACCTTCAGAAGTAGTTACTCTTGCTCGTTCTAAAACCCCTTCTTTATCATTATTAAAGAAAGCAGGGATTACTTGATTTAAAAACATGCGACCAAATCCTTCACTAGCATCTTTTGGCAACTCACAAGGCAAATTATCTACAGCCATTACAGTAATTGCATTTTCAGCATCATAAGCGACTTCCTTTTCAGAATTAATATCATAGCCATAAAAAGGCGCAGCAATTGTTGAAGGACGCAAAGTACAAGCTACAGGTCCATCTATATCACATGAAATATCGCCCACTAAATTTATTTTAAAATCGGGGTGTTTGGCGTCTTCTCTAGTAAATAAAAAGGGTGCATCTTCGCCATAAAAATGACCAGCTATAAATAAATCTGTAACTTTTGCGAAGCGCATAAAATCACTTTCATAACCCGATGGATCGTTATAAAATTCTTTTTTATTGAATTTTGTACCGTCTGTTTTTTTATTATAATCTTCTATATCAATATCGCAAAACACAGCATTTATATAAGTATTAGATAGATATTTTTCAACAGAAATTTCTTTTATCTTCAAATGTTCCAAAATTTCTTTGGCGCCTTTGGCAACTTTTCCTCTTCCGGTTAACACCATTTTTATGGCTGGAACTTTAATTTTATTCAGCTCTTTTTTCATTTCAGCAAAATCGTGAAGATTTTCAACCTTGGGCAATTCAAATAAATGATCTCGTAAGCCCAATGCTCTAAATGTATTATACGCACCAACTAAACCAGCGTAACGACCAAAACCAATAAGTCTTGCCCCGTTTTCTTTTATAATGGTTTCGTGATCGTACAATTCAATTTTTTTCTGAAGTATTGCTTGTAACAAATCCCTGTTATAGGGTTGGTGTTTGATAGTATGACTAAAAAAGAAATATTTTTTATTCGGAATTAAAGCTGAAATCGGAACTTCTTTAACGCCAATCATCACTTCGCAATCTGAAACGTCCTCGACAACATCAAATCCAGCTTCAACATAAGCTTCATCTTTAAAAAACCGAACATCACTTTTTTCAACAATAATTTCTGCTTCTGGAAACTGTTCAATGACTTTTTGACACTTTTGGGGAGAGAAAACCACCCGACGATCTGGTGGCGACTTGCGTTCTTTTATTATTGCGAATTTTATGGACATTGGTATAAATTTTGAATAAGTAATTTTGGTGACCAAAGATACAAGTATTATTATATCTTTGCACTCCTTTGGTAAGATGGAATTTTGCCAGATGTTCTTTGGAAAATTACTCTTAAAAAGAGATTCCTGCCTTTGCAGGAATTATTGGGGCCGACTGGTTTTGACAGCGGGTCTAATTGTAATGTAAGCATGTCGAGCGCTGGGATATAGCTCGTAAATATCATATTTCACACTTTTTTAAACGGCGAGAATAACTACGCCCTAGCTGCATAATCCGAATTATAGTAGGATAATGCCTCGGCCTACTAGGTAGGCAAGCAGGAAGTCTCTCGAGAGCCTTGGTTTACGGCAATCGATATAGAGACTTCGTAAAAGTAAACCTAGCTGTTATAGTACTTTGATGTAACAGTAAAGCTCAAGTAAAGATAAGCGGTGCGTTGGTAGTTTTTGACCGGCAATCTGACGAAAATCTAAATAAAAACTAAACATGTAGAAAGCGTTATAATTGCACGTTTGGACGGGAGTTCGAATCTCCCCGGCTCCACCTACGCCCTCTGAAGCTTTTCTTTTTTTGAAGAGCGAAAGAGGGCTTATTTTTTTAAAATATTTTCCTTAAAATTTATAAGTTTTTAATTTCTCTATTCATCATTAAAAAAATTCTCAATCACTTTAGATACAAACGGTTTATTAGCAACCCATAAAAACACAAAAACCTCACAAGGTTAATCGTAAGGCATTTTGTTTTTTTATAATAAGTGCTAGTGCTATTTCTCTATGGCTAACTTTTTTTCTTCCCAAAGTAGGATTCCGCCATCCATATCGTAAATTTTAGTAAAGCCCATATCTTTTAATTTTTTTGCGGCTTTTGCACTTCTTCCTCCTTTTTTACAATACACATAAACAGGCTTGTTCTTGTCTAATGTTTTTACTTTTTCATTAAAATCACTACTTGTTACACAAATATTTTGAGATCCTTTTAAGTGACTAATTTTATATTCTTCAGAGGTTCTAACGTCAACTAATTGGACAGAATCGGTACTATAAACTGCATCATATACTTGTTGAGGGGAAATTAATTCTATATCGCCAGTTGTTGCTGTATCTTTTGAATAGTCTTTACAAGATTGAAAAGCTAACATAATAGATAAAGTAGATATTATCATTATTTTTTTCATGGAATC
>NVUT01000003.1 GCA_002733185.1 Flavobacterium sp. | reverse complement strand
TTTTAATTTGAAAGGTTCGCTGTAACGTCTAGTTACTCTGTCATTTTTATACATATACTTGTTGTTTTGTGTATACATATTTCAGGACGGGTCATAATGAAGCACAACGGTTTGTATAAGAATAGTAAGGGATTAAAATGTACTTACTTTCGGATTTAGCACTTAGCCAAATTTACAATTTTATCGTTATTTTTCTTTTAACTGTCAAATTTTAAATTTGGCGGACTTTATTAATATGTACCAACTTTGGTTTTGGCACTTAACCCTTATTATTTTTATACTTTGTTATGGGCAGTTTATTTCGGAATTCCTTTTCTATTTTCATTCGACATCCATTTTTGAATATCACCTATAAAATTCCAAACATCATTATTCGCTGGTTTAGTGTAGCTAGGGCTACTTGGGTCAGCTTCCATTTTTAAAAACATTTGAGAAAGCCAAACAGATTTATGAGCATTTACACCTAAATCATCTAACCAATGTTCAACTTCTCCTTTTCGTACTACAAAAATTCCGTATTCTTCAAGTTGGTTGAATAAATTGTTAGCAGCTTCTTTCTCAGAGTCAGGAAGAGCTTCAATTCCACCATCTTTTTTCATATCCTTATTAATTTCTGTAAATTTATTTTTCAATAAACTTCTTGTTTGACCTATAGGTTGGTGACTAATCTCAGGGACAAAGGATGCCTTAAGTGCATTAGTCCAATTACTTCCTTCGTTTTTAATTATATCAATGTCATATATTCCAATAGCAGGAATCCCCATTTCTCTCAGAGGTTTAACGATTTTCCAAATAGTATCTTTACCAACGGCATTAATAAATAAACAATTATGTAGTGCTTTCTCTGGTGAAAACTGAATTAACCTTTCATTTATTTCTTGGTAAAAGGCTCTGTCAGAATCACCTTCTGTAACCACTACATATTTGTAGAATAAAGCATTTAATACTCCTGTTGAACGCAAAAGAGGGTCTCTCATTAAGGATTGAATTTTATCCTTGTCTAATAATCTGGCTGTTCCAATTTCATTTGAATATGTTAATCTAACTATATTAATAGGAGCGCCACTCTGAATACATCCCATTAAAAAATTTGAACTATGTGTTGAAACGAAAAGCCTATTAGATTCAATTTTTGCCGAATTGGCAATTTCTTTCCCTAGTTTGTTAGAAAGAGAAGGGTGAAGAAATACTTCAGGCTCATCCAAAATAGTAATTTTTGGATTTCCTGCTATAACAGATGTTATTATTCCTGTAAACGCTTTTACTCCGTCACTTGCTTTAGCTATATCTAAAGCGTTTTTATGAAACTCTACAGCTTCTTTATGTAAACCTCTTTCTAGTTGATGATTTTCTGGTTCTACTTTCGATAATCTTATTCTAAGATTGCCAGAATTCGTTGGGTCAATTACAAAATATAAGCTGAACGCATCATAAATAATTCTTCTAGCTTCTAATCTCTTTTCATCATCCGTAAATAAAATTGCTAGATTATTTGATGGAGCATTTTGCATATCTCCTAATGGTTGTTCCTTAATTAAGGTAATTCTGTTTAATGCATCAAGTTTTAATGTTTTGTCATTAAGATAGTAAACACAGAATTCTTCTTTTTTTGAATTTGGATTTGATAAAAATTCCTTTGCTCGAATTTCTTTAATCTGAGCTCTAACTTTTCCAAATATTATATTTCCAGGTGTTACTCTTTCTCTTTCAGTTGGAGTTTGAATATTAGTCGAAATTACATTTGTAATATCTTTTTCTTTTATAGAATTGAAACTTATTTCATCTATTAAGTTAAAAGTATGATTAATTGTTCCATTCTTACAAAACTCTTGAATCTCAGTTAATATTTTACTTTTCCCAGAATTATTTGGCCCCACAAAAATTGTAACAGGGGTTGTTTCTAATAATAATCCATTACTGTCTGGTTGTGAACCTATTTTAAGTTTTATATCTTTTATCATTTTTTTTAATTGCCCATAATATGCGTATATCAACAGGTTTGTATATCGACATTGATTAATACCGATATCTATCATGATATTGTTGTCAATTTAGTGAAAAAACAATGAATTCAAAAAGTAATTAAACAATTTAATCATTAACTTTCAAGTATAAAAAAACAGATTTCTTTTTTATAAGGAATCTGTTTAAAAATATTTTTTTAAAGATCTACTAAAACGGCAAATCATCTGTTGCTTCGGAAGATGTATTGTTAGTAGTTTCAAACGCATCTTCTGAAGTTACTGGAGGCATTGGCGGCATATCTCCTTCAACGGGTGCTGTAGCCAAGTTTTCAATACGCCAACCTTGAATGGAGTTAAAATACTTAATTTCGCCTTGTGGGTTGGTCCATTCTCTTCCTCTTAAATTAATGCTAATTTTAACGTCTTGACCTATTGCAAAATTGTTTAATAAATCTGTTTTGTCTTGTACAAATTCCACCATAATTGATTGTGGATATTGTTCTGCTGTGGTTACAACAACTTCTCTTTTTCTAAAACCGTTACTTCCAAAAGTTTGTGTTTCTCCTATTACTTTAATTTTTCCTTGTACTTCCATGTTCACTACCCGCCCCGAGCGGATATCTTTTTTAATTATTATTTATTTTTATTTTCTATTGAGTGCCCTGAGTGATTTCGTTTTTCAGAAATCGTATCGAAGGGTTTATTACTATTTATTTTACTCTTTTACAAGGCTCGCTGAGTGATTCTGGTGATAACCAGAATTGTATCGAAGGGTTTTATTTGTTCTTTGATCACTGAGCGGAGCCGAAGCGCCACAATTATTTTATCCCCATCAAGTCTATCGCCAACAACAACCTAAAGGCATCAAAAACCACTCCTTTTCTAAGCATATCTTGTGCTTGTTTTTGCGTGTTTTCTTTGTTTGCAATATTAATGTGAGGGCATTTTTCAATTCCCATTTTCACAAATTCTCGCACTTCTTCTTCGCTAGGTATTCGTTCTGAATTCCCTAATATTCCCAAATCGTTTCCAGTTAAAACAGGACTGTTTTTAATCGATTCTGGTAATGCATCTACTCCTATTCCCATAGTTCTTATTGGTTTTTGTACTTCAAATATTCCTTCTTTTGCCCTACTGTACCAATTTCCGCCCATTCGAGCTACGGTATCAATTTTTAAGGGATCTATTTTTTCTTCAGCATCTAAAATGGATTCATCTATATGTAATTTTACAACTTCGGCAATTATTAAATTTCCTGCTCCTCCTTCGGTTCCCAACGCGATTACTTCATTTACTTTACATTCAAACTGTACGGGTGCTTCCTTTACTCGTGGCGGTTTTATTAGATCTGAAGTTATTTCCGTAAAGCCAGCTTTTGCAAACTCGTTAACTCCTTGGGCATATTCCGTAGAAGATAAAGACATTTGTTGTACCATCGCATGATTTACAATATTAATGACAACTTCTTTGGTTTTTAAAACGTTTTCTAGAGTGTGTTTAGTAGTATTACCTCTAACTCTTCGCGCTGGCGAAAAAATTAATATTGGCGGATTGGCGCTAAACACATTAAAAAAACTAAAAGGCGATAAATTTACGTTTCCATCCTCATCTACCGTACTTGCTAATGCAATAGGGCGAGGCGAAACGGCACTTAACAAATAGCCATGTAGTTTTATTGTTGAAATATCTTTTGGATTGATAGAAATCATAGTTCACAAATATATTGAAACCAACACATTTGTAAAAATTAGTTTATACAATAATATCAACATATTTGCTTTATATTTAAAACGTAAAAAAAATAGCTTTAAAATGTTTAAAAACACATCACTCACTCGCGGGTTTTTCTTTGTCGCATCCATTGGTATAATTACCTTAATTATGTGGAATACTTTTTCGTTTTTTAAAAGATTGAAGGAAAACGAACGGACCAAAATGGAAATTTGGGCAATCGCACAAGAAGATTTTAATAAAAGTGAACAGTTAGAACTCAGTTTTAGTCAGACTTCTTTGGAAGTAATTCAGAGCAATACCACTACTCCAATGATTTCTTTTAGTCCGAAAGAGGAAACGTATATTTCTAGAAATATTTCTGAAAATAAAATTGATACACCAGAAAAAAGAAATCGATTAATAGCACAGTTTACAGAAGAGTATCAGCCTATTGAAGTAACCTATGAAGGCGAAATAATTCAGACTATTTACTTCGGAAACTCTCCGATTATCAATAAAATTAAATACTATCCCGCTTTTTTAATTTTAATAATGTTGTTGTTTTTTACGGCAATTTATTTTTTTTTTAGAACCGCAAAAGCTGCCGAACAAAACAAACTTTGGGCAGGAATGGCTAAGGAAACTGCCCATCAAATAGGAACTCCATTATCATCGTTAGTAGGTTGGACAGAAATCTTACGATCTGAAAATGTAAACCCAGAGTATATTGTTGAAATGGAAAAAGACATAGACCGTTTGCAAACCATTACCGAACGATTTTCTAAAGTAGGATCGGTGCCTACTATGAAAAAAACAGATGTGGTTGCCGAAACAAAATCTTCTTTCGATTATATGAAAAGCCGATCCTCTAAACTTATTAATTTCTCGTTAGATTTACCAAACAGCCCATTGTTTGTAAGTTTAAATCCACAATTATATGGATGGACTATCGAAAATTTAGTAAAAAACGGAATTGATGCAATGAAAGGAAAAGGAGATATTCATATTTCAATTACAACCAATTTAAAATCGGTATTCATTCAAATTTCAGATACCGGAAAAGGAATTCCGAAAAAGAATTTTAAAACGATTTTTAAACCAGGTTTTACTACTAAAAAAAGAGGTTGGGGCTTAGGTCTTTCGCTCGCAAGTCGTATTATTGAAGAATACCACAAAGGAAAAATTAGAGTGCAAAAAAGTAGTGCGAGTAAAGGAACCGTAATGGAAATTGAATTGCAACAACTGCCAGATTAAAGGTTGTCGCTAATTTTTTTTGCTAAAGCCACAAAATCTTCTTGTGACATTGAAACTTTATGTCGAAACGACATATCTTTCATTTCATTCAACGGAATTAAATGTACGTGAACATGGGGTACTTCCAAACCAATAACGGTCATTCCAACACGATTGCAAGCAATTGTTTTTTCGATGGCTAAACCAACTTTTCTTGAAAAATTTAGCAATCCTAAATAGGTTTCTTCATCCAAATCTAACAGTTTGTCAACTTCCTTTTTAGGTACACAAAGTGTGTGTCCTTTTGTGTTTGGATTGATATCTAAAAATGCAAAAAAATGTTCATCCTCTGTTACTTTGTAACAGGGAATCTCACCATTAATGATTTTTGTGAAAATGGAAGCCACAATTAAATTCTAGAAATTTCAAGAATATCAAATTTCATGGTGCCGTTAGGTACAACTACTTCGGCGGTATCACCAACTTCTTTTCCTAAAAGACCTTTTCCGATAGGAGAATCTACCGAAATTTTTCCGCCTGATAAATCAGATTCACTTTGTGCTACCAATTTATAAGTCATTTCCATTCCGTTTGTTTGGTTTTTAATTTTAACCGTAGAATGTATCAATGCTTTTGAAGTATCTAACTGAGATTCGTCAATAATTCTGGCAGTTGAAAGTGTTGTTTCCAGTTTCGAAATCTGCATTTCTAACATTCCTTGTGCTTCTTTTGCAGCATCGTATTCTGCATTTTCACTTAAATCTCCTTTGTCTCTAGCTTCACCAATAGCCTGTGATGCAGCAGGACGTTCTATATCTTTTAATTGACTTAATTCAGCTCTTAATTTTTTTAATCCCTCCGCAGTATAATATGATACTTTACTCATAACTCTTCATTTTTAAAATAATAATAATTGTTTTTTCTTCTGAAAAAATTACTACACAAGTAGTAATAAAAAAAATCCCATACGAGATGGGATTGCGAACCACAAAGATAGTGAAAAATTAATTATTGCGTTTAATTATTGTATTTTTGAAACCTAAAATTGCTATATAAAATGAAAAATCTACTAGTTGTACTTCTAYTARGCATCAYGYTGTTTAGTTGTAATAAAAGTGACGATAATAATAACAATACAAATAATCCTTTTTTAAACGTACCRCCAGTTAATCTTAGTTTAAATTTATCACTYCCTGARTATAATCCACTTAAATTTCCTGGAAATAGTGTGATAATTACTAGTCAAGGAATTAAAGGAATTGTAGTCTATTCTGTGAATGAAAGCTTCTATACTGCTTTCGATTTAACCGAYCCTAACCATGCTCCAAATGCTTGTTCAAAAATGRATATTAYWGGAATWGAAGCWTCTTGYGAWTGTGGTGACGATAATATTTATGACATTSTAACTGGACAACATTTAAACGATCAATCACTTTATCCAATGCWKCAATAYAGAGCTGAAAGAAATGGSGAYGTWATTAACGTATTTAACTAAGTTAWAATTTTARGGTTACTCCCAATAAAAAATTTAKRGTTGCTTGTGGATAATATCCAGCACCTTCAATGGTTGTARTMGCATCTGGATCTGACCAAGTATCATCGTAGGTATAAAAATAGCCGTTGGAAACATACTCGGTATTAAAAATATTATTRACCAATCCTGTGATWACGAYTTCATTTAAAAATRGAATGTTATTAATAGTATAAACTACATTGAAATCATTAATAAAATAGGCGTCCAATTTTGAAGTTTCACTATCTATGTTTCCCATRTATTGTTCTCCTACATATTTAGTTAATAAAGCCAACTGAAGGTTTTTTATAGGCTCATATTCCAATCTATTTGCTGCAACAATATTTGGCGAAAAGGAAAGGTTGGTACTTCCTAAATTTACCAATTCACCATCTCTTGAACTAACAAAATCTTTATTTTTATTACTGCTAAAAGCAATATTTGGAAGAATTCTTAGATTTTCTAATATTGAAAAATTTGCATCAATTTCAATTCCTAATCTATAGCTATTACCGCTGGTTGCTCTAATTGGCGCACCTACATCGTCAATAGCTCCAGTTAAAACTAATTGGTCTTTGTAATTCATAAAATAGATATTGGTGTTTATCTTCGATTTTTTAGTTGAAAAACGCCAACCAAATTCAAAATCATCTAATTTTTCTGCTTTGGTAACCCCGTTTTCAAAATCGCTTCTTCTGGGTTCGCGATTGGCTCTTCCGTACGAAGTGTAAAACTGATTTTTTGAATTCAATTCATAAGTTAATCCTGCTTTCGGATTAAAAAAGTTAAACGTTTCATTTACAGCTAAGGGAACCTTATCTGATGTTAAGCCCGAAGTTTTATAATCGATAAATCTTCCTTGTAAATCACCGTAAACACTCCATTTATCGTTGATGTTATACGTTGCTTTCGAAAATACAGTAAATTCATTTTTGGTTCCGTTACCTTCATAATAACGATCTCTAATTTCCGAAGTACTCGCGTATTGTGACCAAATAACTTCACCATAATGATCGCCGTTATAATAGCTATAAAATACACCAGCCGTAATATCTAACTGTTCTTTTTTATAATTTATATTGGCATTGACAACATAAAAATCATTGTCTAACCAGCGTCTTCTTATTAAATCGGTTTCATTTATAATTTCTCCTCCAATTTCTATGGGTTCAAAATTGTAAAATTCAAAATCCTGACCTTCCTTATACTGTTCAAAATATCCCCTTCCGTAGGTGTAATTTAAACCAACGTTGCTAGTCCAATATTTGTTTAATCGTTGGTTCCAATGTAATTGATAGTGATCTTGATTGTAATTATCTACTTCGTTATCGTAAAACTGTATAGCCCCATCGTCATCAGTATAAAAACCTGCTGGATTAAAAGTTCTGTCGCTCTCTAATGTTTCTGCATCAATACCATACCAAGCTTGGTAGGTTTTTTCTTTTCCACCGAAAACCAACGCTTTAATCAAGGTGTTTTCTGAAACATAAGCACCCTGAAGAAAATAAGATTTTAGGTCGGAACTAGCTCTGTCAATATATCCGTCGGAAGTTATTTTGGAAATCCTTCCTGAAATTTCAAAGTGGTTGCTCAGCATTCCTGTACTGAATTTCAAATTGTATTTTTGAGTATTAAAGGATCCAAACGAAGTATTAATCTCGCCATGAGCTTCCTTTGAAACGACATCGCTTAAAATATTTAAACTCGCTCCAAAAGCCCCCGAACCATTGGTTGAGGTTCCCACGCCACGCTGTAATTGCATACTTTCTACCGAAGAAGCAAAATCGGGCATATTCACCCAAAAAGTTCCTTGACTTTCAGCATCATTGTATGGAATACCATTGATAGTAATGTTTACTCGAGAAGCATCACTACCTCGAACTCGAATATAGGTATAACCTACGCCTGCACCAGCATCTGTAGTAGTTACCACCGATGGCAAGTAGTTTAACAAAATAGGAATGTCTTGACCTAAATTTCGTTTAGCAATTTCTTCTTTTTTAATATTAGAGTGGGGGATAGGTGCATCTTTGGCTACTCTAATCGATTGGATTAACACTTCGTCCAATGTTTCGACGGTAGTACTGTCTTTTGTTTTTTCTTGTGCTGATAGGTTTAGAATTAACAATCCAAATCCTAAGGTAAAAATTATTTTTTTCATTCGTAAAAAGCTTACGAACAAAAGAGGTAATTGTTCTGTTTGTTAATTTTAATTATGTTGAAAGTGTTGCTTTCATTTTCCCTAAACAGCATTACCTGTTCTAGGTTCTATGGGTATAATCTCAGCCATTTCTAATTATGAGTTCAGAATTATGAATTATGAGTTTAAAAACCCAACACTCTTAACTTCTCACTCAGTACTAAAAAAAGCACCCCTTTGAGATGGTACAAATATACTTATTTAATCAATATTTGGTGGTTTCCTATTTGTTTTTTTGAGCGCTTGATTTTTTTTAGATTTTAATCTTTTTGCTATGGAAGTCTTAGAAGGTTTTGTCTTTTTTCGAGGCTTTGATTGCTTTATGTTTTCCTTTAAAAGTATTATTAATTTATCAATGACTAAATTTTTGTTTTTATGTTGACTTCGAGAATCGCTACAAGTTAGTTTTATGAATCCTTCGGAAGTTATTTTTGAAGAAATTTTGGTTTGTAATCGTTCTTTTTCTTCTTCAGATAAGCCTAAGGAAGTAGTAATATGAAAACTCACTTCTACTTTTGAAGCAGTTTTATTTACATGCTGTCCTCCAGGGCCACTACTTCTAATGGCTTTAAAATCTAATTCAGTTATTATTTTTTCTGTATTCATTTAATAGAATTCTCAAGCATTTGGGCGATGTTCTTTGCTTAATAAATCGTTAACTGTTTTTACGGGATTGAAGGTTATTAGTGAAACTTCTACGAAAACAGTGTTCCAGTTTGCCATTGCTCCATTCCATAAACCCGGAAGTTCTAAAGCTTTTAGTGTTTTTCCGTTTTTTGATTTTTCTGAAATAATACCTGAGTTTGGGTCTGTAAATTTTGTTAAATCGAATTTATTTCCCCTAAAATCACGAATTCCACAAACCAAATCTACCGGATTAAAATGAGTTGCTTCGTTTACTATTGATTGGTGATGTTCGTTGTTTGGATCAATTTGTGACAACTCAACAATTTGAAGCCTCATTTCTCCCTTTTCATTTTTAACCCAAAAAGGACCACCACCAGGAGCGCCAGTATTTTTAACAACTCCGCATATTCGTAACGGTCTGTTTAAAATATCAATCAGTAATGTCTTGTTATCTGGTGCGTTCTTAATGTTTAGTTCATTCCATAAAAATAATTTGATTTCATTAATTTTTTCAATAGATAAGTCATGGTCTGTAAGCAATTTTAAATATGAAAACACTTTTTCTTGAACCCAAAGTAACTTACCAGCCAGCACTTTTTTGTAGTGAGTAATTTGTTCGACATACTCTTCAGTAACAACATTGTCTATGTTTTTTATAAAAATAATATCGGCATCTATGTCGTTTAGATTTTCTAATAAAGCACCATGTCCAGAAGGTCTAAGAAGGCATTCGTTTTTTGAGTTTCTGAAAAGAGAATTGTCAATGTTCACAGCAATAGTATCAGTTTCTTTTTTTTGAAATGAATAAGAAATATGAAATTCAGTTTTTGTTTTTTTAGAAACACGTTTTTTTACTGCCTCAAATTCTTCCTTAAAATAAGGGACATGCTTTTTTGAAAAGGTGAAGTGCAAATAGGCATTATTATTCACCGAAGCGTAAAAAGCAGCTTCATATAAATGTTCTTCAAAAGCAGTAGTTGCGTATTTTGTATATTTATGAAATGGAATTAATCCTTTAGGTAAATTTCCGAAATTAAGCCCCTTTTTCTCCAACATTGTTTTTACCAGTAAATGTGTTCTAACTCCTTTGGTTCCATGTTTAAAATCGGGATAATTTTCTCTAATTTTTTTACGAACAGCATTTAGAAAAGCAAAATCTTTAATTGAATTTACAAATTTAGAAAGTTGTTGGTGGTTTCCTGTTTTTAGGTACTTGTTTAAGCCTAATTCCTCAGGATTGTAATCTTCTAAGAATTCAAATAAAAACTGAAACATTCTTGTTGCAGCACCTGAAGCAGGAACGAATTTTACAATCTCTAAATTGCTCTTCTTGCTGTCGTAAAAAGCGATTAATTTTTTTTGATTTTCTTCAGAAATAGCTTCAATACCATTACCAATAGTGGCTGTGGTTGCAACTTCTACAAAAGGAATCCCTAATGAAAAAGCTTCCAATTGACGGTATACTTTTTCAAGGGTTAGTCCGTAGTTTTTAAAAAATATTATGTCTTGTTTTGTGAGATTCAAATTTTATTTTTTAGAAGTTTATCAATATGTTTTATAGCTTTTTCTAAGCGCTCCTTTTTCGCTCCTTTTAACAGAATATAAGGCCTATTATTATTTTTTAATGCTTTTTCGAAAGCGTTAAACATTTCTTTACGCTCCTCGGGTTTGTCTCTTAAGTCATCTGCTTCCCAAGGGGTGTCGATAAAGGTTAATAAATATAAACTGTAGGTGTTTTTAATTGCATATTTATCTAATAGTGGGTCGCATTTTCCCGAGTAATATTCTTCAGAATAGACTTTTGTTTCCAATAAATCGGTGTCGCAAACCAAGACGGTATCTGTTTTTTTAGCCGAATTATTTTCCATTTTCATCTGCCCAATTGCAATGGGTAGCAAATCGGATTGCTCGCAAGTTTTACGTTCGTTATTCCATTTTTTCTGTAGGTATTGCCTAGCGTATTCAGGTACCCAAACCGAATTATAATGTCGTGCTAACTGTTTTGCTAAGGTTGTTTTGCCAGTAGATTCTGGACCAAACAATACGACTTTTATACAATCTGATTTTTCTTGTTTAAGCTTTTTTTCCATTCGTTATATCCTAAAAATGCCAACACCAAAAAGATGGTGTACTGTATTCCTGTCATACCATAACCCTTTACAAAATACAAAGGAATTGAAACTACATTGGTAATAATCCAGAAAATCCAGTTTTCTATTTTTTTATTGGCCATTAACCACATTGCAACAAACGCAGCAGCCGTTGTAAAGGTATCAATATATGGCGTTGCTTTTCTAAATTCTATTAAATTACCCGAACTTATTTTCTGAAATGCATATTGAATGCTTTCTAAAAAACTTAAATCGGGCATTACTTCATAATATCGATACACCACAATCACAAAAATTGCTGTGAATACAAAAATAGCAAAAGCCTTGAGTTTATCTTGATTATTTGTTCTCGTTATTTTTAAACTTATTTCATCACCACCCGAAACTCGAGTCCACATATACCAACCATATAAACTCATTAACGTATAATAAATATTAATGATTAGGTCTCCATACAAAGCCCATTGTGAAAGTAAGTAAACGTATAGTCCTGTACTTATGATCCCTGTTGGATAGACTAAGATGTTTTCTTTTTTAGCATAAAAGACACTAATGATACCGAATACTGCCGCTATTAATTCCAAAGAAACATTTAACGCAGAAGCGTTTATATAGGGTTCTAGAAAAAAGTCTATTGTATTCATAGTTGTTTTGAAACCTCACAGGTTTTGTTAATTCGGCACTTCGGCTCCGCTCAGTGACTACTTTATTTAGTAATATTAATTATTTTTCATATACTGTTCCCATGACCACCAAATCTGCTCCTGCTTGATAGGCATCTTGTTTTTGTTTTTCGGTTTTAATTCCTCCACCTACAATTAATGGGATTTTTAATTCTTTTTTTACTGCTGAAATGATTTCTGGATGAATGGGGATTTTAGCTCCGCTTCCTGCTTCTAAATAAATCATTTTGCTTCCTAATAACTCTCCAGCTATTGCAGTATCAATAATTTCTTGACTATTTTTTTGAGAAATTGGTTTGGTTTTACTTACCCTTTCAACTGCAGAAATATTACCTCCATCTATTAAAATATATCCCGTTGAAATTATCTCTAAACGACTTTTTCTAAGTTTTGAAACCGATTTAACTTGCTGTTCGATTAAGTACTCTGGGTTTCTTCCTGAAAGCAATGACAAAAATAACAATCCATCAGCTTTGTTGGTAATTTGAGAAACATCTCCTGGAAATAATAAAATTGGTAGTGAACTGTTTTTCTTTATTTCTGAAACTGTAGCTTCCGTTTTACCAGTTTCAACGGTACTTCCACCAACAAAAAGATGTGTGGTGGTTTTTGGAAGTTGTTGTAAAAATTTGGTTGTTTTAGAAAGCTGAAAAGCATCAGGATCAATTAATATGGCGAATAACTTTTCGCCTTTAGAAGTTTTTGAAAGAATAGATTGGTAAAGTGGATTAATCATTCTTTTTTCTTTCATTTAATAAGGCATAAGCACATGTGAATCCCTCAAATTCTAAAAACCAAATTTTATATTTTTCTGTTTTATCTTCAAAGTTAACTTCAGCGGTAGTCTCATTATAATACATACTAAAATCCTCTACAGAAATATGATTCAGAAAAGTCAATCCTACACGATTAAAACTTTTATAAAGCGACTCTTTTGCACACCAAACAATGGTTAATTTTCGGATGATAACATCTTTATGATTCAGCTTTTGATATTCATCTACTTCCGTAAATTTATGAGCAATTTTTAAAATCTTTTCTCTCTTTTTTTCAATATCGATTCCTACCTCGATATCACTAATAATAATGGCTGAAAAAGTAAAAGAATGCGTTATAGAAATGTGTTTTCCATCTGTTAAATGTGGCTTTCCGTTCTCATCGTAATACAAATCGTGATCGGTATATCCTTCCGAAGCTAATAAATACCGAATGCTCAAAAAACCTCGTTGGTGCAATTCGCTTTTCATTTTACGAACCCTTGCTAAACTTCTTTCCGTTAGGGTAATTTCATTAAAAAGTTCCTCAAAAGATTCTTCAATCTTCCAAATGAGGACTTTAGTTGAGGGGTTTACTGTTATAGTTTTGTAAAGAGGCATCTAATATTAAAGTATATTATGTATTTTTGCAAACCGTTTTTATGAAAATAAAATCGTTTAACAAAAAGATCGCTGCCTTCGCAGTGATAACAAATATAACAACAAGTTTCCCACTTTCAGGGGAATAAAATAAATTTTTATGTCAACAAAAACAACACCTTACATTGCCAATAAAGTTAAAGATATTTCTTTAGCAAGTTGGGGAAGAAAAGAAATTGAACTTGCCGAAGCAGAAATGCCAGGCTTAATGTCGCTTCGTAAAGAGTACAAAAACGAACAACCTTTAAAAGGAGCTCGTATTGCAGGATGTCTTCATATGACGATTCAAACTGCGGTACTTATTGAAACTTTAATTGCTCTTGGAGCTGAAGTTACTTGGAGTTCTTGTAATATTTTCTCTACACAAGATCAAGCTGCTGCTGCGATTGCAGATGCAGGAATTGCAGTTTATGCTTGGAAAGGAATGAATGAAGAAGAATTTGATTGGTGTATCGAACAAACACTTTTCTTTGGGGAAGATCGCAAGCCTTTAAATATGATTTTAGATGATGGTGGCGATTTAACCAACATGGTATTGGATCGGTATCCTGAATTAGTGGACGGAATCAATGGTTTAAGTGAAGAAACTACCACGGGAGTTCACCGTTTATACGATCGGATGAAAGAAGGAACGTTACCAATGCCAGCGATTAATGTAAACGATAGCGTTACTAAATCTAAATTCGACAATAAATACGGTTGTCGCGAAAGTGCCGTAGATGCTATTCGTCGTGCTACCGATTTAATGTTAGCAGGAAAGCGAGTTGTTGTTTGTGGTTATGGTGATGTTGGAAAAGGAACAGCTGCTTCATTTAAAGGAGCTGGAAGTATTGTAACGGTTACCGAAATTGATCCTATTTGTGCATTGCAAGCTGCAATGGATGGTTTTGAAGTGAAAAAATTAGAAACCGTTGTTGGAAATGCAGATATAATTATTACTACTACTGGAAATAAAGATATTGTACAAGGGCGTCATTTTGAAGCGATGAAAGATAAAACCGTCGTTTGTAATATTGGTCATTTTGATAATGAAATTGATGTTGCTTGGTTGAATGACAATCACGAAAAAATTGAAATCAAACCTCAGGTTGATAAATATGTGGTGAACGGAAAAGATGTTATTTTGTTAGCAGAAGGTCGTTTGGTAAACTTAGGTTGTGCTACAGGGCATCCTAGTTTTGTTATGAGTAATTCGTTTACCAACCAAACCTTAGCTCAAATCGAACTTTGGACAAACCTTGATAAATACGAAAACAAAGTATATATGTTACCAAAATATCTAGATGAAAAGGTAGCAAAATTACACTTGGAGAAAATCGGGATTGAATTAACCGAACTTCGTGAAGATCAAGCTAAATACATTGGTGTTACTGTAGAAGGTCCTTATAAGCCTGAGTATTACAGATATTAATAAAGCAACTAGATTGAGTGGTTACTGAGCGGAGTCGAAGTAACAAAAAAGCATAAATGTTGTAAATAAATTATCAGACCTGCTAGGTTTTAAAAACCTATCAGGTCTTTTTTAATGCAATTATTTTTGTTTCTTAAAAATATAACTCATCCAAATGGGATTTTTTATTTCTGTAATGGCTTTTCTGTCAACAAATTCCCAGTTATGAGTATTCATATAATTTAATAAACCAGAAGTAGATTTTATAGATTCCATTTCTTTAATAGTAATAATTTTTTCTACTAAAGATTGTTGATCTTCGACTTTAATACGTTTTATTTTCCCTCCATTGTTTGCTTTCTGAATAACAATGACTTCTAAAAAATCGTATTTTGTTATTTCTTGGGCGTAGGTAGTGGCTTCAGCTAAAAGGAAAATAGAAATTGCGAAGAGTCCAATAAGTAGTTTTTTCATAATAAATAGTTTAGATAATAAAATTACAATTATTACTTTAAACAAATTCAAATAAATAAAAAAACCTCCAACTGTTTCCAGTTGAAGGTTTATAAATAGGATTAAATATAGTTTCTTAAGCCTCGAAAGGTACGATAGAAACGTATGATTTATTATTTCTTTTTTTAGTGAATTTTACAACACCGTCCACTTTTGCGTGAAGTGTGTGATCTTTTCCTCCATATACATTTTCACCTGGAAAATGTGTGTTTCCTCTTTGTCTTATGATAATGTTTCCAGCAATAGCAGCCTGTCCACCAAATATCTTAACGCCTAAACGTTTTGATTCTGATTCTCTACCATTCTTCGAACTACCAACTCCTTTTTTATGTGCCATTTTCTTACGTTTTTAAAATTAAAAAATTAACTTAAAGCAGCTATTAGTTCAGCTTTCTTCATTGATGTGTATCCAGAAACCCCTTGTTCTTTAGCCATTGCTTTTAATTCAGCAACTGTCATTGAACTAACATCAGTCCCAGTAGTTTCTACCTTAGCTTCCGTTTTTGGTGCAGCAGGTTTCGCTTCTTTTTTTGGTGCAGCTTTTTTAGCTCCAGATCCAACAATACTTTCAATTACTATTTCAGTAAGTGCTTGTCTGTGACCATTTTTTACTCTGTATCCTTTTCTTCTTTTTTTCTTGAATACAATAACTTTATCACCTTTAAGGTGCTTAATGACTTTTGCTCCTACTTGAGCTCCGTCGATAGCTGGGGCGCCAATAGTTACTTTGCCTCCATCGCTTAACATAAGAACATTATCGAAAGATACTTTCTTTCCTTCTTCTGTTGCTAAACGGTGTACAAAGACTTTTTGGTCTTTTGCAACTTTAAATTGCTGCCCTGCTATTTCTACAATTGCGAACATAACGTTTCGTTTAAATTTTATTATTATTAATTTTACCTTACTCGAAGGCGGGTGCAAATATAGGACTTAATACCAAAATAGCAAACCGTTTTTCTGAAAAAATAAATACGTTAAATCCCTTAGCGTTTGGAATTTGCTAAATAGACTCCTATTAATATTATTCCGGTTGCTAAAGCTTGCCAAATGCTAAAACTTTCTCCATCCATTAAACCCCAAGTAACTGAAAYAAYRGGCATTATATAGGTTACTGAAGAAGCAAAAACAGGAGTTGAAATCTGAACCAATTTATTRAAAAGYACCTTTGCAATAGCAGTCCCGAACAATGAAAGTAASATTATATATAATATGGAAATATTAAATTCGGGAGCTTGCAGAACTTCTGAAGTGAAGAATCCTGAAAATAATAACACTATAAWTGCAGGRATTWTWATCACTGCAAAATTACCYACKGCAATTGCCATTGCWGGTACATTTTGAAGRTGTCGTTTAATAATATTTATRTTCATTGCGTACATTAATGTAGCGATBATTACCAAAAAAGCATACCAATAATTCTGMTCYGGATTAATACTCGCACCRTTTGTTATCAAAAAAACCGTACCAATAAARCCTATTATAACTCCTATTATTTGTTTTCGAGAAGAAAGAATTTTAAAAAGTAYCATTCCAAAAAYAAKTGTCATAATMGGAACAATTGAGTTTAATATGGAAGCAATGGCACTATCAATTTCRGTTTCKGCATAAGCRAAWARAAAAGCWGGRAARAAWGTRCCTAATAAYCCTGAAATTGCAATCCATTTRWAATTGGMYTTGGTRAGTTTTTTTAARCTAYYAAAWCCTRCTAAAAAAAGCATTACACCAGAAACAATAATCCGTAAAGAGCCTAATTGTAATGGAGTAAACCCAACTAAAGCTTTTTTTATTAATATAAAAGAGCTTCCCCAAATTAAGGCTAGAATCAATAAATATGTCCATCTTTTATTCACCAGAAAGAATATCTTGTTAAATATTTTGCAAAAATGTCACTATTAAATTAAAAAAGCATAAACAATTGCTATTTTTGCTAAAATTAAACCTAATAATACTCTTATGAAAATTTTAAAATTAGCAATCGGAATCGCTTTAACATCAACTATAATGTGGTCTTGTAAAAACGAAACAGAGCCTCAAGTAAAAACTGTTGAAACTGCTGAAGTAGTTACTAAAAATGAAATTGCAGATGATGCAAAACTAGCAAAAGCAGAATTTAATATCGAAGGAATGACTTGTGCAATTGGATGTGCAAAAACCATTGAGAAGAAACTTTCTGAAATGGAAGGTGTAAAATCTGCAACTGTAGATTTTGATAACAAATTAGCAATGGTAGAATATGATGAGGCTTTAGTAAATCCTACTTCACTAGAAAAAACGGTAACTACAGCTAGCGATAAGTATGCCGTTATAAATATGAAAACTGTCGAGTCTTTTTCTACAGATGGTGCAAAAAAAGGATGCGACAGGGACTGTAAAAAAGCTTGTTGTGCTGGTAAAGATAAAAAGGAATGTAAAACAAAATGTAGCGAAGACTGTACAGATAAAGATTGTGAAAAATGTGCTGTTTTAAAAGCGGAATGTAAAAAATCTTGTGATGCAAAAAAAGCTTCTTGCAAAGGAAAAAGCAAAAAAGAATGCAAAATGATGAAAGGTGACAAAGCTTCTATGGAAGCAAATCACGGTGAGAAAATGGCAGCTTGTAAAAAAGACTGTAAGAAAGCTTGTTGTGCTGACAAGGCATAATTAATTCCTGTAAAAACAGGAGCCATTAAAACATTATAGACCATTCTAATCAAAAATTAGGATGGTTTTTTATTTATAAGAACATGAGATTATTTCGTGCCTCGCAATGACAAAATAAGAAGATAAATAAAATATCACTTTGCACTTTCGGCTTATAATAATCAACATAGACTGAAGACTAATCACTTCCATTTTAGGGTTTCCATGATACGACGCATATCTTTTCTAAGATATATTACCGCTGGATAAATAGAATCGAAATTTGGTTTTGCTTCAAAATATAAAGCGCCAGTTATAAAATTTTGAATGCTATCTGTTAAGTAAAATTCTGCTTGAGTTGCAGCATTTCCGTTAATCATATAAAACATTCCGTATACATTATCATCTGGATTTACAAAAGGATGATTAGGAATACTTTCAGCCTTTATTGCGTGATCGTAGGCTAATTTTTGAGCATCTCGTAATAAGGAATCTAAATTGGTTTCCGTAACCTTTTGGTAAGTCATGTACACCGTAGCTTTCATATTTGGGTACTGTAAATTCAAACTAAAATTTCTTTTTTTTACAAGATGGGCTATTTTGTTTTTCTGAAATTGAAAAGGAAAACTAATTTTCGCATCTTCATATTCATGTTTTGGATATTCTAAACTTAGTTGTGCTTTTGGTTTAATCGTTACTTCATCTTCACAAGAAATAAACAAAACCACCAAGAAAAGAACAAGAATAAAACGCATACTAATCATTAATTGAAATTTTAATTTGACTGATTCGTTTGTTTTCGAACCCTTCAACAGTAAACGTATAATTATGAAAATTTAGTATTTCGCCTCGCTTCGGAAACCCTTTTGCAATTTCTAAAATAAAACCAGCAAGAGTTTCTGCCTCTCCTTTTTTATCTTCAAATATTTTTGGATCTTCTAATTTGATAGCCTTGTAAAAATCTTTTAAGGGTGTTTTTCCTTCAAATACAAAGGTATTTTCATCTAGTTTTGAAAAGACCAAATCTTCAACGTCAAACTCATCGCTTATTTCGCCAACAATTTCTTCAATAATATCCTCCAAGGTAATAAGTCCACTGGTTCCGCCATATTCATCTACCACAATTGCCATGTGCATTTTCATTTCTTTGAATTCATTTAGCAAATCGTCTAACTTTTTGTTTTCGGGAACAAAATAAGGTTTCCGAAGTAGCGATGTCCAGTCCAATTCTTTTTGGTCAATAAAAGGCATTAAATCTTTAACATAAAGTATCCCCGAAATAGTGTCGATATTTTCTTTGAAAACTGGGATTCTGGAATAACCATTTGCAATAATTTCAGGCATTATTGTTTCGTAAGTCTCAGTTTTGTTTAAAGCAAAAATATCCATTCTGGGTTTCATTACTTGCTTGGTATCGGTGTTTCCAAATGTAACGATACCTTGTAAAATTTTATGATCTTCGTGTTGTTTGTCCTCATCAGATGTTAGTTCTAGAGCTTGTGATAATTGATCAACGCTTATATTGGGTTTTTGCTTACCAAATTTATTTTCAATAAACTTAATTCCTGCTTGCATAGGGTTACTTAATGGAGATAAAACCGAATCAAGCACTTTAATAGGGTAGGCCATAAAGGTAGAAAACTGTATGTTTTTTCTACTTGCATATACTTTAGGTAAAATTTCGCCAAATAGTAATATAATAAAAGTTACCACTCCAACTTCGGTAATAAATTGAATATTTACACCGTAATAATCGGTGCTGATTCCAGAGAAAAACAGTTTACTTAAAGAAGCAAATAATAAAACAATTGCGATATTAATAAAATTATTTGCCACTAGAATTGTTGCTAATAATTTTTTGGGTTTAGAAAGTAATTTTTGGACAATAGCTAACTTTACAGGAAGCTCATTTTCTGAATCTTCCGTTTCGAAATCTGTTGGTTCTAAAGAGAAAAACGCTACTTCTGCTCCAGAGATTAATGCAGAACAAACAAGCAATACAAGTAATATAACAAAGCTGATTATATGCGTTGTGTTAAAAACTAATATTAAAAATAAACTGGGAGGTTCTAAATCCAAATTGTTTTATTTTAATTAGAATGGTAAATCGCTAGATTCATCTATTACAGAATCTGGATTTTTAGGAGCTTCCTTAGTTGGTTCTGATATCGGAGTAACAGGATTTTGAGCAACCGAATTTCCAGCATCCGCTTTTGGTGTTAAAAAGGTAAAATCGGTACATTGAATTTCAGTACTATAACGATCTATCCCTTTGTCGTCTTGCCATTTTCTGGTTTTTAAACGGCCTTCGATATAAACTTTATCACCTTTTTTTAAGTATTTTTCACAGATTTCTGCACCTTTATTTCTAACCACAATATTATGCCATTCCGTATTGGTAACTTTTTCGCTTGTAGTTCTATTGGTGTAAGTTTCGTTGGTTGCTAATGAAAAATTACCAACACTTCCGCCTCCATCAAAATAATGCATTTTTACTTCGGTTCCCGTGTGCCCTATTAGCATTACTTTGTTTAATGTACCACTCATAATATTTTATTTGTTTGCAAAGTTATATTTTGTGATTTAAATATAGCTATTTTTTTTGTTTTTGTGTTGAAACTTATCCCCAAAAAATTGATTTATAAAATTAGCGATTAAAATAGGAACAGGAAAAGTATTGATTTCAGTAATAGAAATCGCATTTTTCGATTCTAAATTGGTTTCTGAAATCCAAAATCGAGTATGTATATGTCGATGTGAAAGTTTGTGAATAATTGCCTTGTCATTATATAATACTGTCGAAGAAAACGAAAATTGATCAATAAAAGTTTTAAAAGTTTCTAACTCTTGCAGTGCTTCAATGGTGACATCTTCATCGGTTTCAATTAATGGAAATTCATACAGATTTTGCCAAATTCCTTTTCCAGTTCTTTGTTGAAGAATCGTTTTATTCTTTTTTGAAAGAATTACAAAATAATTAAAGTAGATTTTTTTAATTTTTGTCTTTTTCAGTTTTACGGGTAATTCTGAAATATTTTTCTTCTGAAGCGCCACACAACGGTCATTGAAAACACAAAAACCACAAGCTGGATTTTGTGGTTTGCATTGTGTAGCACCAAATTCCATGATTGCTTGATTATAAATTCCTGGTTTTTCAGAATCTATTAATTGTTGTGCTAACTTTTTAAACTCTTTAATTCCAGCAGTACTATTTATTGGGGTAGCTATCCCAAAATAACGCGACAAAACACGATACACATTTCCGTCCACAACAGCGATTGGTAAATTAAAACTAATCGAGGAAATGGCAGAAGCAGTATAATCTCCCACTCCTTTAAGTTGAAGAAGTTCTTTGTGTGTTGAAGGAAAAACACCATTTAATTCCTCTGAAATATATATTGCGGTAGCGTGTAAATTTCGAGCACGAGAATAATAACCAAGTCCTTGCCATAGTTTTAAAATTTTCTCTTCCGAGGCATTTGCAAGATCAAAAATAGTTGGAAATTCAGTAATAAACGCATTGTAATAAGGGATTCCTTGAGCAACTCGTGTTTGTTGAAGCATGATTTCTGAAAGCCATATATTATAAGGTAGCTTTGTAGTTCTCCAAGGTAAATCTCTTTTGTGTTCTAAATACCACGGAATGAGTTTTTTACTAATTTCTGAAGGGCTTTTTATCATACAGCGAAATTAGCCTTTATCTAATTAAATTTTAATGGTTTAAGGATTGATTTTTTGAAATTTAAATGCTTATATTTGCCGTCTTGAAAAAAGAAAATTTATTAATATTAAAATAATAGTATAATGACGAAAGCAGATATCGTAGCAAAAATTTCAGACAAATTAGGAATGGAAAAAGGAGATGTACAAGCTACAGTTGAAACCTTTATGAGTGAAGTAAAAAACTCTTTAGAAGGTGGTGACAATGTATATTTAAGAGGTTTTGGAAGTTTTATTGTAAAGAAAAGAGCTGAAAAAACTGGAAGAAATATTTCAAAAAATACAACGATCAAAATCCCTGCCCATAACATCCCAGCATTTAAGCCTGCAAAAGTATTTGTAGAAGGTGTTAAGACGAAAGTAAAGGTAAAATAATAACCCATCTTGATTAATTTCAGGATATTAAAAAGTATTTTCTATGCCAAGCGGTAAAAAAAGAAAAAGAGCAAAGATTTCTACTCATAAAAGAAAGAAAAGAAGTCGTGCTAATCGCCACAAAACAAAGAAGTAGTCTAAGAACTACTTCTTTGTTTAAACCCTGAATAAACAGGAAAAAATTAAAGTTCTTTGAAAATGGAATTAATTGGTATATTACTAATTGATTTCGACGGGTTTTTTCCATCATATATGGAATAACAAAAAACCTGTGATAAATTATTGTTTAATCCATTTGTCTCAACTCCGTTAATTCGGAATGGGATGGATAAAAATTAATGAAACGTGAACTACGAATTATTTATTAGATCCGGTTCGCAATCAGTTGATTTTGCCCTTTTAAAAGATGGAAAACTAATTGAATTACATAAAGAAGAAGATGACAACAAGTTTTCGGTTGGTGATGTGTTTATCGCCAAAACTCGAAAAATTGTTCCGGGACTAAATGCTACATTTGTAAATGTAGGTTATGAAAAAGATGCTTTTTTGCATTATCATGATTTAGGGCCTAAAGTCGCTTCCCTTTTGAAATTCGTTAAAAGTGTAAGCACAGGTAAACTTAAAGATTATTCTTTAAAAGATTTCCCATTTGAAAAAGATATTGATAAAAACGGAGGTATAAATCATGTACTAAAGTCCAATCAATCAACATTGGTTCAGATTGTAAAAGAACCCATTTCCACCAAAGGACCTAGAATAAGCTCCGAGCTTTCAATAGCTGGACGTTATATTGTTTTGGTTCCCTTTTCAGATAGAGTTTCTATTTCACAAAAAATAGAATCTAAAGAAGAAAAAGAAAGGTTAAAACGTTTGGTAACAAGCATAAAACCTAAAGGATTTGGAGTTATTATACGAACTGTAGCTCAGGGTAAAAAAGTAGCTGAACTCGATAGAGATCTAGAAAACCTTATGGATCGCTGGAACGCGATGTGTAAAAAGTTACGAGGAGCACACCTTCCTTCAAAGGTGTTAAGTGAGTTAAATAGAGGTGCCTCGATTATTAGAGACATCTTTAACGATTCGTTTTCTTCTATTTATATAGACGACGAAACACTTTACTTACAAATTAAAGATTATGTGCAACAAATTGCACCTAAAAAAGAGAATATTGTTAAGTTTTATGATTCTAAAACACCCTTATTTGAAAAATTTGGGATTGAACGTCAAATCAAAACTGCCTTTGGAAGAACGGTTTCAGGAAGTAAGGGAACTTACTTAGTGATCGAACATACCGAAGCATTACATGTAATTGACGTCAACAGCGGTAATCGAAGTAACAAATCAAGTAACCAAGAACAAACCGCATTAGAAGTAAACTTAATCGCTGCTACAGAAGTAGCAAGACAATTACGCCTACGGGATATGGGTGGTATTATTGTGATAGATTTTATCGATATGGCAGCTGCTGCCAACCGAAAAAAACTATACGATCATATGCGCGAAGAAATGAGCGACGATAGAGCAAAACACAAAATACTACCACCAAGTAAATTTGGTTTAATACAAATAACCAGACAACGTGTACGGCCAGAAATGAATATTAAAACTCGCGAGGAAAATCCTAATACAGGACAAACAACCGAGATTGAAGCACCAATAGTTTTGGTGAACAAAATGACTGAGGAATTAAAACACCTTTTAGAAAAAGACTATAAAAAGATAACCTTAAACACACATCCTTTTATAGCGGCCTTTTTAACAAAAGGTTTCCCATCGGTACGAACCAAGTGGTTTTTGGAGTACAAAAAGTGGGTAACAATACAACCAAGAGATGCTTACACATATCTAGAGTATCATTTTGTAGATAAAGATGATAATACGATAAATTAAAACCGAAAAACACCCTTCTTGGCTTTTGCTTTGGAGGGTTTTTTTGTGACTTTTTTTGAAGGACATACGATTGATTGACTTTCGATTTATGACAGCTAATAGTTTCAGAGAGTATTTTAATTTAATTAGTGAAAATCGCGTCTTATTTATTAACTTTGATTACAATGTATAACTACTCCCAAAAAACATACACCGTTGATGAAGCCAAAGCAAGACTTGAGAGTTATTGCGCCTACCAAGAGCGTTGTCATAAAGAAGTGCAAAAAAAACTTTGGGAAATGAAAATGATTCCTGAAGCACAAGAAATTATTATTTTACACTTACTGAAACATAATTTTTTAAATGAATCTCGGTTTGCTCAGGCTTTTGCAAGAGGAAAATTCAATCATAAAAAATGGGGAAAGCAACGGATTGTACGGGAGTTAAAATTTAAAGATATTTCTAAATACAATATCAATTTAGGTCTTAAAGAAATAAACGACGAAGATTATTTAAACACATTCAATATTCTTGCTGAAAAAAGATTATTACAATTAAGCTCTGAAAAAAACCTTCAAAAAAAACGAAAGAAGTTTGCAGATTATTTATTGTATCGTGGTTGGGAATCTTTTTTGGTGTATGATAAAGTTAGGGAATTAATTAAGTAATCCCTAAGGCGCGATGCGTATTTGTTATCGCTCGTTCGTTTTTACTATCAATCCAAGCTTGTCCTTTTATTCGACGCATTAAATTATCGTAATGTCGCATTACAAATACATTATAAATAGCTTTACTAAGGTTTTTGGGGTTTCTGGCTATTGCCCGTAAACTCATAGAAAATCCAGGTGTAATGTACTTCATATAATGCCAATACCCTTCTGGGATATACAACATGTTTCCGTGTTCGAGATTGGCTTTCCATCCTCTTGCTTTTTTTAAAGCAGGCCATTTTGTGTAATCGGGATTTTCTATATTAATATCTTCCCGAGTTATTAATGAATAAGGCACTTTGTATAAATATTTAGTTTGTTCTGGGTCAAATAGAATGGCTTGTTTTTTTCCTTCAAAATGAAAATGAAAAATATTTGCCAAGTCAATATCTATATGCATAAAAGTGTAGGAGTCACTTCCGCCAAAAAAAAGCATTGGTAATCTTTTCATTAATTGTATTCCAAAATCTGGGTAGCTGAAATCGTTTTTAAGCTGAGGAATTTCTTTTAAAATATTCCAAAGAAAAATCCGGTATTTGGTAGGTTCCCTTTTTAACAAATCAACATATTCGCGCATTGTCATGGTAGCGTGTGGCTCGTTAAAACCGTCTTTGTAATCTACGGGGCGATCATCGTATAGAGGCACTTCTTTATCGCCAGCCACTTGTGCCATATATTCTAAATTCCACTTGGAATAGGCAGGCCAGTCTTCAATTCCGTTTTCAATTACTACAGGCTTTTGGGGTTTAAAATAGTTTTTTTTAAACTCTTCTTTGGTGATGGTTTTTATTCTTGGAATGTCTTGTAAAATCATTTTAAATCACCTTTATCCAAATAGTATTATTCTTCTTCTGTATTGTTAGTTGTTGAAGCATCTTTGTTAGCAATATCTTTTCCTTTTAAATATTCTGGAAGTTCCATTCCCGCCATCGTAAACATTTCTTGAAGTGGAGGCACCGATTTGTACATCCCTGAAATAAAGTTAGAGGTAGCTGTTTTTCCATCTTTACTACTTCCATTTTCCCAAACGGTAATTTTATCGATTTTGATATTTTTAATCGCTTCCGATTGCATTTTTACAATTTCTGGAAGTTTATCTGCTATTAATAAAAGTACCGCATCTTTAGTGTTGTCACCAGCCGCCTTAACAATTTGATCAAAACCTTGCGCTTGTTTTGTAAGTACTTCGTAAATCCCTTGCGCTTCAGCTTGTGCTTTAAATAATATTGCATCCGCTTCACCTTTCGCTAAACGTCTGGTTTGTTCTGCTTCCGCTTCCGCATCAATTTCAACTTTCTTTTTATCTATTTCAGCAGGGATAATAATATCTGCTAATTGGGTAGATCGTTCTCTTTCAGCACGTGTTATTTCTGCTTCTTTTTCAGCAATGTAAGACTCTTCTAAAGCTTTTGCAGATTGAACTTTTTCGGAAGCATTTGCTATTCTTTCCGCTTCTGCTTCTCGTTGACGACGTAAAGAATCGGAATTTGCCACATCAATTTTCGCAATGTTTTCACCTTCTACAGCTTTTGCATTTGCAGCGGCTACTTGGGTACGTTCGTCTTGTTTTGCATTGGCTTCACCAATTGAACCATCTCTATTTTTTTCTGCTACAGACTTACGAGCAGCATTAATTGCATGAGCTGCTGCTTCTTTTCCTAATGCTTCAATATAACCAGATTCATCAACGATATCGGTAATATTTACGTTGATTAACTTCAATCCAACTTTTTTAAGTTCCGACTCTACACTGTTTGAAATATTTGTCAAAAATTTATCTCGATCTGAGTTTATTTCTTCAATATCCATCGAAGCTACCACCAAACGCAATTGACCAAAGATAATCTCCATTGCCAAATCTTGAATTTCTTGTTGTCCCAAGCCCAACAAACGCTCGGCTGCATTTTTCATTACACCAGGTTCTGTGGTAATACCAATTGTAAAACGAGAAGGAACATTTACACGAATGTTTTGCTTACTTAAGGCATTAACTAAATTTACTTCAATAGAGATTGGTGTAAGATCCAAAAACTGATAATCTTGAATTACAGGCCAAATAAAAGCCGCGCCACCGTGAATACATTTTGCTGAATTCCCATCGCCCACTTTTCCATAAACCACCAATATTCTATCGGAAGGACAACGTTTGTATCTTCTAATAAAAGAAATAATGATAATAAAGAAAAATAAGATTACAAAACCAGCTACAAAAAGACCTGCAAATGTTTCAACTTGAAGAGGTAATAAATTTAATATATTCATTTTAAGATTTTTTAATAATAAGTATTCCGTTTGAAGTAACTTCAATAACTTGAATGACTACAGATTGTTTTAAGTCTTCATTTTCATCTGTAAGCGCGTCTAACTCTCGAAGTGCTCCTTGAACTTTAATTTGAACTTTTCCAATACTAGATCGGTTAGCACCAACGGTTAGATATACTTCGCCAATATTACCGAGAGCATTTTTTAAAACTAAAGAGCCGCTGCTTGTAAGTTTTCCTAGGAAATAAAAAAGAGCCGCCATAGCAGTCATCATTGCCAAACCACTAAGTACCGAAATAACCATAGTCATATTATGCGACATCCCTTCTGCTAAGCAGGCAATACCTGACCAACCAAAAATGGTAAAAAAACCAACAAGGTTTTTGAGCGTTAAAAATTGAAAATCAATTCCAGTATCTCCATCAATTTCAGCATCCACATCGCCAAGATCATCCACATCACCACCAATAAAAGTAAGAGCAATTAGAACAAGAAAAACTACCGATGCTGCCAAAGCAACTATCCAATAAACCCTTTCGAAACTTGAAAGCGATATGTACCATTCTTCCATAAAACTGTTTTTTTATAATCTTAGGAAAGATACTAATTTTCAGAAATATTTTAACAATTCAGTTTCAATTTTTTCAACAAATTTGATTGAATAGAATTTACAATGAAATTAATAGCTTATTTTTACTAAAGTTAATAGGTATAAAATGATAGAAGAAGAGGTTCAAGAAAAAAATTGGTTCGGTAGAAATTGGAAATGGGCAGTGCCTTCCATAGGTTGTTTAACTGTAATCATAGTATTTGTTTTATTATTTGGAGCAATGGTTTTGAAAGTAACAGGAATGTTTAAGGATTCTGTTCCTTATGAAGTTGGAATGGAAAACCTATTAAAAAATGAATTAGTTATCGAAAAATTAGGAGAGCCTATAGAAACTAACGGAATGTTTCAGGGAAATATTAACTACGAAAATGATAATGGTACTGCCGATTTAAAGATTCCTGTAAAAGGACCTAAAGGAGAAGCAACTTTATTAATAATTGCTGAAAAAACTGGCGATAATTGGTCTTATCAAGCTATGAAAGTGACTTTTGAAGATTCTAATGAAGAAGTTGATTTATTAAATTTTATTAAAACCAGAGATTAATATTTTATTTAAAGTAGGAAAGTAATTCTTTTTTACGCGAAGGGCTTACCATAATTTGTTTTCCTGAAGACAAAACCACACTTCCTCCTTTACCTTTTTTGTACTCTGTTATTTGATTTACATTCACTAAATAAGATTTATGAACTCTTGCAAAACCATTGTCAGATAGAACCTCTTCAAAATATTTTAAAGTTTTACTTACTAATTTTTTAGTATCTTTTAAAAATATTTTTGTGTAATTATCATCTGCTTGGCAATACAATATATCTTTTACCTCTAAAACTTCAAATCCATTTTGTTGTGGTATGGTTATTTTTCCAACTACTTGAGTATTTACAGGTTTTAATATGGTTTGCTGTAGGCTATTTTCTTTTTCTTTAATTTCCGAAACATAATCTACCGCTTCAATTAGTTTATCGATTGAAATAGGTTTCAATAAATAATAGGAAGCATGAGCATTTAAAGCATCTAAAGCATATTGATTGTACGCAGTTACAAAAACGGTTTCAAACTGACGGTCACCCACTTTGTCTAATAAATCGAATGCATTACCGTAAGGCATTTCTACATCAAGAAAAACCAAATCTAAATCGTTATTTCTAATAAGAATTAAGGCTTCCTCTATGTTTTCAGCTTCACCCATTAAGGTTATTTTTGGACAGTACTTAGCTAAATAATTTTTTAAAATATCACGGCTTGTTTTTTCATCTTCAACTATAATTGCTTTTAATTTCATATATCTATAATATTTATTAAACAGGTCGTATGCTTTTCGCTATTAGTTATTTTCTTACGTAATAAATCCTAACTTGCTCGTTTCATAAACTCCTTTTGTGCTAAAAAGCATTAATCTTTTTTTAAAGTCAGTACCACTTTTGTTCCAATTTCGTTTTCAATAGTACTTGCATCTTCAATAAAAACATCAACTTTGTCTTTATACATTTCGTTTAATATTGAAACTCTTTTTTGAATATTTCCCATTCCTTTGGAACGTTGTTTTTTCTGGTTTTCTGTTTTTAATTCCTTCGATATTTTTCTTCCAACTCCATTATCTTTAATGATAATTTTTATGGTTTCAGAATCTATATGAATAAAATTTATATCTAATTTTCCCAATTCTTTTTTATAACGAAGTCCATGCCAAACTGCATTTTCAACATAAGGTTGAAGCAACATTGGAGGAATTACAAAGTCTTGTGTATTTATAGATTCCTCGGTTGTAATGGTATATTCAAATTTATCTTTAAATCTAAAATGTTCTAATTTTACGTACAGTTTTAATAATTCTATTTCTTTTTCTAAAGAAATGAAATCTTCTTCACTATTTTCTAAAACGGAACGCATTAATTGTGAAAATTCGCTTAAATATTTATTGGCAGCACGTTCGTCATTATTAGCAATAAAGCTGTTTACAGAATTTAATGCGTTAAATATAAAGTGAGGATTCATTTGAGTTCGTAACGATTTTAAGGCTAATACATTATTGACATATTTTTGTTGTTTTACACTTTTAAACTGTATAAATACAGCATAGAACAATAATAAAGCAATAATTATTAAGGAAGCAATAACCCATCTTTGAACTCGAATGTTTTTTTGAGTAAGTTCTTCGTTTTCAAATGCTAATTTATAGCGACTTTCATTTAACAATCGGTCGTTTTCTAGGCTTATTATTCGATTTTGTTTAAATGCAATTTCTCTTCTAAATCTTGTTGCTTGTGATATTTCTTGTTCTTTTTTAATATAAAGCTCATCCAATAGCGAAACATATTTTTGATAGCTTTCTGCTGCTTTATCGTATTCTCCTTTATCTTTATATATTTCAGAAAGTTTACGAGTTGCATCTTTTTCAACTATAATATCTTCCTTTTTATTTGCTTCTTCGATACTTTTTTCTAAATAGGGAATTGCTTTGTCATTATTTCCTTGCGATACATAAGCACTAGCAATTTTATAGTTTTGACGTTGTGGAGTTAAAGGACTATTTAGATCATTATTTATAGAATCATATTCTCCCATAGATTCAAGTTCTTCGAGGGTTTCTTCTCTTAATTTAATTTCTTTCTCATAATCTTGTGATTGATTGTAAAAATCGGCTACTTTATTTTTTTCTTTTACAGCTCGTTTTTTATTTTCAGTTCCTGCAAGTTTTAAAGAATTAGTAAAATAAACATCTGCTTCCTCTAACTCTCCACTTTGTGCATAAGCTTCTCCTATCTTTGAATTTAAATTGGTAATTTTGGGTGTAATAGAATGCTCTTTTGCTAGATCTAATCCCTTCTGATAATTAAAAATACTCTTTAATGGATTATTAATAAGTGTATAAGTATCTCCTAAACCTTCATAGGTTTCTATTTTTTGGTAATTTGAAATATTTTGTTTTAATAAATCTGTATAAATAGTGATGCTTTCTTGATAGTTTTTGTTATTACGATAAGCCTTAGCTAGTTTTAAAGAAAGGTTAATTGAAGATTTGTTTTTTTTGTTTTCTTTCAATAATGCAGATAGACTTGTTTTGTAATTGGTTATTGCTAAGTCGTATTGTTTCCAAAATAAATTTATATCTCCAAGAGTTTCAAAAGCAATTTTGTTTTCTAAATTGGAAGCGTTTTTACCAACAACAGACTCCAAAGCTATCGTTACATATTCGATGCTTTTTTTTGCATCTATTTTATAAAATTGTTTTGCAGAATCTATAAAAACCATAAACAAACCGTGCTCTCTTTTTTGCCCTCGGGTAACAGATTTTTTTCTTAAAACAGAAGCCATATCTTCTACCAGAACCGTAATATTTTCTTGATTTACAATGGTGTAATAAACAGTTTTAAATTGGTCACTTCGTATAATTAGCTCACTTCCGACTGTTGCCGAAATTGAAAATTCTCCCGCATAATTGGTTGTAGTATAATTGCCACCACTAACTTCAATATTTACTTTTGAAACAGGTAAGTCGGTTTCAGCATCTTTTACCATACCTTTAAGTGTAAAGACAACTTCCTTGGATAAAATATTACTGTTTTGGGCAAGTAACATTCCCGAAAACAACAATAAAAAAGTGATAAAAAGTATATGCGTAAATTTCATATTCATAAATATAAGGTAAACTTACATACTTTATATTGCTTATAAAAATCAATTTTGGGTTAACATCGTTCAAAACGATTTTTTCTTCCCCAAAAAACACTTTTAACTAAAACAAAGTTGAGGTTGCCTAATTGAAATGTTGTGTTTACTCATTTCGGTTTTTTTTCAGAAAAAGTTGGTCTTAAGTTTACACTGAATTTAAAAACTTTATAATGAAAACACAAAACACACTTCTAGTACTTCTATTGCTTTTCGGAATAAACATGTACTCACAAAATGGTTCAAAAAACTTTATAGACCAACCTTATATTGAAGTTTCTGGGCAATTTGAAACTGAATTAATTCCTAATGAAATTTACCTGAATATAATTTTAAACGAAAATGATAAAAAAGGAAAAATTAGCATCGAAAAACAAGAAAACCAACTAATTATCGTATTGAAAAAACTTAATATCAATACAGATAAAAACTTATTTATTAAAGATTTTGACGGTTCGTACAAAAAAATATTTCTTGGAACCAATAAAGTTACAAAAGTAAAAACCTATCAATTATTAATCTCCAACGGAAAAACCCTTGGCGAAGTGTATAGAGTACTTGCAGCTTTGAATATTTCTACCATGTATATTGAAAAAGTGAGCCATTCAGAAATTGAAAAATTTAAAAGAGAGATCAAAATCAAAGCACTACAAGTTGCTAAAAAAAAGGCTTCCGATTATGCAAAAGCAATAGATCAAAGCATTGGCAAAGCTATTTATATTCAGGAAAGCATTAGTAACTCTTTTACAAATAGAGCAAATACGATTCAAGTTATAGGGTATGGTTCAATAGCTATTTCCGAAGAAGATAAAATCCCGAATTTAAACTTTCAAACTATAAAATTAACTGCTGTAATTCAGGCAAAATTCATATTAAATTAAAATATAAACTCATGAAAATACTAAAATTAATAACCCTATCTATCGCAATCCTTTCAGTAATTGCTTGTAAAGGAAATGAAAAACAAGAAATCTCCAAATTAACTACTCCTGAAACTGTTGTTTCCAGCAATAACCAATTTATAAAAGTTGCATTATTATTAGATACCAGCAATAGTATGGACGGATTAATAGACCAAGCAAAAGCGCAACTTTGGGAAATTGTAAACGAGCTTTCCTATGCGAAATGTAAGAATAAACAACCCCATTTGCAAATTGCATTGTACGAATATGGCAACGATGGACTTAGTTCTTATCAAGATTACATTCGAAAAATAATTGGATTTACCAGCGATTTGGATGATGTCTCAAAAGAATTGTTTTCATTAACTACCAATGGTGGAAATGAATATTGTGGTGCTGTAATCCAGTCTTCCTTAGAGAGATTAGMTTGGGGAAACAATCCGGATGATTTAAAAATGATTTTTATAGCAGGAAATGAACCTTTCACACAAGGAAAAGTGAATTATCGAGATGCTACCGCCAATGCAAAAGAAAAGGGAGTGATTGTAAATACCATTTTTTGTGGCGATTATAATCAAGGTATTTCTTCCAATTGGAAAGATGGTGCACAACTTGCAAACGGCGATTATATGTCTATAAATCACAATCTACAAACCGTACATATTGCAACTCCTTATGACGATGTTATTTTACAACTCAACATCAAACTTAATAAAACTTATGTGTATTATGGGGAATCTGGAAAACGAAAAATGGAAGTTCAACAAGAACAGGACAGTAATGCTTCGGGTTATAGCAAAGCAAATGCAGTAAGTAGAACAATAACTAAAGGAAGTCATTTATATAGAAATAGCACTTGGGATTTGGTAGATGCTGAAGAAGAAGTGGAAGATTTTAGTTTTGATACATTAAAAGAAGAAGAACTTCCCGATAACTTAAAAGGAAAATCTTCTAAAGAAATAAARATTTACATTGAAACCAAACGAAAAGAAAGAGTTGAAATTCAAAATGAAATAGCTTCATTGAATAAAAAACGTAAAAATTATATTGTAACTTTAAATCAAGAAAACTCACATACCTTAGAAAGTGTCATGATCAATGCAATTAAAAAACAAGCTAAGAAAAAGAATTATACTTGGGATTAATTCAATTTTGACTAATAAAAAAAGCCCTTTTAAAGGGCTTTTTTTATTAGTTTATTGCTGGACAATTACAATCATAAGGTTCTTGACGACCTCCTAGAAATTCATATCCTAAAGTGATTTGGTGAAAAGCACCATTATCAAACTTTACTTTACCAGTTAGAAACGATGCTGTATAAGCAAACATAAAACGTTTAAAGTTAACACCAATAATTGGGGTTATATACTGTAATTTTTGTGAGTCAACTTCGGTACCATTTAAATATTCACTTCCATCAAAACTTCTTCTATAAGATACCGCTCCCCATAATTTACCAAAGTCCATTTGTCGGTATGCTTTAAAATTAATATCTATAGCTTGTTCTCCTGTTCTTTCTGTAAATTGAAACAAAAATGACGGTTCGTAAGTCCAGGTGGCACCAAATTTCCCAATTGCATATGCTGCTGAAATTAAATATTTTCTTTGGTTGTTAGATTCGAAACCTTCATCATTAAGTTTTCTATTCTGAAAAATTAAATTTTTAACAGTAAAATGTCCTGAAAAATTTAAAAAATTATAGGACATTCCAGCATCCATATTAAAATAGGAAGAACTTTGAACAATACCTGCAATTATTGGATCAAAATCTGAAGGATCAAAATTTGTTTCATCCAATCTTGATTGTATTAATCCAAAACTAATGCCAAATGATAATTGGTTTAAATCTGCATCTGATCTTGAAAACTTAATATGATGCGCATAAGTTATATAACCTCCTGTTTGTGAATGATATCCATTTTTGTCATTAAAAAATATAGCTCCAATTCCAGAACGTTCCCCTACTCTAGCATTAAAATTTAATGTTTGTAATTTGGGAGCATCTTCTTGTCCAAACCATTGTCCTCTTGCAGTAAGTCTAATTTGATTATAGGAGGCTGCTCCTGCCATTGAAGGGTGTAATAAATACAGGTTATCTGATAAATAATCTGAATAAACGGGGATTCCATCTTGAGAATATGCTATTTGGGATAGCAATAAAAGAAAGATGATGTAGGTTTTTTTAATCATAATGAAATATTCTATCTTTTCAGGGTAAAATGCCCTTTAAATTCTTTATTAGTTTCGTTTTCTGTGTATTGTACTCTAAACCAGTAATCGCTTGATGGTAGTGGGTTTCCGTTATAGGTTCCATCCCATCCTTCTCCTAGAGGGCTTAGTTGTTTTAATAGTTTTCCGTAGCGATCAAATATATAAATTTTTGCTGTAGGATCGCCAGCTGCAATACCGATGATATTCCACGTGTCGTGATATCCATCTGCATTGGGAGTCATAAATTGCGGATAATCGATCACGCCTACTTCTATAGTAACACTTCCACAGCCTTTCTCATCCTTTATGGTGATAATATGATTTCCTGCTGCTACATCTGTAAAGATTCCGGAGTCTTGATAAGGTCCACCGTCTAAACTAAATACATAGGTTCCATCACCTGTTGCCATAGCTTCTATGGTATGTGCATCTGCAAAGGCGCCACTTATTACTTGAGCACTATAGGTTTCTGGTGGGGACGATTCGCTTACCGTAGCACTAGCCTCGGAACTACATCCTGTTAGTATTTCGGTGACCACTACGGTGTAGGTTCCTAGTTCCATCACAGCTATCGATGCGCCTATTTCACCTAGTATGGTATCTCCATTTAACAACCATTGAAAAATATAAAGACTTGGATCTAAACCTGTGTCAATGATTGGTGGTGATGGCAATCCTTCTTCTGAAGGGATCGTATTTCCATTGGTATCTACACAGATTCGGTATTCGCCGTCAATGTCAATAATTGGTAATAACTCTACCTTTAATAAGACCTCTGCGATGGCATAACAACCCGTTGCTGTATTGGTTACTCTAGCATAGATAATCTGCGGATTGATTGTATTTACAAAAGGATCTGTAGCTATTAATGGATTTGTTTCTGCATCGGCACCTGCTAGGGTTCCGTAAAATACCAAAGGATACACTGTGATGTCTTGTCCGCCTAGTATCTCTGCTATTAAATCTGGATTCGTTAAATCAAATTCTGCGATTCCATCGTTTTCGTTATAGGTATCACAAACCGCATAGGTTGCTGGCGTGTTGGCGATAGCTCCTTCCATTTCTTCTATTTCAAAACTCAATGTCGATACAAAACATAAGGTGTTTATATTCTGAATCACCACATATATGGTCTGTGAATTACTTGTGTTGGTATATTGATCGGGATCTATAATCGGATTAAACATCGCATCAGCATCTGCTTGAGTCTCATAATAAGTCACTTGATAGACCAGTGGATCTTGTCCGTTTAATATTTCGTCGGTCTTTGTAGTTAGATCGAATATCGCTTCTCCATCACTTGGTACTTCACAAATAATGTATGGGCTAATAACCACGCTATCATCAGGCAATGGATCTACTTGTAGTAATAGTTCTACAATTTCAAAACAAGAATCAGGGTCTGCCGCATCAATAGTAGCTCTTACATAAATAATCTGTGGATTGCTCGTATTGGTATAGGCCGTTGGGTCTATAATAGCATTTATAGGTTCTTCTGCTTCTAGGTAACTTTCATAATAACTAAGTGTCCAACTCTCACCATCTAATATTTGAGCTTCTCGAATCGTTAAATCAAATTCTTCTTGCTCATCACCTGGGTTGTTACTATCACAAACAATTATCGGATCTGGATCTTCTGGATCTGGATTGGGGGATACGCGGATGGTTAAATAGATACTGCTATCGTAACAATCGGTATTCACATCGGTTAACCGCACATAGAGTGTTTGTGGATTGCTCGTGTTGGTATAAGCTGTTGCTGGATCTATCACATTGGTATCGTCCTGCGCATCGGTTTGTGTTTCGTAATAACGTACCATTACTCCAAGTGCTCCACCTGTTATCTCATCGTCCTTCTGGGTTAAATCAAACACCGTGATTCCATCGTTAGGTTCACCCAAATCATCACACTGACTTAAAGGGGTTGGTTGAATTGCTTGAGGTCCTGTTACAGATTCTATAACAAACTGTCCTATTTTTATACAGTTTGTAGTGTTATCTTCTAAGCGCACCCAAATGGTTTGTGGATTGCTCGTATTGGTATAGGCTCCTGGATTGGCAATGGCATTGGCACCTGCAGTTGCATCTGGCTCTGTGGTGTGATAGGTTAGTGTATAATCATTAGGGTCTTGTGTACCGTAAATTACATCGGCTCTCAAGGTCAAATCAAATACTTCTATTCCATCGCCTTCTGGATCACAGATAACTAAATCTTCGATATCTAAGGGTACTATTGGTGTTGGATTGACAATCAATTCTAATTCTATAACTCTAAAACATCCTGTTCCTGGTGCTGCATACTCTGCACGTACGTATATAGTCTGACTCGGGGTCTGAATATTGCCATACGGACTCGTTAAAGCAAAAATTCCTAGCTCCGCATCCATCGGTGATTCGTAATAACTTATTGTTACTCCTGGTTCGCCGCCTATGATCTCGATGTCTTTATCGGTAAGGGTAAAACTTGCAAAGCCATCATTGTCCACATCACATACTTCTAATGGTGTTGGTGTTATTGGACTTGGTAATGGGTTTACTACTAAATCTAAGGTGATTCCTTGACTTACCACACACAGCGTATTTTGTGCCTCTGCACGAATAAATATCGTCTGGGTGTTAGTGATATTAATATAAGGACTCGTTAAAGGATTTGTTCCTGCATCAGCATCAACCTGGGTTTCATAATAGGTAATGCTAATATTAATGTCGCCTCCTGTAATCTCATCGGTCTTGCTTTCTAAATCAAAAGGTTCTTTTTCATCGTCTGGACCATCAATCTCGGTTACATCACATAACTCTAAAGGGGTAGGCGCTACCAGTACTGGTGGTAAATTAACCCAAAGCTGAACCGTTTCTTGACTCTGACAACCATTCACGATGTCTTCTACCACTATGTAAATGGTTTGTGGACTCGGTGGTATGTTAGAATATGCTGACGGATTAGCAATAGCGATAGTTAAATTAATGTCTTGGTAATAACTTATTAGTACTGTTGCTGGATCTATTCCGTTTAATAATTCAGGCTCTACACTTGTTAAATCAAATACTTCAATGCCATCATTATCATCGTCACACAGTACCAAATCTGTTGGTGTTATAATCTGTGGACTTTGATTGACTATTAAATCTAAGCTGGTGATACTATAACAACCCGTGGTCTGATCTAATAAACGTACATAAATGGTTTGTAAAAAAGGAACATCGTTTAAATAAATAGCAGGTAGTGGCAATACTCCGTTTTGTGCATCTTCTATTAAATAATGATAGGTAACTACAAGGTTTCCTGGAGGAATACCTCCGGTTACTTCTAAATCAGCATCGGTTAGGGTAAACTCCCCAAAACCATCGTTATCCTCATCACAATAAACCAATGGATTGGGTTGGGTAATTGCTGGGGGTGCTAGTACTCGCAGTTCCATCGCAAAAATTCCATAACAGGCCGTAGTATTGTCTTCTACACGTACATAGATAATCTCTGGATTGCTGGTATTGATATGTGGTATTGTTAGTGGATTACTCGCCGAATCAGCATCTGCCGCTGTAGCGTGGTAACTCACACTTAAACTTATATTGCCTCCCGTAATGGTGGTATTCTGAGAGTTTAAATCAAATTCCGTAAAGCCATCTACAACTTCATCATCACACTGTTCAAAGAGCGCTACTTCGGTAAAGGTAGGTGCGATGCTTAAAATTAATTCAAAACTTCCTACTGAAACACATAGGGTAGTATCGTTTTCTAAACGTACCCAAATGGTTTGTGGATTACCCGTATTAGGGTATGCTGTTGGGATAGCAATTGCATTGGTGCCTGCTTGGGCATCAAGCAAGGTTTCATAATAACCCAAGGTGAAATCATTGGGGTCTTGACTGCCGTAAACAGCTGCATCTTGCAGGGTTAAATCAAAGAGTTCTACTCCATCGCCATCACTGTCACAGGCTACCAAATCGTCTAAATCGATCGGGATTGTAGGGCTCGGGTTTACAATAAGTTCTAAAGGAACAATTTTATAACAACCTGTGGCTGGAACTATATATTCTGCTCTTGCATAGATAAGCTGACTTGGACTCAGCATATTGGTATAAGGACTCAATAAAGCATTGATACCCATATCGGCGTCTAAGAAACTCTCGTGATAGGTGATCGTTACTCCTGGCTCACCGCCTATGATTTCTATGTCTTTATCGGTTAGAGTAAAGAGTGCAAAACCATCAGCGTCATCATCACATACCTCTAATGGTGTTGGTGTTACTGGACTTGGAAGTGGATTCACTACCAAGCTTAAGGTTACCCCTGTACTTACCACACAGTCGGTATTGATATCTTCTCCACGGATAAAAATAGTTTGTGGATTAATTGTGTTTGTATAAAGACTTATCAGCGGGTTGATACCTGCATCTGCATCTGCTTGTGTAAGGTGGAAGGTAATATCGATATTGGCATCACCTCCTGTAATCTCATTAATCTTACTGTCTAAATCAAAAGGTTCTTGTTCATCATTAGGTCCTGTGATTTCTGTTACATCACATAAGGCTAATTCTGTGGGTGCTATTAATATGGGTGGTAAAAATACCCATAGCTGAAAAGTTGTTTCTCGGGAACATCCTGTTGCATTGTCTTCTACCAATACATAGATGGTCTGTGGACTCGAGGTGTTCGGGTAACTGGTTGTGTTTACAATAGGAATGGTTAAATTGATATCTTCAAAATAACTTATGGTATAAAGCAAAGGGTCTAATCCGTTTAAAATCGCTGTTTCTGTTTGTGTTAAATCAAAGAGTACAACTCCATCGTTATCATCATCACAGGCTTCCAAATCTGCAGGCTGCGCAATGGCTGGGGTGTCTAATACGATTAAATCTAAGGTGGTAATGCTAAAACAACCGGTGGATTGATCTAGTAAACGTACGTAAACGGTTTGTAAAAACGGTACGTCGTTTAAATAAATAATAGGTAGTGGCAATACTCCGTTTTGTGCATCTGCTAATAAATAATGATAGGTTACCATTAAATTTCCCGTAGGAATACCTCCCGTTACATCTTGATCTGCATCGGTTAGAGTAAATTCTCCAAAACCATCATTGTCTTGATCACAATACTCTAAAGGGGCTGGTTGAAAAATAGTCGGGGGAGCAATCACCTCTAAAGTCATTTCAAAAGTGCCGTAACAACCCGTGGTGTTGTCTTCTACTCTAACAAATATAATCTCTGGGTTTACAGTATTAATATAAGGAATCGCTAAAGGATTACTCGAGCTGTCTGCATCGGCCTGCGTGGCATAATAACTGACACTTAAATTTATATTGCCATTGATAATGGTGGCATTCTGAGAATTTAAATCAAATTCTGTAAAACCATCTACTACATCATCATCACACTGAGAAAATAAAGGCACCTCGGTGTAGGTTGGTACCAATCCTAATAACAAATTAAAACTGCCTACCGTAACACAATTGGCTACATTCTCTACGCGTACCCATATTACTTCTCCTGAAGAAGGATAATTTCCTGGAGTTGCTATCGGATTGATATTCGCCAAGGCATCAGCCTCTAAATTATGATAACTCAACGTTACATTGATTAAGGTATTTAATATCTCCGCATCCTTGGTTGTTAAATCAAAAATCTCCGTCCCATCCTGATCGTTATCACAAATGAAATAATCCAAAATAGGATCTGTGATTGAAGGTGCTTGATCGACTTGGAGAACTAGAGGGACTATATCGTAGCAACCTAGATTTGATTCTTCTAATCGTGCAAAAACTATTTGAAACCCTGGATCTATATTTGTATAATTAGTTGGAGTAGCAATGGGAGCTGTACCTGATTCTGCATCTGCTAATAAAACATAGTATTCTACAAATGTATCTGGTTGTCCGTTAATTATTTGAGCGTCTCGAACAGTTAAATCAAATTCAGCAAAACCGTCGTTTGGAACTTCATCACAGATTACTAGATCGTCTGGAACAACAGCAATTGGCTGTGGTGCAAATTCAATTAAGACATCATCGGTTGCAGAACAACCTCCAGAGAAAATAGTTTCAATTTGATAAATCCCAGATTGTGTGATTATAATGGTATTTGATATTTCTCCAGGGATTAAGTCAAAAACCATAGTYATTGGGTTCCAGACATACCACTGGTATGTTGTTTGTCCTGTAGCATCTGGAGCTACTCCAATTTCTAAAGGTTGACCTTGACAAGGTGCATTTCCAGCTGCAATTGTTAAATCGTCTCCTAAGTCAACACCAATATTAAATGACCCAGCTTCTAAAAATACTGCAGAATCCCAAATAGTATCTCCTTGATCAGCAATAACTAATTTTATTGTGTAAGGATTACCAGGAATTACCGTACCTTCTGCTGTTAAGCTTTGTATTTGTCCATTAAAATTAGTTGCTGAAGTATTTTCGTCATTAAAGGGCATGAAGTTATACTTATCAAAATAAATTTCATTAATTGCAGGGCAACCACCAGGCACATCAGGATGAATATTTGTTGCTTCAATTGGAATTGCGGTTCCAGGCAGTACAGCTAAATTTTGACTAATACCAGTGTTCAAATCAATAAGAATAAATGCAAAAGCATCTGAAAATGTACATTCGAAGGTTTGGTTGTATTCTTCAGAAGCAAAAATAAAATTAAAGCTTATTTCACTAATTAAAGGTGTAAATGCAAATTGAATAAATGAAGCATTTCCTGTTCCTGTAGCAGTAGTGACGGCCTCTAAATCTGCATCTCCTGGCCAAGCGGGTGTGCCATTAGTTTGAACCGTTAGGTTGGGTCCAGGAGCATCAAACACATATCCTGAACTTAAAATTATTCCTTCAGCATAAGGAAATCCAGATCCATTAGCATTAAAATAGCCAATGCCATTTCCTTCGCCAAAATCAGTTCCAGTTCGAGAACCATAATTTGATGTTATAGCACAAGGGCTATTTATAAGAATGTCTTCAACAAGCTCTTGAATCGTTAGGCTTTCATCAATTGTTATAAACTGAGAGTAGCTAACAATAGAGAAAAGTAGAACTATGGGGAGTAGTATTTTCTTCATGCAATTGGTTAAGATTTCAAATATATTGAAAACATAGCTTTTCTTTTCATATTTTTGTAAAAAAAACATGAAAATGGCTAAAATAAATATAACAGTACAACAGACTAATAGTGAAAATATTGTAAAATTTGTTGCAAACTCTTTTTTAACTCAAACAAAAAGTTACGAATTTAACAATGTAGATGACGCTAAAGTCAGTCCTATAGCACAACAATTGTTTCATTTGCCTTTTGTAAAAACGATATATATTTCTCAAAATTTTATTGCAATTGAAAAATTTCCCTTTGATTTAACCCAAATTAACTGGAACGATGTACAAGAAGATGTTTCGGAAACGATCAAGGAATATTTAAATTCTGGCGAAAAAGTGATACTTGAAACAATTGTAAGTGAGCGCAATACAAATAAAATACCTATTACAATTTATGCAGAAAGCACTCCTAATCCTGAGGTAATGAAATTTGTTGCCAATAGATCGTTAGCAAATGATATGTATGAATTTAAGACAAGTGACGAAGCAATTCATGCTCCTTTAGCTTTTGAGTTATTCAATTTTCCGTTTGTAAAAGAAATATTTATTAGTGCAAATTATGTTTCGGTAACCAAACAATCTAATGTTGAATGGCAAGATTTTGCAAATGAATTAAGAGAGTTTATCCGATCTTTTATTGAATCTGGAAAAGATATTTTAAATGACGAAATACTTCAAACCAAAGAAATTGCAACAACTTCTTATGAAAACAGAGATTTTACTGAAATTGAAAAAGAAATTATTTCTATATTAAATGAATATGTGAAACCTGCTGTTGAAGCTGATGGAGGAAATATTGCTTTTGATTCATACGACCAACAAACTAAAACGGTAAAAGTAATATTGCAAGGAGCTTGTAGTGGTTGTCCATCCTCTACAGTCACTTTGAAAAATGGGATTGAAGCAATGCTTAGTGAAATGCTTAAAGGTAAAGTTGAAATTGTTGAAGCAATAAATGGATAATTAACATAAAACAACCATATTGCATACGCTTTTGAAATTTCAAGAGCGTATTTTTATATTTACAAATTTTATTAATGAAACATTATTATTTAGTTTTAATCATCACTTTTATTATTTCTTGTAACTCTTCAAAAAAAGAAACATTGGAAACACATCTTTATACAAACGAACTCATCAACGAGACGAGCCCATACTTATTACAACATGCTCATAATCCTGTAAACTGGAAAGCATGGAACGACACTTCACTTCAGCAAGCAAAAGACGAAAACAAGCTTATAATTATTAGTGTAGGATATGCTGCTTGTCATTGGTGCCATGTTATGGAAAAAGAAAGCTTTGAAGATTCTACTGTTGCATCGGTGATGAATAAAGATTTTATTTCAATTAAAGTAGATCGAGAAGAACGACCCGATGTTGACCAGATTTATATAAATGCAGTACAATTAATGACTGGAAGTGCAGGTTGGCCACTTAACGTTGTAGCACTTCCAGACGGAAGACCTATTTGGGGAGGCACTTATTTTAAAAAAGAACAATGGATTGTCGCTCTTGGCAAAATGCAAAAGCTATATGAAGAAGATCCTCAAAAACTTTTAGATTATGCCGATAAACTGGAAGAAGGTATTAAAAGCATGGATTTAATTTCTGTGAATACGGACGAAATGAATTTTAAAGCTTTTCCAACAAAAGAAGTAGTAGGTACTTGGTTGAATACATTTGATCATAATTTTGGAGGAACAAAAAGAGCACCGAAATTTATGATGCCCAATAATTTGGAATTTTTATTGCGTTTTGGAACACAAAATAATGATGAATTAGTTCAAGAATATGTGTTCTTAACTTTAGATAAAATGGCTTACGGTGGTGTTTACGACCACGTTGGAGGAGGATTTTCAAGGTATAGTACTGATATGAAATGGCATGTTCCTCATTTCGAGAAAATGCTCTATGATAATGCTCAATTGGTAAGTCTATATAGTCATGCTTATCAGGTTACAAAAAAAACATTATATAAGGAGGTCGTTGAAGAAACACTAAGCTATGTTGCTCGTGAAATGACAAATAAAGAAGGCGCTTTTTACTCGTCTCTAGATGCCGATAGTGAAAATTCTGAAGGAGAATTAGAAGAAGGTGCTTATTATGTTTTTACTAAAGCAGCGCTTCAAAAAGAGTTGAAAGATGATTATAAATTATTTGCAGAATACTATAATATTAATGGTTTCGGAAAATGGGAAAAGGATAATTACGTACTTATTCGTAAAAAAAGTGACGAAGAAATAACACAAGAGTTTTCCATAAGTCAAGAAGAATTTATTCAGAAAAGAAAAAACTGGAAACAACAATTACTTGTCTTTAGAAATAAACGTCCCAATCCTCGTCTTGATGATAAAACGTTAACTTCTTGGAATGCTTTAATGATAAAAGGATATGTGGATGCTTATAAAACTTTTCAGAAAAAAGAATACTTAGACGCTGCTTTAAAGAATGCTAATTTTATTAACGAAAAATTATTGCAAAGCAACGGTGCGCTTCACCATACCTACAAAGATGGAAGAAGCAGTATTAATGGGTATCTTGAAGATTATGCAGCAGTTATAGATGCTTTTATAGGGTTATATGAAGTGACTTTAAATGAAAAATGGATAAATGAAGCAAAAGAATTAACAGAGTATTCATATACTAATTTTTATAATGAAGAGAATCATATGTTCTATTTTACTTCAAAAGAAGATCAGAAATTAGTAACTCGAAGCTTTGAATATAGAGATAATGTAATGCCAGCTTCCAATTCGGTTATGGCAAAAAATCTGTTTGTTTTAGCACATCATTTTGATAGTGAAAAATATAGTAAGACAGCTTCTAATATGCTACATATAATACAGCCAGAAATTGCAAATTACCCTGGAGGATTTTCTAATTGGCTAGATTTATTATCAAATTACCAAAATAAATATTTTGAAGTTGTAGTAGTAGGAGATAAGGCAATTGAAAAAGTATCTGAACTAAATAAAATTTATATTCCAAACAAATTAATTGCAGGAAGTACTACTGATAAGAAATCACCCCTTTTAGAATTAAGGTATAGCGAAGGAGAAACTTTAATTTACGTTTGTGTTAACAATGCGTGTAAAATTCCGGTTTCTGAAGTTTCAGAAGGATTAGAACTAATATTAGAAGATAATTAATTGGGCTAGGTTTTACTAAAAACATAGCCCAAAATTAAAGTATTGTTAATCGGATAATAACTCTCCTTTAGCTTCTTGTTCTTTAAATTTTTTAACTAAGTCCAAAGSTTCTGGAATTACATCGCTACATAAAACAATCAACGAGCCTTTTACCGCATTTTTTACTGCGTATGTAATCGCTTCTTTTTCTGAAGGGATAATGGTCGTTTTCTTATTTGGATCTTTCATTTTAATTCCGTCGTCCAACATTTTTATCAATTCTTCCTCGGTTTTTCCACGAAGACGTTTGTCTTGACGGATTATAATTTCATCAAACATTTCGGCAGCAATACTTCCCATTTCGTTATTATCTTCCTCACGTCTATCGCCAATTCCTGCAATAATTCCAACTTTTACAGTGGCATCTAATTCATCTGTGAAATCTTTAAGCGCTCTCATTCCTGCAGGATTATGAGCATAATCTAATAAAACACTAAAGTCGTTAAATTTAAAAAGATTTAATCGCCCTGGAGTTTGTGAAGCCGATGGAATAAAAGTTTCTAAAGCAGCTTTCATATCTTCAATACTAATTCCTTGAATATTTGCAGCCAAAATCGCTGGCAATACATTCTGAATCATAAATTTTGCTTTTCCACCGTACGTCAATGGAATATCTTCCGCTTTCATCACACGCATTTTCCATTCTCCACGGCATATAGTTACAAATCCGTTTTCGTAAACCGCCGTGATTCCACCTTTTCGCTGCAATGCTTTAACGTGTGGATTATTTTCATCCATCGAGAATAAAGCCAAATTACATTCTATATTTCGACGCATATTATACACCAAGTCATCATCAGCATTTAAAATTGCATATCCATCTGGCAATACTGTTTCTGGAACTACTCCTTTAACTTTTGTTAATTGTTCTACCGTATGAATCCCTTTTAATCCCAAATGATCAGCAGAAACATTAGTGACAATTGCCACATCACATTTTTTAAACCCTAATCCAGCACGAAGCAATCCTCCTCGAGCACTTTCCAAAACAGCAAAGTTTACGGTTGGATCTTTTAATACAAATTCTGCACTTGTAGGACCTGTACAATCACCAGTCATTAATAATCTGTTTTGAATATAAACCCCATCGCTGGTGGTATAACCAACCCGATAGCCATTCATTTTTGCAATATGTGCTAACAATCTGGTGGTAGTTGTTTTTCCATTAGTACCCGTAATAGCTATAATTGGAATTCGCCCAGTTTCGCCATTCGGGAATAATTTATCAATCACAGGAGAAGCCACATTTCTAGGTAGTCCTGTGGTTGGTGCCAAGTGCATTCTAAATCCTGGACCTGCATTTACTTCTAATACCGCACCTCCCGTTTCTGAAAGTGGTTTGGTAATATCCGTCGTCATAATATCGACTCCACAAATATCTAAATCGATGATTTTTGAAATCCGTTCTACCATCGAAACATTTGCAGGATGTACAATATCGGTTATATCTTCAGCAGTTCCTCCCGTACTTAAATTTGCCGTGTCTTTTAAAATAAGTTTTTCTCCTTCTTTTAAAACTGAACCCAAAGTATAACCCGCTTGACTAATTAAAGTTTTGGTCAGTTCGTTAGTGGTAATTTGTGTCAATACTTTTTCGTGTCCATAGCCACGACGAGGATCACTATTTACTTTATCTATTAATTCTTGAATGGTAGATTTTCCATCCCCAACAACGTGTGCTGGAGTTCTAATGGCAGCTGCAACCAATACATTATTAATCACCAACAGCCTATAATCTTTACCAGTAATAAATTTTTCAACTATAATAGCACCACTTTTTGAACTGTCTTTTGCATGATGAAATGCCACCAAAGCATCCTCATAATTATTTAAATCTACGGTGATTCCTCTTCCGTGGTTTCCATCAATGGGTTTAATTACCAAAGGAAAACCAACATAGTCACAAGCATCTTGCAAACTTCGTTCTCTTCTTATAATATCACCACGAGGCACTTCTACCTCAGCTTGTTCTAATAAATATTTAGTATCTTCTTTATCGCAAGCTAATTCAACACCAATACTACTGGTTTCAGAAGTAACGGTTGCCTGAATTCTTTTCTGATTAGCTCCGTAACCCAACTGAACCAACGAATATTTATTCAATCGTATCCACGGAATTCCACGATTTACTGCTTCTTGTACAATCGATCCTGTACTTGGCCCTAATCTTTCGTCTTCACGAATTTCACGCATTCGTTGAATGTCTTCCGTCATGTCGTATTCTTCACCTGCAATTAATGCTTCGCAAATTGCAACCGAAACTTTTGCAGCATACCGACCTACATTTTCTTCAATGTACGAAAATACTACATTATAAACCCCTTCTTCACCATAACCTCGAGTTCTTCCGAAGCCAGTATCCATACCAGCAATTGTTTGGATTTCTAAAGCGATATGCTCTATAATATGTCCCATCCAAGTTCCTTCTTCTACTCTCTCAAAAAACCCACCTGGAGTTCCAACGGAACATCGATGTGAATACATGGTGGGAAACATTGCCTCCAATCGTTTATCAAATCCTTTAATTTTATTAGAAGGCAATTCCTCCATTTCTTGTAAATCCAAAACCATCACAATTAGTTTATGACGACGAACTGACCAGTAATTTGGACCACGCATGGCATTGATGCTTCTTATTTCCATAGGTTTAAATTTAATATTGGTGAAAGTTTATAAATATATACATTTTTCAGTAAAAAAATTAGTTTATTTTTGTTCAAAGAAAAAATGAATACTATGATGGTTAAAGGTACACTAATTCCTATTGGTGGAAATGAAGATAAAGGCGATAGAAAGACACACGAACAATACACTTTAGAATATATTGAAGAAGGAATTCTTTCTAGGGTTGTAAAGGAAAGTGGAGGGATTGATGCTAAGATTATAGTAATTCCAACCGCCTCAAGTATCCCTGTGGAAGTAGGTGAAAATTATATTGATGCTTTTAGTAAATTAGGTTGTACTAATATTCACGTATTGGATATTCGTAGTAAGGAAGATTCTGAAAAAGAAGAATCTATCAACCTAATAAAAACCGCTGACTGTATAATGTTTTCTGGCGGAAATCAGTCTAAGATATCCGACAAAATTGGAGGGACTACCATTCATCATATAATGATCGATCGTCATAATAATGAAGAAGGGTTTGTTATTGCCGGAACCAGTGCAGGTGCTATGGCAATGGCTACAGAAATGATTGCAGGAGGAAGTAGTACCGATGCTTTTATTAAAGGTGCGGTGATCATGAGAGAAGGTTTGGGTTTAATTCCTGAACTAGTTTTTGACACTCATTTTATTCAAAGAGGACGGTTTGGAAGACAATCAGAAGCAGTGGCAAAATTCTCAAATTTATTAGGAATAGGATTGGCAGAGGATACTGGCTTGGTCATCCAAAACAACGAATTTGAAGTAATAGGTTCTGGAATGATTATTGTTTTCGATCCAAAAACATTAACTCATAATAACGAAAAATTACTCTCTGAAGGTACGCCAATGACCATGGCTAATCTAACGGTTCATGTGCTATCCAATGGTGACCGATTTAATATTGAAACTCGAACAGTAAAAGTGCTCCCTATTGATGCTCCTTTTGTGTAGATTAGAATTTCTTGTTTTTAATAACGATACTGCTAGAATATTTTTTTAAAAGCATTTCTAAAGTAAAAGTAGAAGTGTTTGTATAGAAGATATGTTCAGGTTTATTTTTGTTTTTTGAAAGTATTTTGTTTTTAATTAGCACATTTCTAGTTTGTTTAGCAACTGCTTCCCCAGAATCGATTATAGTAATATTGTTTGGTAATATTTTCTCTAAAAGAGGAATTAGATAGGGGTAATGACTACAGCCAAGAACAAGGTGGTCAATATTGTTATTTGTCATTGGTTGAATGTATTTGGTTAGTAGAATATTAATTTCTTTTGTATCAACTTTACCTTCTTCAATTAATGGAACCAAGCCTTCGCCAATAACTTCAGTTATTTGAATTTTTTTAGTAAATACTTTAGCAGAAACTGAAAACAAACTACTCATTAATGTACCTTGTGTTGCTAGAATCCCTATACTTTTTGTTTTTGTTTTTAATGCTGCTGGCTTTAAAGCTGGCTCAATCCCAATAATAGGAATATCAAATTTATTACGGAGTATTGAAATAGCATTTGTTGTTGCAGTATTGCAGGCTACAATAATTAATTTACAGCCCATTTGCATTAATAATTCTGTATTTTTTATACTTAAAGAAATAATCTCATCGACCGATTTATAACCATAAGGAGCATTTGCACTATCCGCTAAATATATGGTATTTTCAAAAGGAAGGAGTGCGTTTATTTCTTTCCATATGGAAGTGCCTCCTACGCCAGAATCAAATATGCCAATTGGTTTATTATTCATCATATAAAAATAAAAAACTGCTTACCAAAAGGAAAGCAGTTTTGAAAATAGCTATAAAAAAATAAAAATTAAATTCCTAATTCCTTCTTTACATCAATTAATAGGTCTTTTCCTTCAGCAAGTAGTAAACTGCTTGAATCTAAAACATATTGAAATCCTTGTGCTCTTCCTACTTTTTGAATTGCAGTACGAGCTTTTTCAAAGATAGGAGCAATTAAATCTTCTTGTTTTTTCTGAAGATCTTCTAAAGCACCTTGACGATAAGCGTTTATATTTTGTTGCATACTTTGTACTTCTTCAGCACGTTTTGCATTTTCTTCAGCAGTTTTGCTTTCAGCTTCTACTTCGTATTGTGTGATTTTTGTTTCAAATTCTTTCACTAAAGTTTTAATTTCAGTGTCGTAGGTTTTTTGAAGTTTTTCCAATTGAGATTGGGCAGCTTTCATTTCAGGCATTGCTTCAGCAAGTGCATTAGTGTCTATGTGAGCAACTTTTGTTTGTGCATTTACAAAACTTGTAGCTCCAATAAATAATAAAATTGCTACGAATAATGATTTCATTTTTTTCATTGTAATGTGTATTAAATTTAGGTATTATTTGTTATTAATTAATCTTCTTTGGTTCCATCGTTATTTGATCCTTCTCCATTATTTTCGCCTTCTTCTTCATCATTTTCAGTAGGATTGCTATTTGAGTTATTATTAGCTCTTGCTTCTGCTATAGAATCTTTTTTGCGTTGACGCTCATCAAGTAGTTTTTGTCTTCTTGCTTCATACTCAGCTTTTTTTACTGCTCTTATAGAATCACGAACTCTTTTGCGATCATCCATAGCAGCTTCTCTTTCATTTTTTTTATCTTCAACGGCTTTTTCTCTTTCCGTAACTGCAGTGTCTTTTTCTAAGGATAAGTCTTCTGTGCGTTCAATTTCTTTTTTATCTCTTTTAGAAGTAGCTTCTTTTCTTTTAGCAGTTCTGTTTATACTTCGTAATACAATATCGCTAATGTCATGTCTGTCTGCTGAAAAGAGCATTACAATATCAGCGGATTTATCAAAAATAAAATCGTATTTTTTGTTTTCTGCAATTTCTTGTACAATATTGAAAACTTGATCTTGTATAGGTTGTACTAATTGTCTTCTTTGAATAAATAAATCTCCATTTGGTCCAAAACGGTCTTGTTGGTATTTAAGCATTTCATCTTCTAAAATCGTAATATCTTCTTCTCTTTCTTCAATAAGTTCTGTTGTAAGAAGGACTCTTTCGGTACTTAAATTAATTTTCATTAATTCAATTTGATCATTTTTCTTTTCAATGTCTTTTTTCCAACGTTGTGCTTTTCCATTTAACTGAATGGAAGCTTCTTTGTATTCTGGAACATTTTCTAAAATATATTCCATATCAATATAACCAATCCTAACTCCTCTTTGAGCGTTTGCTACAAAAGTAAAAGACAATAGAGTAAGGGTAATAAGTAGTAACTTTTTTGTTTTCATAGTTGTTAGTTGTATGTTTAGAAAAAATCGTGCCATTATTAAAATTGTTGCCCTATTATAAAGTGAGTTTCCCATCCGTTTGGTTGTGATCCTCCAAGAACTGGGTCAAATCCGTAAGCAAAATCAATTCCTAATAATCCAAATGCAGGCATAAATATACGTAATCCTGCGCCAGCAGACCTATTTAATTGAAAAGGATTGTAATTTCTGAAATTATCATAAGCAGCCCCACCTTCCACAAAGGTAAGAACATATATTGAAGCTAACTGAGCTAATGTAATTGGATAACGCAATTCTAAAGAAAACTTATTATAAATTGGATTTCCATCAACACCAGAGAGTGCTTGGTTAGGATAACCTCTTAAAGCAATAACTTCACGACCATCTAAACTAAAAGCTCCTAAGCCATCTCCACCTAAATAGAAACGTTCAAATGGTGGGACACCTCTATCTTGATTATAAGCGCCTAAAAATCCAAACTCGGCACTTGGACGTAAAACTAATTTACCCATTACCCGTGTGTACCACGTACCTTTAAATTTTAGTTTGTAATATTCTAACCATCTAAACCTTTCTTGATCAATTTCACCAATTCTTTCGGTTGCATCAACAAAACCGGGTTCTGTTGGAGCTATTTCAAGCAGTTCTTCTCTTTCGTTTTTTAATGCCTCAAAGTCGGTGCTGCTAAAAGCTGAATACGGTAATGTTAATTTTGCTGTTACACTAAATTCTGACCCAGACATTGGATATATAGGATTGGTAGCGGTATTGTTTCTAGTTAAACCAATTGTATATGCTAAATTGTTTGATTGTCCATCACCAAAAGTAAACAAACCAGTATTGTAATTTTTTAAATTATAGTGTTGGTAACTAACAGCATGTGATAGTGTAAAGTAATCGTCTGGCCACTTTAATCTTTTTGCTAAACCTACAGATCCTCCTGTAATAAGGAATCTTCTACTTTTATCTACATCTCTACTTCTGAAATCATAAAAATATTGAATAGTATGAGAAAAGGATGTGCTAAATTGAATAGGTTTTTTACCTCCTAGCCAAGGTTCTACAAGAGATAAACTATAAGTTTGATAGTAAGTGCTCCCTTGTGCTCTAATGGATAGTTTTTGACCATCGCCCATTGGCAAAGGATGGTATGAATCTTTATTAAATATGTTTCGTAATGAAAAATTGTTGAAAGATAATCCTAGAGTCCCTACAAATCCACCGCCTCCATAACCTCCTTGTAGTTCAATCTGACTTGATCCTTTTTCAACTACAGAATACTCCATATCTAACGTGCCGTTGTTTGGATCTACATTTTTGAAATTTGGAGATAGTTGTTCTGGATCAAAATATCCTAATTGTCCAAGTTCTCTAATGGTTCTTACTACATTTCGTTTGCTATATTTTTGACCGGGACGGGTTCTAATTTCTCTATATATTACGTGGTCGTTAGTTTTGTCGTTACCAACAACAGTTACATGATCGAAATAGGCGATTTTCCCTTCGTGAATTCTAATTTCAAAATCGATAGTGTCATTTCTTACTGCAACTTCTACCGGATTTATTCTTGAAAATAAATAACCATTATTTTGGTATAGGTTGGTAAGGTCGTTTGCCTCTGGGTTTTCTGCATCTTCAATTCTTTCTTGTAAAAGAACGCCATTGTAGGTGTTTCCTTCAGCAATTCCAAGTACTCTTCTTAGTTGTGAATTTTTGTAAACACTATTCCCGATGAAATTAATTTTTCCGAAGTAATATTTTTTTCCCTCTTCAATTTTTAGTTTTAATACAATGTTTTTTTCGTTTTCATTAATAATTGTATCACTAATAATTCTTGCGTCTCTATAACCGCTAGATCTATACTTGTTAAGTAGTGCTTCTTTGTCTTCAGAAAATGTGCTCTCTGTATATTTAGATCTTTTCCAAACTCTAAAAAAGTTTTTTTGCTTGGTGTTTTTCATTGCGCTTTTCAGTTTTTTATCTGATAGCGCATCGTTTCCTTCAAATTCTAAAGAAGAGATTTTTACTCGTTCCTTTCTATCTATTTTAACTGTAAAATGTTTAGAGTATTCAATTCCTAACGAATCTGCATAAGGTTCTGTGATAATATCGACTTGTGTATTTAAATACCCTTCTTCTCGATATTTTTTCTTGATATAATTTTTTGTAGTGGTTATTAAGTTTTTTGTGATCTTTACCCCTGCTTTAAGATTGTTGTCTTTAATAATATCTTTTTTCTTACCTTTTTTAATTCCAACAATGGTAACGTCTTTTATTTTTGGTAGTTCGATAATGTAAAGTTCCAAATCTACTTTATCACCAATAATATTGGTTACGTAAAAAGCGATATCGCTAAACAATCCTTGTTCCCAAAGTTTTTTAGTTATCTCACTTAATTTTTCTCCTGGAACATAAATACGGTCTCCAACTTTTAACCCAGTAAAAGCAATTACTGTTTTTTCATTAAAACTTTGCGCTCCTGTTACGGTAATCGAGTTAATGGTGTATTTTGTGTTGCTATTTAGCGTTTGTGCCGTAATGCTGTAAATAGATAGTATTGTAAAAAATAGAATACTATAAAACTTTTTGTGAATATATAAAAGTGGACTATTCGTTAATTTGTTCACTGGTCTTTCCAAATCTTCGTTCTCTTTTTTGATAATTTAATATTGCTTCGAATAAATTTTCTTTACTAAAATCAGGCCAAAGTACATCGGTAAAATATAATTCAGCGTACGCTATTTGCCAAAGTAAAAAATTACTAATACGTTGTTCACCACTAGTGCGTATTAATAAATCTACATCCGGTAAATTTCGTGTGTAAAGATGATTATTAATTATCGATATGTCAATATTTTCGGGCGAAATTAGGTTATTTTTAACTTTAAGACTAATCTCTTTAATAGTTTTTATGATTTCTTCTCTAGAGCCATAACTTAAAGCAAGTGTTAAGGTTAGTTGGTTGTTGTTTTTTGTTTTTTCAATTACGTAGGATAACTCTTTAAGTACCTTGCTTGGTAATGATTCTTGATTACCAATAGTTATTAACTTAATATTGTTTTTTTGAAGTGTATTTAACTCTTTTTTTAACGAAGAAATTAAAAGTTTCATAAGCAATTCTACCTCTAATTTTGGTCGATTCCAATTTTCTGTAGAAAAAGCATAGAGTGTTAAAAATTTAACATTGATTTCTGCACAAGCTTCTACAACTTGTTTTACGGATTTAGCACCACTTTTATGTCCTAAATTTCTTAAAAATCCTCTTTTTTTTGCCCACCGTCCATTGCCATCCATAATTATAGCAATATGATTGGGTAACTTGGACTTATCTATTTTATTTACCAGTGACATTAAATATTAAAAATTACAATAACAAGGTTTTCTTCCAAAGGTATAAGTTAATGAAATTCCAGTAAATACATACCAATCGTTGTTGTTTTTGTTTCCGAAACTTAATAAATCTTCATCTTCAGATCCTTTTCTAGCATTACTTCCGTCTAAATTATCAGTAAATGTATATCGGGCTCCAATTTCTCCAGCCAGTACAAATCTTCTTCCGAGTGTAGTTTTGTAACCTACTGTCATGGGAATTGAAAAAGAACCAGCTTTACTATATTCTACAATATCATTATTTGATTTTTTACTTAATGAGTTGTATCTAAAATAAGTTATTCCAGTATATAAATAAGGTGCCGAGGCATGTTTGCCGCTATACATTTCGAATTCCCAAAAAGTAAATTCTATTCCGACTGAAACTTCAATTAAGTTATTTTCAAATTTATAACCCCTTTCATTACGTCTGCTTTCATGAGAGTCTTGGTCATCTCCTTCTATTCTTGCAAAAGTAATGGATCCTCTAAAAGCGTGTCTCTCGCTACGATTCCATTTAAAAAGTGCTCCAATTACAGGAGTTTTAGGTGCAATGTAGCTTGTGCTTCCGACATCGCCAATAAAATTAGCACCACCAACAAAACCACCAATCTCGTAAGTTTGAGATTGCATAAGTAAGGGTGTTAGTAATATAAAAAATATAACGGTATATAACTTCATAAAAGTAAAAGTTTGCAAATATAATAATAAACTTGGCATCTTGGAGCTATATGCAAAATAGTCTCAGATGATTAACAAATTTTAGTGAATAATATTGTAGAAAAATAGATTAGTTTCGTTTGTCTTCTCCCCACAGCAATTTTTTACGAAGGGTTTTTATAAAACTATCTTCAGATAACTGAACTAATTTTATACAAAACGAAGCCTTTTTAATAGTGATTGTAGTATTGTTTTTAATAGTCGCAATTCTTGAATCTAGTGATACCAAATGCGATTTCCCTCTACCCGAAACTTTTAAAGTCACCGTGTAATTATCTGGAATTACTAGAGGTCTAGCATTTAAATTATGCGGAGCAATGGGCGTAATTACAAAACTATTGGTATTAGGTTCTATAACGGGACCGCCGCAACTTAAGGAGTAGCCTGTGGATCCTGTTGGCGTAGATACAATTAATCCATCGGACCAATAAGAAGTAAGGTGTTTGCCGTTAACCTCGGTTTCTATTTTAATCATCGAGGTGGTGTTTTTTCTATTCACTGCTATTTCATTCAAAGCAAAATTTAGAGGAATTATTTCATCTATTTTAGGACTTGTTGAAATAGAAAGTAAGCTACGTTCTGATATGAAATAATTTCCGTTTAATATTTGTGATAAACTTTTGGTAATTTCTTCTTTCTGTATGGTTGCTAAAAACCCAAGTCTACCAGTATTAATGCCTATAATGGGAATTCCTAAATCGCGAACATAGGTAACAGATTTTAGCAAAGTACCATCGCCACCTATACTCAAGAAAAAATCATAACTAGCATCAATGGTTTTAAAAGAAGAAACTTTCGAGTAATTTTCAGATATATCTTTATGTTTATTGATGCTTTTTAAAAACTCTTCTTCAACAAATATTTCTACTTCTTTTTTCTGAAGGGCATCCAAAATGTACTGAATATAAATTTCAGAATCCTCATGATAAAACTGACCGTAAACACCTATTTTCATACTTATATATTTAGGTATTTATTCAAATAATCAGAACGTTCTTTAAGCTCTTCAATAAATTTATCTTCCTCGTGTTTTGAGATTACTTGATAACCGTATCTTCTAAAAGTTTGTACTATTGCATTCATGCCTGTATGTCCAATTTTTACAGTTGCTTGAACAATAGCACCGTCCATTTTCGAAATAAATACGCCCAATATTTTTGCGTCGTTAGATTCTACTATTTGGCAAATTTCACTAAAGGAATAATCGCGTTGTTCTTTTTCAATAACAATAATTCCGCCTGCTTCATTTAAAAATGGAGTGTTGTTAAATAAGGACATCACATCTCTTAATTCGTAATATCCTAGGTACTTGTTATCACTTCCTAGAACTGGCATAATATTGCAGTTGTGAAGTGCAAAAGCTTCTAAAATATCCAACCAATTAGTGTTTTCTCGCACAAAAAAAGGCTCCAAAGAATATAAATAATCTTCAATTTGTTTGGTTCCTTCAAAACAATGGGCATCATTTTCAGATATACTACCTATATATATTCCATCTTTTTGAATAGGTATATGAGAGTAAGTAAGCTGATTAAAAATATTTTGAACCTCTAAAATGTTAGTTGAAACATYAAAAGGTTTTATATCATTAATTATGTATTGTTGTATATTCACAATAGATATTTTTTGCAAAATACTTAAAAAATAGCGGTAAAGCCATAGTTCAAATTGTATTTTTGGGTTTCAAAAAAAATACAATGACTAAACTTAGTGTTAATATTAATAAAATTGCGACTTTACGAAATGCTCGGGGCGGAAATACACCAAGTGTTTTACAAGCGGCTATCGATGTTCAAAAATTTGGAGCAGAAGGAGTTACTATACATCCTCGTCCAGATGAACGCCATATTCGTTATCAAGATGCTTATGATATTAAACCTATTATTACCACGGAATATAACATTGAAGGAAATCCAGTAGAATCCTTCCTTAAAATGGTGTTTGAAATCAAACCCACACAAGTTACTTTAGTGCCAGATGCGGTGGATGCAATAACCTCCAATGCGGGTTGGGATACTGTGAAACATAAAGATTTTTTATCTGAAATAATTTCAGAATGTAAACGAAACAACATCCGCACTTCAATTTTTGTAAATCCAACCATTGCTATGATTGAAGGTGCTGCCGAAACAGGAACCGACCGAATAGAACTTTATACCGAAGAATTTGCAAAACAATATAATTTAGGAAATAAAAACGCAATAAAACCCTATACAGATTGTGCGATTAGAGCAAATGAACTTGGATTAGGAATTAACGCAGGACACGATTTATCGTTGGACAACATCAAGTTTTTTAATGAGAATATTCCAAATTTATTAGAAGTTTCTATTGGTCACGCTTTAATTTGTGAATCTTTATATTTGGGGATGGAAAATGTGATTGGGAGTTATTTGGAGAAGTTAAAATAATGCTACTACATTCAAACATCATAGGAGAGGGAAAACCATTCATTATTCTTCACGGATTTTTGGGAATGGGTGATAATTGGAAATCCCTTTCAAGTAAATTTAACCAACAGGGTTTTCAAGTTCATCTAGTAGATCAACGAAATCACGGTCGTAGTTTTCATAGTGACACCTTCAATTATCAGGTAATGGTTAACGATTTAAAAAACTATTGCGATCATTATCAATTAAGCGACTTTATTTTATTAGGACATTCTATGGGCGGAAAAACAGCTATGCAATTTGCTTGCTCTTTTCCTGAAATGGTTTTAAAATTAATAGTGGCAGATATTGGTCCAAAGGCATATCCACTCCATCATCAGGACATTTTAAAAGCCTTGTCTTCTTTGGATTTTTCGATTATAGATTCTCGTAAAAATGCAGATGAAGTATTATCTCATTATATTAAAAATATGGGAATACGTCAGTTTCTATTAAAAAACTTGTATTGGAAAGAAAAAGAACAATTAGCATTGCGAATTAATCTTCCTGTTTTGGTTAGTAATATAGAAGAAGTAGGAAAAGCACTATCAGAGAATTCTTATTACGATAAAGATACTTTGTTTTTACGAGGTGCTAATTCTCATTATATTGAGTCCATGGATGAAATGTTAATTTTAAAACATTTTCCGAAGGCAAAAATCGAAACAATCTCAAAGGCAGGACATTGGTTACACGCAGAAAATCCATCCAACTTTTTTAAAGAAGTAATAAATTTTGTATCTTAGGTGAAAAAAGAAACATTATGAAAAAAAAACTTATCTCAATTGTAGTTTTATTAGTTCTTTGTTCTTCAATTTTTGCTCAAGAAAAATTAAACGAACCTAAAGAAATCACAGGAAAAACAAGCTATTTTACTAAAACACTTAAAAATGTAAATATAATAGTCAAAGGAACGAATATAGGTGCTAAATCAGATATTGATGGCAGCTATTCGATTATTGCAAAAACTGGCGATGTAATTCAATACAGCTTTGTTGGTTATAAAACAATTAATATAATTATTGAGGATGTTACTAACATTCTAAATGTTCAAATGTTTAAGGATATTAACCAATTAGATGAAGTATTGGTTAAGGCAAAAACTAAGACAGAAGCAATTCCTAATCATTTAAGAGTAGATAAATTAAAAAAATTCTCTACAGCAAGAGGAACAATAGATCCTATAAAATCTGGATATTCAGTTGGTTTTATTGATGGTAAAGATATTAATTTAACAGGAGCGCCTTCTTTGAGTCTTGCTATTGCTGGTAAGTTTCCTGGGGTTAGAATAGAAATAGTACCTAATAAATGGGGTATTCCAGAAGCTATGTTTTACGTTAGAGGAAGTGACCATCATATGGTATATGATATTGATGGTTTAATTTATGATGAAGACCCATCTGCATTTATTAGAATGGATGATATTAAAAGCGTTTATGTTTTAAAATCTTTTAATGGTCTGTCAAGATATGGAGTTATTGGTTCTAATGGTGTAATTGTCATACAGACGAAATCCGCATATTTAGCTTCATTGAAAAATGAAAACAAAAACAACGCAGAAAAATATCTTAATAAAAATTACTACAATAATGATGCCGTAGCTTATGCAACAATAAATAATTCATTAACGGCTTTTACAAAAAAAATAAAAGGAATAAATAATAAGGAGTTGGCCTTTGAGTATTATACTAAAAATTTCACATTAATTAATAATTATAGTGACCATGTTAGTGTCGCAGAATTATTTTACAACTATTATAGCGATAAAGATATTTCAAAACGAATCTTACATAAAATTGCTGAAACACACAATAATAATCCAGAAATATTAAAAGTTATAGGCTATCAAATGCAAGTAATGAATGCTAAAGTTGAAGCTATTAATATTTATAAAAAAGTATTTAAATTACGTCCAAATTATGCACAATCTTATRGAGATTTAGCAAATGCATATAAAGATAATGACAATTATAATAAAGCTTGGAGAATGTATATGGGTTATTTAATTCAAGGTAATAATATAAGTGATAATGCCATTGGTGAGTTGATTTTTAATGAAATGGAATGGTTGTATTATAATAGGAATAATCAATCTGACATTAATATGTCTTTTTATCCAAAAAACGAATCTATTGTTGAATTTAGAGATGATACTCGAATCGTTTTCGAATGGAATACTTCTGAAGCAGAATTTGAATTAGAGTTTGTAAATCCAAATAATCAAGCTTATGTATATAAGCATAGCTTAGCAAACGATGAACAAACAATTAATAATGGAAAGGAATTAGGTTATTCTAGTAAAGAATTTATGATTCAAGAAATAGGTTTAGGCAATTGGATGGTCAATATTAATTATTTGGGTAATAAAAAACCAGAATCTACCTATATTAAAGTAACTTTATATAATAAATGGGGAAGTCCAAATCAAACTCAAGAAGTTTCAGTTTTCAAATTTAAAGACGAACGAAARAAAATTCAATTATATAATCTTAATAACAATTCATATATTAGTTTTAATAATTAAATGAGATATTTGTAAATCTTAATTTGATAAAATATTATTATGAAATGGATCCTTAAATTATTATTAACTGCAGTTGCAGTATTTGTTTTACAAAAAATTCTTCCTGGCATTACTGTTGCTAGTTATACAGATGCTATCTGGGCTGCTTTAATTATTGGATTGTTAAATAGTTTTGTAAGGCCTTTGTTAATTTTCCTAACATTACCAGCAACACTAATTACAATGGGATTGTTCTTGTTTGTAATCAATGCCTTAATGATAATGATGGCGGGTAATTTTCTAGACGGTTTTACAGTAGCTTCCTTTTGGTGGGCATTATTGTTTAGTATTTTATTGTCTATACTTCAGCCAATTTTACATTCAGTATTGGGTGAGGAGAAACAGCAATCTTAATCTATTCTTAATTTACTTGTATYGAGGGTTTTCATTTTGTATTTTTGCACACCCAAAAATAGGGGGTAAAATTATTTCAAGAAATGGAGATTACAAAAAAAGACATCGATAGTTTAAATGCTGTATTAACGGTTGCTATTAAAGAAGAAGATTATTCAGAAAAAGTTCAGAAAATCTTAAACGATTACCGTAAAACTGCTAATATTCCTGGCTTCAGAAAAGGTCATGTACCTATGGGAATGGTAAAAAAACAATACGGAAAAGCCGTTTTAATTGAAGAAGTAAACAAATTACTTCAAGATTCTTTACATAACTATTTAACAGAAGAAAAGTTAGATGTTCTTGGAAATCCACTTCCAAAAAACACTACTGAAATAGACTGGAATAATTCAGATTTTACGTTTGATTTTGAATTGGGATTATCTCCAAAATTTGAAGTTGACGTAAAAGGAAAAAAAGCAATTACTCATTATAATATTGTTGCCGATAAAAAAATGATCGATGATCAGGTAAAATCTATTCGCAATCAATATGGAAAATTAATTTCTAAAACTGAAATTGAAAAAGGAGATGAAATAACAGGAACCTTTACTAATGAAGAAAAAGGAATTGACAAAAACACTTCTTTTTCATTAGATATTATCAAAGGAAAAACACAATTAAAAAAGTTAATTGGCGCAAAAATTGGTAACACAGTAGTATTAAATACGAAAGGATTATTTGCAGACGATCATCAAAATCAAACTTATTTAGAGGTGTCTCATGACGATGCTCACGGGTTGGAAATTGAAGTAAATTTCGAAATCAAAGAAGTAAACAAAAGAGAGATGGCTGAATTAAACCAAACTTTTTTCGATAAAATCTTCGGAAAAGATGCGGTAAAAACAGAAGATGAATTAAAAGCAAAAATAAAAGAAGATGCCGAAAGACAATTTGTTCAACAAAGCGATCAAAAGCTAATGGATGAAGTTGTGGAAACATTAATTACCAATACAAAATTTGACCTTCCAGGAGAATTTTTAACAAAATGGATTCAGGTTTCTGGTAAAAATCCAATGACGGAAGAAGAAGCAAAAGCAGAATACGAACGAAGTGAAAAAGGATTGCGATACCAATTAATAGAAGGTAAAATAAGAAAAGATCACGATATTCAAGTTTCTTTTGATGAGTTGAAAGATTATTCAAAAAATATGATCAAAGCACAAATGGCACAATATGGACAAATGGATCCTTCAGACGAAGAGTTAGATTCGATTGCGGCTCGTATTATGCAGAATCAAGAAGAAGTGAAAAAACTTTCAGAGCAATTAAACAGCCAAAAACTATTGACTTTCTTTAAGGAAAATACAAAATTGAAGACTAAGGAAATCACTTACGATAAATTCATTAAAGAAGCATATAGTAAATAATCATTTTGTTATTCTATCCCACTGTCGGGATAAACAGAATCAAAAATTACTAAAAAAACAGTATCTTTAAGGCGTTGAATCGATAGTGTTCAACGCTTTTTTTTAATAAAATTAAATAGTATTTATGAACTACGGAGAAGAGTTTAGAAAATTTGCAATTAAAGATCAAGGAATCAACAGTATGTACTACGATAATATCGTAAGTAGCATGAATCCAATGGGTTTTACACCAAATATTATTGAAGAACGCCAAATGAATGTGGTGGCAATGGATGTGTTTTCACGTTTAATGATGGATCGCATTATTTTTTTAGGAACCGGAATTAACGATCAAATTGCTAATATAGTTCAAGCACAATTATTGTTTTTAGAAAGTACGGATGCTACAAAAGATATTCAGATTTATATCAATTCTCCTGGAGGAGGCGTTTATGCTGGACTGGGAATTTATGATACTATGCAGTTTATAAAACCAGATGTAGCAACTATTTGTACAGGAATGGCAGCATCAATGGGAGCTGTTTTGTTATGTGCAGGGGCTCCAGGAAAACGTAGTGCATTGACCCATTCTAGAGTGATGATTCACCAACCATTAGGTGGCGCTCAAGGACAAGCGAGTGATATTGAAATTACTACTAGAGAAATTCTTCAGTTAAAGAAAGAATTGTATGAAATCATCGCGAAACACTCGGGTCAGAAATACGACAAAGTATATGATGATTCAGATCGTGATTATTGGATGAAAGCTGATAAAGCTAAAGATTACGGAATGATTGATGAAATATTAGTTAGAAAATAAGAAAGACTTTATTTAAGGATTTAATTAAAGCTCCCTTTAGGGTTGGGGTAAAATATCCAAACCTATAAAGTGAATATTAAGAAAAGGATTATGGCAAAAGAAGAATTAGAATGTTCGTTTTGTGGTCGTAAAAAACCAGAAACCAATTTATTGATTGCAGGTTTAGATGCACATATTTGTGATCGCTGTATTGAGCAAGCACACGGTATTGTTGCTGAAGAAGCAATGGATTCGGATAATAGCGATTTGACAGAAGAGTTAATGCTAAAAAAACCGAGAGTAATCAAGGCTTTTTTAGACGAATATATTATTGGTCAGGATTATTCAAAAAAAATCTTGTCGGTTGCGGTGTATAATCACTATAAAAGATTACTGCAAAAAGACACCGACGATGATGTTGAAATTGAAAAATCAAACATCATCATTGTTGGAGAAACAGGAACCGGAAAAACATTATTAGCAAAAACGATTGCTAGAATGTTAAATGTTCCATTGGCGATTGTTGATGCTACCGTATTAACTGAAGCAGGATATGTTGGGGAAGATGTAGAAAGTATCTTAACCCGATTACTTCAAGCTGCCGATTATAATGTAGAAAAAGCCCAACACGGAATTGTATTTATAGACGAAATAGATAAAATTGCTCGTAAAGGTGACAATCCTTCTATTACTCGTGATGTAAGTGGAGAAGGAGTTCAACAAGCTTTATTGAAGCTTTTAGAAGGGACCGTTGTAAATGTTCCACCAAAAGGAGGACGTAAGCATCCAGATCAAAAGTTCATTGAAGTTAATACCGAAAATATCTTGTTTATAGCTGGCGGAGCATTTAGCGGAATTGACCGTAAAATTTCAAAACGTCTAAATCTTCAAGCAGTTGGTTTTAGTGCTTCTATTAAAGAAGATGTAGTTGATCGAGATAACTTATTGAAATATATAATTCCGAAAGATTTAAAAGACTTTGGATTAATTCCTGAGATTATTGGACGACTTCCTGTATTAACGTATATGAATCCTTTGGATGAGAAAACTCTAAGAGCTATTTTAACCGAACCTAAAAATGCTATTATCAAACAATATCAAAAACTGTTTGAAATGGATGGTATAAAGTTTACTATAAATGAAAAAGCATTAGCGTTTATTGTTAAAAAAGCAGTAGAATATAAATTAGGAGCTCGGGGATTACGTTCACTTTGCGAAGCGGTACTTACCGATGCTATGTTTGAAATGCCAGATGGAAACCAAACAACTTTAGAAGTAACTAGGGATTATGTGGAGGATAAACTTAACAAATCAACTATTAAGAAACTAAAAGCGGTTTCGTAATAGGTTCTATTAAAAAAAAATGCCTTTAGGTTGTAGAAACTTAAAGGCATTTTCAATATAATTCAAATATAAAAATGGTTAGGGTAAGGCAATAAGAGTCTTACCTTTTTTATGAAGTATTTTGTGCTTCATTAATTCTTTTTTATTCTTTAACGTATAGCTAGCAACTTGATCGTTGTTATCATTTTTTATAGAAGCCCCAGCTCCGCAAGATGATAATGAAACTATAAAACATATAGTTACTGCTATGTAAATAAAATTTTTCATGTGAGGTTATTAATTTATTACAACAGGACAAACTTAGAAAGTACGAAAAGGACTACCAAAAGTTTTAGTTGTAATAGAGTAAATACTCGTTGAAAAGCACAATTTTTCAATTAAAATTTTCTAAAAAAACGACCATTTCACTTAACCGATTAAATGAGTTTTTAAACGGCGCTTTTTTGAAGTATATTTATGGTTGATAATTAATATATGAGGATAAAGCAATATTTTCGTTCAACGACATTAAATATTATCATATTCATATTGTAGGAAAATACATACAAATGATATAAAATATGATTTTATTGATTTTTGTCTAATAATTCTTCAACAAATTCTCGGGAGTTAGAAAGTCTAGGAATTTTATGTTGCCCTCCTAATTTATCATTCTTTTTTAACCAATCTTTAAACAGATTTTTTCGCGCAACGTGAATTGTTGGAAAATTTAAAGTTGTATTGCGAAATCGTTTGGCTTCATAATCACTATTTGATTCTTGTAAAAATGCATCCAATAATTGTTTAAATGTATTAATATCGTCAGGCTGTTTTTTAAATTCAATAATCCATTCGTGAGCTCCTTTTTCTTTTCCTTCCATAAAAATAGGACCGGCGGTATAATCTACAATTTCAGAATGAGTTAATTTTGATGCTTTCCGAAGTGCCATTTCAGCGTTTTCAATAATCAGCTCTTCCCCAAATACATTAATATGATGCTTGGTTCTTCCCGTTACTTTTATTCGGAAGGGATTAATAGAAGTAAATCGCACGGTATCACCAATTTTATAACGCCACAGTCCTGCGTTGGTTGTAATCACAATTGCATAGTTTTTACCTAGTTCTACTTCAGCTAAGGGAATGATTTTCTCTTCGGAAGTATCATAAGTTTCCATCGGAATGAATTCATAAAAAATCCCATAATCCAACATTAACAATAATTCTTTACTCGTATTTCTATCCTGAATTGCAAAAAACCCTTCCGAAGCATTATAGGTTTCATAATATAAAAAATTATTTTTTGGTAATATTTTTTTATACTGCTCTACATAAGGATCAAAACTCACGCCTCCATGAAAATATACTTCTAGGTTAGGCCAAACATCAAATAGATTGTCTTTTCCAGTTGTTTCAATTACATTGTTAAGTAAAACCAATAACCACGAAGGAACCCCTAAAAGACTGGTCACATTTTCGTTTCTGGTTTCATCGACGATGGCTTGCATTTTATATWCCCAATCCGCCATTAACGAGACTTCATTACTCGGCGTGCTGCTATATTCTGCCCAAAAAGGCATATTATCGATTAGAATTGCTGAAAGATCTCCGAAAACCGTTCCGTTTTGTTCGTAAAGTTCTTTGCTTCCGCCGAGACGCAAACTTTTTCCTAAAAATAATTCAGATTCTGGATTGTTGTTAAGGTACAAACACAGTAAATCTTTGCTCGCCGCATAATGACATTCCTCTAAAGACTCTTCACTCACCGGTAAAAATTTACTTTTCGCATTGGTCGTTCCGCTAGATTTTGCAAACCATTTTATAGGTGTTGGCCAAAAAATATTGCTTTCCCCTTTTCGAGTACGTTCATAAGCAGCTTCATTATCTTCATAAGTGGTCACCGGAATTCTATCTGCAAAATCTTGATAGTTTTTGATGCTATTAAAGTCGTATTGATTTCCAATTTCAGTAAATCGTGCTTTATAAATTAAGCCTTTTAATAATTCTTCCTGAACATCAATAGGATACTTTAAGAATAAATCTATTTGATGTATTCTCTTTTTTAAAAACCAAGTGGCAATGGAATTTACTATGGGTATCGGCATTTTTTAAGCTTCAGTTTTGTTACCTTTATGCAATAAAAATAGTCATTTTCTTTTTATGAAACGAGCATTTTAAAATCTTTCATACTCAAGATGATGTCTAATTGCGAACTGCATATGCCCTATTTAATTAAACAGTAAAGACTTATGAACTACCACGGAGTACTCAGAAAAATGCAAACCGAAATAGGTTCGCCCATTCAATATTACTTGATTTTTAAGGATGATTTCTTGAATGTCAATCAATTGCTTGATAAAAAAATATCTATTTCATTTGATGGTTATCAGTGTTTAAACTGTGAAAAAGCAAAAAAAATATACCGACAGGGGTTTTGTTACGATTGTTTTTTTGAAATCCCTCAGGCAGCAGAATGGATTATCAATCCAGAATTAAGTAAAGCACATCTAAATATTGAAGATCGTGATTTGGAATATGAAAAAGCAGTACAGTTAAAGCCACACATCGTTTATTTAGCAAATAGCAGCGATGTAAAAGTGGGAGTAACTCGTAAAACACAAATTCCAACTCGTTGGATAGATCAAGGAGCCCACGAAGCCATTGAAATTGTGGAAGTGCCTAATCGTTATTTAGCAGGAATTACTGAGGTCGCCTTAAAAAATCATGTAGGTGATAAAACCAATTGGCGAACGATGTTAAAAAACGAAATAAAAGATCAAAATTTATTGGAATGGCGAGATAAATTGAAACAATATATTCCTGATGAAGCTAAAGAATATTTTATTGAAAACAACAAGGAAACCCATATGGATTTTCCAGTTCTGCAATATCCTAAAAAACTAAAAAGTTTAAATATAGCTAAGACTTTAAATTATGAAGGAGTATTAAAAGGAATTAAAGGACAGTATCTAATCTTTGAAGATGATACCGTTTTTAATGTCCGAAGTAATGAAGGTTTTATGGTGAATATTGTTGTTAATTAACTTTTTTAAAATCCCCAGTATTGGGTATGTTACTCATAGGTAGACAGTTGTATTTTTGAAGAACAACTAATTAATACTCGATTATGAAAAACATGATTATTGCTTCACTATTTTTTCTTTCTACTCTTTCTTATTCACAACTTACCTATGTGCCAGATGATAATTTTGAACAAGCCTTAATCGATTTAGGCTATGATACTCCACCATTAGATGATTTTGTGCCTACGGCTAATATTGAGAATGTTACTGATTTAGATGTAGGTTCCTATGGTATATCAGATTTAACGGGAATAGAAGGTTTTACTGCATTAACTGAATTATGGTGTGACAATAATGAACTAACTCAAATTGATTTAACTCAAAATATAAATTTAACATATTTTGTTGGCTCCCAAAACCAATTAACAACCGTGAATATTAATAATAATATACAATTGCAAAGCTTTATTTGTGTTGGAAATCAACTAAACCAATTAGATACTAGTCAGAACAGTATTTTAGAATCAATAATAATATTAAATAACCAAATAAGTTCTTTAGATTTAACACAAAATCCTTTATTAGTAACTTTATCAGCTCCTGATAATTTAATAAGCAATATAGATCTATCTCAAAATGTCCTTTTAGAATTTTTTAATTTAAAAGGTAACCAATTAATAGTTATAGATTTTAGTCTAAACCCAGAATTAATACTTATTTTTTGTGAAAATAATCAATTGGAAAGTGCAGATATACGTAATGGTAATAATGAAAATATTAATATTGAAGGGTGGTTTAGAATGACTAACAATCCCAACCTCACCTGTATTTTTGTAGATGACATAGTATATAGTACTGAAAATTGGCCAGATATTGATCCAACTAGCACCTTTGTAGAAACCCAGGCAGAATGCGATTTATTAGCTACAACTTCTTTTAAAGAAAGTAACTTTAACCTCTATCCAAATCCAGCAATTAATATACTTAACATAGAAACTAATACGCCTTTTAGTAAAGCTGAAATCTATACTACATTAGGTCAAAAAGTAGTAGAAAGTTCTGCGAAAAGTATCGATATTTCCAACTTAAACGCTGGATTGTATTTAATAATCATTGAAGAAGAACCTGGCAATACAATAGTTAGGCGTTTTATTAAGAAATAAAAAATCGAATCCCCTGTAAGCTTGAAATTAAAATTAAAACAATACCGATAACGCGATATAATTTATGACGTTCATTGGTTTGTTTTTTTACAGATCGATAGCTTAATTTTCCGTAGAAATAAAGGGTTATAAATTTCCCAATATAAACTCCAATAAAAAATAAAAGCAGTAAAAATAAAGGACTCATGTTTGAAATTGGAAGGATGTATTTTTGAGTTAAGGAGATAGCTATTACCCAAAATAATAAAACAGGAGGGTTAACTATTGCTAATAAAAATCCAGTAACAAATTTAGGGTATTTTCTTTTTTTGTAAGGTGTTTTTTTAATTCTGAAACTGAATTTTTTAGAAAATAAAAAAAGTAAACCGATGACAAAAAACAGCCCAATAAAACTGATTTGCACCCAAGAATTCATTTCAAAAAAATTAGCTATTATTTTAGAATAAGTCAAAGCAATAAAAGCTAAAACTACTTCACCAAAACCAGCGCCGTGTGCAATTTTTAATCCTTTTGAAAGGGATTCTTTAGAAGTTGTAGTAATCACTGCAATGTTAGAAGCTCCTAATGGCACAGCTCCAACTACTGAAAGAAGTATGCCCGAAATAATGTATAACAAAATCATAGGGCATTAGTAGCGATTTAATTATAGAACTTACAGGATAAACTAAAAAGGAACACAGATTTAGCGGATATTACAGAATATCACTGATAAAATACAAATCAAATCCGTATGGCATCCGTAAAATCAGTGTCCTCCGTGTCCTATAAGTATATATAAACACATTTTTAAATATTCTTTGTAAAATAACATCTAAATATTATTGATTTAAATCTTAACAGAAAGCCATAATTTCTTAAATTCGCCTTCCAATTAAATTCAGAATTCCATCAAACAAAAACACAAAATATATCTTTCTTTAGGAAGTAATTTAGGTAATAAATTTGAATACCTTCAAAATRCAGTAACTGCTATTTTTGAAGAATTGGGTTCTATACTTAAAATATCACCGGTTTATCAAACTCCAGCTATGGGTTTTGATGGCGATGATTTTTTAAATTGCGTGGTTTTTGTAGAAAGTAATTATTCAGCCGAGAAAACTTTAGAAACAATTCTCTCCATAGAAAAAAAGTTGGGTAGAATCCGATCTGAAAAAGAAGGTTATACATCACGACCTATCGATATAGATATTCTGTTTTTTGATGATGAAATTATTAAAACCAAGAATTTAACAGTTCCTCATCCTAGAATTCAAAACAGAAAATTTGTATTGCAGCCTTTAGTGGATATTTCTTCAGAATTTCAACATCCAAAACTTCATAAAAGTTTAATGGAATTGTTAAAAGAAACTAACGATGAAAGTGAATTGATAAAACAATCTAAATGGCTTCGGAACCCTGTATTAGATTACGACATTTCAAAATATAGATACGTTGCTATTGAAGGGAATATTGGAGCCGGAAAAACAAGTTTAGCCAAACAAATGGCATCCGACTTTAACGCAAAATTGGTCTTGGAACGTTTTAAAGAAAATCCGTTTTTACCAAAATTTTATAAGGAGCCAGATCGTTTTGCTTTTCCCTTAGAGATGTCTTTTTTAGCAGATCGGTATCAGCAATTATTAGACGATTTAACGCAATACGATTTATTTAAAGAAAATGTAATTGGAGATTACGACGCGTATAAATCGTTGATTTTTGCCAAGATTACACTTCAGGAAGAAGAATATGTTTTGTATAGAAAACTATTTCATTTAATGCATAAGGAACTTCCAAACCCAGATGTTTATGTGTATCTGTATCAAAACACAGAACGGTTATTAGAAAATATCAAAAAACGAGGTCGAGATTTTGAACAAGAAATAGAAGCCGAATATCTTCAGAAAATAAATGAAGGTTATATGGAATTTATCAGAAATCAGCAGAATGATAAAATTAAAATTATCGATATTTCTAAAATGGATTTTGTAAACAATCGTAATGATTATATCAAAGTATTAAAGAAAATTTTAAATTAAAATGGTTTCAGTGTCGAAGTGCCGCTTCAGTTTTTTAGCGTATTGCAAATAACTTAAAGCTTACTGTCCAATTTTACAAACAAATCCCAAACCACCACACCACAACTCACCGAAATATTAAGTGAATGTTTGGTGCCATATTGAGGAATTTCAATAACCGTATCACTTGCCGATACCACTTCTTGCTGAACCCCTTTTACTTCGTTTCCGAAAATAATTGCGTAAGTGGCGTCTTCTGAAGGTTTAAATTTTTCCAAGGAAACGGAATCCTCAGCTTGCTCAATACTTAAAACTTGAACATTTTCAGATTTTAGTTTTTCAACTAAATCGATGGTGTTTTCAACATATTCCCAATCCACACTGTCGGTTGCTCCCAAAGCAGTTTTATGAATATCTTTATGTGGAGGTTTTGCAGTAATCCCACAGAGATAAATTTTCTGAATTAAAAAAGAATCGGCAGTACGAAAAACAGAACCGATATTGTTAAGACTTCTAATGTTATCGAGAATAATTATTAAAGGAGTCTTTTTGGAAGCTTTAAAATCTTCCGTATTTTTCCGAACTAATTCTTTATTTTTTAGTTTTCTGTTTTTCATTTGGCAAAAATACAATCTTCATATTTCAAAATTGTTGATAAAACTCAATAATTCAAATGAAAACGATTATAATGAAAAGAAGTATTTTTCTACTTTAGCCTATTCAGATTATTTTTAGAAATGGAAAAAAAAGTAACCCCTTTAATGAAACAATACAATAGTATCAAGGCGAAATATCCTGATGCTTTATTATTGTTTCGAGTGGGCGATTTTTACGAAACTTTTGGAGAAGATGCTATCAAAGCTGCAGGGATTTTAAATATTACGTTAACTGCTAGAAACAATGGTGGTAATGGTGAAAAAATAGAATTGGCAGGTTTCCCCCATCATTCTTTAAACACCTATTTGCCAAAATTGGTGATGGCGGGTTGCCGAGTTGCGATTTGTGATCAATTAGAAGATCCAAAACAAACCAAGAMTATTGTAAAACGAGGAGTTACCGAATTGATAACTCCAGGAGTTGCTTTAAACGATGATATTTTACAGTCGAAATCAAATAATTTTTTAGCAGCGATTCATTTTGGTTCTACTTCCAAAAAGGAGGAAATTGGAGTGTCATTTCTAGATGTTTCTACAGGTGAGTTTTTAACTTCACAAGGATCTGCGGAATATATCGATAAATTACTTCAGAATTTTAGCCCTTCGGAAGTGTTATTTTCTAAACAAAAAAGGAAACTATTTTCTGAAACCTTTGGTGATAATTTTCACGTATTTCATTTAGAAGATTGGGTATTTCAAACCGATTATGGAACTGAAACTTTAAACAATCATTTCAAAACTACTTCGCTTAAAGGCTTCGGAATTGAGCATTTAGAATCAGGAATTATAGCTGCAGGAGCGGCACTTCATTATCTAGGAGAAACTCGCCACGACAAACTTCAACACATTGCGAAAATTTCGCGAATAGCCGAAAATGAATATGTGTGGATGGATCGATTTACGATGGGGAATTTGGAATTGTATAATTCCTCTTCACAAAATGCGGTAACCTTATTAGATGTGATCGATAAAACGATTTCACCAATGGGAGGAAGGTTGTTAAAACGTTGGATTACCCTTCCGTTAAAGAATAAAGATAAAATTACGAGCCGGCATGAAGTGGTGAGTTATTTGTTGGAAAGTCCTTCTGTTCTTGAAAAAATTCAGCAAAACATAAAACGCATTGGTGATATCGAGCGACTGATTTCAAAAGTAGCCACAGGAAAAGTGAGTCCGAGAGAGGTAATTCAACTTAAAAATTCTTTGGAAGCTATTATTCCTATTAAGACAGAAGCTCAGAAAGCCAACAATGAATCTATTAAAATAATAGGCGAACAATTACAGGATTGTGAATTACTTCGCGAAAAAATAAAAGCGACATTAAACGAGGAAGCTCCGGTTTTAATTCAGAAAGGAAATGTCATTGCAGCAGGTGTTTCGGAAGAATTAGACGAACTAAGAAGCATCGCAAAAGGAGGAAAAGATTACTTGAACTCGATGTTAGAACGGGAAACCAAACGCACGGGAATCACCTCATTAAAAATAGCCTCAAATAATGTTTTTGGCTATTATATTGAAGTACGGAATAGGTACAAAGATCAGGTTCCGGAAGAATGGATTCGAAAGCAAACCCTTGTAAATGCAGAACGATATATTACTGAAGAGCTTAAAGAATACGAAACCAAAATTTTAGGAGCCGAAGAAAAAATAGGAATTTTAGAGCAAGAAATATTCAGTAAATTGATAGAATGGATGCTTCAGTTTATTGGGCAAGTACAACAAAATGCACGACTCATTGGTGAGTTGGATTGTTTGTGTTCTTTCGCAGCAAATGCAAAAGAATCTAACTATTCCCGTCCTTTATTAGACGACACTTTCGAAATTGATATTAAAGAAGGTCGTCATCCAGTAATCGAAAAACAATTACCTCCAGACCAGCCCTTTATTGCAAATGATGTCTATTTGGACAAGGAAACGCAACAAATTATTATGATTACCGGTCCAAACATGAGTGGTAAATCTGCGATACTTCGGCAAACGGCACTTATTGTTTTAATGGCACAAATAGGAAGTTTTGTTCCCGCAAAAGCTGCTCGATTGGGAGTGGTGGATAAGATTTTTACTAGAGTGGGAGCAAGCGATAATATCTCGATGGGCGAATCTACTTTTATGGTCGAAATGAACGAAGCTGCGAGTATTTTAAATAATATTTCGGACAGAAGTTTGGTACTTTTAGATGAAATAGGAAGAGGAACCAGTACTAACGATGGTATTTCGATCGCTTGGGCAATAAGCGAATATTTACACGAACATCCTTCAAAAGCAAAAACTTTATTCGCAACACATTACCATGAACTTAACGAAATGACCGAAACTTTTGATCGGATTAAAAACTACAATGTTTCGGTAAAAGAGTTAAAAGATAACGTGCTTTTTCTTCGGAAATTAGTACCAGGAGGTTCACATCATAGTTTCGGAATTCATGTAGCAAAAATGGCTGGAATGCCACAAGCGGTGTTGGATCGTGCTAATAAAATTTTAAAACGTTTGGAGAAATCACATTCTTCCGAAGAGCTTACCGATGAGATGAAAGCCATTGCAAAAGATGAAATGCAACTTAGTTTTTTTCAGTTAGATGATCCGCTTCTGGAAGGGATAAAAGAAGAAATATTAGGTATTGACATCGATACCTTGACTCCTGTAGAGGCTTTGATGAAACTAAATGAAATCAAACGAATGCTTCAGCCGAAAGCGAATATTAAGTTTAAAAAATAATTTTCTTTAAAATTTATATCGTAAATTTATAGAGATATTTTAAAAAAAATAGATGATACCTGAAGCTACAAAGTCAGTGCTTTCAAATCTTATTGAAGCTAAAATTTTACCCAAAACCATGTCTACAAAAAAAGTGGTTCGTTATTTAAACAGTAAAGAATTTCATAGAGCAAAATTATACGAACCCGAATTCAAAAAAATATTAGGAAGAAGAAGAAAAGGAATTAGATATGAATTTGACACTTTAAAAGTGATTGAATTTGAATTAAAATCTCAAGGAACCATAGATTTTTCATAAATACGACAAAGGCCATATTTCACGCATTTTCCAAAATTTATATTATTTTTTTTTCATTTAGGTCGCTTCTATTTTTCTATGTATTTTTGGGAGGTAATTAACCAATAATATTCAAAACTTAATATTTATGATAAAAAAGATACTTATTCTTTTAATGCTAGGAATTTCTTTTTCTAACTGTACGAATAATGATATTGAACAGGAGATGATTGAAAACAACAATGATAATAATGATAATGATGACGATGAAGTTTCATTGACTGATGCTGAGTTTTTTGAAAATTTTGGTGAAACTGTGGTTACGGATATTATTGGAAGGGTTTCAGATCAAGAAGGAAATTACTTAGAAAATGTCGAGATTAAAAGCGGTACACAAACTCTTTTTACAGATAGTAATGGTTATTTTTTGTTGACAGATGTTGAAGTAAATGAACGCTTTGCATATGTGAAGGCTAGTAAAGTAGGATTCATAGATGGGTCTAGAACTATTGTTCCTAACAAAATTGGGTCTACACAAATGTCAATCACATTACTTGAAAAAAATGTGATAGCGACGTTGGAATCAGGTCAGCAAGGAGTGGCTTCATTGAGCAATGGAAGTAAAGTAATATTTGAAGGAGCTTTTAGTACAGCATCTGGTAATCCTTACAATGGCTCTGTTGAGGTTTCTATGCATTATTTAGCTCCTAATATACTATCAACTTATTCAGAAATGCCCGGTAACTTAATAGGAAGAACAGGAGGTGATGAGCTTCGAGGGCTTGAAACCTATGGGATGATTGCTGTTAGTCTATTTGCTTCCGATGGGTCTAAATTAAATTTAAGCGAAAATTCTTTTGCCACGATTGAATTGCCAATTGATAATTCGCAGCTATCTGTTGCTCCAGAGACAATTCCTTTATGGTATTTTGATGAAGAACTTGGTTACTGGAGAGAGGAAGGGGTCGCAACAAAAATTGATGGTAAATATGTTGGGCAGGTCTCACATTTTTCCTTTTGGAACTGTGATGATTTTCTAACTACGACCACCTTATGTATAAATGTGGTGGATTTAAATAACAACCCTGTGAGTAATCATACGGTCTCCCTTATTAGAAATGCTACCGAGAATAATGTAGGTGTTGGTGTTACGAATGAAAGTGGGCAAGTTTGCGGAGAAGTTCCTGTAGATGAGTCGCTTACCTTAATGTCATATTATATAGATTGTTCAGGTCAAAATGCTACTTATGAGCAAAGTATTGGGCCTTTTACTAATAGTACAACAATAACGATTATTTTGAGTTTTGCCGATTTTGAAACCTCAGTAATAACAGGGACTGTGGTAAATTGTGATACAGAAACTCCTGTAGAAGAAGGTTATGTTTTTTTTGAAAACGCTCAAGGTGATTATGCCTATCCTTTGGATAACGGTACATTTGAATTTAATGCTACTTATTGTACTCAACAAAATGAGGCCATAGTTATTGGATATGATATTGTAAACCTGGTAGAATCTCCACCTATAGAATTTAATATCACTTCGTCGCAAACTCCACTCGGGCAAATAAATACTTGTGAAGATACCGATACAGGAGACGAAAATGCAAACATATTTACTGGAGATGTTACCCTCTCATCTCAAGAAGAAGTAGATTTATTTGGAACTCAGGCCTATACCAAGATTGAAGGATCTTTGTTGGTTCTTAATGACCCTACTACTCTAATTACAAATTTAGATGCTTTGCAAACAATAATTGTAATAACTGAAGATTTTTCAATTATAGGCAATCATGAGTTAACTTCTTTATTTGGGCTTCAAAGTCTGAAACGAGTTGAAAATGATTTAATTGTTTTTAACAACCAACTACTAGCAGATGTTACTGGAATACTAAATATAGAAGTGATTGGAAATAATTTCATCTTTAAAGCAAATGATGCTGCTACAAGTCTTGATGGTTTTCAAAATATTACTTCAGTAAATGACCTTTTAATTGTAAATAATGAAAATCTTTTGAGTCTGGAAGGCCTCAACGGGATTACATCAATTATTGGTGATTTGTATATTGGAGATGGTCCAGACTTATCAGGTCAAAATACAAACCTTCAGAATGTAAATGCGCTTTCTAATTTAACATCTGTGGGAGGAAGAGTGAGGTTGAGTGCGAATCCTGCACTTATTGATCTATCTGGGTTTGATGTGCTCCAAACTGTTGGAACCTATTGCGGGTTTTATGACTTAAAAATTTCAGGAACTTTGAACGCGTTTAATAGTCTCGAGACCGTAGGGTATCAACTTGGGGTAACTGGTAATGATATTCAAGAAATTGCTGGATTTAACAGCCTGCATACGGTGGATGCTTTGAATCTTGACGGAAATAGTGATCCAAACAATTCAATAACGCTTATAAGTGGATTTAATAGTTTAACTTCTGGTATTGTGAGTATTCGTTATTTTGAGAGCCTTGTGAATATCTCTGGTTTCGATGCAATGGTTAATTTAGAGCGGATTGATGTAGTTTCCAATAATTCTCTAACGAGTGTAACAGGTTTTAATAATGTTGAATCTGTGGAGACAATTTTTGCTTTTCAAAGTAATCCTTTACTCAATGATCTTTCTGGGTTTTCAAGTTTAGAAAGTGTTAGTTCGATGATAATCTCTAATAATAACTCACTAGAAAATTTTCAAGATTTATTGTCTATTAATGAAATAACATCGCGAATTGATATTTCCTGATGTGATGGATTAATAAACTTAACTGGACTGGAAAATGTAACAGCCATTGGAACAACTTTGGTTGTTGAAGAATGTAGCAATATTGAGAACCTAGAAGGCCTTAATAATGTTACTACTATTGGAGGCTATATGGAAATTCAAGAAAATAATAATATGACAAGTATGAATGGGTTGGAAAGCTTAATAAGTGTTGAAGACGTACTCATTGGCTATTATCATAATGTAGCGGGATCTAACATTTTGCCTTCCCAAAATCTAAGTCTTTCAGATTTTTGTGCACTACAGAATTTATTTACCAATGGAAGTTATGCAGATGTATATTTGGGGTACAACCTTTATAATCCTACCGTGCAAGATATTATTGACGGAAATTGTAGTCTGTAAATCACTTTTAACGTGATTATTTTAGCCATATAAGTATTGATTTGGGTGAATTTACTTCAAGAACTAATACTAATGGAAATTATTAAAAAATTTAGAGATGCTTAAATAGGAAATGATTAGTGTAAACTGTGTTTCATTTATATTGATATCCAGTTTTATAGGAGCTTCTAAAATACGACAATTGCCTTATTTGTAAATACATATTAAATTATCATTTTTGACAGTAATAATTTAAAACTATTAATATAAAAACCAATAAAATGAAAAAACAACTCACGATTATGTTTGTACTAATAAGTACAACATTACTATTTGCCCAAAAATCAAAAGTAAATGAAGGAAGCTTTAAAAATTTAAAAGGAATTACAGAATTTAACTTGGTCTTTGATTATACCGATGTTCAAATTCCGAAGTATAAATCTGAAGAAGAGTTTTTGAAAGATAAAGTAAAAAAACGCAATGATAAAGAACCTGGAACAGGGGAAGCCTTTAAAAAATCTTGGTTTGATGATAGAGAAGAACAATATGAGCCAAAATTTATAGAATCGTTTAATAAGCGTTTTGATGATGGAGAAGTTAAAGTAGATAGTGATTTAGATTCGGCTGAATATACTGTTAAAGTACATACAACAGGTTTGTATGCTGGTTATAATGTTGGGATTTCAAGAAAAAATGCTTGGATAAATGCTGTAATTACAGTTTATAAAAACGATAATCCCGATAAAGCTATATTGAAAGTAACTTATACAAAAGCTGAAGGTGGTGGTGCAATGGGATATGATTTTGATTCAGGGTATCGTATTTCTGAATGTTACGCGAAATTGGCCAAAACTTTTGCAAAAACAATTATTAAAAAAGCGAAATAAAAATCTATAACAATGAAGTTTATTTTAAGTCCTGCAAAATAATTTTGCAGGACTTTTTTAGTTTATTTAGCCTCTGATCCCATTTTAATAAGATGTGCCATCGTTGCAACAATCCGATCGTGTTTTTTTACAAATGGATTGGTTTTGTCCCAAACATAACCCGCTAAAACTGCACAAATCTGCGCTTTAATTTCTGGGTTTTCTGGACGATGGAAAAATAAAGTTTGTAGATTTCCAGTGTACCATTCTTTTACATACGAAGCAAAAACATGTACACCTTCCAAAATATAATCGGCATATTCTTTTTGCCAATCTATGGGTTCACCTTTAATTTCTTTGGTAGTTAATTTTGCTGCCATTAAAGCAGATTCGGTTGCAAAAGTTACTCCCGATGAAAAAACAGGGTCTAAAAACTCGGTACTATTTCCGGTAAGTACATATCCGTTTCCGAAGAGTTGTTTTACAGAAACGGAATAATTTTTAATAAAAACAGGTTCAAATAAATATTCTTCATCTTTAAAACGATCTCCAAAAAATTCAGATACTCGAACCATAGCTTGAAGTTTTTCGGTAGTAGTTCCTTCAAAAGATTCTAGATATTCAGTTGGGCCTACAAATCCAATACTTGTTTTTCCGTTAGAAAAAGGAATCACCCACAACCAAGTTTCTGTATCGGTAATATGAAATGAAATACGGGTTCCTTCATATCCTTCAGGACGTTTGGTGTCGTTAACGTGTGTGAAAACTGAAGAATGTTTTGGTAATTTAGAAGGTAAACTCAAATCTAATAATCTTGGTAAAACCCTTCCGTAGCCACTAGAATCGATTACTTTTTTAGCTTTTATGGTATATTCTTTTCCGTTTTCATCTTTTATAGTAGTGGTAGATATTCCATTTTCGTCAAAAGAAATGGCGATTACTTCGTGTTCAAATTTTAAATCGACCCCATTTCTTATTAATTCTTGAGTTAAGGTATTGTCAAAATCTGCTCTCGGAACTTGCCAAGTCCAATCCCAACCCGGAGTAAATTTTTTACTAAAATCGAATTCGCAAATAACATCGCCTTTAATAAAACGAGCTCCTTCTTTTTTCTCGTAATTGCGTTTATTTAAACAATTTAAAAGCCCTGCTTCTTTAAAGTGATCCATACATCGTGGCAATAAACTCTCACCTATTACAAATCTTGGAAATTTGTTTTTTTCTACTACTTTAATGTTGATATTGTTGTTGTGTAAGTAAGATGCTGCTACACAGCCAGATGGTCCTGCTCCGATGATTAATACATCAATTATTGTATCTTTCAAAATAGTTTATTTTAGTTTTTAAAATTGTGTTAAATTTGCATACTAAATTAATGAATTTACTTATCAATTCATCGAATAATTAATAAATGTTAAAAGACAAAGGGAGTTTAGATATAGCGCGTTTTAAAGAGGTTGTTTTTAATGGAGATTCACTTCAAATAGACAAAGAAGTTGTAGATAGGGTAACGGAAAGTTTTCAGTTTTTAAAAGCGTTTTCAGAGAATAAAGTCATTTACGGTGTGAATACTGGATTTGGACCTATGGCTCAATATAAAATTCAGGATTCTGAACGCGTTCAACTTCAATATAACTTGATTAGAAGTCACGCATCAGGAACAGGAAATCCGCTTCCGCCACAATGTGTAAAGGCTGCTATGTTGGCGAGATTAAATACGTTGTGTTTGGGAAATTCGGGGGTTCATGTTTCTGTAATTCATTTAATGACAGAATTGATTAATCGTGATATTACACCGTTAATTTTTGAACATGGCGGCGTTGGTGCTAGTGGGGATTTGGTACAGTTGGCACATTTGGCTTTGGTGTTAATTGGTGAAGGAGAAGTGTTTTATAAAGGAGAATTGAAGCCAACACAAGAAGTTTTTAAAATTGAAAATCTTGAGCCTATAAAAGTGGAATTACGAGAAGGACTTGCCTTGATGAACGGAACCTCGGTAATGACAGGAGTAGGCTTAATAAACACTGTAAATACTAGAAAATTATTAAACTGGGCTGTTATAGCTTCGTCTGCAATTAATGAAATTGTACAAGCTTATGACGATCATTTGTCTTACGAATTAAACGAATCTAAAAAACATAAAGGACAACAAAATATCGCAAAATTAATGCGAGAGCATTTAGCAGATAGTACGTTAACAAGAAAACGAGAACAACACCTTTATAAAGATAATAATGGAGTAACCGTTTTTGAAGAAAAAGTGCAGGAGTATTATTCTTTACGTTGTGTTCCGCAAATTTTAGGACCTGTTTTAGATACTTTAAATCATACCGAGAAAATACTTATCGAAGAAGTAAATTCAGCCAACGATAATCCAATAGTAAATGTTGAAAAAGAAACCGTTTATCATGGCGGAAATTTTCACGGTGATTATGTTTCGCTAGAAATGGATAAACTAAAGTTAGTAGTTACAAAAATGACTATGCTGGCAGAAAGGCAATTAAATTATCTATTAAACCCTCGACTTAACAATTGTTTACCTGCTTTTGTGAACTTAGCAAAATTAGGATTAAATTTTGGGATGCAAGGCGTTCAATTTACTGCAACATCTACTACGGCAGAAAACCAAATGTTATCCAATCCAATGTATGTTCATAGTATCCCAAACAACAACGACAATCAGGATATTGTGAGTATGGGAACCAATGCAGCATTAATTACGAAGAAGGTAATTGAGAATTCATTTGAAGTAATTGCGATCGAATTAATCACTATTGTTCAGGCTATTGAGTATTTAAAGGTTCAAGATAAAGTGTCTTCAGAAACTAAAAAGATGTACGATTCTATTCGAGAAATAGCACCTATCTTTACAGAAGACGTAGTCATGTATCCTTTTGTAAACAAGGTAAAAGATTATATAGCTAACCATTAAAATTTATATTATGAAAAAATTAATTTTATTCTTATTCACAGTTGTGCTTATAAGCCAAAGTTATTTTGCACAAGAACTAGCTCTAGTTGTAGAAGACAATATGGGAGGTTTTATAAATAAATCTGGAGAGTTGGTAATTCCGACTAAATATAAAAGAGCGGAAAGTTTTTCTGAAGGTTATGCAGCGGTTTCAGAAGATGGAAAAATTTGGGGATTAATAAATACCAAAGGAGAATGGGTGATTGAGCCACAATATGCGAAAATTAAAAAATTTAACTCAGGGTTTGTATTGGTTTTTAAAGATGAAAAATGGAGTTATGTAGATGCTTCCAACCAAGTTTTAGAAACTCCTGTTTCAGAAAAATATTTTGATTTTAATGACGGAGTTGCTTTTTATAAAGTTGAAAATAAATTAGGACTTATAGGAACTAACGGCAAGGTGGTTTTAGAACCAACTTACGACGCAATTAAACCATTTAATAATGGACATGCGAAAGTTAGAAACAACGAAAAATGGGGTATAATAGATACCAAAGGAAAAGTAATTGTAGGTTTAAATTATGATGGTATTGGAGAATATAGTAAAGTAGGTATTTGGGCAAAAATAGGAACAACACTTGGTGTTATATCTAATAATGAATTTTATAAGAACACTGAAATTAATAAAATTGAAGGTTTTAAATTTAACCAAGCATTAACTTACGCTCGTAAAGATAAGTTATGGGGCTTTGTTAATGCAAAAGCCGAATGGGTAATCCAGCCAAGATTTAAAAGAGTAAAAGCATTTAGAAACGGTTTTGCTCCTGCATTAGAAAATAAACTCTGGGGATATATAAATGAAAAAGGAGAAATGGCGATTACCGATAAATATAAAGATGCAGAGGTTTTTGGAGATAAAGGATTAGCACCTGTAAAACAAAAAAAATTATGGGGATTTATTGATGCATCTGGAGTCATGAAAATAGACGAAAGCTACGAAATAACAGCAAAAGGATTCTCCATGTTCTCAAAAAACAACATCAAAGGTTTTCATAATGGGCTTGCAAGAGTTTCTTTCAAAAAAAAATGGGGATTTATTAATGAGAACGGAGAGGTGTTAGGAGGAAAATGGTGGCAGAAAGCTGAATTGTTTTCAAAATAAAAACAACTAATTTAGGACGCTTTATTACATGAAAATAATGAAAGAAAAAATTAAAAAAACAAAATACGCTTTAGTTACTGGAGGTTCTAGAGGAATTGGAAGCGCAATATGCCAACAACTAGCCAAAGACCTAAATTATAAATTACTTATTAATTATAAAGGTAATAAAGAGGCAGCAGAAAACACCTTGCAGAAAGTTATAGAAGCTGGTGGTCAAGGAGAATTACTTCAGTTTGACGTTGCAAATTCAGAACAAGTTAATACGGTTTTAGATAATTGGCACGAATTAAATAAAAATTCAATAATAGAAGTAGTAGTTAATAATGCAGGAATCACCAAAGATAATTTATTTATGTGGATGAAAAATGAAGACTGGAAAAGTGTGATTGATACTAGCTTAAATGGTTTTTTTAATGTTACCAATAAATTAATTAAGAATTTACTTGTAAATCGTTACGGAAGGATTATTAATATGGTTTCGGTTTCAGGGTTAAAAGGAACGCCAGGTCAAACCAATTATTCAGCCGCAAAAGGAGCAGTAATAGCTGCAACAAAAGCATTGGCACAAGAAGTAGCAAAACGAAAAATAACAGTAAATGCGGTAGCTCCAGGGTTTATTATTTCAGACATGACAAACGGGTTGGATGAAAAAGAACTAAAAAAAATGATTCCTATTAACAGATTTGGAAAGGCAGAAGAAGTCGCACATTTAGTTTCCTTTTTAGCTTCAGAAAAATCATCATATATTACTGGAGAGGTTATAAATATTAACGGCGGAATTTATTCGTAAAATTACATTCAGAAAATGAGGAGAGTTGTAATAACAGGAATGGGAATTTACTCATGTATTGGTAAAAATCTTGATGAGGTAAAAGACTCATTATATAATGGTAAATCTGGAATAATATTCGATAAAGACAGAGAGGATTTCGGATACAGGTCTAGCCTTACAGGAATGGTAGAGTCTGTAAACTTAAAAAAACTACTTCATAGAAGAGAGCGAATAAGTTTTGGCGAAGAATCTAACTATGCATATGTTGCTACATTAGAAGCGATAAAAAATGCAGGAATTTCTCAAGATTTTATTAATAATACCGAAGTAGGTATAATATACGGAAACGACAGTACCGCAAAATCTATTATCGAATCTGTAGATAAGATAAGAATAAAAAAAGATACTACGCTAGTTGGTTCGGGTGCTATCTTTAAATCTATGAATTCTACTATTACCATGAATCTTTCTACAATTTTTAAGTTAACAGGTGTAAATTTTACCATTAGTGCTGCCTGTGCAAGTGGATCACATTCTATTGGTGTTGCTTACCAACTTATTAAAAGTGGATTACAGGATTGTATAATTTGTGGTGGAGCTCAAGAGATAAACAAATATGCAATGGCAAGCTTTGATGGTTTGGGTGTTTTTTCGGTGAATACAAAAGACCCAACAAAAGCATCAAGACCATTTGATCGTGATCGTGATGGGCTGGTTCCTAGCGGAGGAGGAGCAACATTGGTATTAGAAAGTTATGAGTCTGCTGTAAAAAGAGGAGCTAAAATTTTAGGAGAAATTGTTGGATATGGTTTTTCTTCAAACGGAGATCATATTTCTACTCCTAATTTTCAAGGACCTTCAAGAGCAATGCGTAAAGCTTTAGAACAAGCAGAAATAAAACCACAAGAAATAGATTATATAAATGCCCATGCAACTTCAACGCCAGTTGGTGACGCCAATGAAGCAAAAGCAATTTTTGACGTTTTTGGACCTTTTAAAACACCTGTTAGTTCTACGAAATCTATGACAGGTCACGAATGTTGGATGGCAGGAGCAAGCGAAGTTATTTATTCTATGTTAATGATGCAACATTCATTTGTAGCTCCAAATATTAACTTAGTTAATCCAGATGAAGATGCTTCAAAATTAAATTTAATTAAGAAAACGTTAAATAAAAAAATTGATGTATTTTTGTCCAATTCTTTTGGGTTTGGAGGCACAAATTCAGCCTTAATTATAAAGAAATTTATACAATAATATAAACACACAAATTACCATGAATATTGAAGAAATTATTGATAAGACTAACGAGTTTTTAATTGACGAATTTGAAGTAGAAGAAGACGATATATCTCCAGAGGCAAATTTAAAAGAAACTCTTGAACTTGATAGTTTAGATTATATAGATTTAGTGGTTTCTGTGGAGTCTAATTTTGATGTTAAGCTAGATGCAGAAGATTTTGAAAACACAGTAACTCTTCAAGATTTTTACGATTTAATTCACCAAAAATTAAAATAATTTCTTCTAAAAATGGCTCAATGGGATGGAAAATCGAAAGGAGCGCTTTTCGGATACAAAATAGTTATCTTTTTTATTCGAAAACTAGGAGTTAAGTCTGCCTATTTCATACTTTACTTTGTTGCATTATATTATTTGTTTTTTTCTATTAAAGGAAGTAAAGCTAGTTTTTATTACTTCCACAAACGGTTAAAGTATTCTAAGTTTAATAGCTTTTTTAAAGTCTATAAAAGCTATTACACATTTGGACAGACTATTATAGATAAATTTGCAATATCTTTTGGGATGTCAAAACAATTTACCTACAGTTTTGATGGAGAAAATAATATTAAAAGATTACTTAAAAATAAAAAAGGCGGAATATTAATAAGTGCTCACGCAGGTAATTTTGAAATAGCCGATTATTTTTTGTCAGAACTTGACAATTCTTCCCAAATTAGCTTGGTAACTACCGATAATGAGCATCAAGCAATCAAAAATTACTTAGATAAATTTTCATTGCAATCAAACATGAAATTTATAATAGTAAAAGACGATTTATCACATATATTTCAAATCAATGAATCGTTGAGGAATAACGAACTAATTTGCGTTACTGGCGATCGTTATTTTGAAGGAAGTAAAACGCTCTCAGAAAAATTATTTGGACAAGAAGCTAAATTTCCGGCGGGAGCTTTTTTATTAGGCTCAAGATTAAATGTCCCTGTTCTTTTTTTGTATATCATGAAAAAAAACTCGAAACATTACCAATTTTATGCAAGAGAAGTGAAGTTTGCAAAAAGAGATGCTCAAGATTTATTAAAAAAATACACACAAAGCATCGAAGAAATCTTAAAAAAATATCCATACCAATGGTTTAACTATTTTGATTTCTGGAACGATATAAAATAATATAATTTTGAAGAAAGTACTAGTTGTATATTATTCCCAGTCAGGGCAGTTATTAGATATTTCTAAGAATATTACAAAAGAATTAGAAAATTCTTCTGAAGTTAATTTGTCTTTCTATGAAATAAAATTAAAAAAAAATTTCCCATTTCCTTGGGATAAAAAAACTTTTTTTAACGCTTTTCCAGAAACATTTTTACAAGTTCCTTCCGGGTTGGTAGGTCTAGAAGATCCAATCTTAAAAGAAAAATATGATTTAATTATTCTTTCTTATCAAGTATGGTATTTGTCACCATCGATACCCGTTAATTCTTTTTTAACATTAGACATAGCTAAGGTCTTATTTAAAAACACACCAATAGTAACTGTTATTGGTTGTAGGAATATGTGGGTTATGGCACAAGAAAAGATGAAAAAGTTATTGATTCAAAACAAAGCGAATCTTGTTGGAAACATTGCTTTGGTAGATCGGCATATTAATCACATTAGCGTAATTACCATCTTGCATTGGATGATGAAAGGAGTTAAAACCAAGTTTTTAGGAATCTTTCCGAAGCCAGGAGTTTCTGATAAAGACATAAGTGAATCTACTAAATTTGGTACTGTAATATTAAACAGTTTACTAAAAGGAGATTACGAGAACCTCCAAGGGCAATTACTTGAAAAAAACGCAATAGTAATAAAACCTTTTTTAATTGTAATGGATAAACGAGCAAATATTTTGTTTGGTAAATGGGCAAATTTTATTAGTTCTAAAGGTATTGTGAATAGTGAAAGTCGTCAGCCATTTATTAAGTTATTTAGCATATATTTAACCGTTGCAATATGGTTAATTGCACCAATAGTTTTTTTACTATTTTTGCTAACTTTTATTCCCTTAACCAAAAGCAGAAATAGAGATAAAAAATATTATTCATCTGTACATATAAAGAAGAATTAATGAACGCCGTTTATATAACAAGAATTTCTAAGTTTTTACCAAATAAACCAATTGAAAATGATCAAATGGAAGAAAAACTTGGTTTAATAGATGGTAAAACTTCAAAAGCAAGACGAATTGTTTTGCGAAATAATAAAATAACAACTCGGTATTATGCTATTGATGATGATGGTAATGTCACTCATAAYAACGCACAATTAGTTAACGAAGCGATAGAGTTATTATGTGATAAAAATTTTGGTAAAAATAAAATTGAACTGCTTTCTTGCGGTACATCCAGTCCAGATCAAATGTTACCTTCACACGCGTCTATGGTTCATGGCTATTTAAAAAATGTGAATTTAGAAGTTAATTCTCCATCTGGAGCTTGTTGTTCAGGGATGAATGCCTTAAAATATGGTTACATGGCAATTATGTCAAACCAAGTTAACAATGCTGTTTGTACTGGTTCTGAAAGAATGTCATCTTGGTTAAAATCTAAGTTATATGACGATGAAATTTCACATTTAAAAGAATTAGAAAAGACTCCAATATTAGCATTTAAAAAAGAGTTTTTRCGTTGGATGTTATCCGATGGAGCTGGTGCTTTCTTATTAGAATCAGAGCCAAAAGGAAATACTCCATTAAAAATTGAATGGATGGAAGCATATTCCTATGCACACGAACTGGAAACGTGTATGTATGCTGGGAGTGATAAGCTAAAAGATGGTAGTTTAAAAGCTTGGAGTGAATACACATCAGAAGAATGGACAGAAAAATCTATTTTTTCAGTAAAACAAGATGTAAAGTTATTAAGTGAAAATATTCTAGTAAAAGGAGTAGAAAGCCTGAAAGATGCAATAGAAAAAAACGGTATAAAACCAAAAGACATCACTTATTACCTGCCACATGTTTCTTCTTACTACTTTAGAGATAGGCTGTATGACGAAATGGTAAAACAAGATGTTGAAGTGCCTTGGGATAACTGGTTTATGAACCTTGATAAAGTAGGAAATATTGGAGCAGGTTCTATTTATATAATGCTTGAAGAATTAGTAGCATCAGGGAAACTTAAAAAAGGAGATACAATTTTACTTTCTGTACCAGAAAGCGCACGTTTCTCTTATGCTTATGCTTTTTTAACCGTGTGTTAAATGAATTTACTTGAAAATCCAATAACCAATAAAGAAGAGGTTAATAATCTAATTCCTCAAAAGGCACCATTTGTAATGGTCGATAAGTTGCTTTATTTTTCTGAAAATAAAATAGTTTCAGGATTTACTATTTCTGACGCAAATATATTCACCTTTCAATCAACATTTACAACTTCAGGGCTTGTAGAAAACATGGCACAAACGGTTGCACTATTTACAGGATATCAATATTTTTTAAAACAAGAGCCTGCTCCAACAGGATATATAGGTGCAATCAAAAAAGTTGAAATTTTTAATCTCCCAAAAAAAGGAGACGAATTAGTTACAACAGCAACTATTTTGTTCGAAATGGCAGGTGTAACTTTAGTGAAAATAGAAATAAAATGTAACGAAAAAATCATTGCATTAAGTGAAATGAAAACAGTACTAGCTGTTTTATGAGTAGAAGCCTAGAAAATAAAGACTTTAAAGATTTCTTGCCGCACAGAGGAGTTATGTTAATGGTAAAGGATTTACTAAAAATTGATAATGAATCTGTAACCTCAGGATTGCCCATAATCGAAAATTGTATTTTTGTAGAAAACAACTATTTAACCGCATCGGGACTCATTGAAAATGCAGCCCAAACATCAACTGCTATTGTAGGTCAAGGTTTTTTCTTAGAGGATGATCTTACAGGAGAAAGCAATAAATTAATGGGTTATATAAGTGCGATTAAAAAAGTTGAAATTTTTAATCTACCCAAAGTAGGTGAATATATTACCACAAGAGCATCCTTAATTTCTAGATTCGACACAGATTCGATTTGTATATGCCATATAAAATGCTCCACCTTTATAGAAAATAAATTAATTGTAAATTGTACATTTAATTTCTTAATCCATGAAGTTTAGTTATGAGAAAAGAAGATGTGCCACAAGATAAAAGCAGYTTAGGGTCTGCTAGTTTTAAAGAGCTATGCTATGCAGTTGATGAAAATGGAGAGTATATAACTGCAAAAAGCACAGGATGGAATCCAAAAAAAATAGCCTTAGATAATGCGATTCAAGAAATAAATGAACGTGCAGAAAGATCAAAGCAAAGAGTTGTAAACAATGAAACAAGCCCTATAGAATATTATATGGAACTTAATAAAATGGATATCTCTATTTTGTCTAGCTATGTCGGTATATGGAGTTGGCGAGTTAAAAAACATTTTAAGCCTACAGTTTTTAAAAAACTATCTGCTAAAGTATTAGAAAAATATGCTGAGGTCTTTAATGTTTCAGTTGCAGAGTTGCAGCAAATCAAAGAATGATTTTTATGAAGATAGATTTTACACATAAACAAACCGCTCATTGCGAAAATGGTGTAGTTTCAAACTTAATGGCATATAATGGTTTTCCTGTAAGCGAACCGATGGTATTTGGTATTGGCTCGGGTCTTTTATACTGTTACATTCCTTTTTTAAAAGTAAATCACGCGCCTGCAATTACTTATCGAGTAATGCCTGGACAGATATTTAAAAAATTCGCAAAACGCGTTGGAATAAAAATTAAAAAAGAAAAATTTAAAAACCCAAAAGAAGCAAAAGCTAGATTGGATGAAAATTTAGCCCAAAACAATCCTGTAGGTCTTCAGGTTGGAGTTTTTAATTTAACCTATTTTCCAGATGAATATCGCTTTCATTTTAATGCTCATAATTTAGTAGTCTATGGAAAAGAAGATAATTCGTATTTAATTAGCGACCCTATAATGGAAGAGGTTACAAAGCTAACCGAAAAAGAATTAGAAAAAGTACGTTTTGCAAAAGGTGCTTTTGCTCCCAAAGGACATATTTATTATCCAATAGATTTCCCGAAAGAATTAGATTTAAAAAATGCTATCATAAAAGGAATCAAGCATACCTGTAAAGATATGTTAGCTCCTATTCCAATTTTAGGAGTAAGAGGAATTAAACATGTAGCAAGCCTTATTCGGAAATGGCCAAAGAAACACGGAGTAAAAAAAGCAAATCATTATTTAGGTCAGATAGTGAGAATGCAAGAAGAAATTGGAACTGGCGGTGGAGGTTTTCGTTATATTTTTGCAGCCTTTTTACAAGAATCAAGCATAATTCTAAAAAACAAAAAACTAGCCGAATTATCCAAAGAAATGACCGAAATCGGTGATTTATGGAGAGATTTTGCGCTAAATGCATCCAGAATCTACAAAAATAGAAAAGCGCTACAGGATTCTTACGAGAGTATTGCAACTCAATTAGATGAAATCTCTGATAGAGAAAAAGTGTTTTTTACGAAACTGAAAAAAGCAATTAAATAATTGTTTATGCTTCAAATTCAACAACTTTCAAAAAAATATAAAGGAGCCGATAAATTTTCGGTTTCCAATTTAGATTTAAAGATTGAAGAAGGAGAAATATTTGGAGTTTTAGGACCTAATGGAGCTGGAAAAACTACATTGATATCGATGTTGTGTTCCTTGATTAAACCAACTTCGGGTTCCTTTTCTATCAACGGGCTTAATTACACCAATAACAAACAAGAACTCAAACAATTAATTGGGATTGTTCCGCAGGAATATGCCTYGTACCCTYCTTTAACTGCTTACGAAAATCTTCATTATTTTGGAAGTATGTACGGTTTAAAGGGRAAAAAATTAAAAGATAGCATTCAGGAGTATCTACTAAAATTAGGACTTTCAGGGTTTTCAAATAAGAAAATTGAAGTCTTTTCGGGAGGAATGAAACGGCGAATAAATTTAATTGCGAGTATTTTACACGAACCTAAAATGTTGTTTTTAGATGAACCTACTGTAGGAGTAGATGTACAGTCTAAAAATGTTATTATAGAGCATCTTCAGCAACTAAATAAAAAAGGAACTACTATTGTTTATACTTCACACCATTTAAATGAGGCTGAAAAATTTTGTACTCGAGTTGCCATTATCGATCACGGGAAAATAATTGTAAAAGGAAAACCTTCAGAATTAATTAGTAGTAATGAAAATGCCCATAACTTAGAAGATGTTTTTATAGCATTTACAGGAAAAGAACTTCGAGATCATGTATAAATTATGGACATCCGCATATAAAGAATTTTTGTTACTCACTCGAGATTTGGGAGGGCTTACCATCTTATTTGTTATGCCTCTAGTTTTAATAATTACCATTACATTAATACAAGACAGCTCGTTTAAAAGTATAAGTCAGGCAAAAATTCCAGTGCTTTTAGTTGATAACGATAAAGGGCAAATTTCTGAAAGTATTTTAGATGGTTTAAAAGATCAAAATCTATTTGATGTTATTATTAAAGAAAAGGAAGAAGACGCCAGAGACCTTGTTTTTAAGGGAACTTACCAAATGGCAATTATAATACCTGAAAATTTATCGAAAGATTTAGAGAGAAAAATAAACCAGAATGTAGAAGGAGTTTTAGCAGAATTTGGCTTGGAAGAAGAGGAAGGATCTAATGCAAACCCTGAAATTAAAACCAAAGAAGTTAGATTATACTTTGATCCTGCAATTCAGCAATCCTTCAAGTTGTCTGTAAAGAGTGGAATAGATAAAATGATTTCAGAAATTGAAACCAAATCAATTTACAAAGCTTTTCAAGAGCAATTATCTGATGAGGAAACTAGCTTTTCATTTAATTCAGAAAAATTTATAAGCTTTAAAGAAATTACTCCAAAATTAAAAGAGAATGAGATTTTACCAAATTCAGCACAACATAATGTTCCTGCTTGGACTTTGTTCGCAATATTTTTTATCATTGTTCCTTTATCCATCAATATGGTGAAAGAAAAAAGCCAAGGAACTTTTGTGCGATTGCGAACCAACCCAGTTTCCTATGCAACCGTATTAGGAGGAAAAACAGTAGTGTTTTTGGTGGTTTGTTTAATTCAATTTGTGTTGATGATGTTAATAGGTGTGTATTTATTTCCAGCCATCGGATTGCCAACATTAGAAGTTTCAGATAAAATATTTTTAGCATTTTTAGTGGCTTTATTTTCAGGATTAGCAGCTGTTGGATTGGGGTTATTGCTTGGTACTGTTGCTAATTCACAAGAACAAGCAGCACCTTTTGGAGCTACCTTCGTAGTGGTGTTAGCAGCCTTAGGTGGAGTTTGGGTTCCGGTATTTATGATGCCTAATTTTATGCAAATTGTTTCCAAATTATCACCAATGAATTGGGGCTTAAATGCTTTTTACGACGTTTTTTTAAGAAATGTTGGACTAATAGAAATTCTACCAGATTTACTTTTACTATTTTTGTTTTTTCTAATAACCACCATTATTTCAATTGTTTATAACAACCAAAAAAATGCCGTCTAAAAAACCTCAAGAAATTAGTTTTAACAGTCAGATTCGTGTTCGTTTTGTAGAAACCGATCCGATGGGAATTGTATGGCACGGCAATTATATTCAGTATTTTGAAGATGGAAGAGAAGCCTTTGGGCGACATCATGGAATTTCTTATTTGGACCAAAAAGATAACGGATTTACCTCTCCAATTATAAAATCGAGTAGTGAACATAAACACCCTTTACGATATGGCGAAGTAGCAACCATAAAAACAATATTTATTGATTCACCTGCTGCAAAAATGATGTTTCGATATGAAATTTATAATGAATCAAATCAAATTGTCTGTACAGGAAAAACCACTCAAGTTTTTTTAGGAAACGATGATAAATTATTTTTACACTTACCTCCATTTTTTACCAATTGGAAACGAAAAGTTGGATTATTAAAGTAATATGAGAAAAGCATTTATTAACAATCATAACATTATTTCTTCCTTAGGATTTACAAGCGAAGAAAACTTCAATAATTTAACTTCAGAGGTTTCTGGGATTCAGAAATACAAAAGAGATAATGGCGAGTTTTACTTTAGTTCACAAGTTGATAAAAAGAAAATAGACAAAGCATTTTCAGAAATTGAAACTATTGAAAATTACACAACTCTTGAGAAAATGATGATCCTTTCAGTAATAAATATTCTGAAAGAATCTCAACTAAAAATCACAGATAGAACAGGATTAATTATCGCAACTACCAAAGGAAATATTATTACGCTTTCTCCAAAATCCAAGTTTTATTCCGATAAAAAAAGAAGTTATTTGCCCGAATTAGGAAAACAAATACAGCAATTTTTTAACTTTAAAAATGAAGCGATAGTGCTTTCAAACGCTTGTGTTTCTGGAGTTTTGGCAGTAGCAGTCGCACAACGATTCGTGAAAGATGGAGTTTATGATGAGGTGGTGGTTGTAAGTGGTGATTTGGTTTCAGAATTTATCCTTTCAGGATTTACCTCGTTTCAGGCAATTAGTGATGAACCTTGTAAACCATTTTCAAAAAATAGAACAGGAATAACCATTGGTGAAGCGGTTGCAAGTGCAATTGTGAGTTCAGAAAAAAAAGATAATTCTATTGAGATTCTAGGAGCAGGATCTTGCAACGATGCAAATCATATTTCTGGACCTTCAAGAACAGGTGAAGGCTTGGTGTTGAGTGTGCAATCTGCTTTAAAAGAAGCAAATATTTCAAATAATGAAATTGACTATATTTCTGCTCACGGAACTGCCACCAATTATAACGACGAAATGGAAGCTGTCGCCTTTGGAAGGTTGAAAATGTTAGATGTTCCTTTAAACAGCTTAAAAGGATATTACGGTCATACTTTGGGTGCTTCAGGTTTATTAGAAACCATTATTGGAATAAAATCCCTTCAGAATAGCACCTTAATTACTTCCAAAGGATTTGATGAAATTGGAGTTTCAGAACCCATAAACATAATTGAAACAACTACCAATAAAGAGTTAAACGTCTTTTTAAAAACAGCTTCTGGGTTTGGAGGTTGTAATACTGCTGTAATTTTCAAAAAAGCCACCGATTAATTGGCTGATATATTGAAAGAAACGAATAATACCGTAAATTAGCGACTTGAAAATTTCAGCTAAATTTTTCAGATTATTATTAAATACCAACCATGTCAAAAAAACAAATGAGAGCAGTTGAAGCACTTCAAGAAGCACAGAAAATTGCCTTTGCACCTTATATTTTTCAAGCAACCATCTCCCTTCGGAAGCTTGGTATTTTAGATTTTATTTTCAATAGCAAAAATGGATCAACGTTACATGAAATTGCTGAAGGAACTTCAGTAAGTGAATATGGTGTTGGTGTTTTGCTAGAGATTGCGGAGAGTTCGGATATTGTTCTAATCAATGAAAATGACAAATACGAATTGTCTAAAATTGGATATTTTCTAGCTTTTGATAAAACCGTAAATGTGAATATCAATTTCAATAATGATATCTGTTATCAAGGTTTATACCATTTAAACGACTCTATTGTTAATGGAAAAGCAGAAGGATTAAAAGAATTGGGAGATTGGCCTACAATTTATGAAGGACTTTCAAAATTAACTCCTCAACAAAATAAATCTTGGTTTGAATTTGATCATTATTACTCCGATTATGTTTTTAATGATGCACTTGAAGTAGTTTTTAAAAAGAATCCAAAAAGGATTTTTGATGTTGGAGCAAATACCGGAAAATTTGCTATAAGCAGTTGTAAATTTAATGATGATGTAAATGTTACGATGGTCGATTTGCCAGGACAACTTAATGTTGCTCTAGGAAATGCAAAAAAGGAAGGTTTTGATAATAGAATTAAAGGACACGAAATAGATTGGTTGTCGGAAAATCCTCAACTACCAAAAGATGGAGCAGATATAATTTGGATGAGTCAGTTTTTGGATTGTTTCTCGAAAGATGAAATAGTAAAAATATTATCGGTTTGTGCAAATTCGATGGATGAAAATACGGAGTTGTTTATTATGGAAACCTTTACCGATCGTCAGAAATTTGATAATGCTAAGTTTATTTTAGAAGCAACATCACTTTACTTTACGACTATAGCAAATGGAAATAGTAAAATGTATAAAGCTACAGATTTTATAGATTTAATAGATCAAGCAGGTTTAAAACTGGAGGAGGATATCAATCAGATTGGTGAAAATCATACGATATTAATTTGCAAGAAAAAGTAAGAGAACTTGTCTAGAAAATTCTACATACAAAAATATTGTACTATTAAAAACAATAGAGTTTCCGTAAATGGGAACGAGATATTTAGTTCAGAAATTTCAGATAAAAAAGATTTTTTTAAAAGTGTGTATCAGTTTTTAGGCATCAAATATTCCAAATTTTTTAAAATGGATAATTTGAGTAAGCTTGCTTTTCTTTCAGCTGAATTTCTTTTAGATAAAGATGTTTCAGAAGGGAAAAATATCGCAATTATACTTTCAAATAACGCTTCGAGTTTAGACACCGACAGGAAATACCAAGATTCGATTAACGATAGCGAAAATTACTATCCAAGTCCAGCAGTTTTTGTTTATACATTGCCCAATATTGGAATTGGAGAAATTAGTATTCGGCATCAATTAAAAAGTGAAAACGGTTTTTTTGTTTTTGAAAAATACAATGCAAATTTTCACTATAATTATGAGCAAAGCTTACTTCAGAATAACAAAAGCGATTCTGTTTTAGCAGGTTGGGTGAATATTGATGGAGATTCTTACGAAGCTTTTTTATATTTGATCTCTGAAAAAGGAGAAATAGAACACACAGAAAATAACTTAAAACAATTATACGACACATAAAATGGAAAATTTAAAATTAGAATTAAAAAAGAAGATCATTGAAGTTCTTAATTTAGAAGACATATCTCTTGAAGATTTTGGCGATAATGATTCGCTTTTTGGCGACGGAATTGGACTAGATTCTATTGATGCTCTTGAACTAATTGTAATGTTGGATAAAGACTACGGAATTAGATTAAGCGATCCAAAAGAAGGAAAAAAAATATTTGAATCTATTGAAGTAATGGCAGCTTATATTGCTGAACATAGATCAAAATAAGGTTTTAATAAATGGGCAAAGGAGTAGCAATTACAGGAATGGGGATGATATCTTCTATCGGAAAAACGGTGGAAGAGAATTTTCAATCGCTCATAAATAAAACTCCTGGAATTTCTACAATAGAGGGGATTACTACTGTTCATAAAGACAATATAAAGGTAGGTGAAGTAAAAATCTCTAACAAAGAGCTTTGTGATTTCCTAAACTTACCCACTACAAATAGTTATTCTCGAACTACAATGCTTGGTGAAATTGCTGCAAAAGAAGCAGTGAAAAACGCTGGTATTACAGCTATTAATTCTTGTAAAACAGGACTTATCTCTTCGACCAGTGTAGGAGGAATGGATCTTACCGAAAAGTACTATTACTCACAATTTGAGGAAACTGAAAACCGAAGGTTCATAGAAAGTCATTCGGCTGGAGATTCTTCAACCAAAATTGCAAAAAGCCTTGGTATTACTGGATTTGTATCTACCATAAGTACGGCTTGTTCATCCGCTGCAAACGCTATTATGTTGGGCGCACGAATGATAAAATCTGGAAAATTAGATCGTGTAATTGTTGGTGGAGCCGATTGCTTGTCAAAATTTACCATCAACGGTTTTAAAACATTAATGATTCTGTCAGAAACCGATTGCCGACCTTTTGATGCAGACAGAACAGGATTAAATTTGGGGGAAGCCGCTGCTTTTTTAGTGTTGGAATCTGAAGAATGCGTAAAAAGAGATCACAAAAAAGTATTGGGCTATGTTTCGGGATATGCCAATGCAAACGATGCTTTTCATCAAACCGCTTCGTCTAAAGATGGAGAAGGGGCTACTTTGGCAATGAAGAAAGCATTAAAAATTGCAGGATTAACCCCTGAAGAAATTGATTATATCAATGCACACGGAACAGCAACCGAAAATAACGATGCTTCCGAAAGTGCTGCAATTCGTAGAATATTTGGAGATAATTTACCAAGTATAAGCTCTACAAAGGCGTATACTGGCCATACTTTGGCTGCTGCTGCAGCAATTGAAGCTGTTTATTCTGTTTTGGCACTTCAAAATAACACTGTTTTTCCAAACTTAAATTTTGAAACTCCAATTCCTGAAACCAATATAATTCCTGAAACTGAAGTAATTCAAAAAGAATTGAACCACGTACTTTCAAATTCATTTGGATTTGGAGGAAATTGTTCCACTTTAATATTTTCAAAAGCATAGGTTATGGGAAAATATTTTATCAACGGAATTGGAAATGTTTCAGCACAGGAAACTACAGACTCAGAAAAAAGACTTCAAGATTTTGAAGAGTTAAAAGAAAATCTAGTCTCTTTACAAAAACCTGATTTCAAAAAATATATTCAGCCTTCTATGATTCGCAGAATGTCTGTGGGTGTAAAAATGGGAGTGGTGGCTTCTTCTATAGCGTTACAAGAAGCGGGAATCGAAATTCCTGAAGCGATTATCACCGGTTCTGGGATGGGTTGTTTGAGAGATTCAGAAAAATTTCTAAAAAATATTGTTGATAATGACGAGCAGTTTTTAACTCCAACTGCCTTTATCCAATCGACTCACAATACAGTAGGAGCACAAATTGCATTAGGTTTGGGTTGTAAAAACTACAATGTGACTTATGTTCACGATGCAACTTCGTTTGAAACTTCGTTGACAGATGCGATGATGATGATGGACGAAGGAGATAAAAATGTTTTGGTTGGTGGTGTTGACGAAATCGGACCATATACTGCCAGCCTTCATGATTTAATTGGTCACGTAAAACCAGAAGAATCTTTAATAGAAGGGATTTTGAATTCCAAAACAAAAGGAGCTGTTTACAGTGAAGGAACGCAATTTTTTGTTTTAGAAGATTATAAAAACGAAAAATCTTACGCTCAATTGGTTGATGTATTTACCTATAATGAGCTTCCGGAAACTGAAATTGAAACTACTTTAGAGCAGTTTTTAAAAAATAACAATCTATTATTTTTAGATTTAGATTTGGTAGTTCTTGGTAATAATGGAGATGTTGAATTTGATAGTATTTATAATAATCTTCAGGAAGGAATTTTAAAAAACACCTCTCAAATTTACTACAAACACCTTTCGGGAGAATACAATACCGCTTCAGCTTTTGGAATGTGGACAGCTTGTAAATTGATAAAAGAACAAGAAATCCCTGAAAATTTACGATTGAATTCTGTTGAAGTGAATTCTATTAAAAACGTACTTTTATACAATCAATATAGAGGAAAAAATCACAGTTTTGTTTTACTGAAATCATGCTAACTTATAAAAATGTAAATAGAATATTTATTCCTCTTTTAGTGGTTTTTATACTTTTAAGAGTGTTTTATTCCTTTTCGTTTTTATGGACTAGTATATTAATTACTTCTTGGCTTTTCCTTACTACTTTTGGTTCTTTCAATATTCGCTGCAATTTTTTTTTAAAAGCAAAACATCATAATTTTAAAGTAAAGGATGCTGTAATTTCTTTGACTTTCGATGATGGACCCAATAAAGAATTTACTCCAAAAGTGTTATCATTGTTAAAAAAACACAATGCAAAAGCGACTTTTTTTTTAATAGGAAATAAAATTCCAGATAATCAAGAAATTGTTTTAGCTATATTAAATGAAGGTCATACGATAGGGAATCATACTTTTAAACACACTAATAATTTTGGGTTTCTTAAAACAAAAGAAGTGGTTTCAGATTTAAAGAAGAATACTGATTTAATAGAAAATTTATTTCAAAAAAAAATGAATTTATTTAGACCAGCTTTTGGAGTGACCAACCCTAGAATTGCCAAAGCAGTAAAAGAATTAAATTTGGATGCTATTGGCTGGAATATTAGGTCATTGGATACAACAAAGGATTCCAAAGAAATTATTTTAAATCGAATCACCAAAAACTTAAAAAAAGGAGATGTCGTTTTATTGCACGACACCAGTCAAAAAACCTTGGAAGTCTTGGAACAATTATTGCAATTTATGGAAACAAAGAATTTGAAATCAGTTACCATTGATCAACTTTTTAATTGTAAAGCTTATGCGTAATTTTATAGTATTATTTATTTTGTTTGTGGCATTTGTAGCGAAAGCTCAAGAGGTAGAAATGAGCGTTTCAGAAATAACGGTATTTAAAAACCAGATTAAAGAAGTTTCTGAAAAAACAAAAACAATAACTTCAGATTTTGTACAGTATAAACATTTAGATTTCCTGATAGAGGATATTGAAACTTCTGGTAAAATGGCTTTTAAAGCTCCTAATTGGGTGAAATGGGAATACACAAAACCCTACGAATACAGTGTTATTTTTAAAAACGATGTTTTATTAATTAATGACGGAGGAACTAAAAGTGATGTAAAAATGAGTTCCAGTAAATTGTTTAAAAAGTTAAATCAATTAATAATAAACAGTGTTACAGGCGATATGTTTGATGAGAAACAATTTGAAATTTCCTATTTTAAAACGGAAGATTATAATAAAGTGATACTTGTTTCAAAGGATAATAAATTAGCAAATTTCATTAAAACCTTTGAGCTTCATTTTCATAAAGAAACAGGCGCTGTTTTGGAAGTCAAAATGATCGAGCCTTCCGAAGATTTTACCAAAATTATATTTTCAAACCGAGTAGATAACAGCGAATTAAGCGATGCGATATTTACTAATTAGTTTTCTTTTTTTTAGTTTAAGTTCTTGTTCTCTAAAAACGACTAAAGACTTGTTGAAAGTTGATGTATCAAAGAACATGATAGGAAATACTTATTTTTCAGATGTAAATAAAGACTATGTTTACAAAGCGAAAATTGAAGTTTATGCTAATAATTTTGGCGGAATATTAATAATCAAAAAAATTTCAGAAAGTAAACATCGAGTCGTTTTTACCACAGAATTTGGTAATAAATTATTCGATTTTTTATATGAAGATGATGATTTTACCATTAATTATATTGTTGAAGAACTGGATAAGAAAATGATTATTAATACACTTCAGAAGGATTTTAAATTATTGATTTCGGAGCGACAAAAAGTAATTAATCAATATCAGTCTGAATATTTTGAAGTATATCAAACATCAGATTCAAACAAGAATAATTTTTATTTTTTTAATAAAAAATCAGCTACTTTAGACAAGATTGTAAATACTTCAAAAAGTAAAGAAAAATTAGAAATTTTATTTGACGATATAGAAGATGGTAATGCAAATTCAATAGTAATTAATCACAAAAATATAAAGCTCAGCATCGAGCTTGAAAAGTTTAAAAAAGAATAATATGCTAATAGAGGGATTATATAAAGTTGATGAATTAAATGGTTCGGAGGAAGTTATCACTGCAAAGATCACCTTGGATGCTAGTCACGATATTTTTAAAGGTCATTTTCCTGGAAACCCAATAATGCCGGGAGTTTGTATGATGCAAATCATTAAAGAATTGACGGAAGAAATATTGGATAAAGAATTGCTCTTACAGACTTCGACCAACATAAAGTTTATGGCAAAAATCAATCCTGAGACCCATCCAAATTTGGTTTTAAATATATCTTACACAGAAGAGGATGGGATTATAAAACTTAAAAACACTACTTTTTTTGAGGAAACATTGGCCTTAAAATTAAATGCAAAATATAAAATTATCTAAAAGATGAAAATCCTTTTTTTTATAGTATTTATTTCATTATTTCTGTCATCACCTAAATTAGAACAGGTGAGAATAGATTATGTGAAAGCTGTAAATGACAAAGAAATTACCTTTCAGTTAAATGAGGATTTATCAGAAATCACAAAGGCAGACAATAAAGTGTTAGTTGCATATAAAGGAGCCGTATTAACATTAATGGCAAGGTTTTCTAAAAGTACTAAAGAAAAAAAGCTTTTTTTTAAAGAAGGAGCTAAACTAATTGAATTTACAATTTCAGAAAAACCAACAGATATAGAGATAAGAGTTATTAGGTTAGGAGTTCAAGAAAACTCACCTAAAATTGTGGGTTACCAAAAAAACAAAGAAGAAGACAAACAGTTTATTATAGATCATTTTAAAGAGGTTTCTTCTAAAGAATTAAAGACTTATATAAAAGGATTTATAAAGCAATCTAAAACGTTTTCTGAAGAAGAAAAATTGGCACTTAATTAATGTTCATATGAAGGAAATTATTTTGTTTATACTGTTTTTATCATTTTTTATTGCTCGTTCACAAGATATAATTATTAGAACTAACGGCGTAAAAATTGAAGCTAAAGTAGATGAGGTTGGAGCGAAATTCATAAAATATCATAAGTTTAATAATTTATCAGGATCTGTTTTTAACCTTAAAGTTATCGATGTTGCAGAAATTCAATATGAAGATGGAACCATAAGAGTTTATAGTGAAGTTATCGATATTTCTGAAAGCTTAGAAGAAGTAAAAAGTATAATTCTCGAATATTTTAACTCCTATACTTATTGGGAAAACTCAAATGACAAGAAAAGATACAAAGCCGTTTTTGAAGAAGATTATATTCGATTGAGAGTTATGAATAAGTCGAACACAAAAGGAGATAAAGGGATTCTTTACGACTTCTCAAAAGTTTACAAGTTTGGTAAAATTGACAAAAGAGAAGAGGATGTTACATTCCTTAATATTTGGGTTTCAATTTTAGTGAAAGAAAAGAAAAATCTTTGGGAAAAGCATAAATTAGTGATTCGTGTCAAAGGTCATGAAAAAGCAGTAACACTTTATAAGGAATTAAAAAAGTACAATAAATTGATATTAGAAAAGAAAAGAAACACCAAAAGGAACAAGAAAAATTAAAAGCATTGTCAGTTCAAAATTCCATCCAGCAAAGAATAAAAAACTTAAAAATATGTGTGTTAATGCCCACATATAATAATGAACGCACTTTAAAAAGAGTAATTGAAGGTGTTTTAAAAATCACCAATGATTTAATTATTGTTAATGATGGAGCAACCGATTCTACTTCAGAAATACTAAAAAATTACCCGCAATTAGAACAAATTACAATTCCTAAAAACAAAGGAAAAGGAAATGCTTTAAGAGTAGGTTTCAAAAAAGCTGAAATACTAGGGTTTGATTTTGCGATAACAATCGATAGTGATGGGCAACATTTTCCAAAAGACATTTCAGTATTTGTAGATAAGCTAGAAAGCGAAGAAAACAAAAATTTATTACTGATTGGTGCTAGAAATATGGATCAAGATTCCGTACCTGGAGGTAGTAGTTTTGGGAATAAATTTTCCAATTTTTGGTATCGCGTGGAAACCGGCATTAAACTTACCGATACTCAATCTGGTTTTCGATTATATCCCTTAAAATCTATCAATAAAATAAAATTTTACACTAACAAGTTTGAGTTTGAAATAGAAAATATTGTAAAAGCTTCTTGGAAAGGGATTACAGTTAAAAACGTACCCGTAAAAGTTCTTTATGATGAAAGTGAAAGAGTAACTCATTTTAGACCCTATAAAGATTTTGCTAGAATAAGTCTTTTAAATACTTGGTTTGTTTCGGTGGCTTTTCTTTACATTAAACCTAGAGATTTATTCAGAAAATTCAAAAAAAAAGGAATTCGGCGTTTTGTAAAAGAAGAGCTTTTGGGTAGTAATGATACTCCTTTAAAGAAAGCTCAATCCATAGCATTAGGTGTTTTTATTGGACTCACACCTTTTTGGGGATTTCATACAATTTTAGCTATTTCGCTTGCTCTATTTTTTAGGTTAAATAAGGCAATTTCTTTTGCGTTTTCTAATGTAAGTTTTCCGCCATTTATTCCTTTTATTGTGTTTTTGAGTATTAAAATTGGAGGTATGATTTTGGGTGAAACCAATGATTTTTCACTTGAAGATTTTAATGAGAATTTTGAATTCGCAAAAAGTTTAAAAACTTATATTTTGGGTAGTTTTATCTTGGCTTTTGTTGCTTCAATAGTAACAGGGCTTATTTCATATTTCTTATTATCTTTATATGCTAATAAAAACGACGTTTAAAAATTGGAAAACACTTTCTATCGGTTTTATAAATATATTTCTTCTAAAAAATTAATAAGCCTCGTTGCCTTACTTTTTTTGGTAGTAGGAATGATGTTTGTAGTGTCAAAACTTCAGTTTGAAGAAGATATTTCGAAACTAATACCTGCCAGCGAAGATTCAGAAAAACTTCAGAAAGTATTAAAATCTGCTAACTTTTCAGATAAGATAATAGTTAATCTTCAATTACAATCAAATGGCTCTTTTGAAGATCTAACCGAATATGCTAATCTATTTATTGATAGTATTAACAGTACTTCAGCAAAATATATTGAAAACATTCAAGGGAAAGTAACTGATGAAGATGTATTAGAAACCATCGATTTTGTATATAGTAATTTACCACTTTTTTTAGATGAAGCAGACTATGAAATTATCCGCAATAAAATTACTGCAGATAGTATTGCTGTGATTACAGTAGCGAATTATAAATCGATCCTTTCACCTTCGGGAATCATTACTAAGAATATAATTATTAAAGATCCGTTAGGGTTATCCTTTATTGCATTAAAAAAAATGCAAGCACTTAATATTGGAGATGATTTTACTCTTGAAGATGGATTCGTGGTAACAAAAAATAGAAAAAATATTTTACTTTTTATTAGCCCAAAATTAAACTCCAGTGAAACCGCCAACAACAGTGAGTTTGTAGACCAATTATACGAAGTACAAGAAAAACTAAATACACATTTCAAGCAAAAAGTAGCAGGTGAATATTTTGGAGGAGTTATTATCGCAGTAGCAAATGCTAGGCAGATAAAAAATGATATTCAGTTTACAGTAAGCATCTCTCTATCTGTATTAATGTTGGTACTTATTGTTTTTTATAAAAAATTAATCATCCCTATTATATTGTTTGTGCCCACCATTATTGGGGGATTATTAGCGGGTGTTTTTCTTTTTTTGGTACGGGATAAAATTTCGGCAATATCTTTAGGATTGGGTTCGGTGCTTTTAGGAATTACCATTGATTATTCGTTGCATATTCTCACGCATTTACGAAATAATAATAATGTAAAAAGTTTATATAAAGATGTAACACAATCTATTTTAATGAGCAGTTTAACAACCGCTTTGGCATTTTTATGCTTATTGTTTATTAACTCTCAAGCCCTACAAGATTTGGGAATTTTTGCAGCAGTAAGTGTATTAGGCTCTTCTGTTTTTGCATTATTATTTATTCCACAAGTATATAAAACTTCTGAAAAGAAAGAAAAAAGAACCACCGTTATAGATAAAATAGCACGATATAATTTTCATAAAAGCAAATTGGGATTGGGTGTTTTACTTGTGATTTTAATTGTTAGTTTTTTCACCTATAACAAAGTGGTTTTTAGTAAAGATTTAACCAAGCTAAATTATATGCCGCCAGAAATGGTGACTTCTGAAGAGAACCTAGATAAACTCATTAATTTTTCTTCAAAATCACTATATGTTGTTGCGTTTTCAGAAGATAAAGACAAAGCAATGTCGATTAACGATGAGGTTTTTACTAAGCTGGAAATCTTAAAAGAAAATGACAAAATATATAACTTTAGTTCTGTTGGAGCTTTGGTTTTTTCAAAAAAAACACAACAAGAAAAAATAAATTTATGGAACTCTTTTTGGGATAAAGAAACCAAAACCAATACGCAAAACAATCTTGTAGAAAGCGGTGCGAAATTAGGTTTTAAACCCAAGACATTTCAGCAATTTTACTCGTTGCTTGCTAAAGATTTTAAGCCTATTGCATTAAAAGAATATCAAAAAATTAAAACTTTTCTTGTAAGCGATTATATCAATACAAAACAAGAATTTACAACAGTTACCTCGTTGGTAAAGGTTAAGCAAGAGAATTTACAAGAAGTCTTAAATGTTTTTAAAAATCAAAAAAATGTACTGCCAATAGACCGAAAACAAATTAACGAAACGCTCTTAGGAAACCTAAAAAATGATTTTAACCGTTTGATAATTTATTCGTCATTAGTAGTAGTTCTAATACTGTTTTTGTTTTATAGAAGTTTATCCTTAACGTTAATTGCGAGTATTCCRATAATGCTTACTTGGTTATTAACCATTGGAATAATGGGTGTTTTTAAAATAGAATTTAATGTTTTTAATATTATTATTTCCTCATTTATTTTTGGTTTAGGAATCGATTATAGCATTTTTATGACTAATGCCTTAAGAAAAGATTATACCTACGGAACAAAAGAAGTTAGTACTTATAAAATTTCTATCATACTTTCGGTGATAACTACTGTTTTGGGTGTTGGTGTATTGGTTTTTGCTAAGCATCCTGCGGTGTATTCAATTTCTTTAGTAAGTTTAATAGGAATATTAATTACTGTTTTTGTGGTGTTTACCATACAACCTTTGCTGTTTAAAATCTTTATTAGTGATAGAGCCAAAAGAGGTTATTCGCCTATACATTTTACTCTTTTTATTCGGTCTTTTTTACTTACTGCTTTTTATGCTATTGGCGGAATGTTCTTCTCATTATTTAGTRTTACGATTTTAAGAATTATTCCTGTTTCAAAAAAGAAAAAATACAAATGGATGCACAAGATAATTTCCAGATTTGTATCTCAAGTATTAAAAAATAATTATCTAACCAAAAAAAGTGTGATAAATGATGTTGGCGAAAGCTTTAAAAAACCTGCTATAGTTATTGCAAATCACGCATCTTCGTTAGATACATTATCGATGAGTTCGTTGGCATACAATACTGTTTATTTGGTAAATGATTGGGTTTATAAATCGCCCATATTCGGAATTTTAGCAAGAGTTTTAGGGTTTTATCCTGTTTCTACAGGAGTTGACGGAAGCGTAGATCATTTAAGTAATAAACTAAACCAAGGATATATGTTGTGTGTTTTTCCAGAGGGAAAACGATCGTTTACCAATAAAATAGGGCGTTTTCATAAAGGTGCTTTTTTCTTGCAACAACAATTAAAGATAGACATACTTCCTATCTATATTCACGGTAATTCTGAAGTAATGCCCAAGGGAGATTTCATGATTTATTCGGGAGCCATTACTGTAAAAGTAGGAGAGCGAATTGCTTATAATGATATTAATTTTGGAGAAACAGGKSGGGAACGAACAAAAAAAATAAGTGGTCTTTATAAAAATAATTTTTTAAAATTTAGAGAAGAAATAGAAGGAGTAGATTACTATAAAAGGATWCTATTTTCTAATTATAAATTTAAAGAAAAAGAGTTAATTACAAAGGTTTCTGTTARTTTTGAAAAAAATAAGCAATGGTATTTTACATTAAACAAAGTAGTGCCACTGAAATCTAAAATACTTCATATTGCAGATGATTTTGGACAAATAGACATACTTTTGGTAGCTAAGTTTTTAGACAGGAAAATAACCACATTTTTACACAAWAAAAACAATCAAGCTATCGCAAAAAGTTGTTTTACTAATACACATAGAGGCGTTAAATACCTTTCTGAATTTAAAGAGCRATTACAATCAAATTTTGACATCTTATTACTCACATCCAAAGATTTTGAAAGTGTGATAARTTTTTCGGAGATTGAAAAATTTAAAGAAGTAATCATCGCAAATAATGTATATGCGGTTAAAAAATTAGAGACGATAGGTTTTGTAATAGTTTCTGAAAATGATAAGATTGTTCGGTTAAAAAAGATAATTTAAACCATGAAAGAAATAAAGGAAAAATACGATGTTGTAATTATAGGTAGCGGAATGGCTGGACTAACATCTGCAGTTATATTGTCCCGTCATGGTTATAGTGTTTGTGTGCTAGAAAAGAACAACCAATATGGAGGAAACCTGCAGACTTTTACAAGAGATAAGCAATTGTTTGATACAGGAGTGCATTATTTAGGGGGACTTGGTAAAGGAGAAAACTTGCACCAGTATTTTAAATATTTGGGCATTATGGACGATCTTAATATAAAGAGAATGGACGAAGATGCTTTCGATATTGTTACTTTTGGTGATGACCCAGTAGAATATTGTTACGCTCAAGGTTATGTTAAATTTTCTAAAAGATTGAAAGAATATTTTCCAGACGAAAAAAAGGCTATCGATGATTACTGCACTAAAATGCAAGAATTATGTGACGGTTTTCCGTTGTATAATTTAAAAAAAGAAAGTATTTACAACCTCAAAATGTTGGGGATAAAATTAATAGATTTTTTAAACTCTATCACAGATAATAAAAAATTAATTTCAGTATTATTAGGTACTAATTTGTTGTATGCAGGAACTGAAAACACCCCGCTTTACGTCCACGCCTTATCGGTAAACTCATACATTACAAGCTCTTGGCGTTGTGTAGATGGAGGAAGTCAAATTTCTAGATTACTAATAAAGCAAATAAAAAAAAACGGAGGAGAATTGTTTAAATATCAAGAAGTTACAGATTTTGGCATTAAAAATAATGAAATAGAAACTGTAATTACAAAAAGCGGAGTTGAGGTTAAGGCAGATTATTTTATTTCTAATATAGAACCTAAACTTACCCTAAAAATGCTAAAAGGAAGGGTCTTAAAAAAATCATACTTTAATAGAGTAGAAAGGATAAAAAGTATGATTTCTATTTTTAGTATTTATGTGGTGCTAAAACCAAATACATTTGAATATTTTGACAATAATATATATCACTTTAACAGCTCAGATAAGCTTTGGTTTACAGAAGGTTACGACAAAAAGTTGTGGCCAGAATCGTATATGATTTCGTTGGGCAGAAAAAAGAATCAAGGTAAATGGGCTCACACTGTAACGGTTATGACCTATATGGATTTTAATGAATTTGCAAAATGGAAAGACACTGTAAATACAGTAGCGTTAGAGTCTAGGAGAGGAGAGGATTATGAAGCGTTTAAAGAAATAAAGATTCAGCAAGTATTAGATGAAATTGAAAAAAAATTCCCAAATTTTAGAGACTGTATAAGATCTGTTCATGCATCAACACCGTTATCTAACAGAGATTATATTGGATCTGATAATGGTGCTATTTATGGATACCAGAAAGATGCAGATAACCCATTGGCATCTTTACTATCTCCAAAAACAAAATCTAAAAAACTATTTTTTACAGGGCAAAGTTTAAATATGCACGGTATCTTGGGAGTCGCTATTAGCGGAGTGTTGACCTGTTCACATATTTTAGGGAAAGAAAAAATAATGAAATCAATTAATAAATCACTAAGTCAATAATGCAATTTAAAAACAACTATTATTTTTTAGTAGTAGTACTGTTTTCAGTAGTTTTATCTTCTTGCGGAACAAAGAAGTCAATCAAAGACAGACCAGATATTAGCCAATACACTATTGACGATTCTCCAAGAGTGACAATAAATGACACCCTTTTTTTTAAAGGAAAAAATAGCCTTCGGAAAAATATTTTTGGACAATGGGAGTTGGTTGCTTCAGGAAATCCATTAGAGTTAGGAAACTCAATTGGGGTGCTTTCTAAAGAACTTATTATAAAACAAGAAGAGTTGTTTTTTGATAAAGTAACTACCTTAGTTCCTTCAAGGTTTAAACAATATTTACTTCGGAAATTTCTAATTTGGTATGGACGAGAAATGTACCAACATGTAACAGAAGAATACAAAACAGAAATTTACGGAATTTCTAAGTATGGTGCTTCAAAATATGATTTTTTAGGAGACAATTATTTAAAAGCACTATTTCTACATAGTGCTCATGATATTGGTCATGCCTTTCAGGATTTGGCTTTGGTAGGTTGCTCATCCTTTGCAGTTTGGGGAGAAAATACACCAGATGGAAATTTAATTGTCGCAAGAAACTTCGATTTTTATGCAGGTGATGACTTTTCAAAAGAAAAATTAATATCCTTTATTCAACCCGAAAAAGGATACAAGTTTATGGCGGTTTCTTGGGCAGGAATGATAGGAGTGATGTCTGGTATGAACGAAAAAGGATTAACAGTTACCATTAATGCAGGAAAATCGAACATTCCGTTGGTTGCAAAAACACCAATTTCGTTAGTAACCAGAGAAATTATTCAATACGCATCAACAATCGAAGAAGCCATTGCAATTGCCAAGAAACGTGAAGTATTTGTTTCAGAATCCATTATGGTAGGAAGTGCGATTGATAATCGAGCTGTTTTAATTGAAATATCTCCAGAAAATTTTGGAGTTTTTGAAGTGGAAAATTCTTCAAAACTAATCTGCTCCAATCATTTTCAAAGTGATGTTTACAAAAAAGATGAAAACAATTTAAAAGCAATTAAGGAAAGTCATTCTCAATACCGATTTGATCGTATGGAAGAGCTCTTAGCGGAAGCCGATAAAGTTACTCCAGAAAAGGCAGTTTCCATTTTACGAAACAAAGAAGGTTTGAGAAACTTAGAAATTGGCTATGGAAATGAAAAAGCATTGAACCAACTGTTAGCACATCACGGTATTGTTTTTCAACCTTCAGAAAGACGAGTTTGGGTGTCTTCTAACCCGTATCAGTTAGGAGCTTTTGTCTCTTTTCAGTTAGACAGTGTTTTTGCAAAATCTGCTCAAAAAACAAGCACACTTTCTTTGCAAAACTTACTCATTGAAAAAGATCCGTTTATTGATTCGAATGAATTTAAAGATTACGAAAAGTATAGAATTGAAAGCCGTAAAATAGAAACTTTAATTGAAGAAAAAGGCGATATATCTTTCAAAGAATTGCAAGAATTTATTGCACTAAATCCTAATTTTTGGAAAGTTTACTATCTTGTGGGTAACTATTACTACGAAAAAGGATTTTATAAGGCAGCATTGTTGCAGTTTGTATCTGCACAAAGCAAAGAAATTACAACAATTCCTGACCAACAAAAAATAGAAAATTACATTATAATCATTAAAAAGAAATTAAATGATTTCTGAAATTGAATATAAATCTTCTCAAGAAATAAAAATATTTCAGGAAGAAAAATTACAAGAATTACTTGCTTATTTAGAAGAGAAATCAACTTATTACCAAAGGGTTTTTCAGAAGCAAAAAATAGATATTTCAGAGATAAAAACCTTAGAGGATCTTACGAAATTCCCCGTAACAACTAAAGAAGATTTACATAAATACAACGATGATTTTATTTGTGTTCCACAATCAGAAATCATTGATTATGTAACTACTTCAGGAACGACAGGGAGTCCCGTTTTCTTTGGATTGTCGGATAAAGATTTAGATCGGTTGGCATATAATGAAGCTCTTTCATTTGCATGTTCGGGAGTAACAAAAGTAGATACGATCCAATTAATGACAACAATAGATCGACGTTTTTTAGCGGGATTGGCTTACTTTTTAGGGGCTAGAAAATTAGGAGCAGGAATTATACGAGTAGGAGCAGGAATACCCGAGTTACAATGGGACTCCATCAATAAATTTAAACCGAGTTATTTAATTGCAGTTCCTTCCTTTTTATTGAAACTGATTGAATATGCCGAGAATAATGAGATTGATATAAATTCCTCTTCAGTAAAAGGAGTGATTTGTATTGGAGAGCCTTTAAAAAATCAAGATTTTTCTGATAATACGCTGTCAAAAAAAATTAAAAAAAAGTGGAATATTGAACTTTATTCTACCTATGCTTCCACCGAGATGAGTACTGCTTTTGCCGAATGTAAATTTCAGCAAGGAGGTCATTTACATCCAGAATTGATAATTGTGGAAATCTTAAATGATGACAATCAGCCCGTAAAAGAGGGAGAGGAAGGGGAAATTGTGATTACAACGTTAGGAGTGGAGACAATTCCGTTATTGCGATTTAAAACAGGCGATGTGGTAAAAGCACATTACGATTCTTGTAAATGTGGAAGAAATACACTTCGGTTAGGACCTGTTATTGGTCGTAAGAAACAGATGATAAAATATAAAGGAACTACCATTTATCCACCAGCAATGTTTAATTTACTGAACGATTTTTCTGAAATTGAAAATTATATTATTGAGTTAGATAAAAATGAAGTAGGAATGGATAATATAACCATAAAATTGGGTACAAGAGCAGCTTCCGAAGATTTAATGAAACGCCTAAAAGACCATATAAGAGCCAAATTAAGAGTATTGCCTAGCATAGTTATTCTTTCGATAGACGATGTAAATAAACTTAAATTTCCAGGAATAAATAGAAAGCCAATCTTATTTGTAGATAAAAGAACGTAGTATGAATTTAGATATGACAGAAGATTTTAAAGACATCCAACCTTACACAAAAGAGCAAGTTTTGGAAGCTTTAAAATGGCTAGAAACTAATAGCGAATTTATAAAAGGTATTCAATTTTTTTATCCAAAATGGACTAAAAATGAGGTGATTAAAAAGTTACGAAACTGCAAGTCTTGTTCAGATTTTCAGGTTCAGTTTATAGAAATGGTTATAAAGAACTCTATAAAAACAACAATGAGTTCATTTAAAATAGTAGGAATCCAAGAAATTAATAAACCTAATTGTTTGTATGTTTCTAACCATAGAGATATTTTTTTAGATTCCGCATTACTTCAAAACCACTTATGGGATATTGGAAGACCTTTTACCGAAATATCTTTGGGCGATAATCTAATGGTTAATGAAACTATGAAGGCGGTTTCAAAATTAAATAATATGTTTACGGTTATAAGAAATAGCAATCGGTCTGAAATGATTAGAAACTCAATAAATCTATCAAATTATCTACGATATTCTATTACCAAAAAAAACACCTCATCTTGGATTGCACAAAATAGTGGCAGAACAAAAAACGGAAACGATATTACAGCACCTGGACTTGTAAAAATGCTACTGTTAAGTGGCGGAAAAAACATAAAAGAAGCCGTAAGAGAATTGAATATTGTTGTCTCAAGCATATCATACGAGTACGAACCTTGTGCTTTCGAAAAAGCAAAAGAGCTAAGTATTATTGCAAAAGAAGGTGTTTATAAAAAACGACAGTTTGAAAATATTTACAGCCTTGTAAATGGAGTTAAAGATTATAAAGGCGATGTTAAATTAGTGTTTGAAGAATTAAAAGTTGATAATATTGAATTCACCAATAATCGAAAAAAAGATGTGCTTAGTATTTCAAATGAAATTGATCGAATTGTTTATAAAAATTATCAACTTCGGAAAACTAATTATATAGCACACGATTTATTATATAATGAAACAAAATACCGGCATCATTACAATGAAAAGGAAGTAGAAGAGTTTAAAGAATACCTTTCTAAAGCAACCAACGAAGATATTTACCACCGAGTTTTAAAAATGTATGTGATGCCTTTACATAATAAAGAAAAGGCACTAACATAATTTTAGGTAGTTTTGTTTCTGAAATAAAATAAAAATATGAAAAACAGTATATTATATTTAGGACTTTTGATGYCTTTTTTAACTTTTGGGCAAGACTCAAAAAGTGAAGTTATAACAAATTTTGAAAAAGTATATTATCTTGATAAAACAATAAGCAATGAGAATTATGAGGTGCTTATAAAAAACATTATAGATTATAAAGATGAAATAAAGTTTGCTTTAAAAATAACTAACAAAACAAACTCTTTTCTTGCTTATGACAGTCAGGAAAGTAATGTTGTTGTTAATGAAAATAGCATTTCAATAACGGGAAAATTAAAATTAATACCTATATCCAAATCTAAAACCCAAACTATTAAAGTCGATAGAAATAAAATAGCTAAGCAAAAAAACTTTAATATTTTGTTAGATGGTTTATTTGTACTAAAAGAAAATAGTACTTCCTTAGAAGTTGCAGACTTTAAGATTCCTATGTCAAAAAAAGATTTTAATATTGGAGATGTAACTTGTATTGTGTCTATACCAGTAAGAAAATCCCAGAAAATGACAATAAAAATAGAAATGAATAATAATGGTAAAGATTATATTATTGTTCGTCCTTTTAGAGTTGGTTTAAAAATGCCAGATAATAATATGTACACTTCTAAAAATACTAAAGAAATAATTGCATTAGCTCCACAATCAAAGAAGACTATTACTTTGAAATGGGATAGAATGCCTGGAGGAAGTGTAAATGATATGCAAAAAGTACCTATGAATATTATTTTTAATGATGTATTTTTCACTACAAACAATATAAAATTAGATCCTGTAGCTATTGAAATTATTTGGGATGAAGAATTAACTACTAAAAATTAATTGTTTTCAAGAAAGTAATTTATTTCTATGTGGAACAGACGTTAAATAAAAAAACCTGTATTAAAAAAAATACAGGTTTTTAAATATAGTGAGCCCGACAGGATTCGAACCTGTGACCGCCTCCTTAGAAGGGAGGTGCTCTATCCAGCTGAGCTACGAGCCCCCACTGCAAAAAAACACTTCTTTTGCGGGTGCGAATATACAAATTATATTAATTAACAATAAAGTTTTATCAATTAAAAATCAGCATTTATAGTTAATAATTGCTTGTTGTAATTCAATACAAATTTACTTTGTTATCTTTCTCTATTAGTTGTAGTAATAATATCAAAATAATTATATTTTGTATAATCCCAAATATTTTGGGTTTAATGCTAGATTGATTCAATAATAGCTGTAAATATAAACCAAAAAAGCCTTATCTTTCGATAAGGCTTTAGTACTGAAGACGGGACTTGAACCCGTACGGACATTACTGTCCACTGGATTTTAAGTCCAGCGTGTCTACCAATTCCACCACTTCAGCATTGGTATGTTTTACTCGGTCACCTAAAAAAATTCGGTCACTGAGCAGAGTCGAAGTGAGCGAAAAACGGGATTCGAACCCGCGACCTCCACCTTGGCAAGGTGGCGCTCTACCAACTGAGCTATTTTCGCATTAATATGAACATAGCTTTGTTGTCAAAGCGGTTGCAAATTTAAAACTTTTAATATAATAGCAAAGCTTTTTTTAAAATAAAATAAATAAATTTTCAGTTAATTTTTTAGACTACAAATCGTCACTAAACATTCTATGAATTTCTTCTTTGGCATTGTTGTCAATTTCAGAATAATAATCTTTGTTTTTGCTGATTCTGTAAGATAAATAAATAAGAAAAAGAACGATGGGTAAAATAAAAGGAAGCGAATACCAAAAGTCATATTCATCAATATATTTAAGTTCCCAATTAATAATTCCAGAGAGTTGGAATAAAAACATGGTAAGAGGAACAAGTATCGCKTATTTCCACCAGTTTCTCGCTGTTAAAAACCAAATAATAGTAAGTGTTAGGAATGTGATTTTTGTAAATAAAGCATGCATAAAAGCTTGCATAGTTCCAAAACCATTTGACTTAAGTATTCCGAAAATAGTATTCCATTCAGTTGAATCTGATGGAGCAAATWTATATATATAAAACAAAAAAGGAGTGRCTATCAGTATTATAGATATTACCACTCCAGAATAAATGTTTTTATTTCTATCCGTTGTGCGGGATTTCATATTTGTCTTTGTCGATTTGTTGGTCGTCACTATTAATAGATTCTGGGGTACAACTTGCAGCTAATGCAACTAGGGCTAAAATAAACATAAGTTTTTTCATAATATAAATATTTGGGGGTTAAAAATTCAAAGATATACAAAAGAAGGAAAAAACCTACAAAAAAGTTAAAAAATATKRMRWWKYRKCGTGTATAAATCACATTACAACGATTAGTTATAGTATAATATTGATTTTAGGTTGTGTTTTGTTAAAATAAAAATTAGTACATTCCTTTAGTGTTTTAAATAATAAATAAAATTTATAAATTTTATTATTGGAATAAATCAAATATAATTTGGAAATATTCCATAATTTACTATATTTGAAGATGGACAAAAATCTATCTACTGAAGCAAAACGATTTAAAAAAGTAAGAGAACAACAACGTTACACACAGCAATCTTTTGCTGAATTACTTGAAATAGGAAGCAGTACCGTCGATATTGAACGCGGGAAAACAAAAATTCCAGGAAAAGCGGTTATGCAATTGTTTAAAAAATTTCAGATAAATCCTCTATGGTTGTTTGGCGAGAGCTTTGAACAATATGTGGTTTTAGAAGGATCAGATGTAAGTCCGAAAGTAATTACACTTAATGAAGATAATACCGATGCCATTGTATTGGTAAACCAAAAAGCGGCTGCGGGTTATCCACATAATATTCAAGACGTAGATTGGTACCAAACGCTACCGGTTTTTAATTTGCCATTACCACAATATCGCAATGCCACCTATCGTGGTTTCCAAGTGGAAGGAGATAGTATGTTGCCTAACATTCGTCCGAACGATTGGGTATTAGGAAGAGCAGTTTCAAATGTATCTGAAGCTTCTGATAATAAAATTTACATTGTGGTTTTACACGATTCTGTTTTGGTAAAAAAGCTTCATAAAATTAATGATCCTTCAAAAATTAAATTGATTTCTTTAAATGAAGAATACTTGCCAATTGAAGTAAAAGTGAATGATATTCAAGAATTATGGCAAGTAAATAGCAAACTTACTTTTGGTATCGAAGAACAATCTGAAAGTAATTTACTAAAGCAACTTCAACAATCTATGGAAGAATTAAAAGGACAAATAAAACGTATTCAGTAAGTAGTTTTTAGTTGAGAAATGTGAACAAAATCTTGATAAATTCTTTAGATTATTTTCGTTAACCTTTGCAGTTAAAGGATAATGTTGCTATAACAAGTTCTTTTCAATATAATTCATCACTTTTTCAGTAGCACCTAAATTGTCTTGTATATATTTTTTAGCAATAAGCCCAGATTTTTTTCTGAAATCATCATCATTTACCAACTTAAATAAAATAGCCGAACAACCCAAAGTCATTTTTACCGAAAACAATCCTTTTAATTCTTGAAGTTTTTTTGCTTCGGGGAAATTTTCAAAATTCTGACCAATCACGATTGGAGTCCCAAAAACAGCAGGCTCTAAAATATTATGCAATCCTGTTTTCCCCATGGCACCGCCCACATAAGCAACATCGGCATAACTGTAAATTTTGGTTAAAATACCAACAGTATCAATAATAAATACTTTATAATCGGCTAAGTTTTTTCCTTCCATTTCAGAAAATAAAACTGTATTCTTTTCAATATTCATTTTCAAGCCCTCAATTCTAGCAGGTTTTACTTCGTGTGGAGCAATAATAAATTTCACTTTATCGGAAGACGTATTAATGTATTCCAAAAGAATGCTGTCATCCTCAGGCCAAGTACTTCCTAAAACTGCACAAATTTTATCTTGTTTAAACTCCGCTATAAAATCTAAGGTATTATCTTGTTTTAACTGATTGTAAACTCTGTCAAAGCGAGTATCACCAATTATCGAAACGTTTTCAATTTTAATAGATTTCAACAGTTTTTTGGAAGCTTCATCTTGCACAAAAAAGTGATCTATGTTCTGTAAAGTACTTCGCATAAAACTTCCGTAGGTCTTAAAGAAAATCTGATTTTCTCGAAACAACCCTGAAACTAAAAATGTCGAAATATTGTTCTTCTTCAGTTGAAAAAGATAGTTGGGCCAAAAYTCATATTTCACAAAAACWGCCAACGAAGGATGAACAAGTTTTATAAATTTCTTTGCATTCCTTAGAGTGTCTAATGGTAAATAAATAGTAATATCCCCAACAGAATTATTTTTTTTAACCTCAAATCCAGAAGGTGAAAAAAAAGAAACGATTAATTTATGGTTTGGAAACATCTTTTTAGTAGCTCCCATAATCGGAACGCCTTGTTCATATTCACCTAAAGAAGCACAATGAAACCAAATGGTTTTATCTTCCGGTTGTATCTGGCTTTTTAAGGTTTTAAAAACAGACTTTCTACCTTTGACAAACAATTTCATTTTAGGATTAAAAAACTGACTCAACCAAATAAATAGGGAACTTATAGATATAGAAATATTGTATAAAAAGTGCATCTGCTAAAACTGAATTGCAAAAATACGTTTCTTTACTGAATTACATGGTTTGCCATTTCATTTTTGTAATTTTGTAAAACGTTTTAAAAAAATATTTATCTCCTGATGATTATCGGAATTAACGGGTAGTAAATACGGAAATAAATTCAGTACAGGTTATGAAAAAAATTCAAATGGTTGATCTTAAAGGTCAGTATGCAGCGATAAAAGAAAGAGTAGATTCGTCTATCCTAAATGTAATTGAAACCACTGCTTTTGTAAATGGGCCTGAGGTTCATGCTTTTCAAAAAGAATTAGAAGAATATTTAGGAGTAAAGAATGTGATTCCTTGCGCCAACGGAACAGATGCTTTGCAAATTTCGATGATGGGTCTTGGTTTAAAACCAGGAGACGAAGTAATCACAGCCGATTTCACTTTTGCTGCAACGGTAGAAGTAATTGCACTTTTAGGACTAACACCAGTTTTGGTAGATGTAGATCCAGTGACTTTTAATATTGATGTAGAAGCTATAAAAAATGCAATCACACCAAATACAAAAGCGATAGTTCCTGTTCATTTATTTGGATTAGCTGCCAATATGGATGAGATTATGGACTTAGCAAACGAACATGATTTATATGTAATTGAAGATAATGCTCAAGGAATTGGTGGTTGCTATACCTCAAAAGATGGTTCAAAAAAGAAAACCGGAACGATTGGTCACGTAGCTTCCACTTCATTTTTTCCTTCTAAAAACTTAGGATGTTATGGAGATGGTGGAGCGATTTTTACCAATGATGATGATTTAGCGCATATGATTAGAGGAATTGTAAATCACGGAATGTACGAGCGTTACCACCACGATGTAGTGGGCGTAAATTCAAGATTAGATTCTATTCAAGCAACTGTTTTACGGGCTAAACTTCCAAATTTAGATAGTTATAATAAAGCTAGAAGAACTGCAGCAGCAAAATATACCAAAGCTTTTAAAGATCAAGAAAACATCATCACACCTACTTGTTTCTGTGATGCTTCAGATACAAATAAAGAAAATTGTGATTGTCACGTATATCATCAATATACTTTGAAAATTGTAAATTCAGACAGAGATGCTTTAGCAAAATATTTAAATGAAAACGGAATCCCTTGTGGAGTTTATTATCCAATTCCGTTGCATCTTCAGAAAGCATATTTGGATGTTAGATATAAAGAAGAAAATTTTAAAGTGACCAATCAATTAATAAAAGAAGTGATTTCTTTACCAATGCATACCGAGTTGGACGATGAGCAAATTGAGTTCATCACTTCAACGGTAATTAATTTCGTAAACAAATAGGAATGAGTAAGATTTTGGTCACTGGCGGCTTGGGTTATATAGGTTCTCACACGGTAGTTGAATTACAAAACGCAGGATTTGAAGTAGTGATTATCGATAATTTATCAAATTCTTCTATGGAAGTAATTGATGGAATTACAACTATTTCAAAACAAAAACCACTGTTTGAAAAATTAGATCTTCGGAACAAAATCGAGGTTTCAACTTTCTTTCAGAAGTATCAAGATATCGAAGGAATCATTCATTTTGCAGCAAGTAAAGCAGTAGGAGAGAGTGTTGATAATCCTTTGTTGTATTATGAAAATAACTTGAATACATTGATTTATTTGCTTCAAGAATGCAATAAAAATGAGATCAATAATTTTATTTTTAGTTCTTCTTGTACGGTTTATGGTGAGCCAGATTCATTACCAATAAATGAAACCGCTCCTGTAAAAAAGGCTACTTCTCCCTACGGAAACACCAAACAGATTAGTGAAGAAATTATTTTTGATACTTGTTCAGTAAGTAATCTGAAATCGATTGCATTGCGATATTTTAATCCCATTGGTGCTCACGAATCTACTGAAATTGGAGAATTACCTTTAGGAGTTCCTCAAAATTTAGTGCCATTTATTACACAAACTGCTGCTGGATTAAGAGAACAACTATCGATTTTCGGAAATGATTATCCAACACCAGATGGCTCTTGTGTTCGTGATTATATTCACGTGGTAGATTTAGCAAAAGCACACGTGGTAGCACTTCAGCGTCTGTTAGGTAATAAAGGAGTAACTAACTTTGAATTCTTTAATATTGGAACAGGAACAGGAAGTTCTGTTTTAGAAGTAGTGAATTCCTTTGAAAAAGTAACTCAGCAAAAACTAAATTATAAAATTGTTGACAGACGTGCTGGCGATGTAATTTCAGTCTATGCAGATACTAAAAAAGCAAATGAAGAATTAGGTTGGAAGTCTGAAAAATCGATAGAAGAATCACTTTTGTCATCTTGGAACTGGGAAAAGAAAGTTAGAGGTTTGTAATATTAAGACCTCACAGGTTTTCAAAACATGTGAGGTCTTTTTATATTATTAACCCTCAGGTAACACAGCCTTTTCAGTAGCAACACTTTTGTCAATTTTTCGTAATAATCCTTGCAAAACATTTCCTGGACCTACTTCCACGAAAGTGGTAGCGCCATCGACAATCATTTGTTGCATACTTTGTGTCCATTTTACTGGTGCTGTTAATTGAGAAACTAAATTTTTCTTTATTTCTGAAGAATCAATAACTGCTGTAGTACTTACATTTTGATAGATGGGGCAAATAGGATTAGAAAACAAAGTGCTTTCAATTGCTGCAGCTAATTCTTCTTTTGCAGGTTCCATTAAAGGACTATGAAAAGCACCACCAACAGGTAAAACTAGAGCACGTCTTGCACCCGCTTCTTTCATTGCTTCACAAGCTAAATTTATCGCATCCACATCACCAGAAATTACTAATTGTCCAGGGCAATTATAATTGGCAGCCACCACAATTCCGGGAGTGTCGGCACATATTTTTTCTACTACTGCATCTTCTAAACTTAACACTGCTGCCATTGTCGAAGGTTGTGCTTCACAAGCTTTCTGCATTGCCAAAGCCCTTTTTGAAACTAGTTTTAATCCGTCCTCAAAACCCAAGGTTTTGTTAGCTACTAAGGCTGAAATTTCCCCCAATGAATGCCCAGCAACCATATCTGGTTGAAAGCTTTCTCCTAATACTTCCGCTAAAATAGTAGAATGTAAAAATATTGCAGGTTGCGTTACTTTGGTTTCTTTTAGTTCTTCGGGAGTGCCTTCGAACATTATTTTCATAATATCGAAACCTAAAATATCGTTTGCTTGATTGAATAATTCTCTTGCTTTGGCAGAGTTATCGTATAAATCTAAGCCCATTCCTGTAAACTGAGCTCCTTGTCCTGGAAAAATATATGCTTTCATATAATTGCCTGCAAAGGCAGGTATCTTTTAATTAAACTTCTCTTACTTCGGAATTAATTCCGAAATAGAAATGCAAAAATAAGCTAATAATTATAAAGAAGGCAAACATTCTATTTTCTTAAAAACGTCTGATAAGAGAAATCAAATTGATGCTTTTCATCTTTCTCATGAAATTCTTCTGAAACTAAATCCCATTCATCAGATGGAATTTCAGGAAAAAAAGTATCTGCTTCAAACTCACTATTCACTTTGGTGAGTTCAATTTTATCAGCAAAACTCATTCCGATTTTATAAATTTCGCCACCTCCTATAATAAAAGATTGCTCATCGTTTTTTGCTATTTCCAAAGCTTCTTCCATAGAATGAACAACGATAGCACCTTCAGGTTGATAGTTTTTATTTCGAGTAATTACCAAGTGAATACGGTTGGGTAATGGCTTCGGAAAAGATTCAAAAGTCTTACGTCCCATAATAATATGATGACCCGTAGTTAGTTTTTTGAAGCGTTTAAAATCATCAGGTAAATGCCAAACCAAATCGTTGTCTTTTCCTAATTCATTTTTTAATCCTGCAGCTGCGATGACGGTAATCATAATTCTTCTTCAGATTCTGGATTGGATTCTTCGGTTTCAGGAGCTGTGATAATTTCTTTTTCAACTTGTTTTTCAAGTTCAGCCATCTTTTTTTCTTGTAATGATTTCAATTTTTCTAATTGTCGGTGTTCCCATTCTTTTCCCATAAATCGGTTTTTAACCAACACATTAAAAACGTGCGTAAGTAATAGGAAAGCCCAAATCACAATTGCCCAAACATACCAGTGATAACCTATAAATAAAAACTCTTTACCTATTCCTAAAGCAAGGTTAATAATCGCTAAAATAATGGCACCTACTACAAAATAAATAAGATGTGATAGCAATCCTTTTTTTTGATTGATGCGTTCTTGAGCATATTCATATTGCTCACGTTGTTCCGATTCTTGACGAGATTCTTTTTTGGATTTTGAAAACATAGTAATTAAYTTTTATAAAGATATAAGATTCAAATAAAATTGCAAAATGAGAATTTATTTAGTTTTAAATAAAATTGGTAATGAATATAGTACTCCAACATTTTTACCTTTTTGTTTTCCAGGTTCCATCTTTGGTATTGTCTTGACTACTCGTATGGCTTCTTTTTCAAGTTCCGGATAATCAGATCTTGCACGAACATTAACAACTTCTCCTTGTTTGTCAATTTTAAACTGAACACTAATTCTATAAGAGCCAGGGCTTAGGTTTAATTTGGTAATAACTTTTTTCTTAAATTTTCCAGATACATGGGCTGTGATTTTTTCAGACATACACTTTTTTAACGTTTTGTTGTCTTCTCCTCCACATCCAGGGTAAACGGGAACTTTTTCAATTATTGCGAAAGGAACATCATCAGTTTTCTTTTCATCATTTTGAGAGAAAATACTTGTTGAAAAAACGAGTAAGAAAATTAATAAAATTTTATATTTCATAAATGTGGGCTTAGTGATTTATATGGCTACTGCACCTTTTATATGGGGATGATGTTCGTAATCTACCAAAGTGAAATCTTCAAAAGTGAAATCGAAAATATTTTTTATCTTCGGATTTAAAATCATTTTTGGCAAAGGTTTTAGATCTCTTGATAATTGTAAATCAATTTGTTCTTGATGATTACTATAAATATGAGCATCGCCAAAAGTATGTATAAAATCTCCTGCTTCCAATCTGCAAGCTTGTGCCATCATCATCGTAAATAAAGCATATGAAGCAATATTAAATGGAACTCCTAAAAATATATCGGCACTACGTTGGTACAGCTGACAAGATAATTTTCCGTTAGCTACATAAAACTGAAAAAATGCGTGACAAGGGGGAAGTGCAGCTTTTCCGTTAGCTACATTTTCTGAAAACGATTTGCTCGTATCTGGTAAAACGGAAGGGTTCCAAGCAGAAACTAACATTCTTCTACTATCTGGATTTTTCTTAATAGTTTCAATTATTTCTGAAATCTGATCGATATCATCGCCATTCCAATTTCGCCATTGGTATCCATAAACAGGTCCTAAATCGCCATTTTCGTCTGCCCATTCGTTCCAGATTCTTACGCCATTTTCTTGAAGGTATTTAATATTGGTATCGCCTTTTAAAAACCATAGTAATTCGTAAACAATCGATTTTAAATGCAGTTTTTTTGTGGTAACCATTGGGAAACCTTTACTTAAATCAAATCGCATTTGGTAACCAAATACACTTTTGGTTCCTGTTCCTGTTCTATCTTCTTTTAGGGTTCCGTTTTCAAGAACGTGTTTTATAAGGTCGTGGTATTGTTTCATATTCATTCCCTGCGAAAGCAGGAATCTTTTTTAATTAGTAAGGGTATTTGTGAGATTCTTCGCTATACTCTGAATGACAAAATAACAGCGATAAAAATAAAAAAAAGCATTTTACTGAAAGTTTTTATCTGTTGAATGATATGAAAAGTTATTAACGAAAATATTTCTTTATATTTATAGGACTTTTCTAACCTAACATAAATTAATTTATTATGAAAAATATAATGGTTTTATTTTGTTTTGCTTTTTCTTTAAATTCTTATTCTCAGGAAGAAGAACTTTATTATTTTGATTGGCATTTATATAGTTTAACTATTGATGGTCAAGATTACCCCATTCCTTCAAATGAAGAAGTTTCAAATGTTATTTTGAATTTTTATAGTAATCCTGAAAATTTAATTACTGGTGTGTGTAATAGTTTGGAAGGAGAACTTATTTATGATAATTCCAATATCAACTTTACTTTTCCAAATGGAACTACTACTACCTTGATAGAATGTAATAATTCAGAGAACTCGACTTTTGAGCAGCTTTATTTCAATTTTTTTAATGATTATATTGATTTCCCATTTCCTTATATAGTGGGTCATGCAGATTTTCCAGAGTGGTGGTTTTTAATTATTTATAATGAAAATGGAGATTACGCAGAATATGGACAAGACGCTTTGTCAACTCAAGATAGTTTTAGTGTAAATTTTACTTTGTTTCCAAACCCAATCGCAAATGAGTTTTTTATTTCTATTGACAATGTTTCAGAAAAAATAAGCGTAACAATTTATAATATGTTAGGTGAAATTATTTTAACTGAAAAGAACTATAAATCGAATAGCTCTATTGATGTTCAAAATTTAAATAGTGGAATTTATTTTGTATCAATAACAGATGAAAACAGAAATACTTCCATAAAAAGATTGATTAAAAAATAATCTACCCAATAATCATCCCAGCAATAGTAGCCGAAATTAAAGAAGCAATACTACCGCCTAAAAGAGCTTTCATTCCAAATTTAGATAAGGTTTTTCGTTGTCCTGGTGCTAAAGAACCAATACCTCCAATTTGGATTCCAATAGAAGCAAAGTTAGCAAAACCACATAACATATAAGTGGCCATAATGATGGATTTCTCATATGTTAAATGCGCAGCATTTGCTGTGTCTTTTAAGTCGGCAAGTTGTATGTAACCTACAAACTCACTGGCAGCTAATTTTATACCGAGTAGTTGTCCCATCATCATCATATCTTCCTTAGCAACACCAATTAACCACATTAATGGCGCGAAAACGGTTCCTAAAATAGCTTCTAATGAAAGTTCGTTATAAGATGAATTTGCAGCAACCCAACCATTAATACTAGTAATGTCGCCAAACCATCCAAGGATACCATTGAACATTGCGATAAATGCAACAAAAACTAATAGCATTGCGCCCACATTTACTGCTAACTTTAAGCCTTCAGTAGTACCGTTAGCAATAGCATCTAATATGTTGGTTCCTATTTTTTCTGAAGAAACTTTAACATCTGTATTTACCTCTTCGGTTTGTGGATATAATATTTTTGAAACCACGATTGCACCTGGAGCTGCCATTACCGATGCAGCTAATAAATGCTTCGCAAACATCAACCTAAGTACTGGGTCATCTCCTCCTAAAAAGCCGATATATGCTGCTAGAACTGCTCCTGCTACAGTTGCCATTCCTCCAATCATTACTAAAAGCATTTCAGACTTGTTCATTTTTTCTAAATAAGCTTTTATTAACAGCGGGGCTTCTGTTTGACCTAGAAAGATGTTTCCGGCAACACTTAAGCTTTCAGCTCCCGATATATTTAATAATTTTGAAAGTAACCAACCAAAGGCTTTTACTACTTTCTGAATGATTCCCAAATAAAACAACACCGAGGTTAAAGCAGAGAAAAATATAATGGTTGGTAATACTTGAAACGCAAAAATAAATCCGAAGGTATTCATGTCAGCAACTAAACCATCGAATAAAAATTGACTTCCTGCTCTTGTGAAATCTAAAATGCTAACAAATATTTTTCCAACGGCTTCAAATCCACTTTGTACAAAAGAAACTTTTAAAACTCCTACGGCAATTATTAATTGAAATGCAATCCCGATTCCAGCACTTTTCCAATCGATAGCTTTACGGTTATTACTAAATAAAAAGGCTATAAATAACAAAGAAACCATTCCTAAAATCCCTCTYMAWAWKSWWTTKGTAGAAAAACCTTCACTTGGAATTATTGCTCCTTTTTCTTCTTTTGAAGGTGTAATAACTTCAGTCTTTTTTGTGATTGACTTGAATTTATAAGAAATGCCATTTTCGGTAAAAACTAAAGTAGAATCGGTATGTTCTTTGATTTTATATCTTCTAATTGTGTCTTTTGGTTGATTGTAGTAAAACACCAATAATTTGTTCTGAAACATATAATCACCAGAAGCTTTAAGATTTTTAGCTTCCAATTCGATTAAAAAAGCACCTTCAGAAAGCGATAAATGATCTTTTTTAGCGTTTATTAGAAGTGCTGTTTCGCCTTGTTCATTTTCAATACCTGAAAATTGCCAATCTTTTTCTAAGTTTTGTCCAGTTGAAATAAATTGAACTAAAACGAGTACTGCAACTAATAAATATTTTTGCATAGGAGATGTTATTGTCTTTTTGAGATTTCATCACGAATAGATACTGCTTTTTCGTATTCTTCATTGGTGACTGCTTCTTCAAGCATTTTGTTGAGATTTTTTAGTGTGTAACTACTATAATCTTCTTTTGGTGTGATAGGTATGCTTTCCTTTCTGGTTAAAAGGTCTTCAATAATAAGATCTTCTTTTTTAGAAAAATCTTCACTTTTAGCTTCGGAATCAGAATTAATTCCTGCCTTTTCCAAAATATTTTTATAAGTAAAAATAGGAGCATTGAACCTAAGTGCCAATGCTATTGCATCACTAGTTCGTGCATCAATAATTTCTTCAATTCCTTCTCGTTCACAAATAATACTGGAATAAAAAACACCGTCTAAAAGCTTGTGAATAATCACTTGAATTACCACAATATTATAGCGTTCGGCAAATGTTTTAAACAAATCATGGGTAAGTGGTCGGGGAGGCATTATTTCTTTTTCGAGTGCAATGGCAATAGATTGCGCTTCAAAAGCACCAATGACAATTGGTAATTTTCGGTTCCCAAATTCTTCACTCAAAATTAATGCATAAGCACCATTTTGAGTTTGACTGTATGAAATGCCTTTAATGTTAAGTTTTATTAAACTCATTAAATTTTATTCAAAAAAAAAGCTGTTTAATTTTTAAGACTACCTTAAAATTAAACAGCCCTTTTATTCAGGCACAAATTAATAAAAAATTATGCGTTATTAGATTTAAACTCTTTTAATTTTTCAATAAGCTGTGGTACTACTTCAAAAGCATCACCAACTATCCCGTAATCAGCTGATTTAAAGAAAGGTGCTTCGGGATCATTATTGATTACTACTTTTACTTTTGAAGAATTTACACCTGCTAAATGTTGAATGGCTCCAGAAATTCCAATAGCAATATATAAATTAGAGGAAACTGGTTTCCCAGTCTGCCCAACATGTTCGCTATGAGGTCTCCACCCTAAATCACTCACTGGTTTTGAGCAAGCGGTTGCAGCACCTAAAATGTCTGCTAATTCTTCAATCATTCCCCAATTTTCTGGCCCTTTTAATCCGCGACCACCAGATACTACGATATCTGCATCGGCGATGGTTACTTTGTCGGTTGCTTTATCTACCGAAGTTATCTTGGTATTAAAGTCGCTTTCATCTAAAGTTGGTGAAAAATCTTCTGCCGTAATTGCAGTTTCGTTTTCTTTTACTCCGTAAGTATTTTTTGCTAGTCCAATTAATTTAACATCAGTTGTAAATTCAGTAGTTGCAAATGCTTTGTTTGAAAACACATTCGATTTCACTTTAAATGGTGAAGCATTGGTTGGTAAATCCATTACATTAGGTACATAACCAGCTTCTAAATTCACCGCCAATAATGGTGCTAAATATTTACTGTTAGCACTTGAAGTAACGATTACCACTTGAGCATCTTCATTTTTTGCAGCTTGTGAAATTGCATCTGCATACGCTTGTGCGTTAAAATCTTTTAATTGATCATTAGATATTTGAAGCACTTTGGATGCTCCATAATTTCCTAATTGATCGGTGTCATTTCCGTTTATGGAAATTGCGGTAACCGAAGTTCCTAACATATCTGCAATTCCTTTTGCATACGATACCGCTTCGAAAGCAATTTTTTTAAATGTGCCTTCTTCAGATTCTGTATATACTAATATTGACATAAAAATTTTATTTTTTGTCATCCTGAATTTATTTCAGGATCTATTATTAAACATTTTTAATTTATCATAAGATTCCGAAATAAATTCGGAATGATTTAATCGAAGGTTAAATCACCTTAGCTTCGTTATGAAGTAGGTTTATTAATTCTTCTGCACTATCTACTAATTTCACAGAACCTTTTGATTCTGGTTTTGTAAAACTATTTATTTTAGTTTCAGCATTAGTCTCGATTGGTTCTTTAACAGTTAAAGGTTTTGAACGAGCTTGCATAATTCCTCTCATATTTGGAATGCGAAGATCTACTTCTTGTACAATTCCTTTTTGTCCACCAACTACTAGAGGAAGTGTCGTGCTGATTACTTCTTTTCCGCCATCAATCTCACGAGTTACAGTTGCATTGTTTCCATCCACATCAAGACCGATACACATATTTACAAAATTCGCATCGGTAAGTTTTGCAACCATCCCTGGCACCATTCCGCCGTTATAATCCAACGATTCACGACCACCAATTACTAAATCATATCCGCCTTCTTTAACTATATTTGCTAATTGTTTTGCAACATAATATCCGTCGCTAGCAATTGTGTTTACTCTAATTGCTTCGTCTGCACCAATAGCTAAAGCTTTACGTAAAGTAGGTTCGGTTTCTGGACCACCAACATTAATTACGTGAACAGTAGCACCTTGTTTTTCTTTAAACCACATCGCACGTGTAAGACCAAATTCATCGTTAGGATTAATTACAAATTGCACACCATTCGTGTCAAATTTTGTATCTCCTTCAGTAAAGTTAATCTTAGATGTAGTATCGGGTACGTGACTTATACACACTAATATTTTCATAGATTCTATTTATTTTTAAACTGTTTTTTATGAAATCAATTGCATATTTTATGCTTTAAATTTCGAGCAACAAAGATAAGGATATTTTTATATATTTACTATGCGTGCATAATAAAAATCGTTAAATCTTTAGAAAAAATAGCAAGCCACCTATAAATAATAGTATTTTTGCGATTCCTTTTACGAAAAGGATTAAAAAAGAAGATATTTTATTTCTGAAGCAATTCAGATTTTTCAATAATTTAGAAGTCAATTATGAAACGAGCATGTTAAAAAGTTTATCACCCAAAGGAATGACTAATAGCGAACAGCATGTGACCGATTCAACAAATATTATAGACACATGAAAACAATTCAATTTAGAGAAGCGATTTGCGAGGCGATGAGCGAGGAAATGCGACGTGATGAAAGCATATATTTAATGGGTGAGGAAGTTGCCGAATATAACGGTGCGTATAAAGCTAGTAAGGGAATGCTGGATGAATTTGGTGCCATGCGAGTTATTGATACCCCAATTTCTGAACTTGGGTTTTCTGGTATTGGTATAGGATCTGCAATGAATGGTAATCGTCCAATTATTGAATTTATGACCTTTAATTTCTCTTTAGTGGGAATCGATCAAATTATAAACAACGCTGCAAAAATGCGTCAGATGAGTGGTGGACAATTTAGTATTCCTATTGTTTTTCGTGGGCCAACGGCTTCAGCTGGACAATTAGCTGCAACACATTCACAAGCTTTTGAAAGTTGGTACGCTAACTGTCCTGGTTTAAAAGTGGTGGTTCCTAGCAATCCTAAAGATGCAAAAGGACTTTTGAAAAGCGCAATTAGAGATAACGATCCTGTTATTTTTATGGAAAGCGAACAGATGTATGGTGATAAAGGAGAAGTTCCAGAAGGTGAATATTTAATTCCTTTGGGAGTTGCTGAAATAAAGCGAAAAGGAGCGGATGTAACGATTGTTTCTTTCGGAAAAATAATTAAAGAAGCCTATAAAGCTGCTGATATTCTTTCTAAAGAAGGAATTGAATGTGAGATTATCGATTTAAGAACGGTGCGACCAATGGATCATAAAACTATTTTAGATTCGGTTAAAAAAACAAACCGATTGGTAATTTTAGAGGAAGCATGGCCTTTTGGAAATGTTGCTACCGAAATCACGTACCAAGTTCAGGAACAAGCGTTCGATTATCTAGATGCCCCAATTATAAAAATAAATACAGCAGATACTCCTGCACCTTTTTCCCCAGTTTTACTTGCTGAATGGCTACCAAATAGCGATGATGTAATTAAAGCTGTAAAAAAAGTAATGTACAAATAAACACATATTATTTACTGAAAGTCATTTAATATAATGGCTCAATTATTGACTTACAAGCCCTAAAATCTATGTACTAACATCGATTTACTTTTTTGATGAAGCAATTTTATTTTTTCTTATTTATTATAACTACCTCTTTAATTCAAGCGCAAACCAAGGTGAGTGGTGTAATTAAGGATGAATTTGGAGAGCCTGTTTCCTTTGCAAATGTTGTTTTTAAGGATTCTTATGAAGGGACAATTACCAATGAAAATGGACGTTTCTATTTAGAGAGTGAAGAATCCTATTCTACTATAATCGTTTCGTTTGTTGGGTACTCAACCCTAGAAATTGAACTTACACAAAAGAGTACTTATAAAATGAATGTTGTTTTAGAAGAGGAATCGGCTGCTTTGGATGAAGTCGTTATTTTCAGTGGAAAACAATCTAAAAAAAACAATCCTGCAATAGATATTCTCCGTAAAATTTGGGAACACCGAAGAGAAAATGGTGTTAAAAAGTTTAAACAATACAGCTACGATAAATACGAAAAATTAGAATTCGATTTAAATACCATTGACAGTTCCTTTATGAAGAGTAAAACTTTTAAAGGAATGGAATTTGTCTTCGATCAAGTAGATACATCCCGCATTACAGGAAACACGTATTTACCTATTTTTATTAATGAAGCTATTTATAAAGTATATGGTAATAATTTAATAAATAAAGAGAATCAAGTATTAGAAGGAAATAAAAATTCTGGATTTGAAAACAACCAAACCATCATAGAATTTATAAAAGATTTGTATGCAGATTTTGATATTTATGACAATCATTTAAAATTTTTCGATGTTGCATTTACAAGTCCACTTTCCAAAACAGGAATTCAAGTTTATAATTATGTATTACTAGACAGTGCGTACATTGGTGATAAATGGTGTTATAATATTGTCTATTATCCAAGACGTAAAAACGAACTTACTTTTAAAGGAGATTTTTGGGTCAATGATAGTACTTGGGCAATTAAAGAAATTAATTTACAAGCCACCAAAAGTGCCAACTTGAATTGGGTTCGGGAGATTTATATTGAACAAGAATTTGATGTTTTGAACGATTCCGTTTTCTTGATGACCCGAGATTATATGTTGAGTGATTTTAGTTTCAGAAAAAAGGAAGAAGCTCAAGGAATGTATGGAAAACGTACTACTCTTTACGATAATTACGAATTTGATGTTCTAAAAGAAGAAAAATTCTATAAGGAAAATGTAGATCCCTATCAATATGAAGTTTTTAATCGTGACGATGAATTTTGGGAAGAGCGTAGGATGGAGAAATTAAGTAACGATGAAGAAGGGGTTTATAAAATGTTGGACACCTTAAAAACGGTGAGGCGATTTAAAAGTTTATATACCCTCGGCTCCATGTTTGCCAGTGGTTATTATGAACTTGAAAATTTTGATGTAGGCCCGTTTTATTCTGTTTTTGGTTATAATGAAGCAGAAGGACTACGAATACGATTGGGAGGAAGAACTTACTTTACGCCCAATGATCCTTGGCGTGCGGAAGTATTCGGAGCCTATGGGTTAAGAGATGAACGATTTAAATTTGGTCTTTCTGGAAAATGGCTTTTTGACAGAAAAAAACGAAAAACTATTTTTGGAGGGCATCGAAAAGATGTGGAGCAAACAGGTGCAAGTTTAACCAATAGTAAAGATGTGTTGGGAAGAAACAGAGCGTCTTCGGGGTTAATTACTGTGGGCTCAAATGACCGTTTGACAAGAATAAATCTTTCTACTTTAGGCTTTGAAATGGAACCTGTAAAGAATTTTGTTTTCCGAACCACCTTGTCTTTTCGAACGTTAAAGTCAGCTACAGATACCTTTAGTCTGGATTATTATGATGAAGACGGAACTATTCAATCTGAAATCAAACAACCTGAATTAGAATTAGGAATCAATTACACGCCTGGAAGAAAAACTTCGGGTTATGGTGTGGAACGGAATATAATAAATAGGGGTAATTTTCCTGAGTTTTATGCAGGATATACTTTTGGTTTAAAGAATGTTTTAAACGGAGATTTTCAATACCACAGAGTACAAGCTTTATATACCCAACCATGGAATCTTGGAGGAGTGGGAAGACTTTATACTACCGTTGAAGCGGGGAAAATTTTCGGAACTGTTCCTTTAGGCTTGTTAAGCCCAATTCCTGGAAACCAAACCCTATTTAGCATTTACAATACGTTTACACAGTTGGATTATTATGAATTTGTGAGTGATACCTATGCTTCATTTCATTTAAAACATAATTTTGGTGGAAGGCTTTTTGGACGTATTCCAATGGTTCGAAAGTTAAACTTACGTGAAATAGTAGGTTTTAGAGCGGTATATGGAAGTCTTTCTGAAGCAAATAATTCAATTAATGTAGGGGTTGATGGGTTGGCTATTCGTTACAATTCGCCAGAAGATGTATATTGGGAATGGAGTGCTGGAATTGGGAATATCTTCAAAATATTTGCTATCGAATTCAACTTCCGAGGAAATTACAAAGAAATTCCAGGTGCGCGTAATTTTGGAGTCACAGGAAGATTTAGTTTCTCTTTTTAAAAATCAAATGCCACGAATACACGAATGTTTTTTTGAAACAATTTAATAATTAATTTAGTCTTTGTCATTCTTACGAAAGTAAGAGTCCATCTTCATTTTAGTTAAATATTAACCTTACCTTATTATAACAATCATTAATTTTGCAGAAAACAAAGAAAATGAGTCCAAAAAATAAAAAAACCTTCGATGTATTAATCGAAATACCAAAAGGAAGCCGAAACAAATACGAATACGATTTTGATTTACATAAAGTCCGATTTGATAGAATGTTATTTTCATCAATGATGTATCCAGCAGATTATGGTTTTATACCCGAAACCTTAGCGTTGGATGGTGATCCATTAGATGTGTTGGTGTTGGTAACGCAACCTACATTCCCGATGTGTGTGATGGAGGTGAAGCCAATTGGAGTATTTCATATGACCGATGAAAAAGGACCCGACGAGAAAATAATATGTGTTCCGGTATCCGATCCTATCTGGAATAAGTTGAATGATTTATCTGACATGAATCCACATATGCTAAAAGAAATCGAGCATTTTTTCCAAGTATATAAAGACCTAGAGGAAAAGAAAGTAGATGTAGGAGGTTGGGGAGATGCTGAAGAAGCTTACGAAATACATAAAAAATGTATAAAACGATATGAAAAAAGCGAACATAAAAAAACAGGAAATTTTACTATATAATTTTTTGTAAAACATATAATAATACCCTTTAGAATTACTTTTTCTAAGGGGTTTTTTATTCCCTTTGATTTTACTACTTTTGCCCAGCTTAATAATAAAACAAAAACAAAATGGAATCAATGATGATTTATATGCCAATAGTTGCAGCCTTAATAGGTTTAGCATATATGATGGTAAAAAAGTCTTGGGTAATGAAACAAGATGCAGGAGATGGTAAAATGAAAGAAATTGCTGATCATATTTACGAAGGTGCTTTAGCGTTCTTAAATGCAGAATATCGTTTACTAGCAATGTTTGTAGTAGGAGTAAGTGTTTTGTTGTTTATAGTTTCAACAGTAGTTCCTTCTACTCACTGGCTAATTGTAATTGCTTTTATTTTCGGAGCATTTTTCTCGGCTTATGCTGGAAATATGGGAATGAAAATAGCAACTAAGACTAACGTTAGAACTACACAAGCTGCTCGTACTAGTTTGCCAAATGCTTTGAAAGTTTCTTTTGGAGGTGGTACTGTAATGGGATTAGGTGTTGCAGGTTTAGCTGTTTTAGGCTTAACCTTGTTTTTTATTATTTTCTATCATTATTTTATGGGAGGTGCTGCAGGTGTTTTCTCAACGGATAAAATGACGATTGTTCTTGAAACCTTAGCAGGTTTTTCTTTAGGAGCTGAATCTATTGCCTTATTTGCTAGAGTTGGTGGAGGTATTTATACCAAAGCTGCCGATGTAGGTGCAGATTTAGTAGGTAAAGTAGAAGCAGGAATTCCTGAAGATGATCCTAGAAATCCAGCTACAATTGCTGATAATGTTGGTGATAATGTAGGTGATGTTGCAGGAATGGGAGCAGATTTATTCGGTTCTTATGTAGCAACTGTTTTGGCTGCAATGGTTCTTGGAAATTACATTATTGATGTAAATGACATAAACATCTTTGAAGGTTTCGGACATATTGGTCCAATTTTATTACCAATGTCTATTGCTGGTGCTGGTATTATCATTTCATTATTAGGTACTATGTTAGTTGGTATTAAATCTAACGATGCCAAAGAATCAGAAGTAATGAGTGCATTAAATAAAGGAAACTGGTTCTCAATTGGGTTGGTTGCTATTTCAAGTTATTTTTTAGTTACTTGGATGTTGCCAGAAACTATGAAAATGAATTTCTTTGAAACAGGAGGAAACATACTAAAAGATATTACTGCAATGCGTGTATTCTATGCTGCATTAGTAGGTTTAGTTGTTGGAGCAGTTATTTCATCAGTAACAGAATACTATACAGGTTTAGGTAAAAAACCCGTTTTTAATATTGTGCAAAAATCTGCTACAGGAGCAGGAACAAATATTATTGCAGGATTGGCAACAGGAATGATTTCTACATTTCCAACAGTAATTTTATTTGCTGCTGCAATTTGGACTTCGTATGCTTTTGCAGGATTTTATGGTGTTGCAATGGCAGCATCAGCAATGATGGCAACAACAGCTATGCAATTAGCTATTGATGCTTTTGGTCCAATTGCAGATAATGCAGGAGGAATTGCAGAAATGAGTAAACAAGATCCTATTGTTAGAGAACGTACAGATATTTTAGATACTGTTGGTAATACAACGGCTGCAACGGGTAAAGGTTTTGCTATTGCATCTGCTGCCTTAACATCATTAGCGTTATTTGCTGCTTATGTAACTTTTACAGGAATTGATGGAATTAACATCTTTAAAGCACCGGTATTAGCAATGTTATTTATTGGAGCAATGGTACCTGTAGTATTCTCTGCACTGGCAATGAATGCAGTTGGTAAAGCTGCCATGGAAATGGTATATGAAGTAAGACGTCAGTTTAGAGAAATTCCTGGAATTATGGACGGAACTGGGAAACCAGAATACGATAAATGTGTAAAAATATCTACAGAAGCCTCTTTAAGAGAAATGATGTTACCGGGTTTACTAACTATTGGTTTTCCATTAGTAATTACTTTTGTACCGATGCTATTTGGTATGGACAACTTGATGATTGCTGAAATGCTTGGTGGTTATATGGCAGGTGTTACCGTAAGTGGAGTGCTTTGGGCAATCTTCCAAAACAATGCTGGTGGTGCTTGGGATAATGCTAAAAAATCTTTTGAAGCTGGTGTGCTAGTTAATGGAGAGATGACTCACAAAGGTTCTGCTGCTCACGAAGCTGCAATTACAGGAGATACGGTTGGTGATCCATTTAAAGACACTTCAGGTCCATCAATGAATATTTTAATTAAACTTACTTGTTTAATTGGTTTGGTAATTGCTCCAATATTAGGAAGCCATACTTCTGAAGGTCACACAATGACAAATGATATGGAATTACACGAATCTCACGATGCAACTACTATTTCTACGGAAAAGCAAGTAAACGTGATTATGGAAGTAAATGATGATGGTATGGCAAAGGCAACCATTACTACAATCACTACTAAAAACGGAGAAACTACTAAAACGGAACAAGTTTTTGAAGGAACTGAAGCAGAAGTAAAAGCACAAGTAGAGGCTTTAAAAAATGTAGATGTTAAAATTGAAAAGCACACCGTAAAGGTTACTGAAGAAATAGAAGAAACAAAATAGTTTCTTGTCAAGACCTACTAGGTTTTTAAGACCTAGTAGGTCTCTATTATTCAAATAAATTTCAAAACCTGCTAAGTCTATGATTTAGCAGATTTTTTTGTTTTATACAAGTGTTGTTAAATTGCTTAATGGCTTTGTCAAAGCTTGGATTAAGAATTAACTATATCAACATTAATATTATTTCCTTTGTGTCTCGATAGCTATCGGGATTGTGGTAAAAAAAGGCGTCCTATATTAAATTAACATCTGTAATTATTTCTAAAACACCTGGTTTTGATTGTTCGAATAATTCTTTAAGAGCTACTTCCAATTCATTTTGATTTTCAACTCGTTTGGACCAAGCACCACAAGATTTTGCAAACTCAGAAAAGTTTGGATTGGATAAAGAAGTTTTCCAAACATCAAATTCTCCTGCGCGTTGTTCCTTAGATATTTTTCCAAGTTCATTGTTATTTAAAATAATCAACTTTACAGGCATATTGTATTTTACGAGGGTAGTTATTTCGGCTAAATACTGACAAACACCACCATCTCCCGCAACTGCAATCACAGGACGAGAATTGCCAACGGCAGCCCAAGCTCCCATAGCAGCAGGCAAAGCAAAACCGATAGAACCTAAATAACCCGACATTAAAAAATCTTGGTTTATAGGCTCAAAATATCTCCCAAAAGAGTAGGCATTATTCCCAACATCAACACACATTACTGCGTTTTCTGGCGTGTATTTATTCATCGCTTCAAAAACTGCAATAGAGCTGATACCTTTGTCGGAAACTTCTAAAAGACGTTTTGTTTTTTCAGCTTTCCAGATTTTCCAACGATTGGCATTTTCTTCACGTTGGTCTAGTGTATTTATGTTTCCTTTTAAATCTTTATTGAAAATAGCTAATGTTCTAGAAATTTCACCCCAAACGGCTACTTCAACTTGATGAAATTTACTCAATACCAAAGGATCAAAATCTATTTGAATGATGGGTTTTTTAGGAGTAATTCCTGTATGGTTTGAAAAGGAAGCGCCAAAGACAATTAACAAGTCGGATTCATTCATAAACCAAGAAGCAATTGGAGTTCCGCTTCTTCCTAAAACACCTCCGCCAAGAGGATGGTTGTCGGAAATAAGTCCTTTTCCCTTAAAAGTAGTAACGACCACAGCGTTTAAACTTTCTGCAAATTCTACGACCGCTTTTTTATGTTCTCTTGCTCCGTGACCCATTATAATAATTGGGCGTTTGGATTTTTTAATTAAACTAACCGCTTTATTTACCGCTTCAATTGGAGGAGCAATATCCAAAGAAGTGATTCTATTTAATGGACTTTGTGCTTTTGTATTGGGATTTACCTTTTCTTCTTGTACTTCATCTGGAAAAGTTAGATGAGAAACATCGCGTTTTAAAATCGCATGTTTAATGGCGAGTGACATTAACTCTGAGTGCTGACTGTCTTTTTGAACCCGATGGTTAAATGCTGCCACTGTATTAAATCCTTGGACTAAATCTACTTCCTGAAAATTTCCTGTACCAATTACTTGTGTTTTTACCTGACCGGTAATTGCTAGTAATGGAGCGCGATCTACTTTTGCATCCCACATTCCGGTGTACATATTGGTTGCTCCTGGTCCTGCGATTGAAAAACAAGCGGCGGGTTTTCCAGTGAGCTTTCCATAAGCTGAAGCCGCAAAAGCAGCAGCTCCTTCATGACGAATTCCGTAAAAATTTAGATTTCCTTTTTCTTCTTGACGTTTCATTGCATCAGCAAATCCTAAATTGGAATGACCAACCATTCCAAAGACTTTAGAAACTCCCCAATTAATCATAGTTTCTACCATAATATCTGAAACTGTAGTCTGATGTTTTTCTTCTTCACGAACTCCAACAAAAATAGAATCACCTTCCTCTTTTACTGGAAATGTTTCAATTCCGTCATCAAAACCCCCAGGAGCAATTCCTGTACAGGGATCAAAATCCCAACCGTGCCAAGGACAACGAAGCAATCCGTTTTCAATAGAACCTTCTCCCAAAGGACCTCCTTGATGAGGACATTTATTATCTAATGCTGAAAATTTCCCTTTAAAGTGAGTTAGGCAAATTCCTTTATGGTTTGCAGTTACCGTTTTTACACGACCTTCAGGTAAGTCATTTTTGTTTGTTAATACCTTGTGCCAAATAATTTTTGAATTCCCCATAGTGTATAATTAGCTCTAAATTAATTTCAATAATTAATAAAGGTAAGTAAAAATACTTTTGACGAGAATTTTGATAAATATTTACAAAACTATATTGTGAATGATAGAAAGTAAATGGTCACAATTTTTTAAACATAAAAAAACCTGCTAAACGTTTTGTTTAACAGGTTAAATTTAGATTCAATTAATATTATTGTCTTATAAATGTAAAGTAAGAATCTGTTGTAACCGTTGAAATTACTCCACCTTGATCAGTAACATCTTCTCTAACAATATTTAATATTAAAGTAGTTTCTGTTAATTCAGTAATAGTAGCTACATCTGTAGTTCCGTCGTAAACTAAAGATAATTGATTACCATCACGACTCCAAGATCCTGAGTTTTCAAATCCTAAATCTTCAATATTTTGAGTTGTTGATTGTCCTTGTATAGTAGTTGTTAATTCAATACTATAAACTCCTTCTGCAGTTAGTACATTAGGGTTTTCTGTGAAGTTAAATGTGAAATCAATATCATAGCCAACACCAACAAAATCTGCTGTTAAAGTAATCCCTTGTGTTTCAGTAACTGAAGTTCCAGTGTAATTTACTGCAGATCCAACCTACATATCTACAAGTTCAGCTTCTGTTTCTCCTGTTCCAGTATCTCCATTATCATCATCTGATGATGAACAAGAAATTGCGAATGATACAAATAAGCTTAAGAATAGTAATTTTAAAATTTTCATTATTTTGATTTTTACGTTATTAATAAATAAGTTGCAATAATACATCTTTTCCTACAAATTATTTGTAAAGTATTTACGTTAAAAAATCCAACTAAATATTTTTATCTAGTTGGATTTTTTAATGTAAAATGTTTCTATATTTCTTTAATTTTAGAATTTAAAACAAGCCATTTATCTCAGCATCAATTTTATTAATAACATCGCCTAAATCTTCAGGGTTATCAACAAAATCAATATTATCTACATCAAGAATGATGATGTTGCCTTTGTCATAAGTGTCAATCCACGCTTCGTAGCGTTCATTTAATCTACTTAGGTAATCGATGCTTATAGAATTTTCATATTCTCTTCCTCGCTTATGTATTTGTCCTACTAAATTTGGGATAGAACTTCTAAGGTAAATCAATAAATCTGGAGCTTCAGTAACACTTTCCATTAAATCGAAAAGCGAACGATAATTTTCATAGTCACGATTGGTCATTAATCCCATAGCATGAAGATTGGGAGCAAAAATAAAAGCATCTTCATAAATCGTACGATCTTGAATGATGGTTTTTTTATTTTTCCGAATATCAAGAATTTGACGAAAACGACTATTTAAAAAATAAATTTGAAGGTTAAAAGACCAACGCTCCATTTTATTGTAAAAATCGTCTAAATATGGGTTATCCTCAACGTCTTCGTATTGCGCTTTCCATTTATAATGTTTCGCTAATAGTCTGGTTAGCGTTGTTTTTCCTGATCCTATATTTCCTGCGATGGCAACGTGCATAATGTATTACTTAGGGAGTGTTATTGTAAATTTTTGTACTTGATTTTCGTCATAAATATAAAGGAATTCTTGCGTAAGCTGCAAGTCTTTTATAGTTATTTCGGGAGATTTTATTTTTTTTGATTCTCGTGTTTCTTTATCGATATAATATAACTCATTATCCTTAATTGCTATTAGGTTTTCGTTTAATTGAACTATTTTCTGAAAGCCTTCATTGTAAATTTCAGCTAAAAGACTTCCGTAAATATTATAAGCACGTATTTTTTCTTCGGTAAGCACAAAACAATAGTTGAAATTGCTAGCAAATGAAAGCACTTCGCCATTAATTGGTTGTGAAACCAACGTTTTTATTTTTGAACGATAATTATACAATTCTAACTGTTGAAGATCAATATTAAAAATCCATAAACTATTGTTGGCAGCCATTGTCACCTGACTTGTATTAGTAAATTCTGAAATGTTGTTGAATTCCACTCGTTCGATTTCGGTAAGTTTATTGTCAAGAAGAACCACCGTATTAAAATCTTGATAATACACCGCAATATTCATAGGATTTACAATATCTACCGAATAAATTTCACCTAATTGAAAGTCTTTAAAATTGTATAAATTGGAAGTTGTTTTCTTATAAAGTACTTGATCTTTCACATAAAACAAGTCGTTATAGGAGTCATAACCAATAAATTGATTGGTATTTAAATCTATTTTTTCAACAAAAGAAAGCTCTTGTGAATCACCAAAAAATGGAATAAGTAGTATGAATAGAAATATTTTCAAAATGATTGACAAGGTAGTAAATAAAGATGTAAGATGATACGATTTACAAATTTCTAAATTTAGTTAAAATCAAGTCTTAATTCTTTTATCATAAAGCGAAGCGGGCTTAATTTTTTTTAACAAATCAACTTATAACCAAAACCCCTCACATTCACAATCTGAATGTCTTGATCTTGTTTTAGTTTTTTCCGAAGTTTAGTAATGAAAACATCCATACTTCTACCGCTAAAAAAGTCATCATTATTCCATAGTTTTTTAAGAATATAAGAACGATCCAATACTTCATTTTTGTTATTATATAAATGAAATAACAAATGAGCTTCTCGATGAGTTAGCATTTTTACTTCCTTCTCCTTTTCAAACTGAAGTGTTTGTTTTTGGAAGTTGAWCGTGTAAGTTCCGATAGTAATTAGGGTGTTTTCTTTTTGAAGGGAAGAACGTTCTAGTAAAGAATTCATTCTTACAATCAACTCTTCCATACTAAAAGGTTTTTTAAGGTAATCGTTTCCGCCAATCGAAAAACCTTCCACTACATCTTGGGTTTGTGATTTGGCCGTTAAAAATAGARTCGGAATTTTTGTGTCTTCTTTCCTAATTTCTTTAGCCAATGTAAAGCCATCTTTTTTAGGCATCATTACATCCAAGACTAATAACTGCGGATTCGTTTTTTGGTATTGCTCAAAAGCCTCCACACCATCTTTACAAAGTGTCACCGAAAAATTGCGAGTCTCCAAACTCTCTTTAATAATCATTCCTAAAGCTGGCTCGTCTTCGGCTAATAATATGGATATGGTTTCTTTCATAAATATAAGTCTCTCTTTAAGTTTTTTGATATATGTCTTTACAAGGAGTTTTTTTGCGACGAAGTAATCTCAAGATTAGTAGATTTTTCATGAGGTCGCTTCGGCGTTCCTTCTCGCGAAGACAAATAATAATCATTCAATTAGTTTTGGAATTTGTATAATAAACTCCGTCCCATTCCCAACAGCAACTCCAATACTTCCGCCGTGTTTTTCAATAATATTTTTACTGTAATACAATCCAATACCGAAACCTTTTACGTCGTGGGTGTTTCCTTTTGGCACTCGATAAAATTTTTCAAATATTTTGGATGCTTGTTGTTTGTTCAATTCTTTTCCGCTATCTTTTATGTTGATGGCTACCTCGGAATTTGAAGCTATTATACTGACTTCAATATTGTTTCCACCATATTTAATTGCGTTATCAATGATGTTATTTAGAGCATTTTCAAAATGAAATCGATCTATATTTACCAAGTATTCTTCTTTTTTGGAAGTGAAGGTGATTTCTTTTCCATTGGTCAGTTCAGGGTTTATAGTACTGACTTTTTCAACTAAAGAAACGAGGTTGGTTTCTTCTAAATTTAACTGTAAACGATCGCTGTCTAATGTAGCGGTTTCTAATAATTTTTCGACCATAAAGGTAAGTTTGTCCACTTCAGTTTTAGACATCTCAGTATACTTCTTGCTTTTCTCGGGATCGTTATTTTTATTGAAACGCTGAATTCCTTCCAAAGCAACGCTAATTGTTGCAAGAGGAGTTTTAAATTCGTGCGTTATATTACTGATGAGGTCGTTTTTAATTTCAGCCAGTTCTTTTTGCTTCTGAATTATTTTCAGCAAATAAATTAAACAAAANNNWAWKSTCRAAASCAAMAAAMWMRWSATNSAATNAAANSTAAWTKAATWYMRMWTYAWYMGGATTAATGAATTATTATTGTAATGCATTTGCAATTTGCTTCCGTCTATTATAAATGTAGAACCTGTAGTTGCTAATAATTCAGAATTATCAATAGTAGATTCTCTTAATTTTTGATCTTCACCCCATCCGTCTTTGTAATAAAGTCCATAGTTGAGGTTTATATTTTTTCTATTTAATTCATTTAAAATCAAACTATCAATACTGTTTAATGATAAGGAATCTTCAGCAAATGAAACTACAATTTTAGAGGTTAACATTTCTAAATGTCTTGGTAGAACCCCTTTAATACTGTCGATAGTTTTATAGATTATGGTTGGGTTACTGGAGTTGGTTTCAAAATTAAAATCATCAAAAGAGCTGGACTTTATAATGGAAATCCTTTTAGAACCAATTGAATCTTTAGTGTGAAATTCTTCGAATTTTCGATGTGATGAATCTCCTTCAGAAATAAAATTATTGATATTTATATTCATAAAAATACTGTCGTTTGGAATAGAATCCAAAATATAGGAACGAGTATTTTCCTTTGCTATTTTAGTATAATAGGCATCTACGGCATTGTCCAAACAAGTTTGAATATCTGCGATAAAATGTTGTTTTTCAGATTGATAATTTTTATAAGACCAATATCCTTGAACTCCTATAGTTAAGAGTATCACGATACTTATAAAATATAAAATCTGTTTGTATTTAAAATTATTCATTGGTCAAATGTAATGAGATAAAGCAGTCATTACCAAATGAGTTAACACACGTTAACACTACTTAACATAAAAACTGTGATTACTTTTTCATATTTGTACCATCAATTAAAAAACAACTTATGAAACGAGCATGCTAAAAAGTTTATCGCCTATTGAAATGATTAATAGCGAACAGCATGTGACACAATTAATAAAATAATATAGACACATGAAAATTTTACTTTACATCTCACTAGCCCTTAGCTTATTTTTCACTTCATTACTATCTGCACAAGATTTTAAAGGAATCGCCACTTACAAATCACAACGTAAGATGGATATCCAAATGGATAGCACCCAAATGAACGACGAAATGCACCAGCAAATGATGGCGATGTTAAAAAAGCAATTCGAGAAAGAATATACCTTAGATTTCAATAAAAATGAATCTCTTTATAAGGAGGCTGAAAATTTAGCTGCCCCAACTGGGAATACTAGTGGAATGCAAATTGTAATTGCAGGTTCTGGTGAAGGCGATATTTTATATAAAAATTTAACTGAAAATAGGTATGCCACTCAAAGTGATGTATTCGGAAAAATATTTCTTATAAATGACACTTTAGAACAACCTGAATGGAAACTAGAAAAAGAAACTAAAAACATTGGAGAATATACTTGTTTTAAAGCTACGTTTAAAAGAAAAGTGATGATGTCGAGTTCTATGACGATGTCTGTAAATTCAAAAGAAGAACCCAAAGAGCCAGAACAAAAAGAAGTGGAGCAGACCGTTACCGCTTGGTACACCTTACAAATCCCTGTAAAACACGGCCCCGGAAATTACAGTGGTTTGCCAGGACTTATTTTAGAAGTAAGCGATGGATCTGAAACCATTTTATGTAGCAGAATTATCATCAATCCAAAAGGAGGAGTTTCTATTGAAGAACCTAAAAAAGGTAAAAAAGTAAATCAAAAAGAATTTGAAACCATTTTGGAAAAGAAAATGAAAGAAATGGACGAACAATTCAATTCTGGCAGACGTGATGACGGGCATAGTATTGAAATCCGTATTGGTGGGTAATTATGTATTTCCCTCCCTCGTAAAAACAAAACATTCTATAAGGACACTGAGTGTTTGCCTAAGCAAACGTATCGAAGTGTCCTGGTTAAAAAATTAAACCATTTCAAAAAAAAATAGTCTAAGAAGTTTGTAACAAAACACGTAATTTAGTGCCTTATTAAATCTAAAACAACCAAAATGAAATTTTTCAGCACTCTTCTTATTACTTTAATAACTGTATCAACATTTGCACAAAACATTAGCGGAAAAGCCTATTACGAATCCAAAACCACCGTAAAGATGGACGAGATTGGAAGAAAGGGTATGGATGAAAATATGAAAAAAATGATTGCCGAACGCATGAAAAGCTATCTTGAGAAAACATATATCCTTACTTTTAACGGAAATGAATCTATTTACAAAGAAGAAGAAAAACTAGAAACTGGAAATAGTGGTGGAATGATGGCGATGATGATGGGAAGTTTTTCAGCTGGAATTCAGTATAAAAATTTAGAAACCAAACAAATTTTAGAAGAGCGCGAGTTTTTCGGAAAACAATTTTTAATCAACGATACCATTACAAATTTGGATTGGACACTAGAAAAAGAATCCAAACAAATAGGTCAATATGTAGCTTTTAAAGCCACTGCTATTAAACAAATTGATGCCAACGATTTATCAATGGCTAGAAGACGTAAAAGTGATGATAAAAAGGTGGAAGATGAAAAGGAAGCTACTGAAACGGTTTCAGATAGTACAGAAACAAAAGATCCTTTTGATGAAATAGAAGTGCCGAAAGAAGTGATTGTTACTGCTTGGTATACCCCAATGATTCCTATAAAAAATGGACCAGGAGAATATGCAGGATTACCAGGTTTAATTTTAGAATTGAATGTATATAGAACTACCATTTTATGTTCAAAAATTGTGATGAATCCTAAAGAATCCGAAGAAATCAAAGCACCCAAAAAAGGAAAAGAAGTAAGCAGAGCTGAATACAATAAAATTGTTAAGGCAAAAATGGAAGAAATGCGAGAAAACTTCAGAAATAGCGGTGGTAGAAAAGGCGGCGGCGGACATATGCGAAGTAATTAATACGCAATCAATTCACACCGTGACTCAAAGTCACAGTGTGAATAATAACACACACATAATATTTTACCCTCAACAGTTCTCCTTCCTTTTGAAGGAAGGGGTTAGGGGATGGATGTAAAAATCAACAATGAAAAAACTAACAACATCAATCATTTTATTATTTGCTTTAACACTTTCAGCCCAAAGCATAAAAGTTCGAGGCACAATCAATGACAGCATCGGTGACCCTTTAGAGTTGGCAAATGTAATCGCCACAGTAAAAGAATCTGGAGCTATAGAATCCTACGGAATTACTAATTACGAAGGGCGATTTCAATTAGACCTTCCAGTTAATAATACCTACATTTTAAGAGCAAGTTTTTTGGGATATGAAACTTCAGAAATGGAGATTACAGTACCTGAAAATGCTTCCGATTTACAACAAAATTTCACATTAAATTCCAAAGCAGCAGAATTAGACGGTGTGGAGATTGTTTACGAAATGCCCGTGACTGTAAGAGGTGATACGATTATTTATAATGCAGATTCTTTCACTAACGGAACTGAACGTAAATTGGGCGACATAATGAAAAAACTCCCTGGAGTTGAGATTAATGAAGATGGTGAAATTGAAGTGGAAGGAAAAACGGTTTCAAAAGTAATGATAGAAGGAAAAGATTTTTTCGATGGAGATTCTAAATTGGCCACCAAAAATATTCCTGCAGATGCGGTTGATAAAATTGAAGTTCTTCGTAATTATAACGARGTAGATCAAATGCGAGGGCTTGGAAATGACCAAGATAATATTGCCATTAATATTAAATTAAAAGATGGAAAAAAGAATTTTTGGTTTGGTGAAGTGACTGCTGGTGCAGGAATTGCAGATGAAGAAGGACGTTATTTAATACACCCAAAACTGTTTTATTACAGTCCAAAATACAGTATTAATATCATCACAGACTTCAATAATATTGGCGAAGTACCTTTTACATTTCGTGATTATTTTAAATTTACTGGAGGCTTTAGAAATTTTAACCGTGGAGGAGGAACCAATTTTAATGTGAGTCAGAGTGACCTTGGATTTGCATTAACTCAAAACAATAAAGCCAAAGAAATTGAAGCTAAATTTTTTGCAGGTAATTTTAGTTGGGAAGCTTCAGATGTATGGGATATTAGTGGTTTTGCGATTCTTTCAGATAATAAAACAGATATTGTTACCAACTCAATCAGGAATTTTGTGACTTCAAATGCTAAAGAAACTACCAATAACATCAGTGACCAACGTACTCAATTAGGAATGCTAAAGTTGAGTAGTGTGTATAAACCCAATGCAAATTTTCAGTTGGATTATGATGCACTTTATAAAACTTCAAAACAGACAGAAAACAATCAAACCTTATCCTTAGTAGATGAAATTGAGAATAATATTGATGAAGAAAAAGAAAACAAACCTTCATCTATCAATCAAAATGTGAATTTGTATTATACACTAAATGAAGATCATATTTTCGCGGGACAAGTTCAGCATTTATACCAGGATGAAGACCCCTTTTATAATGCGGTTTTAGACTTACTTCCGTTTAGCGGAATTATTCCCGTAGATCAAAATCAAGACCGATTTAACATTAATCAAGAAAAGAATATTCAAACCAATAAATTGGATGCTAAGGTTGATTATTACTATGTGATTAATAACAAAAGCAACATCAATTTTACCTTGGGAACTACTTTGAGTAAACAGAATTTTAACTCGAATATGTTTCAGCTTTTAGACAATAACGATCGGATAGATTTCGACGATGCATTACCCAATCCTAATGGTGATGTTTATTCTTTGATTAATGATGTGACTTATAATTTCTCCGATTTATTTTTAGGAGTTCATTACAAATTCAAAACAGGAAAATTTACGTTTACACCAGGAGCTACACTTCATAATTATATCTTGAAAAATGAACAATCGGGTTTTTCAACCACACAAAACGATTGGAATGTTTTACCTGATTTGAATATTTTACTTCAGTTTAAAAAGAGTGAAAGTTTGCGATTTAATTATTCTATTTCTCAAGATTATACCGATGTAAATAACTATGCTGAAGCGTATGTTTTTAGTGATTATAATAGAATGTTTAGAGGAAATAGAAATCTTGAAAACTCACTTTCACATAATTATAATTTAACTTATTTCAGTTTTAATATGTTTAATTACACCAATTTTAATGGTTCGATTAATTACTCAAGACGTATTGAATCGGTGAAGTACAATTCGCTTTTAGTAGGGATCAATCAAGTGAGTACTCCTATAAATATGGATAGTAATTTTCCGGATGAAACGTTTTCTGGTTTTGGACAATTCAGTAAGAGAATTAAGAAAATACAATTCAATGCAAGTGGGCGAGTAAGTTACAGTACGACCTTTAATAATATCAATGCAAATATTACCGAGAGCACCAGTTTTACACAAAATTACAAAGCAAGTGTGCGTTCTAATTTTAGAGATTTGCCCAATTTTGAAGTTGGTTACAGCGCCATTATCAACGATTATGATAATGGTGGATTGGCACAAACATTCTACACCCACAGTCCATTTGCGAATGTAGATGTAAAGTTTTTAAAGCATTTTACTTTTACAGCAGATTGGAATTTCTACAATTATAGTGACAAAGCRAAYACMGTTGAAAATCAATATTCWTTCTTAGATGCCAATTTGTATTTTCARAAAGGAGAYAGCCCTTGGGARTTTAAAATTCAAGCSACYAATATTCTCGATACGGAGTTTACCAACAGCGATAGTTTTAATGATGAGTTTAATACTACTACACAATAYTTTGTCTTACCTAGAATTGTGATGTTTGTGGTKAAGTATGATTTGTAGGCAATTCTTTTTTATTAGTGTTTTATCCATAAAAGAAAAACTCTTTATACTACTTCCCTAATGTTTTTGTTTTGAATTAATTAAATTAAACGTGGTATAAATATTGTTAAGTGGAGAATAGAAATCACTAATCATAAAAACTATATGAGAATATTTAAACGCATCGCACTTGTAATTCTAGCAATTTTAGTTTGGACAGCCTTTATAGGYTACGGATTTATTGATGGATTTTTGCTAAGACCAATTACTTCCAAAGACACTTCCGAAGCATTTATTGAAGCTRCCAAAGAAAAAATAGCCGATGAATATGTTGGTAATTTGGCAATGGTTTTAATTGAARATGGAGAAGTTTCAAAAGACTTCTTTTACTCTATTGATCAACCTGTAAATGAGAAATCTGTTTTTCCAGTTGCTTCAATTAGTAAATGGGTTACTTCTTTTGGCATACTAAAATTGGTAGAACAAGAGAAGTTAGATTTAGACAAACCAATTGACGATTATCTAACAAGATGGCACCTGCCCCAAAGTGAATTTGACAATAAAAAAGTAACCATTAGAAAATTACTTTCACATTCCTCAGGATTGGTCGATGATCTTGGCTATTCGGGTTTTACAGAAAATGAAAATGTCCAAACTATTGAAGAATCATTAATCAAAGCTTCTGATGCAGATTACTCTGATGGAGTTGCAATAGTTGGTTATGAGCCCGGAACTAAGTATATGTATTCGGGAGCAGGTTATACAATTTTGCAATTATTAATTGAAGAGGTGAGCGGTAAATCATTCCAAGATTATATGGTACAAGAGGTTTTTATGCCTTTAAAAATGAATAATTCTACCTTTGTTATTTCAGATCAACCTAACCTTCATTTAGTTCCAGTTTTTAAGGAGGACGGAACGACTCGTAAATTCAATAAATTCACAGCACTTGCAGCGGCTTCGTTAGTAACAACTACAGCAGATTTATCGAAATTTTTAATAGCAAATGTTTCTAATAATAAAGTTTTGACAAAGGAAACCATTGCAAAGATGAGTGTTCCAGAAACTTTCATTAACGATTATCCAATTTATGGTTTGGGTCCACATCTTTATAGTCAAAAAGATCAAAATTCCAACATAATTGGTCACGATGGAAGTGGGAATAATGCTATTAATTCGGCAGCTAGAATTGATCTTAAATCTAAAAATGGAATTATAGTTTTAGAAACAGGCAATTACGATTTAGCTTCCTCTATTGCAGATGAATGGATTTTTTGGAAAACAGGAATAGCCGATTTTGTGGTAATGCAAAGTAATAAAACCTATCTTTTAACTTTATTAATAATTGGATATTTAATTATTATTACGATGTCCATTTTTATTATTCGGAAAAAACAATAAGTAGTAAGAAATGTCTTTGGCTAATAATTTATAAAGATTCACATTTTAAAGTAAGTCCTAAGTACCCTATTAGTTTTGGTTTTGGACAGAATTTTCCGGTGAACGTTCAAAATTGATTTTTCAAAACTAGACTTAGTTTCAAATATTGGATTACCAAAAAAGGTAATAGAATTTGGGAACTTGAAATTCAAGCCACTAATATTCTCGGTTCCGAGTTTACCAACAGCGATAGTTTTAATGATGAGTTTAATACCACCACTCAATATTTTGTCTTACCTAGAATTGCGATGTTTGTGGTGAAGTATGACCTTTAGTTAATTTTCTAATTATAATTTCTTATTTTAGTGTTTTAACTTACTTTAAGATGGTAGGACTTAAAACAAATAATATAGTGACAATTGTGTTTATGCGATTGTTGCCAGTAATTTGAGAAAACAAACTTGATCGAACCAAAAATGAAACTCAATACAATAAAAATAATTCTACTAATATTTGTTTCAAGTAATTATGTATCGTGCAAAGGACAAGAAAAAACTAAATCAAAGTTAACGGAAGAAAAAACTTCTGGAATTGGTAAAATAGTTGCAAAAATAGACAATCAAATTTGCGTAATATTTCAAGATTCAAAAGGAAATTATTGGTTTGGTAGTAATGGAAAAGGTATCTACTATTTTGAAGGGAATCAACTAAAACAAATCACAACTGAAAACGGATTAGTTGACAACACAATTAGAGGTATTCAAGAAGACAAAATGGGTAATGTTTTTATCGAAACACCTGAAGGTGTCAGTAAATATAATGGGGTTTCATTTAAAACTTTAAAACCAATCGTTTCGCCAAATAACAATTGGAAATTAGAACCTAATGATTTATGGTTTGGTTACAACGCAAACGATTTATATCGATATGACGGAGATTCTCTTTTTGAATTAAAATTACCACGTAAAGATTTAAAAAAAGCTCTTGGAATCGACACGCTAACAAGCCCATTTGATAGCAATAATCCTTATTCGGTTTATGGAGTAAACAAAGACAAAGAAGGAAACATTTGGTTTGGAACATTTGTGGCAGGTGCTTTTCGATATGATGGAAAAGCATTTTTATGGATTGACGAAAAAGAACTTTCTATACTTCCTGGGAATATAGCCCCTGGTGTACGTTCAATGATTCAAGACAAAGATGGATATTTTTGGTTGAGCAATTTTAAAAGCAAATATGAAATCGAACCGAATACATTAGAATATAAAAAATTAAAGGGTGTTGAAAAAGATAAACCTAATTATTTCAATTCTGGATTATCCGATGGTAAAGGAAATTTATGGATGACAACATATGGAGGTGGTGTCTGGAAATATGATGGAAAAACATTATCAAACTTTGAAATCAAAAATGGAAAAGAAAATGTTTTGCTATTTACTATTTATCAAGACAATAACGGAATAATATGGCTTGGAACAGATAATGATGGAGTGTATAAGTATAATGGAAAAACCTTTGAGAAGTTTGAACCAAATAAATAAAACTACTGGCAACAACGTGTATAAATCATTGGTCAATAAGTGGTTAAATGAAATTTAAGATATAAATAAACATTACGGCAAACTGAAAATGAAGTGCTTTGAAATGCCCAACGCTTCATACACAAACCGTTAGGCATAATATTGACCCGTCCTGAAATATGTATACACAAAACAACAAGTATATGTATAAAAATGACAGAGTAACTAGACGTTACAGCGAACCTTTCAAATTAAAAATTT
>NVUT01000025.1 GCA_002733185.1 Flavobacterium sp. | reverse complement strand
TAAAACTAAAACCTATAATCATGAAAAAAATAGTAATAACAATTGCAATAATATTTATTGGAAGCAGTCTATACGCTCAAAAAATATTTGTTGATGGTATGCCAATATCTGTTGTGAATGGCGGTACAAATACTGTTATATCAACAATAGAATCCCAAAATTTTGATGGAATAAAATTATCTAATGATGGCACAAAAATCTTTGCCTATAAAGAGCTTTGGAAGGAAATCTTAATCATAGATGTTGAAACTAACAATATAATTGACACTATAACTTTTACTAATAATATTTATGATTTTGTTCCAGGAGAAACGGGATTTTTATATTATTCTGAAAACCCAACAACCACAATCTATAAACTAGATTTAAGCACTATGTTAATAGTTAATTCTGTGGTAATTCCACAAGATGGTGCCGCCCTATTAAGAAGAAGACCTGGAACTTCTGAAATTTGGACAACAGCAGATAATGATATCTTTTATTTTACTTTGAGTGATATGACATTGAATTCAGTAAACTCAACCATTCCTTCAAACGGATCTACAGGAACTTTAGAGTTTAATAATGATGGATCTTTATTGTTCTTTTCATCTCGTGTTTTTGGAGAACCAACAGACCTTTTAAAAATGGATGTTGCAAGCGAAACTATTATAGGTACATTAAACATACCCATCGATTTTGGTAATGAAAAATATTTTTTAGCATCAGATGACAACAGCACCTTTTATGTAAATTATTGGGGGGTTTGGCCAGAAGAACCTTCTAAAATTATGATTGGAGACATTGGTACCATGACAATCACTAGTACGATAGATTTATCATACAAACCTTTCGATATGTTTGAGCATCCAGATGGTAATGAGTTATGGGTCGTATATCATTACGATGCTAAAATTGGAATACTAGATAGAACAAATAACCTTACAACTATAGAAAATATTGAGGTAGGTACCAACCCAAAAAATATTGTATTTAGTGATGCTACTTTAGGTACTACAGATTTTAACGAGTTAATTGCCAATTTGATAGTATATCCTAATCCTGCTAGGGATCAAATTTTAATTGAGACTAATAGTCAATTTAAAAGAGTATTAATTATAGATGTAATGGGTAGAATAGTAAAAATTGTTACTCCATCTAATAATATAATAGATGTGTCAGATTTAAATAAAGGTGTTTACATATTAAAAATACAAACCAGCCAAGGTGCAATAAGTACAATGTTTATTAAAGAGTAATAAATGTTAATATTTAAAAAAACAACGTATTCACTTTTTTTAAATTAATATTTAATGATCATTTTTGGTTTAAAAAACTTATTCTAATCAAATAAAGTTAGATTGTAAATTTTAGAAATACACTGCAATCAGACAATCCCATAGCTTCGGTTTATGGGATTTTTATTTGTATAAAATACGTCAAATGCCCTATTGAAATCTTTTAATTATTAACGCATCTTTGAATAAATAAAACAATCAATACTTATGAAAACATCAACTTTACTTAAATCTGTTATTGTCATAGGATTCTTATTATTTAATACGGTTATTTCTGCACAATCAAAAGCTACTAAAAAAGCTAGGAAAGCAATAGAATCTGAAAAGGAACAATTTCATAAATTCATAAACAATCCTAAAACTATAAAAAAAGCTACAAAAGAAATTGGAAGTGTAGTTTCTTCTTACGAGCGAAAGCAGAATTTAAAAAAAGGGTATTGTACCGCTGAAGATTATAAGTTACCTAAAAAGGTGTTATTATTATCCTTCTATATAAAAGACAATGATTACGCTGTTTATTCTAGTAGTGGTGATTTTTTTGTGACAACCACTTACAAGGCAAGCGGTAAAAAAGTAAATGTTGTTGCGCAACGTATCTATGAACAAAGTATAGAACAGATGAAAAAAGAATATGCAGCATTAGGAATGGAATTAATTACTCCGTTTGAATTTATTGCTCCAATAGATCCATCAACTGGGAAAAGAGTAATAGATGAGAAGTTATTTGAAGCATATATGGATTATCCCTTGCCCATTCTAGAAAGCAAAGCATCAAAGTGGGGCTTGGGTGGTGATTATTCTGCTGTTGCTAAGTCTTTTAGATTTTTACCTTATTCAAGTGTTTTAGGATTTCAAGGGAAACATTTTTTTAAAGAGAAAGAAGATTATTTAAACAATCTTGGTATGGATGCTTACGCAATCGTAGTAATTGATTTGACAGCAACTATTGGTGCATTAAAAGGTGTTTCCACAGGATTTATATTTAAAAATCCTGGATATGATGCTTCCGGTGCAAAAGGACCTGCTGTAGGATATACTAAATATACAGGAGGAACCGTAAGTATACCTTTTAACCCTCCTATGAAAGGAATTTTTATAAAAGAAGAAAAAGAAATTACTACTAAAAAAGGAAAACAAGATATAAAATTTGTAACAGTAGATGTTGATGCGGGTGTTAGTGCTTTATTAAATCATTTAACGAAGAAGTTGGTACTCAATACTAAAAATCAGATTGTTGGATCTAAAAAGAAAAAATAGCTTGTTCTAACCAAGTTAAGTTAGATTGTAAATTGTGGGGATAATTTACAATCATACAATCCCATAGCTTTGGTTATGGGATTTTTACAAGTAAAATAAAATTAATAAAAGAAAGATATATAATGTCTCTATTCATCCTATTTTATGGTGTTGTTATTATTGGAATTATTTTATATTATTTTAATATAAGAAGCGCTATTATTAAACAACATTCACAGAAAATTTTATCTATAGAACAAGCAATCTCTATGCACAAAACACAATTAAATTATAGAAATAATGGATTGCAGAAATACAACTTCCAAGCCTATAATTTAAACGATTCTTTACAAGTTCAACCTGAAATTAATCTGAATTGACTATTTTTAGCTATTCAAGAATATTAAAATGAATATTAAAAATCCAACATCAATTTTACTGCTTCTTTTTGTTGTTCAGTTTTCTTTCTCACAAAAAACAGTTCAGAATATTGATAGCCTTTTAACAGTTGTCAAAACTACTAAGGAAGATACTTCCAAAGTAATACTTTATCAAGAAATTGCGGCACATTATAACGTTACTCAATTAGATAGTGCTAAGGCATTTGCCGAAAAAGGTTTATTGTTAGCTTTAAAATTAAACTATTCTAAAGGACAATGGATGAATTTAAATGTCCTCGGAAACTACTACGAACGCAAAACAAACTATGTAGAAGCTTCCAGAAAATACGAAGAAGCACTACAAATTATAGAGCAAACTAACGACACAAAAGGCTTTGCGGTAGTGCTGAATAATATTGCCACCATTCATATTAGAAAAGCAGAATATGACGAAGCATTAGTAAATATGTTTGAAGCTTTAAAGGCTGAAGAAAAATTAGATAACCAAAACGGAATAGCTCAAGCATACAACAATATTGGTGTGGTGTATTATTATATTCAGGACTTTGATAAAACAACACTTTATTTAACAAAAGCTTTAGAAATTCAAGAAGAATTAGGGAATTTTGATGGACTAATAAACGGTTATAATAATGTAGGTGCTATCTTAGATTATCAAAAAAAGTATGGCGAAGCTATTGTTTCTTATGAAAAAGGATTAGAGATCAGTAAAAAAATTAACGATAAAAAGATGGAAGCCATTCAGCTTTCAAACATAGCGTTGGCCTATTCAAATAAAAAAGATTTTACAAAAGCAGAAGCGTTTTTTGAACAATCCATTGCCATAAAAATTGCTATTAAAGATGATAATGGATTAGCGGCATCGTATGCTTCATTTGGGGAGTCTTTAGCTGCTCAAAAACAATATTCCAGAGCAAAAGAAATGTTAAATAAAGGCTTGATTATCACCAAAGAAAAAGGAATAAGACAGGCGGAAAAACAAATTTACGCAAGTCTTTCTGAAATTGCAGAACAACAAAATGACTTTAAAAAGGCAAATACATATTTAAAAGAATTTATTACGGTAAAAGACTCTATTTTAAATGAGAACAATGCAAAAATAATCGCAGAGGTTGAAACCAAATATGAAACCGAAAAGAAAGAAAATGAAATCCTTCAACAAAGAGCAAAATTAGCAGAAAAAGAATTGGAAGTAAAACAGAAAAACTATATCATTTTTGGTTCTCTGGCTTTGGCAATTGTCTTGGGATTATTAGGTTATTTAGTATACAATCAACAGCGTTTAAAGAATAGACAACTTCAAAAAGAAAGTGATTTAAAAACAGCTTTAGCAAGAATTGAAACTCAAAATAAACTGCAAGAAGAGCGTCTTCGTATTTCTAGAGATCTACACGATAATATAGGGTCGCAGCTTACTTTTATTATTTCGAGTATAGATAATTTAAAATATGGTTTTAAAGATATGAGTGACAAATTATCCAATAAATTAGTTGGAATTAGTTCATTTACAACTCAGACTATTTACGAACTTCGAGATACAATTTGGGCGATGAATAAGACCCAAATTTCTTTTGAAGACTTACAATCACGGATTACAAATTTCATTAATAATGCAAAGTCGGTTTCTTCAAGTACAGTTTTTTCTTTTCAGATTTCTGAAGATGTAAATAAGCAATTTACCTTTACTTCGGTACAAGGAATGAATATGTATCGGATAATTCAGGAAGCAGTAAATAATTCGATGAAGTATGCAAAGGCTTCAAACATTGAGGTTAAAATTAATCAAAATCAAGAAAATTTAGAATTAAAGATTATCGATAACGGAATTGGTTTCAACAAAGAACATATTGAATTCGGCAACGGACTCCATAATATAAAAAAACGTGCAAGAGATTTAAAAGGATCTTTCACAATTACTTCTTCAGATAAAAAAGGAACAACCATTACTGTTATAATTCCAGAAAAAGCCAGCTAAATTTATACGTCAATTGCCCTATTGTAGCATCGCTAGTAATAAGTGAGATTTGAATACTAATTAAATCTACATCTTATGAAAATTCAAGTCACTTTTTTATTTCTCTTATTTTTTATTGGAAATGGATATTCTCAAAAATGTTCTAATTATGATGATTGCATAAGTCACCGCAATAGTACCAATAATAAAGAAGATCAAGTTAAATATGCTACCAAAGCAATTAAATATGCAAAAAAGGAAGGTAAAAACCCTTCTGAAGCCTATTTTTATAGAGGAATATCCTATTATTATTTAGTTTCTAAAGAGAATAAACCCAGTGAGATTAAAAAAGCTGAAGATGATTTTTTAGCAGCAATAGAAGCGGATCCGAGCTACTACTGGTCCTATAGTTGGCTTGGGTCTGTTTATGGAAATTTAACTAAAGAATATGAAAAAGGGGTTGCAAATTATAATAAATATATAAGCAAAAACCCAAACGCAGCATTTCCATATAGAGATAGGGGTTCTATGCATAATTATTATGGAAAACCAGAATTGGCATTAAATGATTATTCAAAAGCATATAAACTTATTGTAAGTAAAGAGAATACACTCAAAATTAATGACGAAAAAAGGAGTGATATAATTTTGGATTATGTTAAAATTATTCAAGAACAAAACAATGAAACAGTTTATACTCCAGAAACACTTGCAATACTAGAATCAGCTTTAACATTAGCGCCTTCAGAGCCTTATGTTATGGGAGAATACGCATTGGCTTGTTTTGATAATGACGATGTTTCAAAAGCATTATATATAGCTAGGAAAACTATTGAAAAAGAGAAATCATTAAAAAGTTATGAGTATAAAAACTCCGGAGCTTCGTTTGTATTAGGCTTTATGGATTTTGAAAATAAAAATTATAGATATGCTGCAAATAGTTTGTCAGTAGCTTACACAAATAGAAGAAAACCACACCCTGCGGTTTCATTTTATTCAGCCGTTGCAGATCACACTTATTACGCAACAATAGCAACTAATCTTTGGTCTGTCAATATTAATAAAATTAAAGAAAAATATAATGAATCTATAAAATTAAGTGAAGGAACCAAATTCGAGTATCTAATTGCCGACGCCAAAATGCATATAGATGAAATAGATAACCCAAATACTACTCCTCAAGAAAGCGAAAATCAAGAGCATGACTTTAAACAGTTTTTGGTTAATTTTAATCAATTACCCTCAAATTATACACTAGATTATAATACAATACAAGGCAGGGATATTTCAGGTTTAGCAATGACTAAAAAATACATATCTAACGGGTCCACTGTAAGTGCAATAGGATTAATAAATTCTTGTGATAATGGCTATGTTTTCTTATTGATGTATGTAAATAAAAGAAAATATACTACAACCATTGATTTCTTAGCACTTACCACCGATTTAAAAGGAAACGGAACTTCTTCAGAAAACATTACATCCTCACAAATAGATATGGGAGAGACCACCATTTTAGGAACTTTTTCTATACGTATTAACGGTGATAATTATACGATAAATACGGAACAAGAATATACCGCAACTGGCAAAAAAAATAGTAGAACCATCAACGGAAGCTGTAATTAAATATATATGAAAACTAAAACACTATTAATACTAGTATTATTAAGCACCTTTTTATTAAAGGCTCAGGACATCAACCCAAAAGTCACAGAATTTTTAGGATTCTATGATAATGATAACGTCTCAGAAATGGAAAGAGTTTCAAAAGAAATTATTAAAATCGCTCCAGATAATTATGCAGGCTATGCTTTTATGGCATACACTTCGGTTGTTAATAATGATTTAATTACTTCTGAAAAATACATGAAAGCTGCCAGAAACCTCAATCCTGTAGATGGAGCTTCTTATGGAATTTCCTCATACATTCAGTTTTTAAACGGAAACATTTCCGAAGCTGAAAAACTAATGGAGTTTTCATTTCAAATTAAAGGAAGTGATCAATTGCTAACAGCGACTCTAGGTGATATTAACCAAATTGAAAGACTTTCAGGCAAAGACATGACCGTTTTAAAAGAAATAACAAAAACAGCAGATGCAAACTACAATCAATCTCCTGCTATGATGCAACAATATTATGGTTGTTATCAATATTGGTCTCAAGGAGAATCTTGCGACTTGTCTCAAGTAGACACTTACTTTTCTGGACTACAACCTACTAATAATATGGTGATGGCAATTACAGATTATTATAAAGCAATAAGTTATTATGGAGCTCAAAATTGGTCAAGTGCAAAAGAAGCAATTAATTCTTATTTAAATAATCCAATTGTAATTAATGCAGTRGATATTGGGTATTCTAAGGCTCAAAGTTATTATTACCTAACTGAATATGACAATTCAGATTTAAACTATAATGGAATGCTTAATTCAGCTAGTAAAGGTTTAAAAGTATTAGAAGAAATCGAATTTCCAACAAATTTAAAATGTCAATTATTACATAAAAAAGTATTAGCATTGGCAAGTTTGGGTAAACAAGATGAGGGATTAATAATTGCAAGACAATTGCTTGAAGAAGCTAATAAACTTGATTTTTTATTAATGCAAGCGCAAGCAAATAACACTATTGGTGGTTATTATATGATGTCTGCACAATCAGACTCACGCAAAAAAGCATTTTCCTATCTGCAAAAAGCCTACAGTCAAGCAATTAAATTAAATGATGAAGTGTTAATTAACACTATTTCAGGAAATTACTCGATTGCTTTGTGGCAACAAGGTAGAAAACAACAAGCTATAGAAGTAGGAAACAAATCATTTGATTTTTATAAAAATCAAAAAGACTATTCTGGGGCTCAACTTGCGGTAAATAATCTTGGGTTTATGAGTTTTATTTCTGGAGATTATAAAAACGCATCAAAGCTATTTAATAAAGCAGCAACTATTACAGAAAAGTATAGTAAAGATCTTACTCCAGCACAACAATTACAAGTAATGAATGAACATAGTAGTGCATATGGAGGTTTAATTATGAGTTATCAGAAATTAAATGATGTTGCATCTCTTTTTGAAGTTCAAGATTTAAACCGAAGTAGACTATTACGACAAAAATTAAATAAAAATGCGAAGGCTCAAACAATTTACGATGCACAAAAATTATTAAAATCAGATGAGGTGTTGTTATATTATTCTCCTGGAGGTCCTGGTGAAATGATTGTTTCGGTAATTACCAATAATTCAGCTTCAATAGGGTATAATTTTCCAATAGATAGTTGGTTAGTTATTAAAAAACAGTTTATAAATAGAATTAATAAAAAGCCGAACAGTATTAATGGGTATGTGGCAAAAATGAATGAGGAAATTATTGACGGTCATATCATTTCTTATGCAAGCAAAGAACAAGCATTCAGTTCTAAAGACTATGAACAATTTGTATCACTTACAAGAGAGTTGTTACAAAGTAGTGATGCTAGTCTTGCCAATTTGCAAAAAGACTTTTTAAAACAATGGTATCGGTTTTTAATTTCACCAATCGAGTCTAAAATTCAAGGTAAGAAAACACTAATAATAAGTGGTGAAGCTTCTCTTAATTTTCTTCCTTTTGAAGCATTTATAAGCACCGACAATAAGTATCTTATCGAAAAATATAATGTTAAGTACATCCCTTCAGTTTCTGTTTGGGCTAGTTTACAAGACAGAATTTATAGTGACGATAGAAAAGAACTCTTAGCCATGGGAGGAGCCACTTATCAAGACCCAAAATCTTCTTCTTCAAGTGTGAGAGGAATAGATGATATTTATAATATTCAATCACAGATAACCCAAAAAATAGCTAGTTCGAGTAATATTTCTTCAGAATTAAAAGCATTAGGATTTGGGGGTGCGAATTACCTTCCAGGTACTTTGAAAGAGGTGCAGAATCTACAGAAAATAATTCCGTCTGCAATCATTTTAATAGATCAAGAAATGAAAGAATCTGACATTAAGAGGTTAAATTCATCTGGAGAGCTTTCAAACTATAAATATATTCATATTGCAAGTCATGGTTTTGCTTTGGATAATATTCCAGAATTATCTGGAGTTATGATGACTCAACCCAATGGTGGAGATGGTAATGAAGATATGTTTTTGCTATCACATGAAATTGCAAAACTTAATTTGAATGCCGATTTAATGGTGTTGAGTGCTTGCGAAACCGCCTTAGGTAAAATTTATGGTGGCGAAGGGGTTAACGGATTAAATTCCGCAATTTTAACAGCGGGTGCAAATAATACCTTACTTAGTTTATGGCCAGTTAATGATGCTGGAACCATGATATTTATGTCCCTAGTTTATGACAATTTATACAATCAAAAACAAGAAGTAGATGAGGCTGTAAATAATGCGAAAAGAAGATTATTAAATGGAGATGCAGGCGAAAATTTTGCAGCACCCTATATATGGGCTCCCTTTGTTTTAAATGGTAAATAAAACATAAAGTATTTATACGTCAATTGCCCTATTTGATTTAATAATTTGTAAACTTATTTTTGAGTACCTTTATTCAACTAACCAATCACTATGAAAATAAAAATTGCCATTGTAGATGATAACTCTTTTTTAATTTCAGCAATTAAAGAAAAGCTTTCTTTTTTTGAAGATATTTCGATTAAACATTCCTCTTTTAATGGAAGTGATTTATTGACTAAATTAGAAGAGAATCATAATATAGACCTTGTGTTAATGGATATTGAAATGCCCGTTTTAAATGGTATTGAGACAACTCAAATAGTAAAACAAAAATATCCACAAATCAAAATTATCATGCTCACGGCTTTTGATAATGATGAGAATATATTCAATGCAATTAAAGCAGGAGCTGACGGTTATTTGTTAAAAGAAATTAACCCAGAAGATCTTTATAACGGAATCATAGACACCTTAAATGGAGGAGCAGCCATGAATCCTTCCATCGCTTTAAAAACTTTAAAATTACTTCGAAACCCTATTAATATTGACAATAAAAAAGATCAAGAAGTTATCTCGCTGTCTAAAAGAGAAGTTGAAGTATTAGAGCAATTAAGCAAAGGATTAAGTTATACCATTATTGCAGACAATTTATTTTTATCACCAAGTACTGTTCGGAAACACATAGAAAATATCTATAAAAAATTACAAGTACATAGTAAAATTGAAGCGGTACAAAAAGCAAAAGATCATAATATAATTTAGCTTCCTTTCAAATTTATTTTATTGTCTGGTCGAGCGCAGTCGAGACCTATTTAAGTTGCAACAATTTTATATTCTCAAAAATATTGCACTATATTTATCCAAACTTTTTAAAATGAAAGAAGATAAACTAAACTTAAGTGATCGTCTTGCCATTGAGCGAACTCATTTGGCGAATGAGCGTACTTTTTTAGCGTTTTTCAGGTCGTCAGTTTTCTTTCTTGGAACAGGAATTTCCATCTTACATATTAACTTTTTTGAAGACATTCCCTTTTTAGGTTGGGGTTTTGTTGTACTATCTCCAATGATGTTTTTATTTGGATTGTATCGTTTGGTTTCGGTAAGAAGGTTTATTAAAAAAACAATTCAAAAATCATAATAAATACTATTTTTGCTTTTCTAAAGTTTACCTAATAAACCTATTTGTAATTAGTAATCCCCAATTTATGAAATCGTTTTCTTTCCTTTTTTTATTTTTAGTTTTTAGTTTTTCAATTCAAGCACAATGTACCTCGGGCGATTGTAAAAATGGCTTTGGAGTATATAAATGGAGTGATGGTGATAAATATGAAGGGGATTGGAAAGATGGGAAATTTAACGGTAATGGAAAGTATTATTACAGTAATGGCTCTACGTTTACAGGTGTTTACAAACACGGAAAAAAACACGGAGAAGGCGTGTTTATTAAAAAAAATGGCGATGAATATGAAGGTTTGTGGGAACACGGAAAACGAGTTGTAAAAACCAACACTATATATAAAGATTGGCTTCCCGGAAAATGGGAAGGTAAAGGCTATCAAGATGGAGGTAAAACCTGGAAAGTAGTTTTAAACTACATTAATAAAGATGAAATTAAAATATCATACCCAGACTTTCCTTGTAGTGGTTTTTGGTATTTTGATAAGGAAAATGACCATCAAATATTCTTCAAAGAAAAAATTACAAAAGGACAAAGTAATTGCCGACCTGGCACCAGAATAATTATTGAAAAAGCCTATAAAGACCAAGATGGAATTATGGGAGTTTATTTCTTTCAAGGAAGTAAGCAAATGGCTTCCGCTAATATTGTAAAGCAATAGAGAGTATTAGGATAATTAAAGTCTAAACTATTTATTTTGGCTGGCAAAGCCGCTAAGTTGCAAAAAAAAATAGATTTAAAATTGAAAATAAATATAGTAATCCTAATGCTTCGGGAGTGTCAAATATWTCTCCGTGAATCTCCGCGTTTTTTCTCTGCGAATCTCCGTGTAATAACTATTAAAGACCAAAAGCATTCTTAACCTCAGAAATATAATCTAATTTTTCCCAAGTAAAAGTCTCCACAGATTTAGTGATTTTTTNACCATCTCCTGAATAAAAAGTAAGTTCTTTTTTTTCTGATTTTCTACCCATATGGCCGTAAGATGCAGATTCTAAATAAATAGGATTTCTTAGTTTTAAACGTTTTTCTATAGCAGCAGGTCGCATATCAAAAATACCTTCAACAATTTTAGAAATTTCACTATCCGTTTTATTAACTTTTGAAGTATTATAAGTAACTACGTTAATAGAAGTTGGTTCCGCAACACCAATAGCATAACTTACTTGCACTAAAATTTCATCACAAATACCAGCTGCAACCATATTTTTAGCAATATGTCTGGAGGCATAAGCAGCACTACGATCTACTTTACTTGGGTCTTTTCCGCTAAAGGCTCCACCACCGTGAGCACCTTTTCCGCCGTAAGTATCAACGATTATTTTTCTTCCTGTTAAACCGGTATCTCCGTGAGGGCCACCGATTACAAATTTTCCTGTTGGATTGATATGGTATTTTATATCATCGTTAAATAACGCTTGAATTTCTGGAGAAAGTTGTGCAACTACTCTAGGAATTAAAATAGAAACTAAATCCGATTTTATTTTAGCCAGCATTCTTTCATCTTCATCAAAATCGTCRTGYTGTGTMGAAAYTACAATSGYRTCKATKCGTTGMGGKWTGTTRTCGTCACTATATTCAATAGTAACTTGACTTTTAGMATCGGGACGTAAATAGTCAATATCTTTCAACTCTCTTCTTAAAGCTGCCAATTCGATTAATATACGATGGCTTAAATCCAACGCTAAAGGCATGTAATTAGCCGTTTCATTAGTTGCATAACCAAACATCATACCTTGATCACCTGCGCCTTGTTCTTCTCCTTCTGCACGATCAACCCCTTGGTTAATATCTGATGATTGCTCGTGGATAGATGAAAACACACCACAAGAATTTCCATCAAACATATATTCGCTTTTCGTGTAACCAATTTTATTGATGACATCTCTAGCAATTTTCTGAACATCTAAATAGGTATTGCTTTTTACTTCACCTGCAAGTACTACTTGTCCCGTAGTAACCAAAGTTTCACAAGCGATTTTCGATTGTGGATCAAAAGCTAAAAAATGATCAACTAAAGCGTCACTAATTTGGTCTGCTACTTTGTCTGGATGTCCTTCAGAAACACTTTCTGATGTAAATAAATATGCCATAAATGGTATTCTTTTAAATTTAATACTACTATTGACGAAAGCTGCTTGGGGAAATTACAAACCGAACGGTTCTTCGGTTAAAAACTGCCTTTAGCATTTTTGTGTTACTGAAATTTTCTTCAGTAAATGAGGTTGCAATCAGTCAAATTTTTCCTCTTTTTAGATATACAAATGTACACTTTTTCAGAAAAATAAAAAGATTCTTATTGCTTAATTAATATTGCTTTTTGTACCACTCCAATTGGATAAGAAAAAACTTCAGGAGTTTCCTCATCTTGCCCTCCACTAGTATTTTTCTTTTTTGTATCGGTTGCGATAATTTCAAAATAAAGTTGGTCTTTTTCAAAAGTGACAAATGTAGTTAATAAGCTATCTTTTACTTGAAATAGGAAATACATTTTGTTGTCAATCACTTGACAATCTAGTTGAATCCCATTTAATTCATCCAATAAATAAACACCTTGTTCTTTGTCCTTTTCAATAAGTGCATATTTTCTGTATTCAGCAACATCTCCACTTCCGTAAACGAGCATATATTTGTAAACTCCTGTAGAATCTGACGGTAAAAAATGAAACTCCATCGGAAAAGTTCTAGTTGCATTTCCACCATAAATTTGTAATTCACCTTTATAAATACCAAAATAACTTTCTGGAAAAGATTCATTTTCACTTTCTTGACCGAATGAAAATTGAAAAAATAATAGTATAACAATAAGCACTTTAAAACGTTTCATATTGGAGAATTTATATTGCAATATATAATAAATTTAATTTATTAAAAGCAGAATAACTTAGTAAAAGCAAATTGATATTTTTTCAAGATTATTTTATTATTAACTTATATTTACGCCTTTCTAAAAAGAACCATGAAATCACCCATATTAGTAATTTTTCTTTTAATTACTACCTCGATATTTTCACAACAAAATGAAATGAAATATTTTTCACTTGAAGCTGATTATTTCTATGGGACTATTATTGAGCACAATAAAGATATATCGCATTTAATTACAGGGCATCCAACTGGTATTATGTTAGCTTATAATAGAAAAACCTATGGTTTTAATGAGTGGGAGGGACGTTATAATTATCCTGATTGGGGTTTTACTTTTGCCTACCAAGACATGAAAAATCAATTTTTAGGAGAAAATTACTCTGTTTATGGGCACTTTAATTTTTATTTTCTAAAGAGATCATTAACCTTTGGTATGGGGCAGGGGTTAGCCTATAATACAAATCCGTATGACCCAGAAACCAATTTTCAAAATAATGCTTACGGAAGTCAAATTTTAAGCTCCACTTTTTTAAGGTTTAATTATGTAAAAGAAAATATTTATAAGGGTTTAGGTGTTCATGCGGGTTTTGGTGTGATTCATTATTCAAATGCAAATTTTAAAGCCCCCAATACCAGTACAAATACTATTTATTTTAATGTAGGAATGAGTTACCGTTTTGACAAACAAGATTTTCCTGTCTATATTCCTGTTGGTAGATGGAAGAGTAGTAACTATGCAGAGCGATTTAAGTATAATGTAGTTTTAAGAGGTGGGATAAATGAAGCAGATGTTAATGGTTTAGGTCAATATCCTTCCTTTACATTTTCTACTTATGTAGATAAAAGAATAAATTATAAAAGTACCTTACAAGCCGGAGTTGATGTTTTCTTTTCTTCATTTTTAAAAGAATTAATAAAATATAGGTCTATTGCATTTCCTGAAGACGGTTTAACTGGTAATGAAGACTACAAAAGAGTAGGTTTTTTTATTGGTCATGAATTCCGATTTAACAAAGTAGCATTTGTTTCGCAATTAGGATATTATTTATATTGGCCCTACGAATTTGAAAATAGAATATATAATAGACTGGGAATTAAAAGATATTTTTTAAATGATCGTTTTTTTGGAGCAGTAACATTGCATGCGCATTGGGCAAAAGCAGAATCTATAGAAATAGGAATTGGAGTTAGATTATAAAAGTCATGAAAAAAATAATATATATTATTAGTTTAATTGTTGTTTTAGGATGTAATTCTGAAAATGGTATTGATTGTATTCAGGCTWCWGGAGATATTGTAGAACAGGGATTTGAAGTAACAAGGTTTGATAAAATAATTGTAGGTAAAGGAGTTAGTTTAATTATATCGCAAGGAGAAACTAGATCTGTAGTTTTTCAAACTGGAGCAAATTTAATCAAYGAAGTAAGTGCTTATGTAGCCAACGACACGCTGTGGTTAAATGAGTTAAATACGTGTAATTTAGTTAGAGATTATGGAATTGTTAAAGCATTTGTAACGACACCAGASATCACCGAAATWCAYAACAGATCTGGATTAGATATTTATAGTGAAGGCTTAATYGCATTTTCRGAYCTATCTCTTRTATCTRATGACCCAGAAGGTTTAGGWGAAATTCAAGTAAATGGAGATTTTATTTTCGATAATTTAAATGTTGTTAATTTATCTATTAATGCAAATGGWCTTTCTAAATTTTTYTTAAAAGGAAAAGCAWSWAATTGTGCGTTTCTTGCTTTTGATAGTGATGTAAGAATAGATGCTTCAGAATTATTAATTCAAAATCTTTTTTTATACCATAGAAGTACAAATAAAATGATTGTGAATCCTCAGCAATCAATAAGAGGTGAAATTGTAGGTTTGGGTGATGTGATTTCTTTAACGCAGCCTCCAATAGTTGAGGTTGAAGAGTTTTATACAGGTAGACTTATCTTTCAGTAGTTAGTTTTGTAAATAAAGTTTCGAGATTACTTTCTTTTAAGGTTTCTTCAATTGTTTTATCGTGAACCAAATTCCCTTTGTTTAAAATGATTACCCGATCACAAATTGCTTTCACTTCTTGCATAATATGAGTAGAAAGTAATACCGTTTTACCGCCTTCTTTTGCAACAGTTTTGATAAGTTCTCTAATTTCTAATAGCTGATTTGGATCCAAACCTGTGGTTGGCTCATCTAAAATTAAAACCGCTGGATTGTGCAATAATGCATTTGCCAAACCTACCCGTTGTCGGTATCCTTTGGAGAGTTGCTCGATTTTTTTATGTGCTTCAGAAGAAAGACCTGTTTGTTCTATAACCAGTTCAACTTGCGATTTGTCAACTTTATAAACATCGGCATTAAAAAATAAATATTCACGAACATACATATCTAAATACAAAGGGTTGTGTTCCGGAAGGTACCCCACACATTTTTGTACGTTTAATTTTTCTTCGGTTACAGAAAACCCATTTACAAAAGCTGCTCCTTCAAAAGAAGAAATATAAGTCGTTAAAATTTTCATCATGGTAGATTTTCCAGCACCATTTGGTCCTAAAAAACCCACAATTTCTCCTTTCTTTATCGAAAAAGAAACCTTGTTTAATACGGTTTGATTTCCGTAAGTTTTAGTAATGTTTTCAACTTTAATAGACATATTTTAACTTTAAAACAAAACTACATAAATAAAATATAAAAAATTTGGTAGCTTTCAATAATTAATTACTTTAGCAACATACAAATTATACAATGAACAACGTATTTACATTTAGCAATTTTTGGTATTTCTTTTTTAAAGAGAGAAACGAGATTGTGATGTAATTATTTTAAATAAAATTATATAATGGTCTCGGAAAAATCCGGGACTTTTTTTTTGCTAAAAATTAAAACTATGAGTCTAAAAATTGCTATCCAAGGTATTGAAAGTTCTTTTCACGATATGGCTGTGAAAAAATTATTTCCAAATGAAGAAATCGAATTAGTAATGTGTAATTCTTTTGAGAAAGTCACGGAAGCGATCAATAATTTTGATGCTGATTTTGGTGTGCTGGCTATAGAAAATACGATTGCAGGCTCTATACTTCCGAATTATAATTTAATAGATTCTAATGATTTGGTAATTATGGATGAGGTTTTCTTAAACATTCAGATGTACATTATGTCTTTAGAATCTGAAGCCATTCACGATATTATCGAGATTCATTCTCATCCGGTAGCCTTGCTTCAATGTAAAAATTATCTACAGAAATTTCCGCCGCAATTTAAAATAATTGAAGGTTCGGACACTGCTTCCGAAGCAAAAAAAATTAAAGAAGGAAATTTAAAAGGGGTTGCAGCAATAGCTGGAAAACAAGTAGCTGAGAAGTATGGTTTGAAAATTTTAGATTGTAAAATTCAGAATAACAGTGACAATCAAACTCGATTTGTTTTGATTGGAAAAGAAATAAAATCTCACTCAAAACAGGCTAATAAAGCAACCTTAAAATTTAAATTGGATCATCGTGTAGGAAGCCTATCCAACGTATTGCAATTATTTAATACTTTTGACATAAGTTTAACCAAAATACAATCCCTTCCGATAATTGGAGAACCTTGGCAATATGCATTTTTTGTGGATGTTGTTTTTAAAGATTATCAATTATTCCAAGATGTAATTAAAGTGTTAGAACAAGCCGTAAAAGAATTAAAAGTGGTGGGTGTTTACCGGCAAAATCACGAAAATAAACCAAGTGAATTATTAAAAAATCTGATGAATGAAAAATAATAAAAACCTGCGAACTTGGTTAGATAAAATGGCATTAAATCATCCTTTAGTAATTGCAGGACCTTGTAGTGCAGAATCTGAAGCGCAAGTTTTAAACATAGCACACCAATTAAAAAAAACCGATGCCACCGTTTTAAGAGCTGGGATTTGGAAGCCCAGAACTCGTCCAGGAAATTTTGAAGGAGTAGGCGAAATTGGATTAAAATGGCTTAAAAAAGCAAAAGAAGAAACAGGATTATTAACGGCTACCGAAGTTGCCAATCCAAATCATGTGGAATTGGCATTAAAATACGATGTTGATGTTTTATGGATTGGAGCCAGAACTACCGTTTCACCATTTATCGTTCAGGAGATAGCAGAAGCTTTAAAAGGAACCGATAAAATTGTATTGGTAAAAAACCCTGTAAATCCAGATTTAGCTTTGTGGTTAGGTGCTGTGGAACGCTTATATACTTCAGATATTAAGAGATTAGGTGTGATTCATAGAGGGTTTTCAACTTATGAAAAGACAAATTATCGCAACAACCCTGAATGGCAAATCCCAATAGACTTACAAAATCAGTTTCCAGATTTACCTTTAATTTTAGATCCTTCGCACATTGCAGGTCGGAGGGATATTATTTTCGATTTATGTCAGACGGCATTGGATCTTAATTTTGATGGACTAATGATCGAAACTCATCATGATCCAGACAATGCTTGGAGCGATGCCAAACAGCAAATTACGCCAAAAGTTTTAGAACAATTAACAATAGAACTTAAAATTAGGAAAGAAGAAGGCGATGCTATTGAATACAAAAATAAATTGGAAAATCTTAGAACACAAATAGATGTTATTGATCATAAACTAACTGAAATATTAGGGAAACGCATGCAAATAGCCGATGATATTGGTGTATTGAAAACCAAAAATAATGTAGCGATTTTACAAAGCAAACGTTGGAACGAGATTTTAGGAAAAATGATTTTACAAGGCGAAGAAAATAATTTAAGCGAAGAATTTATACTTAAAATATATAAAGCCATTCATCAAGAATCTATTAATCATCAGAAAAAATAAAGAAATAGGTTAGCTTCTTAAATTCTAACCTATTTCTTTTTATTTATAAACTACAGTTTCCATCCAAAATATCTTGTTGTGTTGGGTTGTAAGCATTAAACTCAACAATGTAATTTCCACCAATTCCATTTGCGAAAATAACTTCATTTAAACCACAAAAATCAGATAGTGCATTATTTTGTGTTAATTCAAGGTCGTTAGTAATAGAATTTATATTAGCAAAACCATCTATGTTAGTTATAGTGTTATTGTTTTTGAAAATGATTTGATTTGCTGAATCTAAATTGTTTAAGCCGTCAATATTTATTAGTGAATGATTACTAGAAATATTAATTTCTTCACCAACTGAAACTAGATTATTTAGCCCATTTAGGTTTTCTGCCTTAGTGTAAGCTATTGTTAACTTTCCGTCAATAGTTGTTAAACTCTCTAAACCATCTAATACTAAATCGTCTCCTAAGGCTACAATACTTAGGTCTCCACGAATATTTGTGATATTAGACAGTCCTTCAATATTATTTAATAACTGGTTACGATCAATTATAATATTACCTTTAAAGTCACTAGGTATATTATTTAATCCATTTATGTTTGCTAAAACATTATTATCTACAATTTCTATACCTCCATAATCAACAATTTCAAATGTTGATATATTACTTAAACCATCTATATTAGTTAATTTATAATTTAATGATATTTCAATTCTTACGGAATTTTGATCTATTTCTTTCAAAGTAGTAATATTAGATAAACCGTTTATATTTGTAAGTTCGCTATTTAGAGAAACAGATAAAAATTCAATATCAGAATTAATACTTAAAAGAGCATCTATATTAGAGAGAACGTTATTGTTGTTAATGATTATACCAGAGACAGTTTCGATGTTTAAACCAGATAAGGTTTCCAATTCTTGAGAGCTATTTATACTTAAATATTTTACTTTTTTTATTGAACTTAAGGGAGATAAATCAATGACATAATCGGTCGATCCATTATCGGTATATCCTATTATTAAATTACCATTAATTTCACAATAATTATTTTCTCCAAAAGCATTTATACCCTCTTGAGTATTTATAATAACATTCCCTTCGTAAACACAGGCTGTTGTATTGAAAACACTTTGTTCACTATAAGAAGTCCCAACACTATTAGTAGCATAAGCTCTTACATAGTATTCGGTATTTGAATTTAGATTGGTTATTTCGCTTACAAAATCACTAGAGCCACTACCTTCATTTGTTTTGTTATTTGTAATATCTGGATTTGGAGAAGTGCTCCAACAAACTCCTTTTTCTAAAATAGTAGCACCACCATCATTTGTTATTTGACCACCACTTGTAGCATTTTCAGAAGTAATATTTGTTATCTGTGCGATAGTAACGGTTGGTAGAACTGGATTTGGATCTGGGGTGTCATTATTACTAGAGTCATCTCCGCCACTACACGAACTAATTGTAATTAAAACTAAAAATAGTGTTGCAATACGGTAAATTTGTTTTTTCATAGGTTTTTTATTAATCAATTTATAAACTACAGTTTCCATCTAAAATATCTTGTTGTGTAGGGTTGTACTCGTTGTCACTAATAATAAAAGACCCTCCAATTCCATTATTTGTCACCAACGTTGTTATACCACAAAAATCTGTTAAGGAGTTATTGTAATCAATTACAAAACTAGTACCTACATATTGTAAATTTCCAAAACCGTCAAGATTAACTAATTGATTGTTTTCAGAGATTATAACAAAATCATTTACTGAAGATAAATTACTTAAAGGATCAATATTTATTAAGGAATTGTTTTCTTTAATATGTAAAAAACCTCCGATAGTTATTATGTTTTGTAAGCCAGCTAGAGATTGAATTCCTGTATTTCTAATTGATAAAGATTCGCCTAACGAGCCTAAATTACTTAAAGGTTCTATATTAGATAATGAAGGTAGATCTGAAAGACCCAAACCAAATAATTTAGTTACTTGAGGAATGTTTTCAATAGAATTTAATTCTGGATTGTTATTGATTCCAATACTACCATCAATATAATTTATATTCTGTAATCCACTTAAATTAGTTAAATTACTATTGTTGGTTATAATTATATTTCTGTCATTTTGTGGGTTTGATTCATCATCACCTATAAAAATTAAATTTTCAAGACCATCTAAATTTGTGATATTTCCAGGTTCATTTTCTTCAATTCTGATACCATAAGTTATTTTTGAAACACCTGAATCAATAAAGCCGTCTATTCCTGCTTGTGTTGCAAACGCTAAAAGTCCATTAAAAACGACATGGTCTAAAGTTGAAAATGATATTTCGTTACCATAAATAGTTTCGTTAGTTGTCTTAATATATGCTCTAAGGTAGTATGTGGTAAGCAATTCTAATCCAGTAATTGTAATTGTAAATGAAGAATTATTAGCAGTATCTTCAATGCTATTGTCATTAAGTGTAGGGTTTTCATTTGTGCTCCAAACAACACCTTTGCTTACTATTGTTTCATTGTCTCCACCAGATATTTCTCCTCCACTGCTTGCTTTTATTTGTGTGATGTTATTTATAGGGATTGTAGTTATAGTTAAATTTGGTGATTCGTCAGGGGTAGTTTCATTGCTAGAATCATCTCCACTACAAGAACTAAGAGTAATTAAAACTAAAAATAGTGTTGCAATACGGTAAATCTGTTTTTTCATAAGTAGATTAATATTTTTGTAAAAATAATGTTTTAAAACAATTTATAATTAAATTACAAATAAAGAATTTTAGAATGTCAATGTTATTAATTAAAATTTTAAGACTTTTGCAGCAATGAAGGGCACCGTCTATAAATCTACAGGAAGTTGGTACACCGTAAAAACCGAGCAAGGTGTTTTCTACGAATGTCGCCTTAAAGGAAAATTCCGAATTAAAGGAATTAAATCTACCAACCCCGTTGCAGTAGGAGATATAGTGTATTTTGAAATAGACAAAAACGGAACCGATGAGTTTGGAGTCATCCATAAAATTGCCGAACGCGAAAATTACATTATCCGTAAATCGGTAAATCTTTCAAAACAAACCCAAATTATTGCCACGAATATTGACATTGCTTTTTTATTAGTTACCCTTARCAAYCCACCTACTTTTACAACTTTTATTGATCGTTTTTTGGTTGCTTCGGAAGCTTACGGAATTAAAACGGTTTTACTTTTTAATAAAGTAGATTCTTATACCGATGAAGAATTAGATGAGGTAAAATACTTGGCCCATTTATACCGATCGATTGGTTACGAATGTATTGGTATTTCGGCTACCACAGGAAAAAATATCGATAAGGTAAAACAATTAATGATTGGGAAAGTAAGCGTRTTTTCGGGTCATAGTGGCGTCGGAAAATCTACCTTGGTCAATGCGATTGAACCATCATTAGACTTAAAAACGAAAGAGATTTCAGATCAGCATYTACAAGGACAGCACACCACCACCTTTGCCGAAATGTATGAYCTTTCTTTTGATGCCAGAATTATTGATACTCCTGGAATTAAAGGCTTCGGAATGGTGGAGATTGATAAAGAAGAGTTAGCAGGCTACTACCCAGAATTTTTCAAACTAAAAGAACATTGTAAATTTAATAATTGTTTACATATCGAAGAACCCAAATGTGCTGTAAAAGAAGCGTTGGAAAAYGATRAAATTKCTTGGTCACGMTATAAAAGTTACCTTCAGATTTTAGAAGGAGARGAKGAACATTAYCGKAAAGATATTTATACKAAAGAGTGATTKYTTTGGTCATTTCGATACGATTGTTNAAAAAAAANCAATCACTCAATGACCTTAAWTTAGAGTRCACTGAATGCCTGCCGAAATAGAATGTAAAGAAAAATAAGTTGAGGTAAAACTAAAATGTAAGGACACTGAGTTTTCGCCTTAGCGAAAGTATCGAAGTGTCCGCATAATAAATTACAAATGAAAACAGTCATCCAATTAGTAAAAGAAGCATCGGTTACTGTGGAAGGAAAAATTATTTCAGAAATAGGAAAAGGGTACCTTATTCTATTGGGTATTGAAGCAGAAGACACTCAAGAAGACATTAATTGGTTAGCGGGTAAAATTGCTCGACTTCGTATTTTTCAAGATGAGAATGAARCGATGAAYCTTTCAATAATAGATGTYGAYGGCGATATTATTGTGGTAAGTCAGTTTACCCTTCAAGCAAAAACAAAAAAAGGAAATAGGCCTTCATTTATCAAAGCTGCTCGTCCCGAAATTGCGACTCCGTTGTACGAATCTTTTGTGCTTCAATTAGAAAAAGAAGTGGGTAAAAAAGTTCAAACTGGTGAATTTGGAGCGATGATGGATGTTGCTTTAATTAACGATGGTCCGGTTACTATTTTGATCGATTCAAAACAAAGAGAATAACTTCCAATTAAATTTTACTATCCTTAAGATTTTGTTAAATTAGCATTTCTTTAATTTAATAAATGAGCAAACTATTTGCCCTACTTACGGTATTTATTTCTATAACAGTTTCTGCACAAAAAGAATATTCCGTTAAATCTATTCCTAAAGAATTACTTGATAATGCAAACGCAGTAATTCGATTAGATGAAACCATTATTACACTCGAAAATTATAACAGTATGACCAAAGAATATCATGAGGTTATTACTGTTTTTAATAAAAATGGACTTCATATAATAAAGCCAGTTGCCTATTATGATAATTCTTCTAGTGTTAAAAATGTAAAAGTTGTTATTTATGACGAATTAGGAAATGAAATTGAAGTATATAAGAAAAGAGATTTTAGTGATATTAGTGCCTCTGGAGGAAATATGTATAGTGATAATAGAAAATTATTCTTAGATTTTACTCCTGGTAAATACCCCTTTACTTTTGAATTTATTTCTGAAATTAAAACATCTTCAACAGCCTTTATGCCTCGGTGGAATCCATCACCTTATTACCAAGTTAGTACGGAGTATTCTTCCTATAAATTAATAAATAATAAACAAGTTCCTTTAACAGCTATTAAATATAATCTAGAGGAATTTAATGTTAAATTTACCGAAAACCAAACGCTTAATGAATATCAAGTTAGTAATATAAAAGCGGTAGATCGCGAATATTTAAGTCCAGATTATACAGAATTTAATCCCGTAGTGAAAATTGCACTTAAAAAATTTCAGTTAGAGAATTCTCCAGCTTATGTTTCTAATTGGAAAGAATTTGGAAATTGGCAAAACAACAAATTGTTAAACAATAGAAATAATCTTCCAGAACAAACAAGATTGAAAATTGAAAGTTTAGTTGCTGGAGTTGAAGACCCAAAAGAAAAAGCCAAATTAATTTATCAATTTATGCAGGACAAAACCAGGTATATTAGTGTGCAAATTGGGATAGGAGGTTGGCAACCTTCTTCTGCTAAAGAAGTTGATAAATTAAGTTATGGTGATTGCAAAGCATTAACAAATTACACAAAAACACTTTTAGAAAGCCAAGGAATTGAGTCGTATTATACCATAGTAGATTCAAAACCAAGCGGGAAAGATATAGATAAAGACTTTGTTGCCTTACAAGGAAATCATGTAATTTTAACTATACCTTTTGAAGACGAACAAGTTTTTTTAGAATGTACAAGTCAGCAAGTACCATTTAATTATCTAGGCACACATACAGATAACAGAAAAGTATTAATGATTACACCCGAAGGAGGAGTGTTTACTAAAACCCATGAATATAAAACAAAAGATAATGTAAGAAGTTTGGTAGCTACTGCAAATATTGATGAAGCTTTTACAATTTCTGGAGTTCTTACTGAAACGTCTATCGGACTTCAATATGATGTTAAATATGATTTGGAAAATTATACAAACGAAGAAAAAACCAACTACTATAATTATATATGGAGTCATTTGAATAAAACCAGTTTTTCAAATATTAATTTTACAAACGATAAAAATAATATTGTTTTTACAGAAAACCTTAACTATTCAACCGGTAATTATATTTCAAAAGCGGGAGAAAGGGTATTGCTTAATCCTAATATTTTTAATAGATATACTAAATTAATAAGCACAAATAAAGAAAGAATATTAGATTTTGTAATTAAAAGGGGAAAAATTTATAAAGATGAAATAGAAATATCATTACCTAAAAATTATAAAATTGAATCTTTATTTGAACCAATACACATAGAAACACCCTTTGGAAAATATACAGCAAAAATTGTTGAGCAAGAGCCTTATAAATTAGTGTATAAAAGAGAATTAATATTAAATACAGGTAGGTTTAATAAAGATCAATACAACGATTATGTTAAATTTATTAAATCGGTTGTAAGAAAGGATAAATCTAAAATTATATTAATAAAAAAACAGTAATCAATCTAGCTACATTTATTATGAAGATTAAAATTATTTTAATTATTGCATTTATAAGTGTAAACATTTCGTTTTCACAAAATTATAAATTCGGAAAAGTTTCTAAAGAAGAACTATCAGAAACTCAAAATAGCTTACATCCAGATGCAGATGCAACTGTGTTGTACAGAGAGTATAAGTCCTTTTATGTTTATACTCAAGGAGATGGGTTTAAGTTGCATACAGAGGTTTTTGAAAGAGTAAAAATATATACAAAGCAAGGATTTGATTGGGCAACTAAAAAAGAAGTGATCTATAAACACGGAAGAGATAGACAAGAAATGTCTTCAATAAAAGGGGCGACCTATAATCTTGAAGGAGGGTCAATTCAAAAAACAAAACTTAAAAAAGGGGGCGTTTTTGAAGATAGAATTAGTGATTATAGAGTGATTAGTAAATTTACGATGCCAAATATTAAACCAGGTTCTATAATAGAATATTCTTATAAAATCACTTCCCCTTTTAATGATATTAGTGATATAGATTTACAATATGAAATTCCAATTAAAAAAGAAATTATTGATGTTAGAATTCCAGAATATTACATTTATAAACATTATGGAAACCCACAATCTAAACTTAACTATTCATATTCTGAAGACACTAAAAAAATAGATATAGAAATTAGAGGAAGTAGTGGAGTTGGTACTGCAAATTATGATAAAAACTATGACCGTTCTGGCGGTGCACACGGAAGCACTAGCTATAAAGAGAGAACATTCTTACTAGATGAAGAAAACATTCCGCCTTTAAAATCAGCAGTTTTTGTAGATAATCTAGATAATTATAGAGCAACTTCAATTTGGGAATTGTCTGTAACTAATTTTCCAGGAAGTATTCCTAAAACCTATTCTACAGATTGGGGTTCAGTAACAAAAAACATTTACGAAAATGATGCTTTTGTAAATCAATTAAATAAAACAAGCTATTATGAAAGTGATATTAATAGTATTTTAGAAAGAGCTGCAAACCCTTTAGAAAAGATGAGTTCTATTTTTAACTTTGTAAAATCTAAAGTTAAATGGAATAATTATTATGGATATTTTCCAGAAAAAGGTGTTAAAAAAGCATATAATGAAGGAAGTGGAAATATTGGAGATATAAATTTAATGTTAGTATCGATGTTGCGATATGCAAAGTTAAACGCAAATCCAGTTTTAGTTAGTACTATTGATAATGGTATTCCAATTTTCCTAACAAGAGAAGGGTTTAATTATGTGATTGCTGCCGTTGAGTTTAGTGGAAAATTATATTTATTAGATGCCTCAGAATCTTTTTCTTCCATTAATTTATTGCCAGAAGCAGCAATGAATTGGCAAGGAAGACTAATTAGAGAAAATGGCACTTCAGATTGGGTAGGCTTATATCCAAACAAAGCTTCTCAAAAACTAACCTATGTGCAAGCCGAAATAATTGACGGTGAAGTAAAGGCATTGGTAAGAGAGCGTTATAGCGAACATTATGCAAAACAATACAGAGTAAATAATTATGGAGAAACTATTGAGAGTCAAATAATAAAACTACCAATTAACGATAAAGATGTATTAGTATCGGAATTAGAAGTTAAAAACTTAGATAATTTAAAACCTAATTTGAGTCTTAGTTATAAGGTTAGCTCGTCTTCTATTGTAGAAGAGATAAATGAAGAACTTTATTTTTCTCCCATGTTGTTTTTTACCCAATTAACGAATCCATTTAAAGCAAATGAAAGAGAGTATCCAATTTATTTTGGTTTCCCGAAATCAAAAAAGTTCACCATAAATATAAAACTTCCAGAAGGCTATAAAGTAACATCAATGCCTGCAAATGCAAAAGGAAGTTTAGCAGGGAATATGGGAGGTTTTACATATTTGTTAAAAGAATTACCAGGAAACACATTGCAACTTTCGGTAACTGTTAATGTAAATTCGCCAATAATATTATCCGATGATTTTGAATTTGTAAAAAATATGTACAATCAGATTGTCAAAAAAGAAAATGAAAAAGTAGTACTTTCAAAAATATAAACATGAAACTTCAAGACTCTCAATTAGTAGTAGATAAATGGATTAAAGAGCACGGTGTTCGTTATTTTAACGAGCTTACTAATATGGCACAACTTACTGAAGAAGTAGGAGAAGTAGCCAGAATTATTGCTCGTAGATATGGAGAACAAAGCGAAAAAGAGAGCGACAAAAACAAAGACCTTGGAGAAGAATTAGCCGATGTGGTTTTTGTAGTTTTGTGTTTAGCAAACCAAACAGGCATAGATCTTCAGGAGGCTTTTGATAAAAAAATGGATTATAAAACAAAAAGAGATCACGACCGTCATCACAATAATAAAAAACTAAACTAAAATGTTTAATAAAGTAACTTCAACTTCAGGTTTTTGGAAATCTGTTTTTTCATTAGGATTGGCATTTACTATTTTATTTGTAGTAATTAAATGGGCTATTGAAGGTTTTGATATCGCTTATTTTTCAAGTTTTGAAAACCCATTATTGGTTGGTATAGGTCTTATTGTTGGCGGATTTATTTATGGTTTTTTTGCAGCCTACGGAAAATTTAGAGGGAAAATTAAAAAAGAGGAGCAAAGAAATTGAAAGCAATTCTTTTATATAAAGCTATAAATAAAACAGCAGAAATAATCATTCCTGGTTCAAAAAGCGAATCGAATCGATTATTGATTTTACAAGCACTTTTTCCAAATTTAAAAATACAAAATTTATCAAACAGCGATGATACTGTTAATCTTGCTAAAGGATTAAAAACTAAAAACGGATTGGTTGATATTCATCACGCAGGTACAGCAATGCGATTTTTAACCGCTTATTTTGCATCAAAAAACGGATCTGAAATAATTCTAACCGGAAGCGAAAGAATGCAAGAACGCCCTATAAAAATCTTGGTGGATGCTCTTAAGAATTTAGGAGCAGAAATCACCTATATAAAAAAAGAAGGATATCCACCTATAAAAATAAAGGGAAGGCTACTTACTGCTGCGACAGTAAACGTAATGGCTACTATTAGTAGTCAATATATTTCAGCATTAATGCTTGTGGCACCTTCATTTCCTAACGGAATCTGCATTAATCTACAGGGTAAAATCACTTCAGCTCCCTATATTAATATGACGTTAGATTTGTTGAAATCTCTAGGAGTTAACGGGAGTTTTTCAAACAACACTATAAAAATAGCAAGCTTAAAAAAATGTAATAATCAAACCATCACTATCGAATCCGATTGGAGTTCTGCTTCTTATTTTTATAGTTTGGTGGCACTTTCAGATAATTTAAAAATTACTTTAAAAAACTACCGTAAAAATAGCTTGCAAGGAGATTCAGAATTGGTTTCAATTTATACTAAATTAGGCGTTGAAACTGTTTTTAATACTTTGGATAATTCAATTCAAATACAGAAAACAAATAAGACAGAAACATCTCTTAATTTAGACTTAATTAACACGCCAGATATCGCACAAACTATTGTGGTTACTTGCTTTGGTCTTGGGTTAGCTTGTGGTTTAAAAGGCTTAAAAACCCTTAAAATTAAAGAAACAGACCGTTTAAATGCATTAAAAACTGAACTGGAAAAATTAGGTGCAAATATTGTTATTACGAATGATGGTTTAGAATTGTTTTCTTCAGGAAAAATTAATAAAAACATTGAAATTGAAACGTATCAAGATCACCGTATGGCGATGGCGTTTGCACCTTTGGCAATGAAAACTACCCTAGTGATTTTGCAACCAAATGTGGTAACAAAATCGTATGCTACCTTTTGGGAAGACCTTAAAAAAGTAGGGATTAGCACACAAATAAAATAATAAACAGTCATTTACTTGACAACCCCTAGTTTGAGATTGTATATTTGCAAACTTAAATTTAAAACAACTACAGATTATGGGCATGAAACTCTCAAGATTTAATTTTGAACTTCCTGAAGAATTATTAGCAGAATATCCTGCAGCAAACCGAGACGAATCTCGTTTAATGGTTTTGAACAGAAAAGAACAAACTATTGAGCATAAAACGTTTAAAGATTTTAAAGATTATTTAGACGAAGATGATGTGTTAGTACTTAATAACACTAAGGTTTTTCCTGCGCGTTTGTTCGGGAATAAAGAAAAAACTGGCGCTCGTATAGAAGTTTTCTTGTTACGTGAACTTAATAAGGAAACACGTCTATGGGATGTTTTAGTAGATCCAGCACGTAAAATAAGAATAGGGAACAAACTATATTTTGGTGAAGACGATTCGTTGGTTGCTGAGGTGATAGACAACACTACATCAAGAGGAAGAACCCTTCGATTTTTATTTGATGGTCCTTATGAGGAATTCAGAAAAAAACTTACTGAATTAGGCGAAACACCACTTCCTAAGTATATTAAAAGAGAAGTTGAGCCAGAAGATAAAGAACGTTACCAAACAATTTTTGCAAAAAATGAAGGAGCTGTTGCAGCACCGACTGCTGGATTACACTTTTCTAAACATTTACTAAAACGTTTAGAAATTAAAGGAGTTCATTTTGCTGAAGTAACCTTACACGTTGGATTAGGAACTTTCAGCTCGGTAGAAGTGGAAGATTTATCAAAGCATAAAATGGATTCTGAAGAAATTCAAATTAATAAAACTGCGGAAGATATAATTAACAATGCTATTACTGAAAAAAGAAGAATTTGTGCGGTTGGTACAACTGCAATGCGTGCTTTAGAAAGCTCTGTTTCTTCAAACGGAACATTAAACGCTTATGAAGGTTGGACAAATAAATTTATTTTCCCTCCCTACGATTTTAGTATTGCTAATATGATGGTAACTAATTTTCATACACCAAGATCAACTTTAATGATGATGGTTTCTGCATTTGCAGGGCACGATTTTGTGAGAAGAGCTTACGAAGAAGCAATTAAAGAAAAGTATCGTTTTTATACCTATGGAGATGCGATGTTGATAATTTAATATATATAAAAATCAATCATAAAAAAAAGGGAAAGTTTATTAAACTTTCCCTTTTTTAGTTTGTAATATTCTTATTATTAATTTCTAGGTGTTTTTCCTTTTTTAGTTTTAGAACCTACACGAGACATTGCATTTCTAAATCCAATATAGTCTGAAGCCATATCTTGAGGAAAATACCTTCTTTGTGCTGGATCTAACCAATAATCTCTATCTCTCCAAGATCCTCCTTTATATACTCTAACTTCGTCATTAATTAAAGAAGTTCTTCCTGAGTCTTTGTCATATTGACGATCCATAACTCCTGAGCTATCTGTACTTACATGATGCTTAGGAGAATTATACATTTGTTTTTTGTCGCTTATTTCTTCGTCGTCGTCAAATGATGCGTAATAACGTGTAGATTTTTTGTCACCATCACGGTAATTACGATTATCACTTTTATCGAAATTAGTTCTTAAATACGTTTCGTTTTCATCAACTGGAACTTGGTAAATTTCACCAGGTAAATTTCTAGCAATAATTTTACCATTACTTAAAGTATCATATACAATTGAGTCAGCAGTTACAATTTTAACTTTTCCGTCTTCACCTATATAATTTTTAGTATAAGCATTTCCTCTATAATAATTAAAGTCGTTAAATTCATCATCAACAATAGGGCGATAAACATCGGCAACCCATTCTGCAACGTTTCCAGCCATATCATAAAGACCGTAATCGTTAGGTTCGTAAGATTTTACTTCAGCAGTAATATCAGCACCATCATCACTCCATCCTGCAATACCACCATAATCTCCATCACCTTGTTTAAAGTTGGCCATTTGGTCACCTCTAGATTTTCTTTTTCCTGAACGAGTATATTGTCCAGCCCAAGGATATTTTTTTCTACCTCTATATACATTATAGTTTCGTAACCCTATTAAACCCAATGCTGCATACTCCCATTCAGATTCTGTTGGAAGTCTGTAAGCAGGCATTAATAAACCATCTTTTCTTTGTACATATAAGTTGGTACTATCTTTACTTCTTTTAGCTAATGATTGTGATCGTTTTCCACCTCTAGTAATTGAATCGTTACCACCATAAGTTTGAGTTGGAGAATTTAAATAGGTGTCGGTACTAAATGTTTCGCCTGCTTTAACTTCATATCGAGCATTTCTTGTAGTAAAACCTTCTTGTTCAAGAATCATTTCGTTTACACGATCAGTACGCCATTTTCCAAATTCTACAGCTTGAATCCAACTTACACCAACTACTGGGTAATCTGAATAGGCAGGATGACGTAAATAGTTATTGGTCATTACTTCGTTATAACCTAAACGATTTCTCCAAACTAAAGTATCTGGTACGGCACCATTATAGATGTTTTTGTAATTCTCATCGGTAGGAGGGAATACTTGTTTTATCCAATGTAAATATTCAGAATACATTAAATTGGTAACTTCAGTTTCGTCCATGTAAAATGACTGAATATGCTGTTGATTTGGAGAATTGTTCCAATCATGCATAGGATCATCTTGAACTCTACCCATTGTATAAGTTCCACCTTCAATAAAAACAAGTCCAGGTCCTGTTTCCTGTTCTTTTGCATCTGGGTTGGATTGGAATCCGCCTTCTTTGGCGTTCATTTTCCAGCCAGTTGCTCTAGAACTGTTTTTATAATCTCTAGATTTGTTACAACTTACTAATAAAGTAACTGTAATAAGCGCTAATAACAGCGATTTTGTTCGGTTTGTTTTAAAGTTCATAGATTTCAATTAAGAAAAAATTGGGTTTGCAATATAGTAATTAACGTTAATAATTCAATAATATTTTAAAATTTAATAAACTGTTAGGTTCTAAGTATTATTACTACTGACTTCAAGTAACGTATTTGAATTGTAATTATTATATGAATTAAAAATAATTGAAAAAAATAATTAAAAAAAACGACTATACTAAGTGTATATTTGAAGCGTTACTTTATAAGATGAAAAAAACACTATTATTTTTTAGTATTATTTTAATGTCCTTATCTCTTGGGGCTCAAAATAGATTTATTGAAATTAATTGGGATAATGATATTTCTTTAAAAGAAAAGGCAGGTATTTCAAAAAGTAAAAACACTACAGTTGTAAAGAGCAAAACCTCAAACGGGATGCTATTGTTCGAATCGGAAATAAGTTATACAGAACAATGGAGAGATACTTATTTTGCAGATAAAAATTCTTTACAAATAAGTAATATTAAATACGGTACGTTGTTACCAACTGAATTGAATAGCCTTAATAAGGAGTTAATACCAAATAAACTTACCTTTAATATTGCAAGCGGTAAGGCGAGAGAAATAATTTATACTTCTTTACAAATTTCCCCAATAATCAAAACAAATACAGGCTATAAAAAAGTACTTTCCTTTACTGTAAACTATACTTATTCAAATAAAACACGATCATCTTCCAGAATTCAAATCACCAACTCAGTTCTGGCTAGTGGAAAATGGTACCGATTTAAAGTTGACAAAACAGGGGTTTATAAAGTAACTAAAAGCTTTCTGAGTGATTTAGGAATGAATACAAATAATATTGATCCTAGAAAACTGAAAATTTATGGAAATGGCGGAAAGCCCCTTCCTTTTTTAAATGAAGAAAATACTATTTTTGATTTAGAAGAAAATTCAATTCAAGTAATTGGGGAAGCAGATGGTAGTTTTGACTCAAATGACCATATATTATTCTACGGAACAGGTACATTAGGTTATTTAGGTACAGAAACTGAAACAAATTTTGACACAAATATAAACCCTTATAGTGACGAAGCTTATTATTACGTAACAGTTGATGGAAATCCAGGGTTGCGAATTCAAAACATGGTAGAACCAACGGGCAATGCATCTACAATAATTTCTCAATTTAACGATTATCAATTTTTTGAAGAAGACACAGAAAGCCCAGTAAAAGTAGGAAGACGTTGGTACGGAAATCGTTTTGATATAGAAAGTGAACAGTCTTTTGTTTTTGATTTCCCAAATATAGTGTCAGGACAGCCTATGAATGTTAAAATTAAAGTTGCTTCTGCATCTGAAGCTTTAACGTCAATGGCACTTTCAGTAAATGGTACAAGTCTAAATCCTATTAATTTTAGTCCAATTGATGATCCTTTTTTATTAGATGCAAAAGATTTTGAAGGGGAGATTCCTTCAGGAAATAGTACTGTAACTATAGATTTACTTTATAACAATGCTGGAAATCCAAGTAGTATTGGATATTTGGATTATATAAGTGTAGAGGCACTAAGGGAATTAGCTGGAGTGTCTGGTCAATTTTCGTTTAGATATAATAATGCGGCGATATTACCCGGAATTGGAGAATACCAACTTTCTAATGCAGCTCAGTTTACTCAAATTTGGGACGTAACAAATGCTGGTACGATTGTTTCAAAACAGAAAGACGGAAATGCTAGTGCAATAGTATTTAAAGCCACCTTAGGAGAGTTAAGAGAATATGTTGCCATAAGTCCTAACGATTATTATACACCTACAATTGGTGCACAATCATTTGTTCCAAATCAAAATTTAAAGGGAGCAATATTTAACGACGAATCCGGAAATTTTAAAGATATAGACTATTTAATTGTTACTCCATCTTTTTTATTACAACCTGCTTTACGACTTGCTAATCACCGAAAAGAGATAGATGGTTTAAATATAAAAGTGGTAACATTAGATAAGATTTACCACGAATTTAGTTCAGGAAAACAAGACATTGGTGCAATTAGAAATTTTGTAAGGTACATTTATGAAAATGCATCTTCCGAAAACAATAGAATAAAATATTTGTGTTTGTTTGGCGATACCTCAATAGACTATAAAAACAGATTGGCAAACAATAACAACATTGTTCCAATTTTTCATAGACTTGATAGTAGAAGTACCTTTAGGTCTTTTATGTCAGATGATTATTTTGGAAATATGGACCCAAATGAAGGGTTAATGCTGTCCAATGAAAAGTTAGATATTGCTGTAGGAAGAATGCTGGCAGATAATGTGAGTCTGGCAAACGCAATGATCGATAAAATTGTAAATTATGAATCTAAAGAATCTTTCGGAAACTGGAGAAATAATTTTGTGCTAATTTCAGATGATGTAGATAAGGACTGGGAGTTCTTAACTTTACAAGGAAATCTTGATATTCTTGGAGACCAAGTTGCTCTAGAAAAACCAAATGTGAATGTTAAAAAAATCCATTCAGATTCCTACCAACAAGTAGCAGCTTCTGGMGGAGATCGATATCCAGATGTAAATGATGGTATTGAAGAYGCTATAGAAGTGGGAGCCTTAATTGTAAATTATTTTGGTCACGGAGGTGAAGACGGATTAGCATCAGAATTAATATTTACAAAAGATACTGGAATTAATCTTGAAAATGTAAATCGATATCCTTGCATTGTTACGGTAACTTGTGAGTTCACAAAATTTGATAACCCATTAAGAACTACTGCGGGAGAATTAACTTTTTGGAATAAAAAAGGGGGAGCAATATCAATGGTGACAACAACACGATCAATTGGAGCTGGTTTGGGAGTAACTTTCAATCAAGTATTAGCCCCAGAACTGTTTGGTTATGGTTTAAATGTTCCTCATACACCTGCCGAAGCTTTAAGAGTTTCTAAAAACGAAGTTTCTGATGGGTCTGGGAATAGAAGGGTCATATTTTATATTGGAGATCCTGCAATGCATTTGGCGTTTCCAAGAGAAAAAATAAAGTTAACCTCATTAAATAATATTCCAATTTTTCAATCAACAGATGTACTACAAGCTTTAGGTAGAGTAAAAATTGGAGGAGAAGTACAAGATGAAAACGGTAATTTACTCAGTAACTATAATGGAATATTAGAAGCAAAACTATTCGATAAAAACGTGCAACGCCAAACACTTGGTAACGATGGGGTTTTTATTAATGGCGAATTAGCAATAATGGATTTTACAACACTTGGAGAAACATTATTTAATGGAAAAGTTTCAGTTGTAAACGGTTTGTTTGAATTTGAATTTGTAATGCCAAGAGATACGCAAATACCTATTGGAAATGGAAGAATTAGTTTTTATTCCCAAGAAAATAATACCCTAATTGATCATGCTGGTTTCGATTTAAGACTAAAAATAGGTGGATTAAATGAAAATGCTCCCGAGGATAATATAGGTCCACTAATTAATCTATTTATGAATGATGAAAATTTTGTTTCTGGAGGAGTCACCAACAGCTCACCAATTTTAATAGCAAAAATTTCAGACGAAAATGGTATGAATACCGCAAGTGGTATTGGTCACGACATGGTAGCTATTCTTGATGGAAATGAATCTGATCCATACGTTTTAAACGAATTTTATCAAGCAGAAGTGGACGATTATACCAAAGGTGCTCTAAATTTTAAATTAAGAAATTTAGAAGAAGGGTTGCACACCTTAACCTTTAAAGCTTGGGATGTATATAATAATTCTTCTACTGCAGAAATACAATTTATTGTGGCAGGAAGTGATAAGTTAGAAATCACCCATGTTTTAAATTACCCAAATCCATTTGTAAACTATACCGAATTTTGGTTCAATCACAACCGTCCTTTTGAACCCTTAGAAGTGCAAATTCAGATTTTCACGGTAACAGGAAAAGTGGTTTGGACTAGGAATCAGGTTGTTAACACCGATGGTTTTCTTTCGCGCGGAGATATTATTTGGGACGGAAAAGATGATTTTGGTGACCGAATAGGAAAAGGTGTCTATGTATATAAGATAACTGTAAAATCAACGTTAACTAACCAGCGAGTAGAGAAATTTGAAAAACTCGTGATTCTATAAATAAATAAATATATATTTGCAAAAATTAATTTTAACCAAATGAAAAAAATATTTTTCCTCACATTATTAAGTATAGCTAGTTATACGGTGTCATCACAAAATATTATAACTACACTTACTCCAAATTCTAATGACTCTAGAGTTATTACAACAGGAGTTCCATTTATGTTAATCGCAGCAGATGCAAGGGCTGCTGGTCTTGCCGATATGGGTGTTGCAACATCTGCCGACGCATTTTCACAACAATGGAATCCATCTAAAGCTGCATTTGCAATATCTAAGCAAGGTATTGGTGTTACTTACACTCCTTATTTAGGGAAATTAGTAAACGATGTATTTTTAGGTAACCTTACCTATTATAATAGAATAAATGAACGAAGTGCTGTCGCTGCAAGTTTTAGATATTTTAGTAGTGGTGAAATAGAGTTAAGAGAAACTCCAGACCAAGTGCCATTAATTGTAAAACCAAACGAATTACTTTTTGATGTAACGTACTCTTTACGTTTAAGCGATCGTATTGCATTAGGTATTACAGGTCGTTATATTAGATCTGATTTAAAATTACAAACTGCTATTGAAGATGCCAATGCAGCAAATAGTTTTGCCGTAGATATTTCTTCATATTATCAATCTGAAGAAATGGCATTGAGTAATTTTGATGGACGTTGGAGGGCAGGGATTAACATCTCTAACATTGGACCAAAACTTAAATACGACGAAACAGGACAAGAAAGTTTTTTGCCAACAAGTATGGCTTTAGGTGCTGGTTTTGATTTTATCTTAGATGAATACAATACTATTGGAGTTACTGCACAAGTAAATAAATTATTAGTGCCAACTCCTCCAATTTATGGTACAGAAACAACGTTTGATGATGTGTCTGGAGATGGCGTATTTAATCCAGAGGATGGAGATGTATTAATTAGTCAAACAAATAACGTTATTGTTGAAGGTAAAGATCCAAATGTAAACTTTATGAAAGGAATGTTCCAATCATTTTCGGATGCACCAGGAGGTTTTAGTGAAGAACTTCAAGAATTTACTTGGGCATTGGGAGCAGAATACTGGTTTAGAGATGTATTTGCATTTAGAGCAGGATATTTTAATGAAAACCCAACAAAAGGAGCAAGACAATTCTTTTCACTAGGAGCTGGGTTTAAATATACTTCTATTAATATAGATCTTTCATATTTAATCTCTACATCTAAAGTGATAAGCCCATTAGAAGGTACACTTCGTTTCGGTCTAACGTTTAGTTTCGGTGATGAATACGACGAATACTAGAAAATAGTGAAAAATATAAAAATCGAAATTAATCTTGAAGTGTTTGAATCTGTTTCAGAACTTCCTATTTCGATTCAAAAATTAATGAATAAGGCGCATCAAGCACGTAAAAAAGCTTATGCGCCTTATTCGTTTTTTAATGTTGGTGCTGCACTTCAGTTAGAAACGGGAGAAATAATTACTGGTAATAATCAAGAAAATGCCGCATACCCTTCTGGACTTTGTGCTGAACGTGTAGCAATTTTTCACGCAGGTTCTGTGCATCCTACTATGACAGTTATTTCTATGGCACTAACTGCTGGGTCCGTTAAAAAGGAAAACACAACTCCTATTCCACCTTGTGGTGCTTGCCGTCAGGTGTTAGCAGAATACGAAGTAAAACAAGACCAACCTATCGAAATCTATTTTATGGGCGAAAGCGGAAAAGTGGTAAAATCTAAATCTGTAAAAGATTTACTACCACTTATTTTTGATAGTTCTTATTTATAAAGTTCTTTAAGTAGAAGAGTTAACTATTTTCTCTATGCTCTTTGTGAAAGCCTTTGTGTTCTCTGCGGTAAAAAAAAACCAATAACATACTTTTAAGTTTTTATAGTTTTGTAGTACCTAAGAATATAGTATTTTTGTTCGCTATTGGAAACTTTAATCAATTAGCATTTTAGTACAAATAAGATGAAAAAAATTACAAAAAAAACATATCTAGAATGGTACGAGAATATGTACTTCTGGAGAAAATTTGAAGACAAACTTGCACAGGTTTATATCAAACAAAAAGTAAGAGGCTTTCTTCATTTATATAACGGTCAAGAAGCAATTTTAGCAGGAGCTTTACACGTAATGGATCTTACAAAAGACAAGATGATTACGGCGTATAGAAATCACGTTCAACCAATAGGTATGGGTGTAGATCCTAAAAAAGTAATGGCAGAATTGTACGGAAAAAGCACCGGAACTTCTCACGGATTAGGAGGTTCAATGCATATATTCTCTAAAGAACATCGCTTTTATGGTGGTCACGGAATTGTAGGTGGGCAAATACCATTAGGAGCAGGATTGGCATTTGCCGATAAATATTTTAAACGCGATGCCGTAACCCTAACTTTTATGGGTGATGGAGCAATGCGTCAAGGCTCATTACATGAAACTTTAAACCTTGCATCTTTATGGAAATTACCGGTAGTTTTTTGTGTAGAAAATAATGGATATGCCATGGGAACATCCGTTGAACGTACTGCAAATACAACTGAAATATGGAAAATGGGATTACCTTATGATATTCCATGTAAACATATAGATGGTATGAAACCAGAAGCAGTTGCCGAAGCTTTAGACGAAGCAATTACAAGAGCAAGAAAAGGTGATGGACCTACGTTTTTAGAGATTAGAACCTACCGTTTTAGAGGACATTCTATGAGTGATGCGCAACATTATCGTACCAAAGCAGAGGTGAAGGAAAAACAAAAAGAAGATCCAATTACCTATGTGAAAGATGTAATTTTAAGTAAAAAATACGCAACTCAAAAACAGTTAGATGAGATTGATGCTCGTGTAAAGGAAAAGGTAAGTGAATGCGAAAAGTTTGCCGATGAATCTCCTTATCCAGATAAAAATTTGATGTATGATGCTGTTTACGATCAAGAAGATTATCCATTTTTATCTCATAAATTATAAGCTATGGCTGAAATAATTAACATGCCGCGATTAAGCGATACGATGGAAGAAGGTACTGTTGCAAAATGGAACTTTAAAGTGGGAGATAAAATTTCGGAAGGAGATATTCTTGCTGAAATTGAAACCGATAAAGCGACAATGGAGTTTGAATCTTTCTACGAAGGAACCTTACTTTATATTGGTGTTCAAGAAGGAGAAACCGTTCTTGTAGATGTACTTCTTGCAATTATAGGTGGTAAAAAAGAAGATATTTCAGAATTTATAAAAGGGAATAATAAAGATGTTGAAGCAACTGAAAATGTCAGCTTGAGCGCAGTCGAAAGCTTTTCCGGGGAAAATGAAACACCAATTTCTGAACAAAATCAAACATCTAATTCAATTACAATTCCAGAAGGAGTAGAAGTAATCAACATGCCTCGTCTAAGTGATACCATGGAAGAAGGTACCGTTGCCACTTGGAATAAAAAAGTAGGCGATAAAGTAGAAGAAGGAGATATTCTTGCTGAAATCGAAACCGATAAAGCAACGATGGAATTTGAATCTTTTTATACTGGCGAATTATTAGCCATCGGAGTTCAAGAAGGAGAAACTGCCTTGGTAGACACTCTATTAGCAATTGTTGGGCCAAAAGGAACCGATGTTTCTGGGATTATGGAGAGTTATAAAACTGCTTCAAATACTTCAGAAAAAGACACTCCTAAAAAGGAAAATGTCACCTTGAGCGCAGTCGAAAGGCCTTCTGATAGAAAAGTTGAAACAACAAAACAAGTAACTCCAGATCCAACAAAAACTCCAGAAGGAGGAAGAATATTTATTTCACCTTTAGCTAAAAAATTAGCCGAAGAAAAAGGAATCAATCTTTCACAAGTTTCWGGAAGTGGAGAAAACGGAAGAATCATCAAACGTGATATAGAAAATTACCAACCAGTTTCTGGTGGTCAAGTTCAGGCATATACTCCCGTTGGTGTAGAGAGTTTTGAAGAGGTGAAAAATTCACAAATGCGTAAAATTATTGCCAAACGTTTGGGGGAATCTAAATTTATGGCTCCGCATTATTACCTAACTGTTGAGTTGGATATGGACAATGCGATTGCTTCTAGAAAAGCAATTAATTTAGATCCAGAGGTGAAAATATCTTTTAACGATATGATTGTTAAAGCCTGTGCAATGGCGTTACGCAAACATCCAAAAGTAAATTCACATTGGACAGATACTTCTACACTTATYGCAAAACACATCCATATTGGTGTGGCTGTAGCAGTAGATGACGGTTTGTTAGTTCCGGTATTGAAATTTGCAGATCAAATGACCTTCAATCAAATTGGTGCGAACGTAAAAGATTTAGCTGGTAAAGCAAGAAACAAAAAAYTGACTCCACAAGAAATGGAAGGAAGCACTTTTACCGTTTCTAACCTTGGAATGATGGGTATTAAGGAGTTTACTTCTATTATCAATCAACCGAATTCAGCCATTTTATCAGTAGGTGCMATWRTYGAAAAACCRGTGGTTAAAAACGGTCAAWTWGYTGTTGGWAACACSATGAMAGTAACTTTAGCTTGTGATCATAGAACAGTAGATGGAGCGACAGGAGCAGCATTTTTACAGACTCTTAAAAAATATATTGAGAGTCCAGTGACGATGTTTGTTTAGTATAATATGATAGACCTAACAGGTTTTAAAAACCTGTTAGGTCTTGTGTTTAAGAAATTAAAATGAAAAAAGTTATAATTACAGGAACAAGTAGAGGAATAGGGTACGAATTGGTTCAGCTTTTCGCAGATGCAGGTTATCAGGTATTAGCTTTATCTAGAAACGAAACTTTATTGTCTGGAGTAAATTCAGAAGGCTGTACTATTTTTAATTTTGATATTACCGATGCAAAGGATATTAAAATGGTTTCCAAGTTTGTAAAAGAAAACTGGAAACATGTGGATATTCTTATTAATAATTCAGGGCAATTAGTTAACAAACCCTTTTCGAAAACTACGATTGAAGATTTTAAACAAGTTTATGATGTCAATGTATTTGGCGCAGCAGCTTTAACCAAAGCAATGCTTCCGTTTATGAAAAAAGACGGTCATGTGGTAAACATAAGCAGTATGGGCGGAATTCAAGGTAGTGTAAAATTTGCAGGATTAAGTGCATACAGCAGTAGTAAAGGAGCCTTGATTACATTAACCGAATTGCTAGCCGAAGAATACAAAGAAACCGGTCCTTCGTTTAACGTTTTAGCGCTAGGGTCTGTACAAACCGAAATGCTAGAAGAAGCTTTCCCTGGTTATAAAGCCAATGTGTCTGCCGAAAAAATGGCTGAATATATCATGGAGTTTTCATTAACAGGAAACAAAATGTACAACGGTAAAGTATTGCAAGTTTCTAGTTCTACGCCTTAAAACTATTTTAAGAATACAAAGCCTATAATTAAGTTTTTACCAAAGTTTTTAGTGTTTCCTGGCCAGTTTTGTTTATTAAATTCTTCTATTGAGATATACTCCATTTTATTATTTAATGGGTAGGATAAATAAGTTTTTACATCTAACAATTCTCCAAATATTCTTGTTTTTGTTAATCCAGGCCTTATAAATTTATAATCTAAAATTAATAGATTATTTGGGTTTCTGAATCCAATAAATTCAATAGAAAACCCTAGCCCTTCTTTTGGTAATTTAATAAATTCATCTTTTATATTAATTATTACAACATTATCATTTAGCACATTTATAATTTTAGGGATAGAAGAATAAATCTTTTGGATAGGCAAACTGTCTCTTACGGTATATATGTTAATTCTAATGTTAGCAAGAACCTCTTTTTTATTAAAATCATCGGGTAAATCAAATTTAATAAGTTTGTTAATTTTAATACTTAGTTCTTTTATTAAAGTATTTATAAGTTCTTTTTTAGGTTTTGCTATTAATATTATCTCCATTTCTTTTGCAGCAATACAACTGCCTAGACTTCGAGATTTCTTAGGTTGTTTAACAATAATTTCTTTATACTTATTTTTAATTACAACTTGAGCTAATTCTTGTGGCGAAGGGTTAATAAAAAGAGTGTCTTTTAAATTTTTTGTTGCTACCTCGATTCTTTCATACCCAAAAAATTTTATGGTTAAACTGTCGGTCGTTATTTCAGTTAAATTAAAAACTCCATTTTCGTCTGAATAAATTCCTGTTTCTCCATACAATACAGCAACATAAGGAAGGGCTTGGTTATTGATAGAATCGTAAACAACAATGTTTTGTGAATTAACACTAAAAGCAATAATTAAAAAGGACAATAAAAGGTAACTGTTTTTCATTGTTAGATTCATTTTAAAATAGCATCCTAAACTATTAGCTTATTTTTGAAAATATATGTTCTACGCCTTAAAATTACTTTAAGAATACAAAGCCCATTTTTAAGTTTTTGCCTATGTTTTTAGGTGTATTCTGAATATGTTCTTGATTAAATTTGTCAATATAAATGATAGTTTTACTTTTATCTAAAGTAAAACGTAAAATACTTTTAAATGTCATATCGTTATTTGACTCCTTACTTGTTAAAGCAGGTCTAATAAAACTAATTTCATTAACATTATTATTTGCAGTTCCAATAAACTCTATACCAAAACCTAAGCCTTCATAAGGTATTTTAATGTATTCTTTTTCAATAGCTAAAATAATATTGTTATCATTAAGTACATTAATTGTTTTAGGCTCTGAAGAAAATATATTTTCTACTGGTAGACCATTCTCTATATTATAAATATTTATTCTTAAAACAGCACTCCATTTATCTTCAATGTTTTCAGGAATTTCAGATTTATTTAGTTTTTTTATTTTAAAACTTATTTCTTTTATTATTGAATTTTTAATGTTTTTTTCTGGAATGACAATTGAAATTATTTCTGTTTTCTTTGAAATTGGAAAATCACCATTAAATCTAGTACTCTTTGGTTGCTTTATGACTATTGTTTTGTATTTGTTTTTTATTAAAACCTCTTCTAATTTCTGTACTATTGGTTTAAGATATATGGTGTCTTTTAAATTTTTTTTTGCTAATTTTAAACTATTGTAGCCATAATGGTTTATAAATAAACTATCACTTGTGATTTCAATTAGCTTAAAGACTCCTTTTTCATCAGTATAAAGCCCATTTTTCTCATATTGTATAGCTACATAAGGTATGTTGTACTTGTTTAAGGAGTCGAAAACAATAACATTTTGAGCATAATTAAAATATGATATAAATATTAAGAATATAAAATAAAAATTATTTTTCATAGTGAAATTAAAAAATAAAATACATCCTTTATTTTCATATGATAAAGGATGTATTAACATTAATGACTAATTATAGATTACCAGGAGGATTTCCACATTCTCGCCATCCACAACTTACCTCTACTCCTAAAACATAATAACAGCACCACATATTACATTGCCCAGTAGGAAAATTTATCGGTGCATCACAACTCCACCCCCAAAAACGCCCTCGAGTATTAGGTGACTCTTTCCAAGTATTAGCTAAACTAATTAAATCAAAATCCATTAGGTTTTCTTTCATATCAAAAACCTCTACATTACCACTAATTAGCTCGTCAATTTTTATTTTATTACTTGAGTAATTAATTAAGTAAGCTGGAATTTTATCATTACCCAAAGTTACAATATAAGTTTTGTTATTACTGTTTTTAGAATTAAAATACTCTGTTAAAGTATATAATTCACCTTGGTTTGTTACTTCTACAGATTCACCAAGTGTGACATTTTCAGTATTGTATTTTTGTTTAATGTAATTAGTTATTGAATTTTCGTATTTATCAGAATTTTCATCTGTATTATCACTTGTACAGGAAAATAAAATTACTGAAATAAATACAACGGTAAAAGGTAAAAATAATTTTTTCATAAAAATAAATTTTAATTGGTTTATAATATCTCAATT
>NVUT01000024.1 GCA_002733185.1 Flavobacterium sp. | reverse complement strand
TAATATTTCTGCATCCTTGGTCGTTAAATCAAAAATCTCTGTGCCATCTTGATCGTTATCGCAAATGAAATAATCCAAAATAGGATCTGTGATTGAAGGTGCTTGATCGACTTGGAGTGTTAGTTCTGTTGTATTATAACAACTTGAACTGTTTATACTTTCAGCACGAACATATACAATTTGGAAGTCGGGAATTGCATTAATATATAAAGTAGCTAATGGCAAAACACCATTATCTGCATCAGATTGAGTAAAATGATAGGTTATAATTGCGTCTGGATTTCCTCCAGAAACCTCTATATCTTTAGTAGATAAATCAAATTCAGCTTGACCATCGTTAGGCACTTCATCACAAAGGACATAAGGAGTTGGTGGAAAAGCTTCAGGTGCAACAAATATTGTAACAACAAAGCTATCGGTTGCATAACAAGCGGAAGTGACATTGTTTTGAACACGAACAAAAATTGTTTCAGTAGGAGCGGTTACAACATATGGATTTGGATATGCTCCTACTCCAGCATCAGCATCAGCTTGAGTAGCGTGATACGTTACCGAATATTGCAATGGATCTAATGTGTTTAATGCTTCTGCATCTTTAAGTGCAATTAAATCTAAACTTACAAAACCATCAGAATCAAAATCACAGGCATTATAATCGGTCATAGGTCCCGCAGAAGCAGGCAGAAATTCTAATTCAAAATCTGTTAACACATTACAGGTTCCTGTTGCTATTTCATGTAATCTCACAAAAATAGTTTGGTTAGTCCCTATAATTGGATATGTTGTTGGATTAGGTATTACGTTTGTATTATTCTGACTATCAATAAATGTTTCAAAATATAATACTTCAAAAATTAAGGGATCTTGACCACCAAGAACTACTGGTGTATTAACTGTTAAATCAAAAATACCCAGATTAATTCCATCATCACATTGAAACAAGTCATTTGGAGGACTCGCAACTACAGGTGTTGGTAAATAATTTATTATTACTACATCTGTACCTGGACACAATGGATCTGCTGGATCTGTAACTTCAACAGAATAATTTCCTGAATTTGGTGCCGTAACAGTATAAGTAGGATTAGTAGCTCCCGCAATTGGTGCTCCATTTAAATACCACTGGTATGTATATGTTGCATTACCTTGATCAGCATCCAAAACAATATCAGGAGTATCACAAGTTTCAACATCTGGCCCTAAATCTACCGTAAAAGGAGCATCTATTGTTACCAAAACATCATCTGTTAATATTACAATATCACCATTACATGTATTGTTATAAGTGACACGAGCAGTAAATATTTCTGAACCACCAGCAGGACAAACATTTAAAGTTGCTGTAGTACCAATTACGGTTCCAGTAGAATCTAACCATTCAAAAACATAGGTTTGCACACCATCTGGTGCAAAACTCCAAGCTTCTAGTGAAGCTGCCCAAGGTGAGTCTGAAGTATTTCTTCCTGGTGGTACATAAGCTAAATCACCAGCATTGTTTTGAATTCCAAGTGCAGCATTACCTCCGTTCCAACCAGGACATAAATCATTGGGAGAATCTTGAATATAAATTTCTATTACATTAGAAAACTCATACATCACCGCCATATGTGTTGCACGAACAGTATTACAACTAAAATAAGGTACTGCAAAAAACGAAACGACTAACACTCTATTAGGGTAAGTACCTATAACCTCATAACCTATTTCATCGGTACCTGCACCTACAGAGGGGTCTATATCGTGAACAGGTGTAAAAATATTTCCTTCAGCTAAAGCCGGATCAATATTGTTAGGTAAATCATCCGAAAAACCCCAATCATTARAATCTCCTGCAGCTCCAACTTCAAATCTTATGAGCCCATTAGAACCTACTTGAAATTGTTGTTCTAAATTTCCGAAAAAACAAAAATCAAAAGGAAGCGTCTCAACTACAGACCATTGGTCATCAACATTAGGATTCATATTATTTGCCAACCCATTAAAAGGAAAGGGAGGATTTCCAGAACCATCAGGRCTATACGGTATTGATGAGACGGTATAGTTTGTACTTATAGTTTCAAATATTTCAAGAAAATCTGCTGTAACATCAGCACATCCGCCTGCGCCACAAGGGATAACAACATCTGGTCCTGCATCAACAAACAAAGAGCCAGGCCCTTGTGCGTAATTATTTTTAGGAATAAAAAAAAGGACTAATAACAGTATTATTGAGTATTGGGGAAATTTCATAGCAAAAATTTAAATAATCTGCGAAATTTAAGGAATTTTTATGATAATAACGAAATTCAAATCTTAAAAAATTGACTTTCATTTTTTTTCTACCAATAACCGAATGCGTATCTTTGCAAATTGCACAATAAATACAACTAATGGATTTAGATAAACACCTTAAAATAATAGAAGAAATTGGAGACGATCATTTAGGCACTTCATCAGACACACCTTTGAGAAAAGATGCCTTTAAACTAAGTGATTTAGAAAAAATTACTTCAATTAAAACAGATGTAAAAAACATTCTTGAAACTCTTGGGATGGATCTTACAGACGATAGTCTAAAAGGAACTCCAAACCGAGTAGCTAAAATGTTTGTTACTGAAATTTTTGGAGGATTAAATCCTGCAAATAAACCAAAAGCTTCTACTTTCGAGAATAAATACAAGTACAACGAAATGTTGGTAGAAAAGAATATTACACTTTATTCTACTTGCGAACACCATTTACTTCCTATTGTTGGTAAAGCTCATATTGCCTATATCTCAAACGGAACGGTAGTTGGGCTTTCAAAAATGAATAGAATTGTAGATTATTATTCAAAACGTCCTCAGGTTCAAGAACGACTTACCATTCAGATTGTAAAAGAATTACAACAGGTTTTAAATACCGAAGATGTTGCTTGTATTATCGATGCTAAACATTTATGTGTAAACTCTAGAGGAATTCGCGACATAGATAGCAGCACCATTACTAGTGAATTTGGAGGTAAATTTAAAGACCCTGAAACTCGTAGAGAGTTTTTGGACTATTTGAAATTTGATACGCAGTTTTAATAAAATTCTCGCAAAGGCGCTAAAACACAAAGATAAATTTTCAGATTGATAATCTAGGAATCCATTAAAAGATTCTTCGCTGTCGCTCTGAAAGACAAATCAATAATATTTAAGGAAACCAGATGCTAAATACTTCTGACTTAAATCAATAGACATCAGACAAAAAAAATGAAACTTTACGAACAACAAGAATTACATATTTACAATTCTATTTCAAAAACCAAAGAAAAATTTGTTCCAATTCACGAAGGTGCTATCGGAATGTATGTTTGTGGACCTACCGTTTATAGTAATGTACATTTGGGGAATTGCCGTACTTTTTTGTCATTCGATTTGGTGTTTCGTTATCTGAAACATTTGGGTTATAAAGTTCGTTATGTTCGAAATATTACAGATGCCGGTCATTTAGAAAATGATGCTGATAGTGGAGAAGATCGCATTGCAAAAAAAGCACGAATCGAAATGGTAGAACCTATGGAAATCGTTCAGCGATACACCGTAGATTTTCATACCACGATGGCACAATTTAACGCATTACCTCCAAGTATTGAGCCAACAGCAACAGGACATATTATTGAACAAATTCAAATTATTGAAAAAATTATTTCTGAAGGCTTTGCGTACGAAGTAAACGGATCTGTTTACTTTGATGTACATAAATTTAATGAAACACATAACTACGGAAAATTAAGCGGTAGAAACCTTGAAGATATGGTCGCAAATACTCGTGATTTAGACGGGCAATCCGATAAGAAAAACCCTCAAGATTTTGCGCTGTGGAAAAAAGCAGAACCTGTACATATTATGCGTTGGCCTTCGCCTTGGAGTGATGGTTTTCCTGGCTGGCATCTAGAATGTACCGCAATGAGCACCAAATATTTAGGAAAGCATTTTGATATTCACGGCGGCGGAATGGATTTAAAATTCCCACATCACGAATGTGAGATTGCACAATCTGAAGCAGCTATGAATACTGATCCAGTTAACTATTGGATGCACGCAAATATGCTTACTTTAAACGGTAAGAAAATGGCAAAATCTACCGGAAATAATATTTTACCTTTCGAATTATTTTCAGGAGAGAATGATATATTAAGTAAAGCATTTTCGCCAACGGTTGCCAAATTTTTTATGTATCAAGCTAATTACCGTAGTATTTTAGATTTTTCAAACGAAGCTTTAGTTGCTTCAGAAAAAGGGTTTAATAGGATGATGGATGCTTATAAAATGATTTCAGAAATAAAACCTTCAGAAAATAGCGATTTTGACACTTCAAAATGGAAACAATCTTGTTATGACACGATGAATGACGACTTTAATAGTCCGATGTTAATTGCACAATTATTTGAAGCTTCCAAAGTAATTAATTCCGCTAAAGAAGGTAAGATTGCGTTAACTTCAAATGATATTGTGGTTCTTCAGAAAACGATGCACGACTTTATTTTTGATATTTTAGGCTTGGAAGATACTTCCGCAGATCAAAATAATGATGGCGATAAATTATCGGAAGCTGTTTCAATTTTAATAGGATTAAGAAATCAAGCAAGAGCAAATAAGGATTTTACTACGAGTGATTTAATACGAGATCAGTTAAAAGAAGCAGGAATTAATTTGAAAGATGGTAAGAACGGAACTAGTTTTTCGTTGAATTAATTTAAAAGATATAAGACCGCTACGCTTTAAGATATAAGAATAAAGACTTGATTGTAAGTATCGTTAAAACAATTAGTTTGAATTAGAAATTTCTTTTCAAGTAATATAAAATTAGGTTTGAAAAAAATACTAACATTCCCATTTGTGCTATTAATACGAGGGTATCAATTGATAATTTCACCCATATTACCTTCAACTTGTCGGTATAATCCAACTTGTTCTCATTATTCAATTGAGGCACTTCAAAAACATGGATTATTTAAAGGAGGTTGGTTGGCAATAAAACGAATTGGGAGTTGTCACCCTTGGGGAGGAGAAGGTTATGATCCAGTTCCAGAAAAAGATGAGAGAGAAAAAATGAGAGGATAGAGATAAGAGAAAAAAGAATAGAGAACGAACTTTCTATTAATAACTTTTGCTTTGCTTATATTTACCCATCATTTTTAAAATAAAAAATAACAATTAAAATAAAAACAGTTTATGCAAGCATTAAGTTTTGTTTGGGACCCTTCAAAAGGAATTGATTTAGGATTTTTTCTAATTCGGTATTACAGTTTAATGTTTGTAATCGCCTTTGCCTTAGGATGGTTTATAACTAAAAAAATATTTAAAAATGAAGGACAAACCGACGATAAATTAGACAGTCTTTTCATCTATGTGGTGCTGGCCACATTATTAGGCGCACGCTTAGGTCACGTTATTTTTTACCAACCTGAATTATTCAAAGAAGATTTTTTATCTGTTTTCTTACCTTTTAGAACCGTTCCTGAATTTCAATTTACTGGATTTCAAGGCTTGGCAAGTCACGGAGCAGCGATAGGAATTATCATTGCGATGTATTTTTACAGTAAGAAAGTTATCAAAAAACCCATCCTTTGGGTGCTTGATAGAATTGTAATTGCCGTTGCCAGTGGTGCTGTTTTTGTAAGAATTGGAAATTTTATCAATTCAGAAATTATAGGGAAAGCAACCCACAGTGATTTTGGAGTAATTTTTAAACAATTAGGAGAAGATTTTCCACGCCATCCAGCTCAATTATACGAATCGTTTTTATATATATTTGTATTTGCAACCCTATATTATTTGTATTGGAAAACAAGTAAAAGCAACCAAATGGGTTATCTTTTAGGCGCGTTTTTAGTGATGCTTTGGACGGTGCGTTTCTTTGTGGAATTTGTAAAAGAAGCACAGGTTGATGAACGAGCAGAATGGGCCTTAAATACAGGACAATGGTTAAGTATTCCGTTTGTTATTATTGGAATTTATTTGATGGTAACTTCAAAAAACAGAATGACTGTTTAATGAAAAAAATACTTTTCACTCTCGCAATAATTAGCTCTTCTCTTTTATTTATTAATTGTAAAGAAGACAAAAAATCAACCAAATCGATCACCAAAGAAATCACTTTCACTAAAGAAGGTGAGATTAAGTTGTTAAAGGCAAAAACGGATTCAGTAATCAAAACTTTAGATTTAGAAATTGCTGAAACCGAATATGAAACCCAAACCGGCTTAATGTATCGTCATTCTATGGAAGACAATCAGTCGATGCTTTTTATTTTTAAAAACGAGCAACCTCGCTCATTTTATATGAAGAACACTGAATTTCCTTTAGATATCGTCTATATTAATAGTAAAAAGGAAATTGTAAGTATTCAGAAAAATGCTAAACCATTCGACAAAACTTCGCTCCCATCTACTATTCCTGTTCTTTATGTCCTTGAAGTGAATGCAGGTCTTTCAGAAAAATGGGGACTTGAGGTTGGAGATTATATTGAATGGACTCGAAAATAATTAATGGATAATTTAATTAATCATAATTATTCCGTATTGCGAGTAACTTTATAACGGTTTGTATAACGTTTCGTAACGGGATTAAATGTACGTATTTTTCCGATTAGTTAATTGTTTATTGATAACTAACTCCTCCTTTTAACCAACAAAGCCGTTATGAACGTTATACGATGTTGTAGCCAGTTTTTATTTTCGATATTTAATTTGAAATAAACCAAAACATAAAACTAATTATTAGCCATAGCAATAAAGTTATTATAAGAGTCCTATAGTATTTACTTTTCAATTTCTTGTCATATCCAATTCTTGAATAAAAATCAGAAATCATCATAAAACTTGAATTTAAAAAAGAATAGTTATATCCTAGGTTTTCCATTTGGAGTCTCATCCAGTAAATAACTCCACCTGCAGAAACAACAGCGAACCAAAATAACATAATAAATAAATCAATCATTGTTGTAGCCAGTTATTTTTTTTATTCCAGTATATTTTGGTTCTTATTCGATAAGTTCCGAGTATTCCTTTTCTTTCTGCCCAAATTAAAATCAATTCAACATTACATTTTTCGGTTTTCCATAGAATTCTCCGAGAATACGATTCCCCATAACCCTCTTCATTTTTCTTTTCAATTTTACCTTGATTTTTTTCTGGTTCTCCAATATATTTTGATATTCTTTTTGCAATTGAATCATATTCTTTATTGTATTCATCAAACCGTTCAGATTCATCATTTTCTTGTTTTAAAAAATCACGAAGATGAGAAGCTTTACTTTTAGTATCCCAATTATATACTATAAGTCGAACGATACTATCTTTATTTGTGTAAAAATATTCAACTTGTACAGGAATGAAATCAATATTTTCTGGGCGGTTATATACTTTTGGTTGTGCTAACTCATAGTCCGTAGCATTTGGGAAATAATCTTTCGATATAGAAATTGTGTATTTTGGAAAATATTCTGTTGAATTATGTTTATTTTCAATTTCTAGAGATTCGTTCACTTTTATTTGATCAAAATGAAAAAAATCAGATTGTGCGAATGTGTTCTGAAATAAAACTATAAGTATTATTAATAGGATTTTTTTCATAATTGGCTACAACGCAATTATATCATCAGTTTACTAATTAAATTGATTGATATAATATGTTGTCAAGTTCGCTAAAAAAAATGACAAAGTCAAGTATAAAATAAGTTCTAATTTAGTATTGCTTTTTAATAGATTATGAGGTTAGTCTTCGATTTTAAACATAAAAAAACCATCTTTAAATTAATAAAGATGGTTTTGGTATTTCTATAAGATAGAGGATTATTTAACTGCTCCTTTTTCTATTTCTTCTTCTACTTTATCTGCTAAATCGATTCCTTTTTTCTTAACGGTATCAAAGAAAACAGGTGTTGCAATAAACAATGATGAATATGTTCCTACAACAACACCTACAATTAATGCGAAAATTAATCCTTTAATTGAATCTGCTCCGAAAGTAAATATTGATAACAATACTATTAAAGTAGTCAATGAAGTATTTAAGGTTCTACTAAGTGTACTATTTAATGCTGCATCAATAATTCTTGGCATTTTCCATGAAGAATGTTCGTTAAAATATTCACGAATTCTATCAAACACTACCACGGTATCATTCAACGAATAACCAATAACGGTAAGAATCGCTGCGATAAATGACTGACCGATTTCCATATTAAACGGCATAAAACGATAGGTTAATGAGAATACACCCAATACAATAATAACATCGTGAAATACTGCAATAACAGCACCTAAACTAAATTGCCATTTTTTAAATCGGAATAAAATATAAAGGAACACTACAACAAGTGACCCTAACACAACCCAGAACGATGCTTTTTTAATATCGTCTGCGATTGTTGGGCTTACTTTGTAAGATTCCATTCTACCAGCAACTTTATGATCGTAATCGTCAATAAATTGATTGTAAGTAAATCCATCAGGAAGGTTCGATTTTAAACCTTCAAAAATCATATGTTCTATTTCTTCATCTACTTCGGTTCCTGTTTCATCAACTTTATATTTAGTGGTAATTTTTAATTGATTGTTTCCACCGTAGGTTTTTGCTTCCGCTGAACCAAATATTGCAACCATATCTTCTTTTATCTGATTCGCATCAACATCACGATCAAATCGAACTGTATAAGTTCTTCCTCCAACAAAATCTACTCCTTGATTTAGACCAATAGTAAATAAAGACCCTAAACTTATTGCAATTAAAACTCCAGAGAAAGCATACGCGATTTTTCTTTTTCTTAAAAACTCGATTGTATTTTTTCTAAGAATATTTTTTGTCATTGATGTTGTACATGGTAATGGTTTCCCATTTTTTGTATAGCTATCAATAAATAATCTTGTGATAAAGATTGCGGTAAACAATGAAGTTGCAATACCTATTAATAAAGTAGTTGCAAATCCTTGAATTGGACCAGTACCAAACAACAATAAAATAAATCCGGTAAGACCCGTTGTAATATTCGCATCTAAAATTGAAGAAAGTGCATTATTAAAACCATCGTTAATTGCATCTTTCTGTGCTTTTCCTTTGGCAAGTTCTTCTTTTATACGTTCAAAAATAAGTACGTTCGCATCTACCGACATACCTATTGTTAAGATAATACCCGCAATTCCAGGAAGCGTTAATACCGCTCCAAGTCCTGCTAATATTCCGAAGATAAATAAGATATTTACCGCCAAGGCAACATCTGCAAAAGCTCCTGCTTTTCCGTAATAGAAAACCATCCATATCAACACGAATAGCAATGCCAATGCAAAAGAAAATATTCCACTGTCAATTGCTTCTTGACCTAGGGTTGGCCCAACAACTTCTCCTTGAATTATCTCTGCTGAAGCTGGTAATTTACCTGCTCTTAATACGTTTGCTAAATCTTGTCCTTCTAAGATTGAAAAATCTCCAGAGATTTGAGATCTACCTCCTGCTATTGGTCCACTAGTAACGCCTGGTGCAGAATAAACAATATCATCCAATACAACTGCAATTTGAGACTGGTTGTTATAAGCTTCACCCGTTATTTGTTCCCAAACTCTTGATCCACGAGCATTCATTTGCATACTTACCACTACTCTACCTAATTGGTCGTACGTTTGTACTGCATCTACCACAACTCCACCAGCTAATGGCGGTGTCATTTCTCTATTTCCTTTTAAAGCGTATAGTGTAATTACCTCTTCGCCTAACTCTTTATTATCTTCAGCAATTCCCCAAACAAATTTCACGTAACGTTGTTCATTAGGAAGTAAAGATCTTACTTGAGGCATACGTAAATAAGCATCAACTGCAGCAGTATCTTTTAGTTTAAAAGTTCCAAGTTCTGGTCTTCCTGACTGTCCAGGATATAACATTTTCCCTAACAATGGTCTTTCTTTTGATGCGTCAATAATAGAATCGTTTACATCTTCCCCACCTATTAAATCATCAACAATATTCCCTTCAGTATCTGTTGAGTYTTTTACTTTTTCTTCAACAATAGGTGCTGTTTTTTTGTAAATATCAGCTAGTTTATCATCAGCTGCTTGCAAAAAYCCTGCTAATTCGTCTAATTTATAAACACTCCAAAACTCTAATTGAGCTGTACTTTGAAGTAATTTTTTAACACGATTTACATCTTTAGCTCCTGGTAATTCTACTAAAATACGAGCAGAYTTACCAATACGTTGAATGTTTGGTTGTGTAACCCCAAACTTATCAATACGTTTTCTTAACACTTCAAAAGCCGCTGTAATAGACTCGTCAATTTTACGCTCTATAACTGGCTTAACTTCATTATTAGTCATTGAAGCCTGGATGTCGTCTTCTAAATTTTTGTTAAAGAATATATCTGGAGAGGCTAAATTATTATCTCCAGGAAGTGCTTCAAAAGCTTCAAAGAAAGATTCTAAATAAGTGTCTTGAGATTCTTTTTGAAGTACAAACGCATCTTTTAAGGCTTGATTAAAAGCAGCATCTTTTGTATTATTCGCCAATCCTTTTAAGATATCTTTTACAGATACTTGAAGAATTACATTAATACCTCCTTTTAAATCCAGTCCTTTATTTAGTTCTTTTTCTTTTGCTGTGTTATAATCTATTCCTAATATTCCAGGAATATTTCCAATAGAATCAAGGTAACTAGCTTCTGCGATGTTTCTTTTAATTGGCTCGCTAGCTGGATATTTTGCGTTGGCAAAAGCTTTCGCTTCATCTTCAACATTATTTGCGATATAGGTAAATGATAATTGGTATAAACTTACCAATCCAAACAGTATCGCAAATACTTTAATTAGTCCTTTGTTTTGCATTTTTATTGTTTTTTGGTCAATGATTAATCCCGAAAATTCGGGTGGTAAATATAGAATTTACCTAATAACCTGACAATTATTTATGAATGATATTAAATTTGATTTTTTTAGCTTTCCTGAATGGAAAGCTTTTAGGAAATACCGAAAGAAATTGGACCTGCTCTTACTTCAGGGATAATATATGAAACCTTATCAATTTCAATAGCAATATTTTTTTGAATGGCAAAAGCTATTTTTTCAGTTTTATTGGTCTTCCAAACATCAATCTCAACTTTTAAGAAATATACATTTGGTTTGTAAAAACGGTCAACTTCGGGTGTTAATACTAATGCGAGTCCATTTAAATCTTTTTCAGAATCGTCTCCCTTTTGGATTTCATAGACATCTAACTTGTAGGAATTTGATTTCTCTTTTGAAGGAGCCTCGTTCGAAGTTTCATTTTGAAAAACTGAACTAACACCTAATTGAAATTTATTTTCTTCAGAAATAATTTTCTTTATAGAAGCAATATTTACATCACTAAAATAAGAAAATTTTAAGCTACCATGCTTACTTTCGCGAATTTGAATATGCTCAACTCCAATAAGTTTAAGCTGTTTTTTTATCGTGGCAATTGTTTGCTGAACCTCAACGGATGTAACTTCATCATTTGCAAACTGTACTACAATTTCTTGRTTGGGAATAGAAAACTCTTGCTGACTAACCATCAACAACGAAAGGATAAAAATAAAAGTGCCTATGAACTTTTTCGTTTTCATTCGCCAAATATAAAAAATAAAGACCGCATTTCTGCAGTCTTTATATAAATATCTATTTTAAATATTTGAAAACTAAATATCTAATAAGCCATTGGTTTTTCTAACTCCAACAGAACTTGTTAGCATATGTTCTTTYTCAGCWTCWGTTAATTYWATTTCWACAATTTTYTCAATTCCATTGCGACCTAAAATTACAGGAACACCAATACAAATATCGTTTAACCCATATTCTCCTTCTAAYAWKGTWGAACAAGGGAACATTTTTTTCTGATCGTTTGCWATAGCYTGTACCAWYCCTGAAACWGCTGCWCCAGGWGCRTACCAAGCAGAAGTTCCTAAYAATTTRGTTAAKGTTGCTCCRCCAACCTTCGTGTCTTCTTTTACTTGAGTTAATCTTTCTTCTGAAAGRTATTCAGTTACAGGAACACTATTWCKAGTTGCCATTCTAGTTAGAGGAATCATTCCAGTRTCACTATGACCACCAATTACCATTCCGTCAACATCRCTWATWGGAGCCTCTAAAGCTTCAGCTAATCTGTATTTAAAACGAGCACTATCTARAGCACCACCCATWCCGATTATTCTATTTCTTGGTAATCCTGTTGTTTTATGTACCAAATAAGTCATCGTATCCATAGGATTACTCACCACAATAATAATTGCTTCTGGAGAATGTTYTATCAAACTWGYTGATACCATTTTTACAATTCCAGCGTTGATTCCTATTAATTCTTCRCGTGTCATTCCWGGTTTTCTWGGRATACCACTCGTAATAACTACAATGTCACTCCCAGCTGTTTTTGAATAATCGTTGGTAACTCCAACAATTTTTGTATCAAATCCGTTTAATGATGCTGTTTGCATCAAATCCATAGCTTTACCTTCTGCATAACCTTCTTTAATATCTAAGATTACTACTTCGCTTGCAAAATCTTTAATAGCAATGTATTCAGCACAACTTGCACCTACTGCACCTGCTCCAACAACTGTTACTTTCATCGTTTTTTTATTTAATTTATTATAAATATTTATTGAAAACTACCCTAGTTGATAGCCTTGTGCAAAAGTACAATTATATCATAGAAAATTTGTTATGAAAAACTTAAAAACAACAAGTGATAACAAATAAAAAATAGCGTAAAAATCTTGTAATTAATTCAAGCCAAGCCAGCTCTTTCTTATTTGATATGGATACCTTTCATAAATAACATTATCCTCATTCATGGTGTTTTCGTTGGACAAATCGTTGATAGCTTCTTCTACCATGGCTTTTCCTTTTTCCTTTTTGCCTAATGCATATAAACAAATAGCTTTGTAATATTTTGCATCGCTAAAATTTTCATATTGTAATAAGGACTCATCAAAATCTAAAATAGCTTCTTCATATTCTTTTAATTCCATTTTTGCGATTCCTAAATACATTAAATCTAAATAATGAATCCATTCTTTTCCACTTTCCATTTCAGCTTGATGTGTGCTTTTTTCTAGAAATGATTTTGCTTTTTCAAATTGATTAAGTTGCAAATAACTTATTCCTATATAGAAATAATAAGTATGATCCATCACATAACCATCGCCATACAGATTTAAATACTTCTCAAAATCGATAATAGCATCTTTATAGTTCTTTGAAAAAATACATTTCATAAACGCCATATAGTCTAAGTATTTCTCAGGGTTTAACTCGGCTGCCTTTTTTAAAAACGGTAATCCCAATTCATCTTTATCTTGTTTGTACAAAGGCATTGCTCTTTGTTGATTGAAATAGGTAATTGTCGGATATTTAGTTATTGCAGAATCTAACAAGTCTCGTCTTCTTTGAGAATTTAGCCTTGTCTTTGCAACAACTTTATACACCTCATCAATGATGGAATCTTTTTGGATAACAGAATATTTTACAGATGGCTTTTCTTGTGTTTCTCCTTGTTTTTCTTCACAAGAAATTAATACAAGTAATATTAGGGTCGTCAAAAATAACGCGTTTTTTATCATAATTAATCGAATTAGCAATTGCTATAAACAACAAAACACTCAAATTGAGTGTTTTGTTGTACCAAAATAAAATTATCTTGTTATGAATCAATATTTGCATACACTGCATTTTTTTCAATAAACTCTCTACGTGGAGGTACTTCGTCTCCCATTAACATAGAAAATACTCTATCTGCTTCTGCACCATTGTCAATAAATATTTGACGTAGTGTTCTAGAAGATGGTTTCATGGTAGTATCCCATAATTGCTCAGCATTCATTTCTCCAAGACCTTTATAACGTTGTATTTTACAACCATCTCCAAATTCTTTTTGAATTTCATCACGCTCTTCATCACTCCAAGCATACTGTTTTTTTGCTCCTCTTCTAACCAAATACAATGGTGGAGTTGCAATATAAATATGCCCATTTTCAATTAATTCTTTCATATATCGAAAGAAAAAAGTAAGAATTAAAGTTTCAATATGACTACCATCTACATCGGCATCACACATAATCACTACTTTATGGTATCGTAGTTTTTCTATATTTAATGCTTTACTATCTTCTTCGGTACCAATAGTTACTCCTAGGGCTGTGAAAATATTTCGAATCTCTTCATTTTCAAAAACCTTATGTTGCATCGCTTTTTCAACATTCAAAATCTTACCTCTTAATGGCAAAATTGCTTGAAACATTCTGTCTCGACCTTGTTTAGCAGTACCACCTGCCGAATCTCCCTCTACAAGAAACACTTCGCACAAAGCAGGGTCTTGCTCAGAACAATCACTTAATTTACCGGGTAAACCTCCAATACTCATCACGGTTTTACGCTGTACCATATCTCGAGCTTTATTGGCAGCATGCCTAGCTTGAGCAGCAAGTATTACTTTTTGAACAATTATTTTAGCATCGTTAGGATTTTCTTCGAGGTAATTCTCTAACATTTCGGAAACCGATTGGCTTACCGCAGCAGAAACTTCTCTGTTACCTAGTTTTGTTTTAGTTTGCCCTTCAAATTGTGGTTCAGATACTTTTACTGAAATAATTGCTGTTAATCCTTCACGGAAATCATCTCCTGCAATATCAAACTTTAGCTTAGTTAACATACCAGAAGCATCGGCATATTTTTTAAGCGTATGAGTTAGCCCTCTTCTAAACCCAGAAAGATGTGTTCCTCCCTCGTGGGTATTAATATTATTTACGTAAGAATGTAAATTTTCACTATAGGAAGTATTGTATATCATAGCAACTTCAACAGGAATACCATTTTTCTCTCCTTCCATATGAATTACATTACCTATTACAGGTTCACGAGTTTCATCTAAAAAGCGAATAAATTCTTTAAGTCCTTCTGTGCTTTGAAAAACATCTGAAATAAACTCCCCTTTTTCGTCTTTATTTCGTTTATCTATAATAGTAATTACAATTCCTTTATTCAGGAAAGATAATTCTCGCATTCTATTGGCAAGAGTTTCATAACTAAACTCAATAGTTTGTTTAAATATTTCTTCGTCAGGTCTAAAGGTTATGATAGTACCTCTAAAATCTGTTTCACCAATAGGCTTAGCAGGATACATTGTTTTACCTCTTTCATATTCTTGTTCCCAAACCTTACCATCTCTGTGAACCGTAGCTCTTAAATGTATAGAAAGTGCATTTACTACTGAAACACCCACACCGTGCAAACCACCAGAAACTTTATAAGAATCTTTATCGAATTTACCACCAGCACCAATTTTGGTCATTACCACCTCTAAAGCAGAAACACCTTCTTTTTTATGTATATCTACCGGAATACCACGACCGTTATCTTTTACTGAAACGGAATTATCTTCATTTATAACTACATCAATAGTATCACAATGACCTCCCATTGCTTCATCGATAGAGTTATCCACCACTTCATACACCAAATGATGCAATCCACGTACACCAACATCACCAATATACATCGACGGACGCATACGTACATGCTCCATTCCTTCTAATGCCTGAATACTATCGGCACCGTAACTGCCTTTTTTTTGTTCTTCGCTCATATTGTATTATTATTTTTTCTGAATTATTTTCAATGAAAACTGAAACAATTATTACAGTTTTCTACAATCTCAAATATACAATTATTCATTCTTTTTCTGAAGCAATCAACTTGTATATCTTCATAATTATCAACATTTGTTGATTACTTGAAAACGCCTTAAATCACCTTTAAAACTTCTTAAATATAAAATTGAAAGGTTTTTTATTTCAGTAAAATCTTATTTTAAAAAAAGCTTCTTAGAAGTCAAATTATGAACCCTAAAATCTTTTCATTTCAATAATAATTCTTAAATTTTCTTCTAAAAAAGGAATATTTGTAATGATTTTCTTTTTTATCGAACTAAGAGCTCACAAACATCATTTCAACTTTAACAAAACATTTCAAAAATTCTATTTTCTGAAAGCTACTTTTAACAATTAACAAAAACTAAAAACAATGAAAAAAATTACAACAATCGCATTTGCATTTCTAATCGTGCTTTCAACCAGTATGACTGCACAAGAGTTTAGTGAATTAAACAAAAGCTCTATGGACATCGCAGCATATCCTACAAGCTACAAAGACGCAAATAAACAAATGAAAATTATTTACAGTCGCCCTCAACTTAAAGGAAGGTCTCTAAGTAAATTAGCACCCAACGGAAAAGTTTGGAGAACAGGTGCAAACGAAGCAACTGAACTAGTTTTATACACAGACTATACTTTAGGAGCAAAGACCTTAAAAGCTGGCACCTATACATTAGCTACCATTCCAGGCGAAAAAGAATGGACCATTATCATCAACTCAGACTTAAATACTTGGGGTTCTTATTATTATAATGAAAAAAATGATGTAGCTAGAATTAAAGTTCCTGTAAAAACAGCTAATGAATCTTTAGAAGCGTTTTCTATTGCTTTAGCTGATGACGGAAACAAAGGTGTAACCATGCATTTAGGCTGGGACAAAGTTCGTGTGGCAGTTCCTTTTGTAAAGGCTAACTACTAAGGAAATTTTGTTGTTTCGGCTCCGCTCAACAACCGAGTTATAAATTACAAAGAAAAAATCCCAAATTCCAACTGTAACAAATTGGAATTTGGGATTTTTATTTTGATCTTTAATTACATTTCAACAAATCTCGATAAAATATCAAACCGGTCAATAAACTAAATTTAAGCACCTTGAGTGATTTTTGTTGTTGTTTTTTGGAAATCGTATCGAAAGGAACGTATTGTTAAAATTACGGGATATTCAAGTATTTATGAGTCTGTAACGAAACCTTCCATTTTGGATTTTTCATCACATAATCTACCAATAATGGAATCATCTTATCACGTTTACTCCATTCCGGCTGCAAGTATAAGATACAATCCTTATTTACTTTGACGGCTTGTTCTTCGGCAAATTTAAAATCTGATTTGCTATTGATAATCATCTTCAATTCATCAGCTACTTTATAAATTTCTTCTTTCGGGAGCTTTATTTTTTTTGGCGATAAACAAATCCAATCCCAAAACCCCGTTAAATTATACGCTCCAGAAGTTTCAATATGAACCTGCATTCTTTTTTCTTTAAATAATGAAGTTAATGGATTCATATTCCAAGTTAAAGGTTCTCCTCCAGTTACTACAACGGTATTTGAAGATCTTTTAGCACTTTCAGCAATCGCTTCAATTTTTGTTGGCGGATGCAAATCTGCATTCCAACTTTCTTTTACATCACACCAATGGCAACCCACATCGCAACCACCTATTCTTACAAAATAAGCTGCCGTTCCTTTATGGAATCCTTCGCCTTGTATGGTGTAAAACTCTTCCATTAAAGGAAGCATCTCTCCTTTTGCTACTAAATTTTTTATTTCTTCTTGCATCGTGGCAAAGGTAGATAAATGAATGTTTTATAAATTTATGGTTTTCAATTTTTATTTATATTTTTTTCTGAACTTAAAAAGACAATCACTATTTTTAACAAAATTTACAAAATGGCAGATCAACAAGCTTTTTTCGATCATATTACTGAAGGGAACAAAACTAAAGGAGACTTTATAACCCTCGGCGCAGCAATGTTAGACGGCGAAACCATTACCGATGCTTTTGTAAAAATCCCTTTAAAAACACTGAATCGTCACGGATTAATTGCGGGAGCTACAGGAACTGGAAAAACTAAAACACTTCAGATACTTGCTGAAAATCTTTCAGAAAAAGGAATTCCTGTCCTTTTAATGGACATGAAAGGAGATTTAAGCGGAATTGCGCAACCAAGTCCAGGACATCCAAAAATTGATGAGCGCCATGAAAAAATTGGAATTCCATTCAATGCAAAAAAGTTTCCTGTGGAGATTTTATCGCTTTCAAAACAAGGCGGTGTTCGGCTAAGAGCTACCGTTAGTGAATTTGGACCTGTATTACTCTCAAGGATTTTAGATGTTTCAGATACCCAAGGAGGAATTATATCTGTATTGTTTAAATACTGTGACGACAACAAACTTCCCTTATTAGATTTAAAAGATTTTAAAAAGGTTTTGCAATACGCAACCAATGAAGGCAAAAAGGAATTGGCTGAAGAATATGGAAGAATTTCTTCTTCTTCAACCGGAGCGATTTTACGAAAAGTAGTCGCATTAGAACAACAAGGAGGCGATTTGTTTTTTGGCGAGAAATCGTTTGATACAGATGATTTATTGAGAATAGACGAAAACGGAATGGGTTACATCAATATCGTACGATTGACAGATATTCAAGACCGACCTCAACTTTTCTCTACGTTTATGTTGTCCTTGTTGGCTGAAATTTATTCAACTTTCCCAGAACAAGGCGATAGCGGAAGACCTGAATTGGTCATATTTATAGACGAAGCACATTTAATTTTTAACGAAGCAAGTAAAGCTTTACTCAATCAAATTGAGAGTATTGTAAAACTAATCCGTTCTAAAGGGGTTGGACTATATTTTGTAACTCAAAATCCAACGGATGTTCCAGATGCGGTATTGAGTCAATTGGGCTTAAAAATCCAACATGCTTTACGTGCTTTTACGGCAAAAGACAGAAAGGCGATTAAATTGACGGCAGAAAATTATCCACTTTCAGATTATTATGATACCGCAGAAATTCTTACCAAATTAGGAATTGGTGAAGCATTGGTAACAGCGCTAAACGAAAAAGGAATTCCGACACCATTAGCTGCCACAATGCTTCGAGCACCGATGAGCAGAATGGATATTTTGGAAGGTGATGAATTAAAGGATTTGTTAGATGAATCGAAATTAATTCCGAAGTACAACAAAGAAATAGATCGCGAAAGTGCCTACGAATTATTAAACGAAAAAATAGAAATAGCCGAACAGGAAGAAACCAGAGAAAAGGCAAAAAAAGAAACGGAGGAAGCAGAACGATATTCTGAAAACCGCCGTCGTAGGGGTTCATCGAGACGAACCACAACGCGACGAAAATCCACCCGAATGAATCCCTTTATTAAGGTGTTAACAAGTGCAACAGTTATTCGTGGGGTTTTGGGTATTTTAGGCAAGATGTTAAAGTAGTACTTCGGTTCCGCTCAGTGCCCTTTATTTAACAAGCAATTTCACAAATAATTATATCACATTAATAAGCTTATTAACTTTCAAYTTTAGTAATTTTGACATTCCGAAAAAAACARACAAGTAATGATTAAAAAAATAGCATTTATCCTAATATCAACATTTCTATTTGTTCAATGTGCAGAAGAAAAAGATCCTTATTTAATTTCTAACAATTCTGTAGGAAATATAACTTTAGGAATGAAAATAAAACAAGTAGATTCTATTTTTGCAAACGATTCTATTGTACGATTAAACTCTAGACAAGATGAATTTTCTACCCAAGGTGAAGTTGAAATATATGAAAAAGGAGGAAAGAAATTGCTATTAATTTCTCCTAGAGGTGATAATAATCCCGATGCTTTAATTGCTGATTTTCAATTTTTTGATAATCGTTATAAAACTGATAAAGGATTAAATCTAGGAAGTACTTTTAAATTTATAAAAGATAATTACGAAATTGCAAATATTGAAACTACCATAAGTACGGTGGTTGTATTTTTAAAAGACAGTGACCTATTTATTAATATCGACAAAAAAGAATTGCCCGAAAATTTACGTTACAATCCAAATTTCGTGATTGAAGCAGTAAATATTCCAGATGAAGCTAAGATTAAATATTTTATGCTTTCTTGGGATATTGATAGTTTGGAAACTGACAAAAAAGAATAATAATTTGTATAAAAGCTTTCTTACCGAAAGCTTTTATTACTCTCCTATATTCCAAATTTTATCGTATCCCATTTCAATTTCTTTAGCTCTCAATGCAGCTAAGGATAATCTAAATGCCTCTGTCAATTCTGAGAAACTACAGGCCTTTAAAAGTGCGTTTTTATCTGCTTTTACCATATTAGAATTAAAAGGATTGCCTGTTTTAGAAACCAACATTCCTTCTACATAAGTAGCTTGTTTGTTAGATTTTTGTTCGTCTCGTCCTCTAATAGAAAATGAAATATTCGGTATTAAAACAATTGTATTATCTTTTCCCTGACCAATTTGTAAATCAATGTCAATATTTACCAATCCGTCAACATCTGCTTCTTTCATAATTCTTAGAAGTGGTGTATCGTTAGTTAAATTACTACTTAGATTCCCAAAAATCTCCACAAGATTTTTCGGATTACTCCTATTAGTATTTTTATAAGTGCGGTTTACTTTTACATTGCTATTTACAGTTTCATCTACAAAAAAGGTATTATAATCTTCGGTATTAGTAACATCTTCAACAGGAACAAAATCAATTTGATAATCTTCTTTAAATATTTTTACAACATCCTGATAGAACTTTTCAAGTAAATAATCCCAATGTTCATCGGGTAGTTGAGGAAATTCTAATGTAGTAGTAATCGTTGTTGTTCTGGTATATTTTGTATTACCCACAGACCAAGAATTCTCATTAGTTTCAGTTTCTATTTTATAAGGTTTTACATTTAAGGTTAAGGAAGCCAAACCAAATTTACTCCCTCTAGAAAACGGAATACCTGTATTAGCATTGGGTTTATGTAAATCGAAACCAACATTATTTTCTGTTTCTCCCGCAATTCTTATAGCAGAAATAATTCTTTCTTCTTGGTTACCTCTAACAATAACAGGAATAGAAGCATACGCTTTTGCATAAAGGGAAAGACTAGCAAATTCACTTACATTTTGAGATTCATCAAGATCTTCTCTTTCAGTGATTATTTCTTTTTCTAATAGTAAAAAGTTTTCGCCTTTTACAAAATTCGCCGTGTTTTTAGTACCTCCAGATATTTCGGTATTACTAAGTGTTTCTTTTGGAATGGTTACTTTCCCATTTCCTGGCGAAAAATCTGCAAATTTATTAAAAGCTACTGCGCCTATAACTTTTGTAATCAGAGAAACTTTAAGCAATACATTTTCATTACTGGTATTGGCATCGTATTCTAAAGTTAAATCTTCATCTAAATCTATAATAGGTAAATATTTTTCTCCATTAACACTAATAATATCTATAGGCGCTAAGGGTGTTAAAGTAAACTTTGCCTTGCCTCCTGCACTTGAAGAAATCTCAATAGTTTTTGGGGCTGTAAAGGGTTCATTAAAAACGGCTATATAAGACCCAACTCCAACATATTCCATTTCTTTTCCATCACAAAGTATGCTCCCGTCTAATTCTATCAATCCAATACCTTTATTTTTCATAAAAGTAATAGAAACCACATAATCTCCTTCAACAGTACCTTTAGGAAAGTATTTTGCTTCGGAAGTGTTTGAGTCTAAATTATAAACTCCAGAAATCACCGTTGGACGCAAAGAAACCTTGGACAAATCATCTGTTTTAGAAGTCATTATTTTGGTGGTAAGCTTTCCAAATTTTTCCCCTAAGCGAAGACCTTTATTTTTTTTCTTTTGAGCGACTGCACCTAAAGAAAATAAGGCAACTAAAAGTAATAATAGTATTTTTTTCATTTTGTAAGACATTCGGATTTATATATTTCAAAATTGCGAAAACTAAAACATAAATCAAATAGGGCATTTGCCTTATAAATAAGGGTTTGAAATTATTTGAAAAAAAATTAAAGGCAATAGAAAAATCTATTTAAGCATTTGAAATAGTCTATAAATCTTATTTAATTTTTTTTTCTATTTTTACAAGAACTAATTATTAAATCTGTCTAATGTTAACCAAGGAAGAAAAAAATGAATACCGCGAACACTTATTTAGACATTTAGACGGTATTGCAGTAGCTCCCATCGCTTATTTTTTAAAGGATAAAGGGGTATTGGACTTTATCTTAACTAAAGAGCAGTTTTTACTTTCTGAAATCGCTGCAGAATTTAAAGCAAATGAAGGATACCTCAACGTAGGTCTAAGAATGTTGGCTTCTCAAGGTTGGTTAAATTATCAAGTAGATAACGTAAAAGACACTGTTACTATTTCAAAAAACAAAAAAAGTGAGATCGCTTTTAAGTTGGTTGATATGTATCAAGATGTTGTTCATTTTATGAAAGTTTCGGAAGAATTTCATCCTAGAAGTTTAGACAAAAATCAATTTTCGATTCTAAATCGGATTTTTATTAACTATAAAAATAAGAAATATGAACCAACTGCAACGGAAGGTTTAGAACTAGAAATACAAGAACAAATAGCCAGACATATCGAAGGTGTTTTAGTGGGTCCCATTACTGTTTTTTTGGGTATGGACGGGATGTTTCATAAATACTTTATGGAAGCTTCTTTTAGTGCAGAAGAGTTCCATGAAGACCCAGAAAGTTTTTCTAAAATATTAGATTTTCTTCATTATTTAGGTTGGTTTACCAAGAGTAACGATCATTTTAAATTCACAAAAAAAGGTTTCTTTTTTGCAAGAAGAGCTTCGGCTTATGGAGTAACGGTTTCGTATATTCCAACCTTTAGACGTGCCGAAGAGTTGATGTTTGGTAATGCAAATTTATTGCGTAGTTCTATTCCTAACTCAGTAGAAATCCACGTAGATCGCGAGATGAATGTTTGGGGTTCTGGAGGTGCACATTCTGCATATTTTAAAAAAATAGATGAAATAATTATTACACTTTTCAACAAACCTATCGAGGAACAACCCAAAGGAATTTTAGATATGGGCTGCGGAAATGGAGCGTTTTTAATTCATTTATTTGAAGTGATTGAACAACGTACCAAAAGAGGTACGATGTTAGAGGAACATCCTTTATTTTTAGTGGGTGTAGATTATAACAAAGCTGCTTTAAAAGTGACACGCGCTAATTTGGTAAAAGCAGATATCTGGGCAAAAGTAATTTGGGGAGATATTGGTGACCCAAATCAATTACAAAAAGATATTTTAGAAAATTACGATATAAAATTAAGCGATTTGTTAAATGTAAGAACCTTTTTAGATCATAATCGACCTTGGTCACAACCATCAGAAATAGAAACGGATAGAATTAGTAATTCTACAGGAGCGTATGCTTGTTGTGGCAGAAGATTAAACAACTCGGTGGTGGAACAAAATTTAAAAGAACACTTTGAAAAATGGTCGCCGTACATAAAGAAATTCGGATTGCTTTTAATTGAATTACATACCATCAACCCTTCAATAACCGCTTCAAATTTAGGATTAACCGCAGCGACTGCTTACGATGCAACACATGGTTTTTCAGATCAGTTTATTTTGGAATTGGAAGTCTTTCAGAAAGTAATCAAAGAACTAGGAATTAAAACCGATAAAAAACACTTTTCAAAATTCCCAAATAACGAACTTGCAACTGTAAGTATTAACTACTTAATAGGATAACATGGAAACCATCCCCAAAAAAATAATACGTCAACTATTAATACTTTTTGGAATAGCAATTGTAGCTTTTTTAATTTTTAGAGAACTACTCCCCTATTTATCGGGAGTTTTAGGTGCTATTACCCTTTTTGTTTTACTTAAATCACCTATGAATAAATTGGTAAAAAAAGGTTGGAACGAATCCCTTGCTGCTTCATTTCTTATGATTTTATCATTTATCGGGATTTTATTACCCATCATAGGAATTACGTTGATGATGGCAAATAAAATCCAAAACGCAGTATATAATTCAGAAAGATTTATGAATGCTTTACAAAGTCATATTCAAAATATAGAAGACAAAATCGGATATGATATTTATAAAGAACTAGATGTTTCGGCAGCAACTTCTTGGGTAAGTGAACATGCGCAAGTATTAATTGGCAACACCTTTAATTTGTTTATTGCTATTTCTATTATGTATTTTATGTTGTATTTTATGCTTATCAAACCCAAACAACTTAGGGAAGGACTTTATGATTATGTTCCATTTAACAAAAAACATTTAAAAATATTAATTCACGATAGTGCTAAAATGGTTCGCTCTAATGCTTTGGGAATCCCTATTGTAGCAATTGCTCAAGGATTTGTAGCATTAATTGGTTTTTTAATTTTCGGAATTGAAAATCCATTATTTTGGTTTGTAATTGTAATTATTGGATCTATGATTCCTTTTGTAGGAACTTTGGTTGGAATATTACCTGTATTTTTAATTGCCTTAGCAAGTGGCGATAGCTTTGCTGCTTGGGGAATTTTACTTTACGGTTTTATAGTAGTAGGATCCACCGACAATATTATACGCCTTTATGTACTTAAAAAATTGGACGATGTACATCCTTTAATCACCTTATTAGGAGTAATAATTGGAATTCCGTTATTCGGATTTATAGGCTTAATATTTGGACCTATATTTATTTCACTTTTCTTTATTATTGTGAAAATGTATAAGCTGGAATATGTAGATCCTTTAGAAAAAGATTAAGTATTTCGCTCTCTAGCTAACAAGGTATTTTTAAGTAACATGGCAATCGTCATAGGACCAACTCCACCTGGAACAGGAGTAATAAACGATGCTTTTTCGCTTACTTCAGCAAATGCAACATCGCCTTTTATAGCATAACCCCGTTTTTTTGAAGCATCTGGCACACGACTAATTCCAACATCTACAATCACCACGCCTTCTTTTACCATGTCAGCTTTTAAAAATTCTGGAACTCCTAAAGCTACAATGATAATATCTGCTTGTTTGGTAATTTCTGAAAGGTTTTTGGTATAAGAATGTGTAAGGGTTACCGTACTATTTCCTGCAGGTCCTTTTTGACTCATTAGAATACTCATTGGTCGTCCAACAATATGACTTCTTCCGATAACCACCGTATGTTTTCCTTTGGTTTCAACTTGGTATCTTTCTAATAGCTGAAGAATTCCGAAGGGAGTAGCAGGTATAAAACTTTCCATATCTAAAGCCATTTTCCCGAAGTTTTCTGGATGAAATCCATCTACATCTTTATCTGGACTAACCGCCATTAAAACTTTCTGCTCGTCTATATGTTTTGGCAAAGGCAACTGAACAATGAATCCGTCGATATCGTCATTTTCATTCAAGCCTTTAATGGTATTTAATAATTCTTCTTCTGTAGTAGTATCTGGTAATTCCACCAAGGTAGAATCAAACCCCACATATTCACAAGCACGAACTTTAGAGCCTACATAGGTTAAACTCGCGCCATCACTTCCTACTAAAACGGCTGCCAAATGCGGTACTTTTTCTCCACGTTCTTTCATTGTGGTTACTGTAACTTTTATTTCATCTTTAATATCGCTGGATGTTTTTTTTCCGTCTAGAAGTACCATATTATTTGCTTTAATGTTGGATTCTGAATTTAATTCAGAATGACAAAATATTTATATTGTTATTATTTTACTTCGGCTCTGCTCAGTAACTGGTTTTTGATTAGCTTTTTTTTAATTAATCAGCACAATAATACTTACTTCCTACTGCCACTTCGATACTATTTTACACCTATCGTCGTAAAATCACTCAGTGTCATTAATCATTAATCTTTATTATTAGCAAGTGCCAACTGAACACTGAGTATGAACTTTCACCGTTTTCGATACACTCTCCTACGTCGAGCACTCAAACTCCTTCATAAGTTACAGACTCTCTGCCAACTGAAGACTGAGTACTGCTGACTGAATACTGGCGACTGAGCACTGAGTTACCGCATTCCCTTCATCGCCTGCATCATCTTACGGCCTCCGCCACCTTGCATCATTTTCATCATCTTACTCATTTGATCGAATTGTTTCATCAACTGATTCACTTCTTGTACTGAAGTACCACTTCCTTTACCAATACGTTTTTTACGACTTGCGTTGATAAGTGTTGGGTGGCTTCTTTCTTCGGGAGTCATCGAATGTATAATCGCTTCAATACCTTTAAAAGCATCGTCGTCTATATCTACATCTTTCATTGCTTTGCTTGCTCCAGGAATCATTCCGACAAGGTCTTTCATATTCCCCATCTTTTTTACTTGCTGAATTTGTTTCAGGAAATCATCAAATCCAAATTGGTTTTTTGCAATTTTCTTCTGAAGTTTTCTTGCTTCCTCTTCATCAAATTGTTCTTGGGCTCTTTCTACTAAGGAAACCACATCTCCCATTCCCAAAATACGATCTGCCATACGAGAAGGATGGAATACATCTATGGCTTCCATTTTCTCGCCTGTACCAATAAACTTGATGGGTTTGTTAACAACACTTTTAATCGAAATTGCCGCACCACCACGAGTATCACCATCTAATTTGGTTAAAATAACCCCATCAAAATTAAGACGTTCGTTAAATGTTTTAGCAGTATTTACTGCATCTTGACCTGTCATAGAATCCACTACGAATAGTGTTTCTTCTGGTTTGATGGCTTTGTGAATGTTTTCGATTTCGGTCATCATCGCTTCATCTACTGCCAAACGACCGGCAGTATCTACAATCACGACATTAAACCCGTTTTGCTTTGCATAAGCAAGTGCATTTTCTGCAATTTCTACAGGATTATTATTTCCTACATCGCTAAAAACCTCCACTCCTATTTGATCACCTACCACTTTAAGTTGGTCAATCGCAGCGGGACGATATACATCACAGGCTACTAATAATGGATTTTTAGATTTTTTAGTTTTAAGATAATTCGCTAATTTTCCTGAAAAAGTGGTTTTACCAGAACCCTGTAAACCAGACATTAAAATAACAGAAGGGTTCCCACTTAAATTAATACCAGCGGTATCGCCACCCATTAATTGAGTTAGCTCATCTTTTACCAGTTTCACCATTAATTGCCCTGGTTGTAGAGATGTTAACACATTTTGACCCAGTGCTTTTTCTTTTACACGATTGGTAAAATCTTTCGCAATTTTAAAGTTAACATCGGCATCTAATAAAGCACGACGGACTTCTTTTAAAGTCTCGGCAACATTAACTTCAGTAATACTTCCTTGCCCTTTTAAAATGTGGAGGGCTTTATCTAATTTTTCGCTTAAATTATCGAACATATTCTTAAACTATATTTTGTAAAACTTTCATTTTTGAAAGTAGGTTTGCAAAGATAACAATTGCCTTAGGAGTAGCAAAGTATTTTTTTTTTTAAAGGAACTAACAATTTTAAAATGATTTTAATCGTATATTAACCGTTTAAAACGAATAGCTATAATCTAGATATCAGCAATAACGGTGATACAATTGTTAGCATTAATTATGGGAAAATGTCGTCTTTGTTTAAAAGATAAGAAACTGATAAAGGCTCATATCATTCCAGAGTTTATGTACAGCGGAATGAAATCCGAAGATGATAAGAATATTTTCTTTGAAGTTACTTACGATTTAGATACAAATAAGAGCAAGCCAAAAAAAGTTCAAACAGGTGAATTTGACAAAAATATTCTATGTTCAGATTGCGACAATAGAATATTAGGCTCGAACTATGAAAGGTATGCTCAAAAGTCAATGTACGGAAAAGGTCTAAACCCTGAAATTGCCCCAATTTGTAAAAATTATAAAAATCCGAATGATGGTGCGGAATATTCTATTTGCACAAATATTGATTATGGGAAAATGAAACTGTTTCTTCTTTCTATTTTATGGAGAGCAAGCATAACTGATAGAAAGTTATTCAAAGAAGTTAGTTTAGGAAAAAAACACGAAGAAATAATTAGAAAAATGCTTTATGAAGGAATAATTCCAGAAGAATTGGAATATCCAATCTTAATGACTTCATTTATGCGTACTGATAACAGTCTGAAAAATTTAATTGGACAACCGAAAAGAATTAAATATCAAAATGGAGTAAATGGATATGTATTCCTTATCGATAGTATTCAATTTATGTTTTTCGTAAATTCTATAAACCATAAAATGCCTGAATATGTAACTCGAACAATTATGAAAAAAAGCGGAGAAATGACAATTTTGCATTTACCGAATGGAAAAGAATTGGAATTTTTAAAAGCAATTTTAAATAAATAACTAATGCTAACATTGTATAAAAATAATTGCTAAATTAGTGCCAAACCAAAGGTCGTTGCAATTTTGTTACGTCTGATTTTCCTTCGGAAAATCCTCGCACACAAAACCGCAACTATTCTTATACGTAACCGTTGGCAATAATTTGAGCAAAGACAAAAAGAGCAAACTTTAAAAAATATCTCGAATTAACAGAAATAGTGAAAATTAATTTTCTATTTTTATATGACAAAATTATAAAATCAAATGGATTATTTTGCACACCCTTATTGCCCTAATTGTGGGCATCAATTTTCTCACAAGATAAAAATTGACGGAAAACTTAAAGGCGGTTTATCAGGTGCTGCTGCCGGAGCCTTTTTGGGAGGAAAGATTGGTATCGCAATGGGACCTTTAGGTGCAATGGCGGGAACATTACCTGGTGCGGTTCTCGGAGGCGTATTTGGAAAGCAAATAGGAAATAAAATTGATAATCCAACTTGTCCAAAATGTACATTTGAATTTACTTTATCCGACACGATAAGAAAGTATCCTTATAAACTTGGAGAAAGTCAAGTAAGTAAAAAATTAATTACAAAGGATAATTCAAATATAATTGAAAATTTACCTAAGGAGATTCAATTGTTAGTTAAGCAAAATGCAACTTTTGAAATTGCTGAAATACTTTTTGAAAATGTTTGTACAGGAAAAAATGAGTATGTTAATACAGTTTTGAATAAGTTAAAATTGTATTCTCCACCTTTTGGAAAAAAAATAGAATTAATTTTAGAAGATTTAAAAAGTAGAATGGGGTATTAAATAAAACTAATATTATGAGTTCAGAATTAATAAATATTATTGAAAATCTTAACCCAAGTAGTTTTGAAGACTACAAAAGGTTAAGTTATGAGATAAGAGAAAAAGTTGAAGAAATAATAGATGCAAAACAAGAAGAAAACAAGAGAAATAAAGATAAAGACGAAAGCCAAGAGGATTTAGCGAGAAATTATCGCCAACAATTATCCATCAACTACATAGTTGACAAATTTAATATTAAAATTCTTCAGTTTGTTCGATTATTTTTTACCGAGGATGAGTTAATAAGGGATGTTCTACAAAAAAAACCTTCCATTGAACAAGAAGTTTACGATAAATATGTTGGTCCCAACTATAGATATTTTTATAGTATATCAACACCATTTTCAGAAAGGAAAATGTCTCCATTAGAATATGGGCCTCCAACAACAATCAATGAGCAAAAAGGAATGAATATAATTGCGGCAATGAGTATCGTTAAAGATATGGAGAATAATTTTAAAAAGGATTATTACACTCGTAAACGTAAATCTAAGAGGTGGTGGATATAACTGAGTTTTGGTAAATAAAAATAAAAACTATTGCCAACACCGTATAAAATTAATTGCTAGGTTCTAGCTTACTTACGAAAATCCTCGCGGATTTTCTATTCAGTTTTTATTTGCTAAATTCCGTGCCTAACCACGCAACTAATCTTATACATAACCGTTGTGTTTCATTTAAGAAAAAATCCGTGATAGAATGATAGTAGAATTTCTTGGACAAGGTTTGCATCTCGAAGAAGATGAAACGTGTGGAAATCACGTCTGTTCTGCTATAAAAAATAATTCATTTACTCAAATAACTATTTTTGTTGCTTTTCTTAGAAAACCTGGTTTAGATTATTTAAAACCATTCATAAAAAGAGCAAGAGAAGAAAATAGAAATGTAACTTTTTATGTAGGAATTGATGAGAGAGTGACTTCACAAGAAGCCCTTGAATTGCTTCTTGAATTAGATACAGAAACTTATGTGTATTATTCTGAAAGTTATATTTACCACCCAAAAATATATTTATTCGAAGGAGAAAAAAACAGAATTATAATTGGCTCGTCCAATCTAACAAAATCTGGACTTTTTTATAATGTTGAATCTTCAATTCTTTTAGATTTTACTAATAATGATAAAAGTGGTCTTAAAGTTCTTAATCAATTAAAGGAATTTTACTCTTCGTTGTTAGACTTTTCAGACCCAAATATTGAACTTTTAACTCCTGAATATTTGGAGCAACTTATATTAGAAGAAAAAGTATCATCTGAAAAGTTCTCAGAAAACTCTGACTACAATTCAAATATTCACGATAATTCAAAAAAAAGAAATAAAAATCCAAAAATTACTGATTTAGGTAATATTGAAATCACAGAAAAAAGACAATCAAAAAAATAAAAACAATCCTAAAAATAACAGAGGATTATTTAGCGAAGTGGGATTTTATGTTTAAAAAAATGCAACAATTTCAACTTGAAAATAAGCATTGTACAGTCCCAAGAGATTATAAAGATAGAACACTTTACGGTTGGTATAGAAAGCAAAAATTATTATTTGAGGCTGGCATATTGCCTAAAGAACATTTAGAGAAATTAAAAACTATAGATTTCTATTTTGGAGATGCTCACGAATTATACTGGGAAAGAAAATGGTTAGATAGTTATAACCAACTACTTGAAATTTACAAAAAAACTGGAGTTAGCAATATTAAAAGATATAAAGACAATAAACATCCTCTTTTTTATATTTCAAATTGGGTTGCATTAGAACGAGGGAAATATAAAAACAGCAAATTGAAAGATTGGCAAATTGAAAAACTTGAAAGTATCGGTTTTCAATGGGTAATGACTGGTGTTAGAAATTTGAACAAAGCAGATGATTGGTTAGAAAAACTTGCATTATTAGAAGATTATAAATCAGAATTTGGCGACTGTAATGTTTCTCAAACTTTAAAAACCCTTAAATATAAGGGACTTGGAAAATGGCTAAATGACCAAAGAACTTCCTACAAAAAGAAACGAAAATTTCTAACCAAAGACAGAATAGAACTTTTAGAAGATATGGGAGTTGTTTGGGATATGGACGTTTACAATTTTGAAAAACTAATTAAACAACTATTAGAATATAAAAATGAATTTGGAAATTTCAATATTCCTTCAAATTACAAACCTAATCCAAATTTCGGAAACTATGTTTATAGACTAAAAACTAAGGGAACAAAACAAAATTGGAAAATAGAAAGATTACATCAAATTGGTTTCTTTGAGATTGGAACTAAAAGTAAAAAAGAAAAAGAAGGACACATCACGCTTAATTGGTTCAATAATTTAGAAAAATTAAAAAAAATAAATAATCCTGATTTAAAAAAAGACGACAAAGAATACCCTAAGTTGGCAAAATGGGTTCATTACCAAAAAAGAACTTTTCGATATGGACGCTTGAAAGATGAGCAAATAAAAGAATTAGAAAAATTAAACATAAGACTTCCTAATAGAAGCAAGAAACGAAAGAGATGGGATGAATTCATTGAAATTATTGAATTATTTCGTGAAGAGTATGGAAGCCAACCAATCACAGCAGAATTTGATAAAGAAATATATGATTGGATTAATCAACAGAAATCCAATTACAAATCAAAAAGTTTAAAAATAGAAAAGGTGAATAAACTTAAGGAATTGCGTATATTGAATGATGAATAAAAAAACGAAAACACAACAAAGTATAAAAATAATAGCCGAAATAGTAGTAAATATGAGCATTGTAGTCCGCAAAAACATTAGTAGTAAATTGAAAAATTCTGCTTCCGAAATCGGCTACTATTCTTATACAAACCGTTAGGCACAATGCGGGAAGAACCAAAAAAACATTGAATGAACACAGTAATTGAAATACTAATTGACAACTCCAATAGTATGGGAGATTGTAAAGGGGTTTTAGAAAATTATAAAGACTACCTTTTACCAGATGGAACAACTCGAATGGAATTGGCAAAAAAAATCTTGCTTGCTGATATAATTCCGACAATTGATTATGCTTCCAATATTACCGTTAGCCTTTTTCATTCATTAGAATATACTGAAAAACCGAGAGAAATAGTTCAACCGATTATTCATAATGGAAAAAATGATGAACAATTAAAAAACAAAATAAGTAAAATTAGCATTCCACATAGAACAGGTGGAACACCAATTACTGACGCACTATTAAATTCCATAAATAGACTGAAAAGTTATCCAAATTCAGACCGAAAAATAATATTAATTACCGATGGAGAAGAAACTGGAAAGAAAGACTACAAAGTAGCTGCAAAAAATGCCCTCAAAATTTCTGGAATTAGTTGTAATATATTTATTGTTGGAATTTCATTAAACCCAGAAGCAAGAATTAAAGCTGAATCACTTGTAAAAGAAACAAATGGAGAATACTTTCATTTAGAAACTTCAAATTATAATAAAACAACAATCCAAAATAAATTAATCCCGTTAAAAAGTGCTTTAATTGTAGATACAGTAAATAAGATTTCCTCAATTAAAAAAGAAGAACCTAAAAAAGAAATTAATAAAACTCAAACCGAAAATAGTACGACTGAAAAAATCAATGCTTTAGAACAAAACGTTTCTGATAATAACAAATTACTAAATCTAATTTCTAAACAAGTTTCTTTAATCCAATCTGGAATTTCCAAACAAAACGAAATAGATGATTTTGATGATGAAAATCTAATCGTAAGAGAAAACAAAGAATTAAACGAACAAGTCAGAAAGGCAAGTGAAGAATATCTATTCGGACTTTTAAAAAAGAAATTTGGTGAACGAATATATTGGCTTAATGAGAAAGGAGAAAGTGGAGAAAGCTATGATTTCAAAGTTTTGGATAGCATTGATAATAGTATTGAATATTATATCGAATGTAAAGCAACAGTCGGAAAAGAGAGAGTTTTTTATATGACTAAAAAGGAATGGTCATTATTCTTAAAAAACAGCACCAAATATCAAGTATATTTTATAACAGATGCTTTACAAAATCCAAAAGAAATTAAGATTGACAATCTAATGAGTTGGATACTCTCTGAAAAGGTAGTTCCCTATCCTTTAAGAAATCGGAAACAGAAAGCTGAAAGAATAATATTTACAATAATTGAATAAAGCACAGTGCCTAACACCGTATAAAATTAATTGCTTGGTACGAGCCTACTTACGAAAATCCTCGCGAATTTTCTATTCGGTTTGTATTTGCTAAATTTGGTGCTTAAACAACGCAACTAATCTTATACAAGACCGTAAAGCATTATGACCAACCATTAACCAAATGATAAAATTCTTTAGAAAAATTCGCAAAAACTTGCTTATGGAAAACAAAACTGGAAAGTATTTCAAATATGCCATTGGCGAAATAGTGCTTGTTGTTATTGGTATTTTGATTGCTTTGAGTTTGAATAATTGGAATGAGAAGATGAATCAAGGTACTAATTTCGATAAACTCATCGATGCATTAGAAAACGAAATCATAGAAAATATTGACGAAGCTAATTATGAAATTAAGTGGTATCGAATAACCCAATTAAATGCTTCAAAAATTCTCGCTAATAAAATATCACGTAAGCAATTTTTAGAAGACCGAAATTTAAGAAGTTTAATAGAGATAAATAGATTAGACATCAATTCAGACGATGTTAGCTCACTAGTTAACAAACAAGAAGATTTTCCAGAGAATTATAAGGTTTTAATTCCTCATTTAAAAAATTATCTAAAATTTGAGAAACGTTATAATAATAACCAATTAGAATACGGAAAACAAGTAACAGAATATGATAATTTTTTAATAAAAACTCAACCTTGGTATGCTTCAAGTTATTCAAAGGTATTGGATTCGATTGCGCTAAATAAACAGGTTGATTTTTATCTTGAAAACCCAATTTATAAAAATTTTCTGACAAGTTATATTGACGGATATAGTTATTCTCTCAGAGAAATGGTAGGTATTCGAAGTGCCAGCCTTGTAATTTTAGCTGAAATTAAAAGGGTTAGAGAAAATTTTGACGCAGATGATATAAAAGAGCTTTTTAGTCAATATAATATCACACCCTACACTGAACAAGCCTGTGATGATTCTAAAGTATCAACTGATGATTTTAATGACCCTAGCACGTATTTACCATTATTGAATGCTACCAATCAAACAAAAAATATTCAATGGGAAGATTATGAAAATAATTTAGTCAAAAAAATTCAATTAAAACCTGGAGAATTAAAGGTTAATCCTGTGTCAAAACGCATGCATGAAAATGCTCTTATTAAAATATTTATAAATGGAAAATGCACTATGAAATACCAAGCAAAAACTAATGGCTATTTATTAATTCAATAATGTCATTTAATTTTAACAACGAAAGCACAACWCCGTGTATAATTAATTGCTAGTTCTACTCTACTTACGAAAATCCTCGCGGATTTTCTAGTTGGTTTTGTATTTACTAAATTAGTCGCTTAAACGCGCAACAACTCATACACAAACACGTTGTGCTTCATTATGACAAACCGCTAATCAATGATAAAATTCTTTAGAAAAATACGATACGACCTTATGGGAAAAAACAAAACCGGAAAGTATTTAAAGTATGCCATCGGAGAAATTATCCTTGTTGTTATTGGAATTTTAATTGCCCTTTCTATTAATAATTGGAACGAAAATAGGAAAAATTCTGTTTTAATAAAATCATACAAAAATAACTTAATTGAAAACCTTTCAATAGATAGTTTAAAGATAAACGAAACAATCAGCAAAATTGAAGATGAATTAAATCAAATTTATAAATTTGAACAACGAGTGTCAAACTCTTCTAATCCTTACGATACAATTCTTAAAATAGCACGTTACGACTACAAATTTAATATTGAAGTTCATTATGATTTTATTGGTGACACATACCAAGTTCTTAATTCTACAGGTGACATTGGATTATTTGAAAATGTTATTATTGAGGATTTAAATGCCTTATACAATCTTCAAGAACGCGCCTTATTCTCCAGTGGACAATCCTTTGAAACTTATAGAAATGGCTTAACTCTATATGCCCAAAAATATCCCTTTTCGTTTGGAACAAATTTAATCCAAAATGGAACTGTTGCAGCAGATAAAGTATGGAATGATATTTCAATATCCAATCATGCTACACAATTTAATGCTTTAATCATAGCAAAAGGAGATTCTTATAGATTAGCATTAAAACAATTACCCTTAATATTAGACAAGACAAATGAATTATTAATTAAGCTTCGTGAATGATAATTAAATAACGAAAGCACAACACCGTATATAATTTATTGCGGTTGAATTTCCTATCGGAAATCCAAGCCTTTTTACTAAATTCGTTGCGTTGCCGAAAAATCCTATCGGATTTATCCGCAACGCAATCATAGCCAAAACCGTTGTAGCACATATGAAAAAACTCATATTCTCGATAATAACAGCACTCGGATTTATTACGGACGAATATCTGACTTTTGAATATGTTTGCGATTATCCTGAACGAGGACCGAAATTTTACGGATTCCCATTTGTACAGCAAACTGACTCAACTTGGATTTTTTCAATGTCTGGAGATATTTACCTATTCGGATTTTTAGGTAATCTAATATTTTGGACAATAATAATTGGCGGAATTGTTTTACTCGTAAATATTATTGAAGGAAAGTGGACAAAAAAAATAATTGGGATTTTTGGCTGGTTGATTTTTGTTTGGTCACTGTTCATTTCGTTTGTTCATTTTGCAGCAGTTGATTGGAGATTGGAATTCACTCACGATAATTTCAAAAATAATTACTATCAATCTGTCATAGATTGCGAACGGAATTTTATAATGATTAAAAAATATAAATAAATACAACCTATAAAAAAGAACTGAATGAATAAAATGTTTTACAAAATACTGGCATTTGTTTTTGGATTTATGTCATTGGGAGGATTATCGGAATCATACAGAATAATGACTTCAGATGCTCCAGACATTGCTCCACAAAGAGGTTATTTAACAATTATGACTTTGGTTATGTTGGCAATTATGCTAACATTGACAAGATATTTTTGGAGAAAAAGCAAATAAATACGTGCTACAACACCGTGTATAATTAATGGCTAGTTCGAGCTTGCATACGAAAATCCTCGCGAATTTTCTATTCGGTTTTTAAGATTGATAAGTTAAAAACAAAATATAAAAATTAGGCTCTGTGTTTATCCGAAAATGTAGTATCTTTTTACACGCTACGTTTCATACACAAACCGTTACCACACATTAAAACAGAACGTAAAATGTACCTAATAAATAAATCAGAAAATAGAATTACTAAACTTGAACAAAAGACCTTTTCTGAATTAAAATTTAGAGAAAGAGAGCATTTACAAGAATGGATTGCAAATAATCCTTCAACTCTTGGAGAGGAACTTTTAATAATTCAAAAAGAATTTAGTGGCTTTAGTGAAACGAACGAAAGACTCGATTTATTGGCTTTAGATAAATTTGGAAATTTAGTTATAATCGAAAACAAACTTGATGATAGTGGAAAAGACGTTACTTGGCAGACAATTAAATATGCGTCATATTGTTCAAGTTTAACAAAACAAGAGATAATCAAAATTTTTCAAAAATATTTAGGGACAACAGCAAAGTCAGAAGATAAAATTTCAGAGTTTTATGACAATAAAGAAATAGAAGAACTTTTATTAAATCAAGGTTTGAACTCACAGAGATTAATAATGATTGCTGCTAAATTCAGAAAAGAGGTTACTTCTTCTGTTTTATGGTTAATGAATTTTAAAATAAGAATTCAATGCTTTAAAGTAACACCTTTTGCTTTAAATGAACAATTGTTTTTAAATTTCGAACAAATACTACCAATAAAGGACACAGAAGATTTTACAATTGGAATAGCATCTAAAGCACAAGAAGAAGTAGAAGTTCAAGAAACTTTAAAGAACAGACATCTAATTAGAATAAATTTTTGGGAACAGTACATAAAAGAAAGTAACAAAATCAATAATCTGTTTTCTAATATTTCACCTTCAAAAGACAATTGGATTGGAATTGGCATTGGAATGACTGGAGTAAATTTGAATTTAGCAATGAGTAAAAACTATTGTCGCAGTGAAATTTACATAAATAGAGGAAGTAAAGAAGAAAATAAAGACCTATTTGATTTCATCTATCAAATGAAAGATATTATTGAAAATAGTTTTGGTGGAGAATTGGAATGGGAAAGAATGGATGACAAAGTATCTTGCCGAATAAAATCTGAATTAACTGGAGTAAGTTACTTTGAAAAAAGTGATTGGAATAGAATGATAGAGTTTATGATAGATGCTTCCGAAAGAATGGAAAAGGCTTTTAAAAATCCTGTTAAGAAAACAAATAACTATATAAAAGGTAAAAAATAATAGTATCTATCTCAAAGGTAAAAATTACACTTAAAACACTAACGAGTGTAATTTTTTACTATATTTACACTCGTTAAGCAAAAGAGAGTAAAACTTACCTTCGTTCAATATGAGAGATTTTAAAAAAGATGAGCCTTATAATAGTTTACCTATTCTACCTCCAAGTATAAACTTGGAAACCACAGCAATTTTGCGTAAAACTATTACTGCAAGTAGAGCGTTAGCCCAATTAAATGGAGCAATAACAAATCTTCCAAATCCGAGATTATTTTTAGATACAATTCATCTACAAGAAGCAAAAGCCAGTTCTGAAATCGAAAATATCATTACTACTAATGATGAATTGTACAAATCTGTAATTGCAGACAAAAAATTTGAGAACCCAACAGCAAAAGAAGTTATAAGTTACAAAGATGCTCTTTGGCACGGACTTGAACAATTAGAATCAAGACCTTTCATTACTACGAATCTTTGTGTTGAAATAATGCAACGCATCCGACAAAACACATCTAATATTAGAACTACACCTGGAACAACACTTTCAAATACCAAAGGAGAAGTTATTTATACTCCTCCATCAGGAGAATCTGTAATTCGAGAAAAATTAGGAAATCTTGAAAAGTTTATAAATGAAGATGACTCATTAGACCCTTTAATAAAATTAGCATTGCTACATTATCAATTTGAAGCAATACACCCTTTTTCTGACGGAAATGGAAGAACAGGACGAATACTACTCTTACTTTATCTTAAAATTGAAAAACTACTTGATATTCCTGCTATTTATTTAAGCGAGTATATTATAAAAAACAAATCAGAATATTATAAAAGATTAAGACAAGTAACTGAAAAAGAAGATTGGGAAAGTTGGATAATGTATATTTTGGATATGATTGAATGGACTTCTAAAAAGGGAATAATGAGATTGGAAAACATTTTAAATTCAATGAAAACAACTTCAGAAGAAATTAAAAAGGAACTTCCAAAAGCATATTCTAAAGATTTAATAGAAATACTATATAAACTTCCTTACACAAAAAGACAGCATTTAGTTGATGCAGGTTTAGGAACAGCAAAAACCGTAGGGAATTATTTAATAGCATTAGAGGGAAAAGGTTTTCTAAAATCTGTAAAATTAGGAAAAGAGAAACTTTACCTTAATCACAGACTAATGACAATCCTTGAAAAAGAATAACGTGTGGTAACAAAGAACTGTGCTAAAAAACAAATGATTTTTCATTAATTTCTCACTAAAGTACTTCTATAAGTTTCATCATAAATTAATCCTGATTTAGCAATAGCAAAGGCCTGTTTTAAAAGTTTATTACATACTGCAATTAATGCTAGTTTTTTACTTTTTCCTTTTGCCACAATTCTGTCGTATATAGCTTTACAAGCCTTGCTGTATTTACAAGCGGTAAAGCTGCACATAAATAATAAATTTCTCAATTTTGGGTTTCCCATTTTACTAATTCTGGGTCTGCCCTTTATACTACTTCCAGATTGCCTAATTGTTGGAGTTAAACCCGAATAAGAACACAAAGCATTCGCAGTCTCAAAACGCTCAAAACCATCTGTCAAGACTATTAACATTAAAGAAGTTTTTCTTCCCAATCCAGGAATACTCTCTAGACGAGTTAGCAAATCTTGATTTGTTTTTTTTACGATTTCTTGTAATTTTTTTTCTAATAAATCAACCTCTTTTTTAATTGATTTTAGGCTCCTATTTATAGATTTAACAACACATGTTTTAGTGTTTCCTAAAGTCTTCTCTCCGTGTATTTTGTTTTTAAGAGCTGTACTCTGTTTGCTATAAACACTCAGCATACGGATAATTTGAAGACATTCTAGTTGGTCTTTTGAATTGCCTTTCCAAAGTTTTAATTCTACATTTTGAGCATACTCACAAATCATTTTTGCATCACTCTTATCGGTTTTTATTTTTGAAAGCTTCATCTGTATAAATCGTTTTACAGACAGTGGATTTTCTAACGAAACACATATATGATTTTCTAATAAAAAATAGGCTAATTGGTAATGATAATAGCCCGTAGCTTCCATTACACAATGACTCTTTTTAGTAAGAATTTTAAGGAGTTCTGCAAATCCTTTTTGAGAGTTTTTAAATTGATAATGAACCCCTTTTTGATCCATCACATCAAAGACATCTGTTGAAATGTCTATTCCATAATAATTAGTATCTTTATTCATAAGAAAATGTTTTATGAAGAAACAAAATCTACGGTACTTTCTACAACTTAAAATCGAGATCTAGGTCTCACAGAACTGTTCGAAATGTAGGTAGAAAAGAGAGGGGATTATCAATGTTGACGAAGTCTATGCTTCCACGTATATCTTAATCTTATTCCTCTCTTTTGTTCTTTCTATTATTTATTAAATATAAGAGATTGTAAACTTAAGACGTATAAAATTAATTGCTGGTGCAAGCCTACTTACGAAAATTCTCGTGAATTTTTTATTCGGTTTCTATTTACTAAATTAGTTGCTTAATCAATGCAAAAAATCTTATGCAAACCCGTTGTGTTTAATTAAAAACCAACCGAAAACTCAGGATACAATAACCGTTTGTAACACCTAACACTTTTCTGTATCTAATTTAATATGAAAAATCCATTATCGAATAACTATTCAGAAGAAAAAAATTTAATCTTGATTGACAAAGTCTTGGAAGGAGACTCAAAAGCATTAGATAAGCTTGTAAGTATCCATCAAAGTTTCATTTACAATGTAGCGTGGAAAATGACTCATAGCAATGAAGATGCTTTAGACCTAACCCAAGAAGTGTTGATAAAAGTGATTACTAAACTATCGACTTTTAAAAAGAAAAGTGCTTTTAGAACTTGGCTCTATAGAATAGTATTTAATGAGTTTTTGCAAACAAAACGAAAAGATAAAGAAAAAGTGTTTCATAGTTTTGAAGCACACGACAAGCAATTAAATGCAGTTCCCGACCCTGAACTTACTCCTGATGAAGAATTAGAACTAAAAGAATACACAAATGAAGTGAAATTTAGATGTACCTCTGCTATGCTTATTTGTTTAGATCGAGAACAAAGACTCATCTATTTATTAGCAGAGTCATTTGGAATAGACCATAATGTTGGTGCTGAAATATTTGGCATTTCGAAACAAAACTTTAGAGTAAAATTAAGCAGAGCAAGAAAAGAACTCCATAATTATATGGAGTACAGATGCGGCTTAATAAAAAAGTCAAACCCTTGCAGGTGTGTTAAAAAAGCAAAAAGTGCTTTAAAAATGGGCGTATTAAACGAGCATAATCTAATTTTAAAACCCTCATACACAAAAAAAGTAGGCAATTTTGTTTCAGAAAACCAAGATTATATGACTGATGTGTTGGATAAAAAATACATAGAAATTTTTAGAAATCATCCTGTCAAATCTAAGTTTGACTCACAAACTATTGTAAGCAAAATAATTAATGATAAAACAWTWRAWRMTWKATTNNACRTWTWRTTTCAAATTTTGTAACAGTACCAAATCTATTGTATCTAAACTAATGAAAACATGGTTAAATGTTAATTAAAGATAAAATATGAAAAAAGAAATTTCAGCAAAGCTCTCTTTTGAATCAAAATATATTGATGTAAAAGGTAGTAAAATTCATTTTATAGAAGAAGGTGAAGGCGACCCGATTTTGTTTCTTCACGGAAACCCAATGTCGTGTTATTTATGGAGAAACATTATTCCACACCTTATAAAACAAGGTAGATGTATCGCTCCAGATTTAATAGGAATGGGGAAATCTGATAAACCAAATATTAATTATGGTTTTCAAGATACATTTGACTATTTAGATGCATTTATTAAAAAAATGGAGTTAAAAAATGTAACGCTTGTATTACACGATTGGGGTTCTGGAATGGGGTTTCATTATGCAAACTTAAACCGCTCCAATATAAAAGCCATTGCTTTTATGGAAGCAATGTATGATATTCCTACAACTTTTGACATGCCTAAATCTGTTCGTATTGCATTAAAAATGATGAGGACTCCCGTTTTAGGGTGGTTGATGGTGCAAGTTGGTAATGTATTTATCAAAAAAATGATAAAAGATATGATATTACGAAAAATGACAAAAGCAGAAATGGAATATTATGCTGCTCCTTATCCTACAATTAAAAGTCGAAAACCTTTGTTACAATGGCCTTTGGCAGTTCCATTTGATGGAGGAAAACCAAAAAATGTTGCAAAAGCAATTGTATCTTGGAATAAATGGCTATTTGAAACAGAGATTCCTAAACTATTTTTTCATGTTTCTCCTGGAGTTGGGATTAAAGAAAAAGATGTGAAAATAATTAAAAATGGAATGAAAAATTTAAAATCTATTTACCTTGGAGAAGGCTTACATTTAATTCAAGAAGATTACCCTCACGAAATTGGGGGAGAAATTTCAAAATGGTATAAAGAAATAAACTAAATATGCTTCAAATTCCAGACGCTCCAAACTCAATTCAAAAAGGGTTTCCTCTAAAAATGATTTTAGACCAAAAAGCAATTTCACAGTTGTCAAAAAATTTACATTTTGTCTATCCTGAATTTGATGCAACTAGTTTCGTGAAAGACGCTATGAATTCTATTGAGGAATTAAGTATTACTGAAAGAAGTAAACATATTGCCAAATCAATGAATAATTATTTACCCAATAATTATTCAGAAGCCGTACCTATTATTCTAAATTCACTAACACCTCCTTTAGAAAAAACAGAAGGCAACGGCTTGGCTGTTTTATTTTATATGCCACATTGTAGTTTTATTGCTAACTATGGACTTGATGATTTTGAAATTTCAATGAATGCTCAATATGAATTAACAAAACGATTTACGTGCGAATATTCTATAAGACCATTTATTGCAAACGAGCAAAAAAGAACTATGAAATTTTTATATAAATGGGTGAAAGATAAAGACCCTCATGTAAGACGGCTCTGTTCTGAAGGCACAAGACCAAGACTACCTTGGTCAACAAAAATAGACGCCTTTGTAAAAGACCCAAGTCCTGCTTTGGTTATATTAGAATATTTAAAAAATGATGAAGATCTATATGTTAGAAGAAGTGTTGCCAATCACTTAGGAGATATTGCCAAAGACCATTTAGATTTAGCGTTACAAATATGCGAAAAATGGTTAGAAAATGCCAGTACTGAACTAAAATGGGTAATTCGGCACGCTTTAAGAAATCCTGTAAAAAAAGGAAATAAGAGAGCACTTGAGATAAGAAAAAAAGCAAAATAAACAAAAGGAAAAGCAAATGCTGTTCCTTTTGTTGTAAAACTATTGTTTTTTACCAACAAAGTAATTGAGTTCCATAAAGCATTTCTCACGTGTAGAAATTCCTGCTTTATACTCTTCAGAATCTACTACTTTTTTGATAGATTCTGCATCTGGAAATTCCAATACAGCAAGAGTTTGCGGAATATTATCTCCAAATATTGCTTCCTCTACCATAAATACCGAAACCATTTTCCCTCCGCCTTTCATCATTAATTCTGATGTTTTAGCAGAATATTCTGGTAATAAATGTTTGTTTTCAGGATTGATTTTTCCTGTTGCTAATAAAAATGCTTTATCTGACATATCTTAAATTTTATTGTTAATAATTTGAGTAGTTCTTCCACCCTTTCAAAGATTTAGATACAGTATAAATTGAAATGTTACAAAACTTTTGGATAAGAGTAAACAACTAAACACAACAATGTATAATTAAGAAATAAAGAAAAATCAATAAGGTTAGAAACCAATTTAGTGTAAAGTCTAATCTTTAACTTGTGTAAACCAAGTATCTTAACGAACAAGTGAGACAAAACTTCAAGTTCATATTAATACACCCGAAAGGGTACACTTACCCTTTAAACCTCGTTTTATATACCCGAACAGGTACAATCACAATCTACACATCTATTTTTATACCCAAAAGGGTATAAAATTAAGGTTATTTTGTATATAAAAAATAAAAACGTTTTACAACAACGTGTATAATTAATTACTACTGAATTCCCTATCGGAAATTCCTCGGAATTAATTAACTTAGTACTCAGCGGAAAATCACAACTGATTTTCCCGTAACATAATCATACACAGAGACGTTAGCCTTCATTATGACCAACTACTAACCAATGATAAAATTCTTTAGAAAAATTAGGCAAAATATGATTAATGAAAATAAAGTCAGTAAATATTTACTTTATGCAATTGGAGAAATTATATTGGTTGTAATTGGAATTTTAATTGCGCTTTCAATTAATAATTGGAATGAAGAAAGAAAATATAGAAACCTTGAAATAGTTACATTAATCGAAATTCAGAAAGGACTAAAACAGGCAAAAAAAGAAAATGAACGTTCTGAAAATGCAAATTTAGAAACCATAAAAAGTTATGAAATTCTTTTAGACCATATCGAAAAAAAACTACCCTACAATGAATCGTTAAATTTTCATTTTAGTGATTTATTATCTTGGCAAGAACCAGATTTCAACTATTCAGGTTTTGAATTATTTAAAAATAGAGGTTCGGACTTAATCTCAAATGATAGCATTAGAATTAAACTTCTATATATTTATGAGGAAAAAATTCAGTATTTGGTAAATGACCATAATAAAACAGAATGGAACTATAACAATACTGTTATGACACCATTCTTTACGAATAACTTTGAAATAGATATACAAAATAGAATGGCCATCCCAAATGATCATTTAGAATTAATGAGTAGCCAACAGTTCAAGAACAAATTGACATATTTAATCGGAATTAGGAGATATGGAGTTAAACAGAGTCAAGAGTTAAGTTTGCTTATTAAGAATTTAATAAGTGATATTTTGACTGAAACTGATAAATTAAGAAATGAAAAATAACGAAAGGCTAGCAAAGAACTAAGGTAAAAAACAAACTTAAACTGTATATAATTAATTGCTAGGTTGTGTTTAAAACTAATCACAGAAATTCAATCGTATTTTCTTTGCKCAGWTTCTTTTTACTATCTTAGTACTCACAGCAACTAACCATAAACGAACACGTTGTGTTCCATTATGACCAACCAATAACCAATGATRAAATTCTTTAGAAAAATACGCTACGGCCTAATGGAGAAAAATAAAACAGGAAAGTATTTAAAATATGCCATAGGTGAAATTGTCTTAGTCGTAATTGGAATTTTGATTGCATTAAGCATTAATAATTGGAATGATAACAGAAAAGACAGGATTGTTGAAAAAGAATTATACAAAACACTAATTATAAGTCTTGAAAGTGATTTAGAAGATGTACGAAAAAAGTCTGCAAGAATTGACAGTGCAATAATTGGACAAGAAATATTCATCACAAAATCATTTGATGAAGTAGCCCCAAGGTTTAATGATAAAGAATTCATTAATCTATTAATGAAAGTTGCCTATACCAGTTCTTCTTTTGTACCTAACACTTCTGTGTACAATAAAATATCTCAAAACAGTCAAATTGATTTAATCCGATCTGAAAATCTACAAATGAAAATAATGGAGTTATATGAAACTCATTACTGGGAATATAAAGACCTCGATGCCATTCTAGAAAATCAGGCACAACTAGGTCTTATAAGCARCTTCTTTGGCAACACTTCTCATTTGTTTATAAAAGGAAATGAGGAATTAGTTATTGAATCGTTTCGCAAACATTATACTGAATTGAATAAAGAATGTCGTAAAATTTACTTCTTATCGGTAGCAACTAAAACATCAATGCTTAATTGCGAAAATAAAATAGAGTCACTTTTACAATTATTAAATGATGTACTTAAAAAATAACGAAAGCACAACACTGTGTAGAATTCATTGCTAAGTCTACGCTTGCTTAGGAAAATCCTATCGGATTTTCAAGTTGGTTTTGTACTTATAAAGTTAATCGCTAATTTCACGCAACGAAATCTTACACACACCGTTGTGTGTAATACTGACCCGTCCTGAAATATGTATACACAAAACCGCTAACCAATGATAAACTTCTTTAGAAAAACACGAAAAAAAATGGCAGATGATAACAAACCATTGAAATACCTTAAATATGCAATTGGTGAGATTGTCCTAGTTGTGATTGGAATTTTGATTGCTTTATCAATTAATAATTGGAATGAAGAGAGGAAAATTGAAAATATGGGTAAAGAATATATTGGCAAAATATATACAGATTTAAAAAATGAAATATCCAATATTGAAGAAATACTCATTGGTTTAAGAACTCAATCTAATGGAACCGAAAATGTCCTATCTTTTTTTGAATCAAAAGATAAAGTAATTAAAGATACTATCCAGTTTACTGAAAATCATTGGGCACCAGCACGATTATTTATCGTACAGAGAGACATAAATACATTTGATAACTTAAGAAGTTCTGGACAACCTGGTTTGCTGAAAAATGATTCTCTTTCTAACTTATTAGATAGATTCTATAAGAATTTTGACATTCGTATTTCTAACTTTAAAGAGTACCCTCTTCAAATTAGGATGGATTTAAGAAAAATTTCATTCCCAATTGGAAATATGGATGACTTTAAATATGAAATAGAAAACAATAAATTATCGTCTGCATTCATTAGTGAATATTTAAATAATGAAGAGGTATATGAACACTTATTATCAATTTTGAAAACTTGTCGTTACAAC
>NVUT01000023.1 GCA_002733185.1 Flavobacterium sp. | reverse complement strand
CTATTATTCGCAAAACTTTAAAAAAATCACAGTTAGATTATTATTAATCTTTTTTACTAAAATAAATAGATACCTTTTTTTAAATAATAATGTTTTTTAGTTTGATTTTTAGAAGATGAAAGAATGGAAATTTTGTTACACGCATATTAAAAAACAATGTAAACAAAGTGTATCGTCCTAAAATACTGCTTCGTCCTCTCCACTAGTAGTTATACCATTAACTGTCTCTTTCCAATCCTCTTTTGCTGATAATAAAAAACTATTTGTGACCCAAACTCTACTGTTATTTTTTTCATAATGTTCTTTTAATATTTATTTAATCTATTATACATTTGATACAATGTGTTTTTTTTAGTCAAAATGAACTACCTAGACAATAGTTATACTTGAGATTTTTTAATTCCTTTAATCAACAACCAAAGAGGAAAAATGACTTCTCCTAAGAATGTAAATTCACTAAATGTGATTTTAAATTCAGGCAAAAGAATAAGAGTAAAAGAATCCACAACATACCCTACACATCCAATCATTAAAAGAATTCCAATAAGTTTTGGCATATAATTAGATTTATAGACTAAATAACCTAATGGAAAAAGCCAAAGCCCCCAAAATACTTGTGCTATTATAATTCCTTGTTTATGTAAATTGAGGAAAAATGAAATAAGATGTTGAGATTCGTTTGGAGAATCTAATAATTGCAATACAGCTAAATTGTTAATCTCATTAAAAAAAGCAATCGGCACAGCTAATAATGAGAGTATTACCATTAGAAAAGCCATTGCTTTATTAATAGGTTTGAATACTTTGAATAATAGTAATACCAGAATAATGTTTACCAGCTGAACTACTAATGCGCTTATTATACTCCATCTAAAAAGAGTTTCGTTTTCGATGATATTAACAATTGTTGTTTCAATGTTTTCTGGAACGACTAGAATTGATGGAACATATATAATTCCAAATATACCTAAAGGAATTAGTGACAGATATAGGATACCTGCTAGTCTTGCTATTTTATTATCCAGATCAAGGATTGTTATTCTATTTTGCTCTTTTATTTTCACAATTGATTTGTTAGTGTTACTAATTAAGAGGCAAATGTATTTTATAAAGACCGAGATATCGTTCTGAATTATATGAGGAAGTACGGAATTATAAATCCGAACGAATTGGAATTAGGGAAGCAGATTAGATGCTCAATTTATTGTTTTAGGAATTGCTTAGGTGTTAAGCCGGTTTCTTTTTTAAAGTAGGTGTTAAAAACAGTTTTAGAATTAAAGCCACTCTCATAGGCTAAACTTTCTATGGTTAGATTTGCCTTATTTGGGTCTTTAATAATAGACTTAAAAGCTTCTAAGCGGTATTGATTTATAAACTCATTGAAGTTTTTTCTGAAACTATTATTAAGTAACCAGGAAAGTTGGTTAGGGTGAATTTCAATCTGACTCGCCAATTCTCTTAAGGATAAATCAGGATTTAAAAAAGGTTCATTTTCCGAAAGATGTGTTAACAATTGAGTTGAATATTCAGCCGACCTATCAGCATCAAGTAAAGCTATCTTTTGCTTGACTAAATCTTCCGTTTGATCGGTTTGAAATATCGTTTTCTGGAACCCATTATATCTAGGGTCATTTTTTATAGAATTAACTAAAGGGTCAGCATATCGCAGAAGCAGTAAAGAAGAATTCTTTTCGATTGTTTGTGCTACCCATTCAAAAGCTTTGTCGTTGTCCTCCTTAGCTGCATACATCATAAAAAGGTAGGAGTCTGCAGCAAAACCATTTTCCTCTTTTGACTGTGCGATTAGTTTTTCTAAATAGATGGAAGCGTTTTCCGTATCCTTCTTTAAAGCATAAGCCAATCCAATAACTCCAGTTTTTTCTCCTAGGATGACAACCTCAGGTGGAATGTTGTCAAAATAATTAATTGCTTCGTCGTATTTGCCCAGTTTAAGAAGGCACATTGCTTTAACAGAATGCGCAGGAATGTTTTTATCATTAACAGATAAACATTGATCCAACATTTCTAAGGATTGGAGATAATCTTCAATCATATAATGGAAATAGGCATTGAAAAAACGAGTCTCTTCGGATAGCGGGTTTATACTCAGTGCGATTTCAAGGTGAATGCGTGATTTTTCCTGCTCTCCACCAAGAATGTATAGAAAAGAAATGAATTGTTGTGCTTCAGCATTATTGGGATTAATCTTAACTGCCTTTTTTATTTCTCTTAGTGATTTATCATAATCACATTCAACAAAAAAAGCCTGATTTGATAATTGATAATGAACGCCTGAAGACTGTCCGTTTAGTTCAAGCGCTTGATAGGTATGTTTAATTGTTTTTTTCCATGCCTCTTCAAATGGTATAAATGCAGTAGTGCCCAGAAAGCTATAACAACCGGCCAACCCTAAATGGGCTTCAGCATACTTTGAATCAAGTGCTAAAGCTTTATCATAAAGTGAGATGGCCAACTTCACATCTTCCGAATTCCATTTATTTTCATGAAATTTTGCCATTAGACAATACCCATAGGCATTTATATTCTCCGTCTGTTTTATTACGAGTGATTCATTGATCTCTAAGTGACCAAAATGCTCTCTTAGTTTATCAGCTATTATTATACTTACTTCATCTTGTATTTCGAAAACGTTTTCCAGCTTTCTATCCCAGGTTTCTGACCAGAAATGATAGTCTTCCTTAACTTGAATGAGCTGAGCCGTAATACGTAGAGAATTACCAGATAACCGAACACTTCCTTCTAGAATAGCAGAAACACCTAGTTTTTCTCCAATTTCAGTAATTGGAATGTTCTTGCCTTTGAAAAAGAATGAAGATGTACGAGATGTTACTTTTAAGTTTCGGATTTTAGCAAGAGCGTTGATGATTTCTTCGGTAATTCCATCGCTAAAATATTCATTGTCTTTATTATCGCTAAAGTTCACAAAGGGTAATACCGCAATTGTATTGTTTAATTTTTCTTGTTTGCTATTTAAATCTGAGAAATGAGGAACCTCAATTCCTTTATTTGTAATTGCGGATACTTCAGTAGGTTTATCTTTGTTTTTTTTCATTATTTATACTTACTCTTACTGTATTGACCTTTGGGAAATTATTGCCAACGACCTACTAAACGCAGTTCTGTATTATTTGAGTAAATATATAAAGAATTTGTATAACAATTGTGGGAGAAAGGTACTTCCGATTTATATTCGATAATTGTTCATCAAATAAATAATGAAGTTATCGTTATTTATCAAATTCTAATTATTTAGAAATAAAAAATACAAATCCAAATTGTCTTTTGCAACTGTTGTCACATCGTTTTGGCTCGATGCGTAATTTATGTTTATATCATTAACAGATGCTTTAACTACTTGCTGTTCTATGATTTATTCACGTTATTAGTCTTTGTTATTTTTCTACGTGTATGGTGTTCCGATAACGTGAAAGACTAAATCAAAAGCGATATGTGATATAATAGCAACCAATAATCCCCGCTTCCAAAATATCCATCCAAATGTTGTACCTGTTATTAAATTTCCAATCATTGTTACACCAATAGTAAAAGGTGTTAATTCTACAAAATTTTTGGATAAGGGAAGATGTATAAGTCCAAAAAACAGTGCAGAAATTATAATACCTGACCAGATTATTTTATTTGATGGATTATCTGTTTTTTTCAAAAATAAAATGACAGTTATTATTAATGACATTAATCCTAATCGAAACATTATTTCTTCGCTAATTCCAGCAGAGAATGATACAAGAGCATAGAAAGATTTAGATGGGCGTGAAATTTTTCCTACAATTGGATAAAGCTCTTTTTGTAATTCAAATAAGCCCAATAAGATTAATGCTACTACAGTTGCTAAAAAAATGCTTGATAGTACTGTTTTCCAATTTATTATTTTGCTAATTGGTTTTTTTGAAAATATTCGAGCAATAAGAGGTGCTCCCAAATTGGCTCGCGAAGAAATCCATATTCCAATAAAAACTAATATCACTCCTATGATTAGACTACTAATTCCAATTGTAGTTAGGTCCTTAAAAATTGATTCATTAAGATTGACGTTTGTCTTGCCTGCCTCGATATTCAATCTTTTGACTTCTCTACTAAAAGGAATATTTATTATAGAACCAAGAATGAATAGAAAAAGAATACTTATAGCGACTTGCCAGCGATATTTTTTCTTTTCTTCTTTGTCCTGTATGACTGTTGATGTTACTGATTTTTTCAATTGATAACTGTAATTTTTAATAAAAGTAAATTCTCGGCTATGGTTAGTACGAGATTAAAATGAATAGTCCTTTCAATTAAGAACCAAAACTAGCATTAATTGTAGCCATTGTTGTAACACGTTATTCTTGCAATATCAACTTTTCAATTTTTGTATTATCCCTTCTGTTTTGAACGTGTTTTGAATCTTCAAGTAAAAGGGTGTTTTTTAATGAAGGGAAAATTTTGTTTGCTCGCTTCATCATTTTTATTCCTGGAAATATAATATCTTTTTTTGCAACTATTAAGGTAATTGGAGTTTTAATAGATTGTGCTTCTTCCTTTTTAATAACAGGAATAGGGCTGAAGTCCATATTAAAATATAAAAACACCTTTGATAAGTAATTATGTGCAAATTCATCTTTTTCAGAAAATAGAGTTTCCAAGAATTTTTCTAGATATTTAGTTTTTTGAGTTCTGATATACCGTTTCATAGGAATGAATATCTTAAACAATGCAATTAATGGGTTTCCATTTACTATAAATGCAGGAGCTGATAAAAAAACCTCTTTGATATTACTTTCATTCTGAATTAAAGTTTTAAGAATTATTAATCCCCCAAATGAGAAGCCTGCCATAGTTACATTCTTCAATTCTAATTTATTTATTAGTTCGTTTATCCATAAACCGTAGCTATTGTCTATCATACTCAATCTAGTTTCTGCACTTTTATTCGGTTGAGCTAAAACATCTATTGCAAATATTTGAAATTTCTTGGATAAAGTTGGGTACGTTTCTAAAGCAATTGGAGCACAGCCATTTGACCCGTGGACTATAATTAATGGTGGTTTTGTAGCGTCTCCAACTACAATAATATTGGTTTTTCCAAAATCAGTGTCAATTAGTTTATATTTATAGTCTATTTCTAATTCATTTAATTTTTGATTATAAAGATTTAATATTTCTTTTTTTCCAAATTCTGACTTGTATAATGATTTCATATTGTAATTTTAGGACATTCTCGTTAACTTGCCACAAGAGTATAAAATTCAGGTAATATGTAGCTTCTATTTGTATTCAAAACTAATCATCCACTGGATAATCAGTTTTAAATAGTCTATACACTTATTAAATTAGCATTTACAATTCATTTTTTTTTAAATTTATAAATGTTTCTTTAATTCAGCTCCTTAAGTAGCTTCTCTGCCTGTTCTTTCAATAAATTTTTAGCTATTAATTCATTTAAGATATTTTTTGCTTTAGCATTCTTATCTATAGAAGCGTATGTCTTTGCCAATAACATCTGTAATTTTTCATTAAAAAAATGTGGAGCCGTTAGTTCAACTAATTCAATCCCTTTCGTTATACCAACCTTATCTTTCTTTGAGTTTAAAATTTTATAATAGCCATAAACTGCAATTATCTGAATATCATAATCATCTTTGTTTTTTGCTAACTCTTCTTCTGCCCATTTAACAGTTTTCATTTTATCTAAAAGATCTTGTATTAAATACACACTTTTTTCATCAATATAAAGTTCCCTTTTTACTGGTGTAAGCCCTAAAGATTCTACAACGGCTTCGGCAGACCTTGTTGTTGAAAAAGGATTCTGACCTGTTACAAATTTTCCAGAAACAGAAACATTTGATAACATAAAATCTGTTTGAGTAAAAATAGCTCCTCTTGATTTTAATTTTGTTTCTAGGCTAAACGGAAACTCTTTCACCCATTTTTCACCAAAAAGATCCTCTTCTATATCACAGAAACTTGTTATCTCTACATCTTTAATAATATATTCACCATTGTTTTTAATGTTTACAAATGATGCTGGTCCATGGCAAACAGAAGAGATAACAGTTTCTTTTCTATTATATAGATTTAGTACAATATCCTGAAGTGACGGATCGTAAGGTAAATCGAACATAGCTCCTTTTCCTCCAACAATATAAATGGCATCATATTTTTCTGGATCTATACTTGCTGTGGTTTTTGTATTGTCTAATAAATTTAAAGCCTCTTTATCTTCTAAAATTATTTTGTTGTAAGTCTTGCTGTCATTGAATTTATCAGATTCTACTTTCCCGCCTTTTGGACTTGCAATGTCTATTGAAAGGTTATTGTTTTTAAAAATTAAGTAAGCTTGAGAAAATTCGTCAAACTCATAACCAGGTCTTGTTGCTCCCAAATCTTTTCCATAACTACTTACTACCATTAATATTTTTTTCTGATTATTCTCAGATTGAGAAAAAAGAATAACTGGTATAAAAATTAAGGCTGCTAATATTATTTTTTTCATAATTTATTTTTGTTTTATATATAGTAACACGAGTTATAAAGGCTTTTGTTACTTTAATTAATGTTTATTTTTTAGTTTGATTAGAGTATTGCTCTAAAAAATGATTGTAATCGCCATAATCTTTATGCTCACTTATTTTACCGTCTTTAACTGTTAAAACAACAATAAGAGGCATTTTTTTAATCGTAATTACCTTTTCTATGCCTACTTTAAATTTATAAGTTAGCTCTATTTCAAAGATTCCAACATGGCTTGAAAATATAGTTCTTATAATATCTGCCTTCATTTCTACAATTGAAGTGTAAGTGTTTTTAAAATTTTCAAAGACTTGTTTTTTTCCTTCGACTAATTCAATTCCAAAAATTAATTTTGCAGTTGTGTCATTAAATGAAATATCATTATCCATTTGGCTTTTCAATGCGTCGAAATCAAGATTGATATAATCATTAAAATATGTTGTTGTTATACTTTTTGTATTTGTGGTTATTTCGCTAAAGGATACCTTGTTTTGGGCATTAATTTCTGTAGCTAATAATACTATAGATAGTATTATTGCAAAATGAAGAATGGTTTTCATTTATTTCAAACTATTGTTTTTTGTTTTTCTCATTCAATTCTTTTTCTTTAGCCTCTATAGCAGGTAATATTTTTATATAGGCTTCTACATCCCAAACAAGGTTCCATCTATTTAGATTTTCTTGCATAGTATTTAATCCCATTTCTGCTCTTCGTTTATCGACGTTTCGTGGATCTTCTAGTGGTAAAATGTAAGGCGTCTTACTTTCATCGTTCATTGCTAACTGTGTTCCATACACTTGTTTTTCACCACGTCTTAGAACCATTCTATCATAAAACATTGCAAATTGGCGTTTGGGTAAATTATTATCAGCAACTGCCTTTTTAATCATTGAGAAATACTTCTCTTGAGTTTCTTGATTTGCATGCTGAATAACTAAGAATAAAGTGGATGTTCCTCTTTTTCCTATCTTTTTTTTATCTGGCCAACCGTTCTCTTCTAATATCTTACTTACTTTAACTAAATTGATGGAATCTTTTTTAAGAATAACTTGCCAAAAGGCGTCCATCTGTTTTGAACCTCTTCCGTACTTTTTCTCTTTTATCATGATTTGGTTTCTTGTGCTTTGATCATCAAAGTAGATTTTATCTAATTTCGCAACTAAATCTTTATCAAAATCTTTTTCTATCTCTTGTTTGTTTTTAGAGACAATAACAACAAGTTTTTCCCAACGTGCATCAGCATGTAACGAGTTTAAATCGATATCATTTTTTAAATGACTAAGGTCATCCCACTTTAATTGGTTTGCAATGATAAATAAATGACGAAATGAACTATCACTATTTCCTGCTAACGCATAGATACAAGATGCATTATAGCGATCTGATAATGGTGCATTTTTATTTAATTTAAAAGCGCTTTCGTATAGCTTAGCTGAATTTTCAAAATCTTTATTTAAAGAGAGTTTCCAGCCATCTTGAATTAATTTTGAGTACTCTTTTTTGTTTTGCCCAAAAGCCATCACTTCAAAAAAGAGTAAAATTGATATTGTAATAATGTGTTTGTATTTCATAATGCGACGTTTAGTATTATTATTAATTTGAAGCTAAAATAGAATCAAAGAAGTATGAATAATTAAAAAGTAGACAGACCCTAGGTTTTTGCATATAGAAAGATCTTTTAAACAGATTTACCATTTAGTAGGCGTGTTTATAATGTCTATCTACTCCAAAGGTTTATATGTCTATAGTTTTATATAGGTTATAGTATATTTTGTATTTTACGGGCTTTCTGGAACAAAAATTAATTTTCATGACAAGTAAACAAAACACATTTGGTTTTTTTAATAAAACACTCGCAAAACATTTATTGTTTTGGTGCATTGCTTTTGTTTATTATTTGAGCATATCATGGTTGTATGAGAAAAATAAATTACTCTTAAGTCAGGCAGTACTTTTTGATCTCTTGTTTCAAATAAGCATAGCGTATTCTGTTATATGTGTTTTTATTCCGAAGTTGCTAAACAAGAATAAAAAGGTGCTTTTTTTTATTGCTACTTTTCTAGTTATTTATATTTCATACATTTCTTATTCTGCTTTTAGGTGTTTCTATTTAGCTGAAGTTTTTAAAGAAGAATATGCGTATAGACCTCCTTTAATTTTTTCTGAAAGAATTACTGATATATATACTTTTTTAGGGAGTTTACCAAGTTACCTCTCTCCTACAATCGTTTTGTTGATTCTTAATTATTACAAACAACAAAAAGAAACAGCCAGTTTATTAGAACAGAAGAAAACGAATGAACTAAATGCATTAAAAAATCAATTAAACCCTCATTTTTTATTCAATACACTAAATAACTTATATACATTAGCACTAAAGAAATCAGATAAAACACCGGACGTTATTGCAAAATTATCAGAGATATTAGATTATATCTTATACCGCTGTAACAGCAATTTTGTTTCGTTAAAAAATGAAGTTACTTTATTGCATAATTATATTGCTTTAGAAAAAATTAGATATGGTAAACGAGTCGATACTTCATTCCATGAACAAATTGAAAGGGATGTACAAATTGCACCTTTATTGTTACTTACATTTTTAGAAAACGCGTTTAAACATGGTGTAAGTCAAGAAATAAATACAGCTAAAATTTACATAAATATAATTGGTAATTCTAATAGCATTGAATTTAATATAAAAAACACTAAGCCTGCAAATTCAGAAAAGAAGAACATAATAAACCGTGATTCTATTGGTTTGCAAAACATAAAAAAACAGCTCGATTTATTGTACCCAAATAAATACACTTTAGATATCTTAGATATCAACAATACATATTCAGTAATTTTAAAAATAATTCCTAATGATTTATAAATGTCTTGTAGTAGATGATGAAGATTTAGCAAGAGAGTTAATTGAAACACACCTTTCTCAATTAGACAATTTTAAAGTTGTTGCCTCTTGTGCTTCTGCAATTGAAGCTCATAAAGTATTACAAAATGAAACTGTTGATTTATTGTTTCTAGACATAGAAATGCCTGTATTAAAAGGTACTGATTTTTTAAAAAATCTAACTGTAAAGCCTAAAGTGATTTTCACCACTGCTTATCGTGATTATGCAATCGAAGGTTTTGAGTTAAGTGCTATTGATTACTTATTAAAACCAATAGTTTTTGAACGTTTTTTTATGGCTATTGAAAAATTTATTGAAAATGTTAAGCCTTTAGCTCCACCTACAAAAGAGGTTATTACTAAGGATCCATACATTTATGTTCATAGCAATAAAAAGAACAATAGGATTCTCTTAAATGATATAAACTATATAGACAGTATCAAAGATTATATAAGGATTCATCTCACAGATTCATCTACAATAATAGTAAAACATGGGATTACTGCTTTCGAAAAAAAATTAAGTACTAGTTTTTTAAGAGTTCATCGTTCCTATATTATTAATAAACAAAAAATAACGGCTTTCACAAAGCATGATATTGAAATTGGAAATATTGAAATTCCCATAGGAGATTTCTATAAAGCCAATGTTTTAAAACAACTTAAATAGCATCAATCACCAAAATTAATCAACTATGAAATTTCTAAAATTATTCTTATTCCTTATTGTAACGTCTTCTTTATACGCACAAACCGATAATTCAATTCAATATTTTAGACATTTAAGATATAATCATGTTTCTCCTTACATAGATTTAGCTGGCACTTACCCAATAGATAGCAAAACAGCAGAATCTACTTCACATTATATTTTTAAGTATGACAATTCTGGTGAAATTATAGAAATAGTAAACAATCATTACCATACAGAAAGACAACATCCTCTAGCCTCTTTAGGTGTATATAAAGTGATAATCTCGTATTCTGAAGGGCAAGAAGTTAGACTGTTTTTTGATAAAAACGGAAAACGAATTACAAATGATAGAGAAGTTTATAAAGAGGTTTATCATTATAATAAGAAAGGTTTTAAAAGCGAACTTCGTTTTTTTGATGCAGATAATAAGCCAATGGAATCTAATTGGGGAATAGCAAAATATAATTGGAATAAAAATAAAAAGTTAATAATCGAAAGGCGCTTTAATTTAAATAATGAAGCTGTTCCATTATCTCCATACTTTAATTTTGGAACTACAGGTATCCTATTAGACAAAAAAGGATATCCTAAAGCACATTATAATTTAGATGACAACTTAAAAGTTATTGCTAATGATAAAGGCACAGCTTCTTATCAAGATATATATGACGATAATGGCAACCACCAAACTTATAGTTACCATGATGCTAATGATGTTTTAGTAACCAATCAATGGGGTTTTGCATATGGTATAAAGAAATATGATGCAATAGGAAATCAAATAGGTCTTGATCAATTTGATACAAGTAAAGAAAGAATTAGAGGCAGAAATGTACCATCAAATGTTACTATTGAAATGGCTACTATAACCTCCCAAAAAGATTCTACAGAAATTAAAAGAATTGCTCTAGGTTATTTAATTGCCCTACAGGACTTAAAACCAGAGCTTATGAATGAAGTATTGAACGATAGTCTAAATAAAATAACTGTTGGTTGGGATAGAACTTCAAAAAAGGAATTTGCAAAAGCCACAACTAAAGCTCAAATGATAGAATTTGCAACTTCTTGGAATAAGTCTAATACTAAATTTCCAACAAAACCAAGTAATCAAATAACAGTTCTCGATATTTATAATCGAATAGCTAATGTAAAATTAGTATCAGATAACTGGGTTGAATATTTACATTTAATAAAGTTAGATGGTAATTGGAGCGTTATAAATCTTATTTGGCAATATAAAGATGTTAATCGCTATCCGAAAGAATAAATATTGAGTTTTTACTAATTCCTTTTTCGCAATAAATTACTCTCTATAATGAATGCCAATAAAACTTGATACTAATAATATTTTTAACACATACTTCATAGCTACTTTACCGATACTCCATAGATACTTCACGTTAAAGCTACCTATAATTCACCAGAGTTCACTAAATTACAGTATCATTTACTCGTATTACCATTCCACACACATTATCTCCGCTCCTACCGCCCTCGCTATAATAAGTGTTCTATTACTTTTGTAAATAACCTTTTTAGTAGATTTTTTCAAAAGCTGTAAAACTATTTTACTTTGCTTTACCCAAGCAAAGTTACATAACGCAAAACATTATAGTACAAATACATAGTAATTTCTGTATAGCCGTTTTTCAGGCTATTTACACATAATATCAGATATAACGTCTTTAGACTTATATCGGCAGATATTATGTTAAAAGAAATTACGGCTAATTAACTTATAGTTTTATTTGATATCTATAATTGAATATTATGTAAAATATCCCACTGTCTTAATTATTTCATTAGAAACATTCTTCACGGGTCATTAAACTTATTATTCTAATTAATAGTATCAAATAGCATTTCGTTTAAATTTGATACTCTGTACAATACTAAAGTTTTATTTAAATATTCAATTCTAAGAAACTTCAAGTTAAGCAAATTGTACTATAATTAGTCGTTATGTAAAATTACTCACAGCTTTAATAATTTATAAATCTGTGTTCGTGATTACAAATCAGATATTTGTTTTTCCGTATCCAAACGATCGAAAAAAAATAATAACGCCCATTTAGTAGTATATTTGCCTCAATTTTTATAAATTTCTCACACTAATCAAACCCTTCTTTATTTTCTATGCCTTTTAAAAAATTACATCCTAATATTCAAGAGAAGCTAGCAGATCTAGAGATAAAGACTCCTACTCCTTTTCAGACTCGCAGTATACCTGTGATAAAAAGTGGTGCCAATGTTTATTGCACAGCCTCAAAAGATAGTGGAAAAACAACTACACTTATACTTACTACCCTGCAACGATTAAAATGTGAGGCCGTGGAAAATGCTCCAAGAGCCATTGTTCTTGTAGAAAATAGAGAAAGAGCTTTGGAATTATATGATGCTTTTTTAACCTTTACTAAACATAGTTCGTTACGTGTTTATGTAGGCTATGAACAGCTTCATATTGATCTGCTAAAATCAGAAATATTTGAGGGTATAGACATTTTAATTTCCATGCCAAAGACCATGAACAGGTTGTTGTTATTAAATGGTGTAAACACTTCTCAATTAAAGATATTTAGTATAGATGATGCTGAATTTTTAGTTCAAAAATCATCCTATAATGCGCTGATGTCGATTACTCAAAGTATTAATAAATGCCAGTTTGTAGTATATTCAGAAAAAATGCATCCAATTCTAAAACGCTTTGAGTCCAATTTTATGGAGCACTCTAAAAAAATCACTATGTAAGGATCTTGATGATTTATAATCATTCCACACACTCCACTACACTCCTACCGTCATTTCGTAAAAAGCGTGTTTCATTAACATTGTAGAGAGACTTCTAGAATAAATTTTTTAAAGAAACTGTAGAATAATTTTCGCTTTTAACCAAAGCTCATTTATATTTCGACAAGCTCAACACATCGCATAACGCAGAACATTATAGTACATTTTATCCTATTAATCAATTACAGTTGTATTCAACATTATTTTTAGCAATGAATTTTCTGCATGATTGTACGGGTATTTAAAAAATACATATCTTTAATCAATTATTATAATTATTGATTAATTCTGTAACATATTTTAACTTTAGTTCGTCCTACTTTTGTAAAATACAAATTATAACAATTCATCAAAAAACAAATTATGAAATCAAATTCAAATTACCCATTCTTTAAAAATGGCATTTTACTACTTTTTATACTAATTTTTAGCAATATAAGTATGGCTCAAACGAAAGTTGAGCAAATCGAAAAATTAATAAATACTTATGAAGAGTATGGTAAATTTAATGGTTCTGTTTTAGTTTCAGAACAAGGAAAAGTTATTTATAAAAAAGGATTTGGGATGGCAAATATGGAATGGGATCTTCCAAACCAACCCAATACAAAACATCGTTTGGGTTCTATTACCAAGCAATTTACAGCAATGCTTATTTTACAATTAGTAGCGGAAGGAAAAATAGATTTACAAGAGCCTATCACTAAATACTTGCCAGATTATCCAAAAGCAACCGGCGACATAATAACAACCCATCATTTACTAACACATACTTCAGGAATACCAAATTACACATCATTTCCTAATTTTATGAAGGATAAAAGCCGCAATCCATATACTCCAGAAGAATTTGTGAAAACGTTTGATGAAAAGGAATTGGACTTTACTCCAGGTGAACAATTCAGTTATAGTAATTCAGGATATTTTCTTCTTGGTGTTATTATTGAAAAATTATCTGGAAAAACCTATGAGCAAATGCTTCAAGATAAAATTTTCAGCCCTTTAAATATGGATGATTCGGGATATGATCATCATAGTGATATTTTAAAAAACAGAGCTACCGGTTACGAAAAACAAGGCGGAGATTATGTAAACTCTAGATATTTAGATATGTCAATTCCTTATGCAGCGGGTTCTTTGTATTCTACCGTAGAAGATTTATATAAATGGGATCAAGCTTTATATACAACTACCCTATTATCTAAAGAATATATGACTCTATATTTTAAACCTTACATTCCTGCTTTTGGAAACGCACATTATGCATATGGTTGGGGTGTTGGTTATTCTAAAATAGGAGCTTCTACAGATAGCATTTATACCATAGAACATGGTGGTGGAATAAATGGGTTTAACACGAATATTTCTAGAACAACTTCTAATAAATCTTTAATTGTACTTCTCAATAATACTGGTGGAGCGCCACTTAACGATATAACAAAAGCCATTCGTGGTATCATACATGGTAAAGAATATGATATGCCTAAAAAATCGGTAGCCGATGCGGTATTGACTGTTATTCAAGAAGAAGGAATTGATGCTGGTATATCACATTATAATACCATTAAAGATTCTGAAGACTACAGCTTAAGTGAAAGAGAAATGAATACTATTGGCTATCAATTGATGGGAGAAGATAAAGTAGAAGAAGCTTCCAAAGTATTTCAAATTATTATTGAAGAATTTCCTAAATCGTCAAACGCTTATGACAGTTTTGGAGAAAGCTTAATGAAATTAGGCAAGAATGACTTAGCAATTAAAAATTATAGAAAGTCGGTAGAATTAAATCCCAATAACCAAAGCGGAATCGAATTTTTAAAGGAATTAGGCGATGATGTAAGCGATTTGGAAAAAGATATAAAAGTATCTGATGCTATTTTAGAAACATACTTAGGTAAATATGAATTACAGCCTGGATTTATACTAACTGTTACCAAAGAAGGGAATCAACTAAAAGCACAAGCTACAGGACAACCAATATTTGATGTTTTTCCGAAATCTGAAAATGAATTTTATTTAAAAGTAGTAGATGCACAATTAGTCTTTAATAAAAATGATGCTGACGAAGTAGTAAGTGTGACTCTTTTTCAAGGAGGAGGCGAAATGATTGGGAAACTGCTAGAAAAATAGTAATGGTATAAATTTTAATAAAACAAGATAGGACTAAAAAACTAATGTCCGATTAATAGTCATTACTGTCCTACAAAAGAGATAATGCTGCTTTGCTATTAGACACAAGATACAACTCTGCTGGATTATAGCCGTACTAACTTGGGATATTTAATTAATAAATGGCTTATTCCTGGTCCATCATGATGACAGATAAGTTTATACTAGCATTCATATACTTAGGGTCCAGATCCAAGGTTTTCTTATAAAATTCTATTGCCTTATCCATATCATTACTTTGAGCACAAGACACTCCTAAGTTGTAATATAGGTTAGGATCGTTTGGTGATTCCTTTATTAGAAGGTCCATAATTTTATAGCGTTTATCCTTATCTCCTAATTGACTATAAAGATGGAAAGCCTGATTTAATAAAACCTTATCGTCAGGTGCCTTAGCCAATGCTCTATCAATTATCATTACCGCTTCATTAGAACGGTTAAGTTGAATAGACATAGCTGTTAAAGCCCTTAATAACTCGGTTGTTTTGGAACGAGCCCGTACAATTTTAGGCTTTGTGTGTGTACCCAGTTCTATAGCTTTATTTCTCTTATAAGATGAAGCGAAAGCTTCTTTTTTCCCAGATTTAATATTAGTAGCCACATATTGTACTTTGGAGTTAGTGAAACCCATTTTAATAAGACGTTTATACGCATTGAATGCCTCCTCATACTCTTTGGCTAGTAAATGGCTTTTGGCAGCCTTATAAAAAAGAATGGTATCTTGATTAGATTGGTAGGCTACTTTGTAAAGGGTAGCAGCACTAGAGAAATTTTTCTTCTTAAATTCGCCCGCAGCAGCTATTGCCGAAAGATCCCGAAGTTTTGACTTTATGTTGGCAATTCTAATTTTAAGTGAAGTGCTAAGATCATACTTATTGGCATGATTCATGGAGTTAGAAATTGACTCCATTTGCGCCATGTCCATCTCTTTGTTGGCAAGTTTCATTTCAGCTTCTACTACATAGAAATGAGCTCGTGTTTTACTATCGGCAGCAGCGAAAATTCGTTTTGCACTTTCTAAATAGGAATATGCGTCTGATAAATGACCTAATTTAACAGCACGTTCTGCTTTCTTTATTTCTTGCTTTTGGGCCTTAACAACAGGAATTATAAGTAATAATCCCGCTAGTATTATAATTGTTTTCATTGGGGGTAGGTTTTAAAACTTTGTTATAATCTTTTAGGTTCTTTCTAACCTAAAAATTCCTCACAATTTGTATTTAAAATAAAAAAACAAGGTGTTGAGGATTAGCAATTTATAAAAAAAATATTTAATATGTTAATTTTTTTTACTTTTTATTTATATATTTTGGTATTTCATCGATTATTATGGTTTAATATCGATTATTTCGTATAATAAATAGCCGCTGTGTATTTAAATAATGCTAATTTTTAAAATATTTATATTTCTAGCGATTATATGGTGTTTAAGCTATAATAATCGTCTAACACCAATAAATACCAAAATTAAGGCTGTATACCACATAAAAAATGGAATAATAAAGTCCTTAAACCCTAAAACTAACATGGTACTTATTATTAAAAGTTGAAAACCTAAACCGAAAATTGATATGACAGACATAAAGAGGTTGGGGAATCGTTTACTTTTATATGCATTAGGATCTAGTATATGAATGGTTTTATCGAACGCACCATAGAAAAATGTATACAAAGCGAATAGCACATTTACATTTTTTTGCTTTTCTCCCGCTAACGCAACTGGAGTACAATGCTCAAAAACTCTACTCGTGGTATCACCATTTAAATTATTTCTTAAAATAACATAGTAATAGTTGTATAAAGTGCCTTGTAATTGGATTCCTAAGAAAGCAAGAATACAATATATAAAATGAACTTCTGTAGTGTACCATAAAGCTATTAAAATAAGTAAATTTAAAATGATATCGGAAACAGAATCAAGATAACGGCCTGTATATGATGGAGTTTCTTTTACTCTTGCCAACTCACCATCAGCAGCATCTAAAATAGATTTTAATAGTAAAAAAAAAGCAGCTGCCCATAAATAATCAAATAGGATGCAATAAATAGCTATCAAACCAGAAATCACAAACCAAATTGTTACATGAATAGGTGTAAACGACGTTTCCTTTAACGAATTAGCTATCATTCTTGCTATTGGTCTTCCGTAATCTGAAACATCTAAAAATTGATGCTCACTTGGTAATTTTGACATACTGATTTTGTTAAACCCTGATTTATACTGATTGTTTTATCTCCTTAGCTTCAGTAAATATATTTTAAACTTTCTTATTTTTAGGATGAAAACATAGGGATTGTTGCAAATATAAATATTACCTCTACATTATTATTAGTTATTTAACAAATTCAGGAAATTATAAATCGCTAGTAATATTCTTATATTTATAAAAAATGATTTCTACTCACCTATTTTCTAGAAAATGTTGTTACTATTTTAAGCATAAAAAAAGTCCAATATAAAATTGGACTTACTAATTTGTTTTATTTTAGATAAAATCTTACCTAAAATATTTTTTAAAGCGTACGTTTCGACATTCTATACGTGTAATTTGGATAAATACTACGTTTAGCAAAACGGTTGAGTTTATTGCTATTAATCATTTTAATATATACTTGTTTGGTAACACCAAAGTATTCGTAAGTAGATCCATCAAGAAAGCTAATTTCTAATAGCAACCCTTTATGTTTATAATCTTGAATTTCTGAATTAGTGATCGTTTCTGTATAAACCTCTAAATTAGATTTTTTTGTTTCTGGTGCAATACTCACTAAAAAATGATAACCATCAATAACTTTTCGGCTATTAACCTCTGCTTCTTCCTGTAAGGGATCACCGTTTTGAAACTTATCTGGATGCCATTCCTTTACCAAATTGCGGTAACTCCTTTTTAAAGTCTTTAACTCGATTTCCTTTTCAACTCCAAAGAGTTTTTTATATTCGTTTATACGCTTCATATCACAAAATTATTTGAGGGCGCGAAAGTACATCTTAATATCTAATGAATTGTAATAGATAGGACTAAAAAACTAATGTCCAATTAATAGTATAAATAAAGTGAGTAGTTTTAACTTCTCTTTTCCCTAAAACGATTATGATTTGGTGAGAGCTTAAAAAATAACAATTACCAATCTATTGGAAAATAATCTTTTAAGAATTTTCCAGACCAATGTTTTCCTGTATTAATTCCATCTAACAATGGATCCATAACTCGTGCCGCTCCATCAACAATATCTAATGGTGGTTGAAAATCATGAACTTCTTGTTTCATTTTAGATAATTCCGCAGGGTCTTCATCTGTTACCCAACCAGTATCCACCGCATTCATGAAAATTCCACTTTTTGTCAATTCACCAGCAGCAGTATGGGTTAACATATTTAATGCAGCTTTTGCCATATTGGTATGTGGATGTCGAGATTCCTTAGTAAATCGATGAAACTTCCCTTCCATTGCCGAAACATTAATAATGTGTTTTTGACCTGTATTCTCTTTTTTCATCACTTCTGCAAGTCGGTTGCACAATACAAATGGGGCTACAGAATTAACCAATTGTACTTCTATCATTTCGGTTGTTTCAATTTCTCCTAATTTTAAACGCCAACTGTTGGTTTTCCTTAAATCTACTTGTTGCAAATCTGCGTCTAATTCGCCTTCCGGAAATACTTCTTGAGCAACCAAGGCATTGTCAAAACTATAGGGTATTTGAGATAATTTTGCAGAAGCTCTCAATCCAATTCCTGGTTCTGGACCGTGCCAAGTTACAGGCATATTTTTTGTGGTGGAAGCTCCAATTGTTAACGATTTTAATTCCTCTAAACAATCGGTATGGTCTGATAATAAAGATTGTGCAGATTTTGACAAAGATTCTATAGATCGCTCTTCGTTCGTCATTAAGTGTGCGTAAAAACCTGAAGGTCTTCGTACTGTTTGGGCTGCATTATTAATTAAAATATCTAAACGGGCGTATTTTTGTTCGATATAATTACAGAAAATTTCAACACTTGGTATGTGCCGTAAATCCAAGCCATGAATATGCAAACGGTGTCCCCATTTTGAAAAACCCTCTTCTTTTGAAAAACGCAATGCTGAATCTACAGGGAAACGAGTGGTAGCAATTACTGTTGCTCCACCTCTTAAAAGCATCAATGTGATGTGATAGCCAATTTTTAAACGGGAACCCGTAATCACTGCTACTTGACCTTCAACATCTGCTGTTTGAAAACGTTTTGCATAATTATAATCACCACATTCTGTACACATAGTATCATAAAAATGATGCAATTTGGTAAACAACGTTTTACATACGTAGCAATTTCTTGGTGTTGTTAATTCGGGAAGTTCTTTGGATGCTACATCTGCCGCTGGAAGTAATTTAGGTGCTACAAATACATGCGTTTCACGAGCACTTCGTATTCCAGTTACTTTACGAGCATGTCTATCTTTTGCAGCTTTTTTTCGTTTTTCATTTTTCTTGGCATCTTTTTTTCTACGAGAAAATTCTTCGCGATTGGGTCTAGAAAACATTCCTGCAGCTTTTATTAATGCCGTTCTTTTATCTTTTGAAATTTCAAATACCTGATTGGTATTTGTATTTAAACTTTCTAATACAGCAATACATTTATCAATTTCTTTCGAAGTAATTGTAAGCTCTTTTTTATTCTTTTCCATCCAAAAAATTAAGAATGCAAATATACTTTATCTCTATTCACTTACTGATAAAAATCAAATTAATGTACTTTCGCATTTCAATGAAGACAGCATTAAATAACATACAAGCCCAATACAATGGATTTCTACAGACGTCCTTACTATGGGAAAACAGTGTTTTAGGATTGAAACAGTTGAAACTTCCAACTAAAGAAATGACTGTTTTTAATGAAACCATTCCAGACAATTTACGTCTAGGAAAACGTGTTGAACGATTTGTAAGTCACGAATTAAAACAACATAAAGCAATTGAAATTCTGATAGAGAATGTTCAAATACAAAATGAAAAGATAACAATTGGAGAATTGGATTGTATTTTAAAACTTGATAAAACCCCTATCCATCTTGAAATCGTTTATAAATTTTATTTATATGATGAACAAGTTGGTAACATGGAATTAGAGCATTGGATTGGCCCCAATAGAAACGATAGCCTGGTTGCAAAATTGACCAAACTTAAAAACAAGCAGCTTCCTCTACTCTACCACCCGCTTACAGAACCAATGTTAGATGCATTAAATTTAAAAACAGATGGAATGCAACAGTTTGTTTGTTTTAAAGCTCAATTATTTGTCCCCTATCAAAAAGAAGTGAAGTTTACCTTATTAAATAATGAATGTGTCAACGGATTCTATATACCTATTTCTGAAATAATTCAATTTACAGATTGTAAATTTTATATTCCATCTAAAATAAATTGGCTTTTAGAAGTTCATACTCAGGTAAAATGGTTATCTTATCTACTGTTTTCAGAGGAAATTCATCAAATTATCGATCAAAAAACAGCACCCTTATGCTGGATTAAATTTCCGAACGGAACACTACAAAAGTTCTTTGTTGTTTGGTGGACTTAAATAATAGTAACTCGTACCTTTTTCTTCTTTAAACGCGTGTTGTTTAAATTTAGAATTAAATCATCTGCCAATTCCACTGGAACAGCAACAAAAGCACAATCTTGTTTTAGCTCAATAGTACCTAATTCGTGTCTGTTTAGTTTGCCTTGTTTAAAAAATAGCCCAGCAATATCTCCCTTTGAAATTTTATCTTTCCGTCCACCAGAAATAAACAAAGTTTGCCAGTAGGTGGGTTTATAGGCGGCTTTTTTAGAAATATCGATTCCTTTAACATCTAGAATAAATTCTGGTAATAACTGATCCTTCCATTTCAATACATAAGCCGTTCCTTTAGCGTTTACTCTGGCCGTTCTTCCGTTTCTATGAATAAATTCTTCTTTGTGTATGGGCAATTCATAATGAATTATATATTTCATTTCTGGAATATCAATTCCTCTTGCTGCCAAGTCTGTTGCTAATAATACTTGAGAGGATCCGTTTCTAAATTTAATTAAAGCACGTTCTCTATCTTTTTGCTCCATTCCGCCAGAAAAGCAGGTATGACTAATTTTATTTCGTTCTAAAAACTCACTCACCACACTGATACTATCTCTAAAATTACAGAAAATAATTCCAGGCTCATTACCCACATGTTCCAACAAGCTTAACAGTGTTTTTAGCTTATTTTTATCTGGAGAAATAACTGTTTTAATAGCTAGTTTTGAAGCTGCTTTTTGATTTAAATAATTGATGGTAGTTGGCTTGTCTAATTTAACAAAATCAGGAATACTAACTCCTTGTGTTGCTGAAGTTAAGATACGCTTATTTAAAGCAGGCAATTGATTAATAATTGACTTCATTTGATCTTCAAAACCTTGTTCTAATGATTTATCAAACTCATCTAAAATCAATGTTTTAATACTGTCTTTTGAAAAACGATCACTATTAAAATGATCTAAGATTCTACCTGGTGTGCCAATTAATATTGAAGGAACATGTTTGATTTCAATTTTATCTTTGGACATTGGTCTTCCTCCATAAACAGCATTCACTTTAAAACCAGCACCCATATTTCGGATTACTTGTTCTATTTGTATGGCTAATTCTCTTGTAGGAACTAATATCAAAGCTTGAACCTCTTGACAATCCCGGTCTAATGATTTTAATAATGGCAATGAAAATGCGAGCGTTTTTCCAGTACCAGTTGGAGATAAAAGAATGGTATTTGTTGTTGACTCTATAACAGCTATGGCTTCTTGCTGCATAGGGTTCAACTCGTGAATATTCAATTTTGTTAATATATCCTGTTGGTCTTTATTGATATTTCCCATTATTATTTCTTTTTACGCTTTTTAGTTGGTTCAGAATTTGTAGTTACTCCACCAGTTTGTGCTAAGTAATTTGCTAATATTTTTTCAACTAATTCGTCTTTTGTTAAATGATGAAATATGGTTTTTATTTTTGTTTTAAACTCTTCAGAAACTTCTCTGTTAGGTTTGGTTTTAAAAACTTTTCTTGCCCATAACAAACCATTGTTTTCTTCGATACTTTGGGTATCAGCTTTTCTGAATTCATTAAAAGTAATTCCTAATTCATTTTCAAATTCTGGGATTTCTTCTAATTCTTCTTGCTGAATAATACTCAATGAAAGTCCCTTCGCTCCTGCCCTCGCTGTTCTACCACTCCTATGCACATAGGCTTCATAAGTGTCTGGTAAATGATAATTAACTACGTATGAAATTTCTTTAACATCAATTCCACGAGCTGCCAAATCTGTAGCAACTAAAATATCGATGTGACCTTCTCTAAACTGTCCCATAATCCGATCACGAATTGTTTGAGCCAAGCTTCCGTGGATAGCGCCCGATGAGAATTTATTAATGGCTAGTTTTTTTGCTAGTTTATTTACTGCAGCTTTGGTTTTACAGAATATAATTCCGCGTTCGCCTTCATTAGAGCTTAAAAAATGTAGTAATACTTCTAATTTCTCAATAGGTTCTACCACCACATATTGATGATCAATTCCTTGATGACCCACTGTTTCCATATCAGCTTCAATATGTACAATATGCTTTGACATATAATTTTGAACCAATTGCTTTATAGTTCCAGGCAAAGTTGCAGTAAACAACAAGGTTCTTCTAGATTTTGGAATGTCCTTTATAATAAGGTCTAAATCTTTCTTTAAAGCAGTTACCATTTCATCTGCTTCATCTAGTACTAAATATTTTAGGTCTTTAATAGATAAAGCTTCACGCTTAATTAAATCTACCATTCGTCCTGGAGTTGCCACTATTATATGAGCGGTAGATTTTAATCGTTCCATTTGAGGTTTGATTGGAATACCACCACATAAAGAAGCGATAGTTATTTCTGGACTACCAGAAGCAAACGAAACTAAATTATTATAGATCTGTTGTCCTAATTCTCTTGTAGGTGCTAAAATTAATGTCTGAACTTTAGTGTTTTCAATATCAATTAACTGAAGTAATGGGAGTCCGAAAGCAGCAGTTTTTCCGGTTCCTGTTTTTGCTAAAACGACTAAATCTTCCTTTTGACTAAGTACAACAGGAATGGTTTTTTCTTGAATATCTGTCGGAACAGAAATCTGTAATTCGGTTAAAGCTTGCTGTAATTGTTTATTAATTCCTAAATCTGAAAAGGATTTTGACATTATTTAATTTTTCTGCAAAGATAGATACAATACTATCTATTATGTTTGTTATTCTTTTTATTAATGTATTAGTAAAAAAAGGCCATAAAAAAAGCCCATCCGTGTGGATGGGCTTTTATAAAACTTAAAGTATATTTTTTAGATAACTTTTACGTTAACTGCATTTAATCCTTTGTTACCTTCTTGAAGGTCGAATTCAACTTGGTCACCTTCTCTGATTTCATCAATTAATCCTGAAATGTGTACGAAGTGATCTTTGTCTACTCCTTCTTCAGTGATAAAACCAAATCCTTTTGTGTCGTTGAAAAATTTTACTGTTCCTTTACTCATTGTAATGTAATTTAATTTAAAATATTTATTATTTTGCAAAGATAGTGCTGTTTTTTCAACTTACAATATAATAATCAACTTATTTTCATATTGCCACGTATTTAATTGTTACGTATTCTTTGTTAATTACTATAGTTGTGGGTATTTACGTCTAAAATAAATATTATTTAATCATACGATTTTGCAAAATTAGTAATAACAATACTCGAATTTATAGTAATATGATGAAAGTGAAAATCGTTTCTCTAAAATGATATGGTTTTTCTTAAAATTCATTCTATTTATTAATTACCCAACTCCAACTTATAACCAACACCGTGAACATTGCTTATTTTTATAGAAGTGTCCGCTTTTAATTTTTTTCGAAGTTTCGAAACATAGGTATCTAGGCTTCTACCTACAATAACGCCGTTGTCTTCCCAAACCCTTTTCATCAACTCTTCTCGTTTGATTATCTGGTTAGGCTTTTCAATAAAAATAGCTAGAATTTCACATTCTTTTTTGGAAAGATTGATTTCATCAGATTCTTTTACCAATTTATTTTGATTTGGGTAAAAATGAAAGATTCCTAAGGATTGGTATTTTTCAGTTGAAACCTCTTTGTTAGATGAGTTAGTAATATTAATAAGAGGTTGTTTCTTTTTATAAAACAGAAACTGAAAACCGATAAAAGCTATAATGGCAAGTATATATAAATAGGTAGCACTATTTGCAGTTGGTTTCATATCTGTAAATTTCACTTCAATTACATAACAGTTTTTAGGTAATACTCTACTCCTGCAAGGAATGATACTTTTTCCTTGTAAATTTTTCATTTCATAACTATAAGAAACTTCCGTAAGGTCGCAAGGCGATACTTCAACAAAATAAGAGTTATCAAAACCAGAATTCTGAAACGTCTTTTTTACAGTAGCAACTAACAAGCTCGGTTCAAACGAAAGTGTATTTTCAAATTTTAGTTGGTACTTAGATTCAGTCAATTTAATAACAGGTAAGACCAAGGAAGTTGAATCTTGATTAGAAAGCAATAATTGATGCCCAACTTCACGCAAACTTACTTTTACTTTTTCTGAAAAATCATTATTCTCTTCTTTGGTGTCTACAAAAAACCAAATAGAAAACAAGACAATGACAAATCCAATAACCGAAAAAACTATTCTTTTATTCATAATATGTTGTAAATAACATACATTTTATTGACATTTTACAAGTGTTGACACTTCTTTTACATTTTTTTGACATATTTATTTACTAGTTGACTTAGTTTTACATCAAATAATATTAGACCCATGAAATTTATCATTGCGATTTTAATTTATAGTATCTTTTTTTCAGCATCATTGTTTGCTCAACATGAAAAAGAAATAGAACAAACCACCATAGATTTATTACAAACAGATAGTTTATGGATTAAAGAAATTTTCACTTTCCCAATTCGGTTTGCAAAAGAAATTGACTATAAAGGAATCGAAGAAGCCCAATTTCCTAAAGGGTGGTCAAGTAAAGAAAGTCCAAATTTTTGGTCTTATGTATTTGTTTGGAATGTTGAAGGAAACCGTGTGAATTCAGTTAAAGAATTAGAGGCAGATTTAAAAACTTATTTTGATGGCCTAATGGGTTTACCAAATACTATTACTCAATTTACACAAAAAGAGGATTCAACAAACAATACCTATTATGTAGGAAAAGTAAGTTTTTTCGATAATTTAAGAACCAAACAAAATATAGAATTAAACGTTTTGGTTCAAAAACAGTACTGCGAAGAAACTAATAAATCTTTGGTAGTATTTAGATTTTCACCTAAAGATTTTAATCATCAAGTTTGGAATACAATAGAAAAAGTCATACTTCGTGCAAACGCTTGTGACTTCAAAATAAATAACAATCACTAAAATCAATCAAAAAATGAACAAATTAACAACAATCGCATTCGTATTATTAAGTATTACTATTGGTACAAGTCAGCAATCAGTAAAATCATTTGCTAATATTCCTACTGTCCAGCCTGAAACATTCACAGAATTCACCATAAATGATAGTGAATATACCCTTCATTTTGAATTAGAAGAAACAAAAGATAAGGAATATTTTTTGGTTATTTCAATGGAGCTGCATAACAATTCTGAATTTATTTCTCCTTTTGAAGACAAAGAATTTTCAGGAAAATTTTACTTGAGTTTAGGCACTACTAATAACATTGATTTTAAAGGGAACATCGTTGAAACTCCACAAGCAAAAGATACTTACGATAAATTTGGACCTCAATTTGTAAAATGGGTAAGAGTAAATACCATGTATCGACAACAATTAAATATAAAAACACAAGATGATTTTAAAGTATTTGGAAGACTTCAATTTACCATAGAACCTCGTTGTACTTTAGAACAAATTCCATTTTCAATATCCTATAAAGATGGAAAAATGATGTTTGTAGAGCCAAAATGTTAACTGAAAATTAATAATTATTTTAATAATATATGATTAATTATAAACAAATAGTTAAAAAAACGTTCCTATTTAGTTTCCTATTGCTAATAACCAATGTAAGTATTTCTTGCAATCAGCCAAAAAAGGAAAAAACAAATGAATCTACTAAAGCCGAAAAAATTGAAGAAATTGTTCGGTTATATTCAGAATATGGAGGTTTTAATGGTTCGGTTTTAGTTTCTCACGAAGGTGAAGTGGTTTTCAAAAAAGGATTTGGTTACGCGAATCTGGAATGGGATATCCCCAATCAAACAGATACAAAATTCAGAATAGCATCCATTACAAAACCTTTTACAGCTTTGCTTATTATGCAATTGGTGGCTGAAGGAAAACTCGATTTACACCAACCAATTTCTACTTATTTGCCAAAGTATCCTAAAAATAATGGTGATCAAATCACTATACATCATTTACTTACACATACTTCTGGAACTACAAGAGATTATGATTCAGATCTTACTAAAAATAAATATCCAGATAGATATCGTACAGAAGAAGTCGTTCAACAGTATTCAGCACTTCCACTTGAGTTTAAACCTGGAGAAAAATTTGCATATAGCAATACCGGTTACCATACCTTGGCTTTAATTATTGAAACTAGTACAGGTGAATCATACGAAACTGTTTTACAAAAGAATATCTTAGATCCACTTGGTATGAAAAACACGGGAGTTGATAAACATAGACAAATTATTAAAAACAGAGCTTCTGGTTATTTTAAAGGATTTGGCGACTATTTTAATGATGATTTTGGCGATATGTCCGCAATAACGGGTGTTGGTAATATATACTCCACAGTTGAAGATATGTTTCTTTTAGATCAAGCTTTATATACCAAAAAATTACTTCCAAAAAAGTATGTGGATTTACTGTTTACAAAGCATATTTCAGATCCAGGGTATGGCGGATTTTATGGTTATGGTTGGGAAATTATGGATAAGCCAATCGGGAATACTTCAGAAACCGTTGAAACAATTGGTCATAGTGGTTCTATGAAAGCTTTCACCGCTTTGTTTACAAGAATCCCTTCTAGCAATTCTTCCATTGTATTTTTTAATAATACGGGGCGTGCTTTTTTAAATGCAATGACTACGGCTATTACTGGTATTCTTAATGATGAATCCTATGATTTTCCTTTAAAACCCTTAGCGATGTTTATGAAGAATACTATTGAAAATGAAGGAATCGAAAAAGGAATTCAATTCTATAAAGAGCATAAAGATTTAGACGATTATTATGTTTCTGAACAAGAGTTAATTGTAGCAGGGTATAAATACCTACAGGCAGATAATGCTGAATTCGCTGCTGAAATATTTAAACTAAGTACGGAAGTTTTTCCAGACAGAGATAACCCATATGACAGTTATGCTGAATCGTTAATGGCTTTAGGAAAAAATGAAGAGGCTATTAAAAATTATAAAAAATCTTTAGAATTGAATCCTACTAATTTTAATGCTGTAGAAATGCTGAAGAAACTGGGAGTTGAAAACCCTAGGTAGTTGTAATAAATTACACACTTTTTTAAGATAATCTCATTTAAGCTAATATCTTAAAAAGTGTGTAAATAAATATTATTTTAGCAAAGTAACTTTAACGGCATTCATTCCTTTCATTCCTTTTTCTAATTCAAAAGAAACACTGTTACCTTCGGTAATTTCATCAATTAAACCACTAACGTGGCAAAAATATTTTTCTTTATTTTCAGAATCTATAATAAAACCAAAACCTTTAGAGGTGTCAAAAAATGAAACTGTTCCTTTTCTAACCGGATCAATTTCTACTCGATCACTTTCTAATGTTTTAGGTACACTAACGTTAATATCATCTGCATCAGCTTCAAACTTTTGAGAAGGATCTGGAGGCGTATCGGTTAAATTTCCGAAATGATCTACATAAGCAAATTCAATTCCTTTTTTACCTGTTTCTTTAGCTAAAGCCTTACGAGCTTCCATTTTTTTTCGTTTGTCCTCACGTTTTTTTAAACGTTTTTTCTCTTTTTCACTTTTGTTAAATGTCTGTTGCGATTTTGCCATTCGTTTACTTAGATTGTTTTTTAAAAATTAATAAAAACAAATATATAATAATCCTCTTAATAATTAATCTATTAAAACAAAAATATAAATTTCAACCATCATTAAGTAGCGTCGATTAAGAGTTATTATAACTAATAATACTCTATTTTGAATTAAAACACTAATTTGTTGAAACTACACCACTACCACCACAAACTTGACAAGTTATTTGGGTGTGTTTTCCAGTATTGGAATACGTAATTTTTTCAAAAACATCACCATCTCAAATAATTATTTGAAAAGAACATTATTTTTCTTCTTTAGGATTAGAAACAATTACCTCTTGATTTCTACCCGTAAGATGATCTACAATTTTATTCAAAGGGCTTTTATCTTCTGGTTTTAATTTACTAGGTACCGTTGTTAATGAACCATCACGAGCAGCCATATATGCAGGAGATAAAATTTCTACACCTGCATCATTAAAGATATTGAGAATATTTTTATGCATTTCAGAATAGATAAAAGGCATTTTTTTAGAATGCTGTGTATAAGCATTCAACTCATATGAAACATAATAATCGTCCAAGCTTTTTTGAAGCACAAAAGGTGCCGGCTCTTTTTCGATTAATTGTGTGTTACTAGCTGCTGCCAATAATAACTTTTCTGCAGTTTCCCAAGGTAAATCATAACCAAGAGTTACTGTTGTGTGCAAAATGATACTTTTGTCCTCCGTATTTGAATAGTTAGTAATTGTTCCCAATAAAATATTAGCATTTGGAATGGTAACATTTTCATTTTTGGTGGTTTTCAAATGGGTAACTAAAATTGTTTTATCGGTAACATCACCAACTATATCGTTGATTTTTACTCGATCTCCAATTTGAAAAGGTCGCATATAAGTTATTACAATTCCTGCAATAATATTTGATATAGCTGAAGTTGAACCAAAAGATATAATAGCTCCAATAAATATGGAAACCCCTTGAAATGCAGAAGATCCTGAACCAGGAATATATGGGAAGATTAATATCAACGCCATAGCATAAATTATTACACTAAATATTTTCTCAGTAGGCATTGCCCAATCTTTATGAAAGTTATCAAACTCTAATTTCCCTTTGTCAATATCTAAAGCAATCTCCTTTCCTACTCTCACTATGTATCGAGCAAAATATGCTATGATAATTATAAAGAATAATGAAGGAATAAAATCTACAAATCCATAAAAAATAAATTTTACTGGTGTAGAAATATAATCATAAAATAAAACTACTATATTTTCTGCCCAAGGAAAAAAACTAAACATAAATGGCGAATACACTATAAATAAAATAACAAGTAATGTAATCCGAATTATATTTGCAACGAATACAAAGATATTCGCTGTTTTCTTTGGAATAAAATACTTTATAATATATCCATTCTTTCTTAAAAATTTACGTTCAATTTTTGAAAGACTTATAGTAAGTTTTTTAAAAAGAAAATTAATTAGTTTAACTATTACGATAAGACCAAAAAGGGTTAAAATGAAAAATCCTATGCTAATGGCTCCTTGTTTAAGACTAAGGTCAGGTTTATTGTTAAACGATTTTAAAGTCATCTTTAAACGATATTCTGCCAATACATTTAGAGGGATATTTATTACATCTGCATCATTTTGTGTGGTAATAAAGAGAATTTCATTATTTAGTTTTGTTTCAAAATAGCTTGCTTTGTTTTCAGAATATAAACTATCAACTATTGGATTGTATTTATCTTTTAACTTTTGGAGTTTTTCAGAAATATTCAACGCTCTTATTTCAGCAGGATAATTAGAAATAGTGTTGTTTAAAAAGAATAAAGTATCAGAATTTAAAATAACGGGGGATTCTGTTCTAGTTATTTTTTGTGCTTTTAATTTTACTGAATCTATTTCTGTTTTAGATGGACTTGTTTGAGAAAAAACCATCGAAGAAAACAAAAGCAATACAAAGAACATTTTTTTGAAAACCATAGAATAAAATTGTTCTGCTAAGTTATTAAAAAATAACACTACTTTCAATATATTAAAAAAGAAGTCATATAAAGAAAGGCTTTTTCTTTGTAATCCTTTGAGACATTCTGATTTTACCCAAATTTTTGTTATCTTTAAACAAAAGAAGAGTAAGGTATCATTAAATTTTATTTACGGAATTATAAAAGCGTAATTATCTTACTATTGAATATTTTTCAATGCATTAGTATAAACTTTTTCATAAAGTGGAACCACATTTTTTGTTTCAAATCTTTTTGCAATCTTTTTTGCAGATGCTTTAAATTTTGAATGTATTACAGGACATTCTAAAATCTTTATTGCATTTTCTGCCATTTCATCTACATCACCTACATCACTTAAATATCCACTTTCTCCTTGAATATTTACTTCGGGTAAACCTCCAGCATTACTCGAAATTACAGGAACACCGCAAGCCATTGCTTCTAAAGCTACTAAACCAAAACTTTCATGTTCTGAAGGAAGAACAAATAAGTCACTAAGAGAAAGAATTTTATCTACTTCATGACTATTACCTACAAATAATACCTTATCTAAAATACCAAGCTCTTGACATAATTTTTCAGTAGGTTTTTTTTCTGGACCTTCACCAACAATAATCAATTTTGCGGGCATTTTTTGTTGAACTCGATTAAAGATTTCAATTACATTATCAAGTCGTTTTACCGTTCTTAAATTACTAATATGAGTAATAATTTTTTCATCTTTATGTGCAATTAATTCACGTTCGCAATCTGGATATGTATTGTTGTATTTCTCAGTGTCGATAAAATTAGGAACGACATGTATTTCATTTTTAATATCAAATAAACGTAAAGTATCGTCTTTTAAACTTTGTGAAACCGAAGTTACCGCATCACTATTATTAATACTAAAAGTTACCGCAGGTTTATAAAATGGATGATTACCTACTAAAGTGATGTCGGTACCGTGAAGTGTTGTGACCATTGGGATATTGATTCCTTCTTCCGCTAACATTTTCTTAGCCATATAACCTGCATACGCGTGTGGAATAGCATAATGTACGTGTAATAATTCAATTTTATGAAGCTTTACCATATCAACCAATTTACTAGACAATGCTAATTCATAGGGCTGGTAATGAAATAAAGGATAATTTGGAACTGTCACTTCGTGAAAGTGAACATTGCTATGCAATAATTGAAGTCTAACAGGTTGCTTATAAGTTATAAAATGCACTTCATGACCGTGTTCGGCCAAAGCGATACCTAATTCAGTAGCTACTACTCCACTTCCTCCAAAAGTTGGATAACAAACTATTGCGATTTTCATAGTAATATTTTTTATTTAGTCTTCAATAGCTTCGTAAATTGCTTGTTGAATATCACTTCTTAAATTGTTTTTAATAATCTTTCTATTCTCTGCATCTGGATACGTTCTGTTGGAAAGAAACACATAAATAATTTCTTCCTCTGGGTCTGCCCAAGTWWARGTYCCTGTAAAWCCRCTATGWCCAAAACTTTTYMTGGATACACAACCACAAGTTGGACCTGATTCGCCTAGTTGTGGTTTGTCGAAGCCCACTCCTCTCCTTACATCTTTATCGCAATAATTACAGGTATTAAATAAATCGAATGTTTCTGGGTTAAAAAATCGTTTATCTCCATAAAATCCTTTCCAAAGGTACATTTGCATAATCTTAGCAATATCATTGGTATTACTAAATAACCCTGCGTGACCACTCACTCCACCCAACATTGCTGCACCTTGATCGTGAACATAACCTTGTACTCTTTGCATTCTAAAATAATCATCTTCTTCCGTTGGAGGAATCATTTCTTTCGGAAATTTCTCCAAAGGATTATAAGTCGTATTATTTGCTCCTAAATACTTGTACAATCGTTTTTGTACAATGTCTTGCATCGGCATTTCATAATGTCTTTCTAAATATTCTTTTAATAAATAATACGGTAAATCACTGTACTTATAACGTAACTTAGAATCCAATTCACTATCCATAATTTGTTTATAAATACTATCTTTTAAATCCAATCGCATATACATTTTATCGGCAACTTGGTAGTTATAAACTGCTGTTTTTTCTTTTACATAAAATCGTAAATCTGGNTTTTTTAAAGAGTCTAAAGYCTTTGTATAAAAAGGGATCCAAGCTTTTATCCTTGCATAATGAGAAAGCATTTTAATAAGTGTAATGTTTTCTTTATTAGATCCTTTAAACTCTGGAAGCAATTCTGAAATTGTCGTATTCAGCGAAATCTCTTTATCATCCACTAACTCGATTACCATGGGTAAAGTTGCCAAAATTTTAGTCATGGAAGCAACATCATATATATCATCTTCCGAAACTTTAATTTTCTTTTCTTGTGTATGATAACCAAATGATTTTTGATAAACAACTTTTCCTTTTCTAGCTACCAATATTTGTGCACCAGGCATCATATCTCCCTTTATACCTACTCCAGCTAAAGAATCAATTTTTAAAAGCTTTTCTGAACTTAAACCTACACTYTCWGGAGTTCCGTATTGAAGTCTTTTAATGGTTCTTATAAAATTGGTGGTGCMKAAWKKAAWTTKCTCTCCTAATGAAACTGGTAATGAACCTAAAGAGTTTCTTGCTCCAAAAATTAATTGTGCTGATAATTCTTGCATCACTTTACTGTTTTGATAGGACATAATAATCCCTYCAAAATTTGAAGTTGCTGTTAAATCTAACAATGCATAAGGTCTTGCGAAAATATCCAAAATCACTTTGTTCTGTCTGGCAATTTCATACAACCATGTGATTTCTGTATCTGAGAGTTTATAGTCTTTCCAAGGGTTTGCATTCGATTTATGAAAGCCTATWWTTACTAAATCATATCCTTTAAGCTGTTCATTGTAATCATCTAAGGTTTTGGCTTTTATCCAATCTATTTTTGAGTATTTTTTTAACTGATTATAAAAAGCTTTTCCAGAATCATCACCAAATTCAACATAAGCAATTTTAGTTGCTTCCAACTCTTTTATCGGAAGGATAAGACGTTCATTTTTAAGAATCGTTAATGCATTTTCCATTGCTTCTTCATAAAGAGCATAATCAATAGGTGCATTTAAATCTTCTACTAAATTCTCAAGTTCTACAGGTTTGTAATTCTGAAGTCCAACTTTGTATTTAGCATATAATATTTTTTTTACCGAACGCATTAAACGCTCTTCAGTAATCGTTCCATCATTATAAGAAGCAACCAATAATTCGTGAGCTTTTGGTATGTTTCCTGAAATAAGCAACACATCGTTTCCTGCTAAAAAGGCTGCTAATTCTATCTCTCCCGCTTTTTGAAAGTTAGTTGCTCCTTTCATATTTAAAGCATCTGTAAAAGTTAATCCATTAAAGCCTAATTCTCCCTGCAATAGGTTGGTAACTATGTTTTTTGATAAAGAAGAAGGAAAATTGTTACGAGATTCCAATGCAGGAACATTCAAATGAGCCACCATTACACTGCTTAAGCCTTCTTGTATCAATCTTTTATAAGGATATAATTCGATGCTATCAATTCGTTTTTTTGAAAAATTAATCGTGGGTAATGTTTTATGAGAATCTTTTTCGGTATCACCGTGACCCGGAAAGTGTTTTGCATTTGCTAATACTCCAGCACTTTGCATTCCTTTCATAAAAGCTAAGGATTTTTCGGTTACATTATCACGATCTTCTCCAAACGAACGATTACCAATAATAGGATTGTTTGGATTGGTATTAATATCTACCACAGGAGCAAAATTAATATGCATTCCAATTCGCTTGGTATGCTCTCCTATTCGCTTACCTACTTTGTAAATTATTTCATTATCTGTAATCGCACCAAGGGTCATATTCCAAGGATATGCAAAGGTAGAATCCAGTCGCATTGCTAATCCCCATTCGGCATCCATTGCCATTATTAATGGGACTTTAGAGTTTTTCTGAAATCGGTTATTTAGAATTGCCTGACGTTTTGGTCCTCCTTTTGAAAAGATAATTCCACCAATATGCTGATTCTTTATTAGAGAATCTATTTTATCAATCTTAGCTTTTGGATCTTTTGAAAAAACATCTACCATAAATAGCTGACCGATTTTTTCTTGAAGTGACATGTTATTATAAATACTATCGACCCATTTTTTTTGGTTAACTTGATCTTTTTCAACAATAAGTGGATTGATTTGTTGTGCAAACCCAAAATTAATTAGGAGTAATAAAAGTGAGGTTACAAATAGTTTTTTCATATTTATTACCCGAGAAAGCGGGTAACTTTTTATGCAATATTTATTTTACTATAAAAATATTAGTTCTTGTAACTTGTTAGTTTAAACTACAAAAATAGGAACATAGCTAGGATAAAAACCTATTATGCCAACTGTCTTTCGCAGGTACTTCCCAATTCTCCAAATAATCTAGTTTTGTATCTACTAGGTTGTTAAAAACCACCGTGTTTTTTGAAACCGATTTAGCTTTTGCCATTTTTCTGAAATCTGAAAGGGTTTTATGTGCAATAAACTCTCCGTTATAGAAAGTTACATTCATTTTATCTAACAAATCAATCCCGAATTCTTTTTCTAACTTTTGAATAAAATAAACGGAAGCATCAATACTACAACCAGAAGCAGAAGCATTTTCTTGATTTAAACCAATTACAATAAAACGGTTGTATTTAATTTCATATCCTGCTTCTAGGTCTTGTCCGTGGGCAGTCCATTCTTTCAAAAATCCAACCACTTTCTCTTTTATGGTGGCAACTTCCTCTTCGGTAAATTTTCTGTTAGACTGATAAATCCATACTCTAGAATTGTCTGGTAAATCTTTAAAAAATCGTATCATTAATATATTTTATGTTTTTTCTCTCTCGTAATTCTGATAGTTATCGGAACGCTAAAACACAAAGGATTTAAAATATTTCTTTGCGTCTCTGCGTCTTTGCGAGCAATTTTTAATCTATAATTCGTCTGCATTAATAATCATTTCGGCAATATCCAATACTTGAACTTCGCCTTCTTTTTCTTTTACTTTAACACCGTCGGTCATCATCGTATTACAAAACGGACAACCCGTAGCAATAATAGATGGTTTTACATCAATAGCTTCTTCGGTACGTTCTACAAAGATTTCCTTATCGCCAGGCTCTGCATCTTTAAACATTTGTGCACCTCCTGCTCCACAACAAAGTCCGTTAGACTTGCAACGCTTCATTTCAATCAATTCCACTTCTAATTTCCGAAGTAAATCCCTAGGTGCTTCATATTCGTTATTGGCTCTTCCTAAATAACAAGGGTCGTGGTAAGTGATTCTTTTTCCTTTGTATTTTCCACCTTCTACTTTTAATCTACCTTCATTTAATAGATCTTTTAAAAACTGAGTGTGGTGCATTACTTCATAATTACCTCCTAATTCTGGATATTCATTTTTTAAGGTATTAAAGCAATGTGGACAAGTAGTCACAATTTTTTTAATTTCATATCCATCCAATACCTGAATATTCATCATCGCTTGCATCTGAAATAAAAACTCGTTTCCAGCTCTTTTTGCAGGATCGCCTGTACAACTTTCTTCAGCTCCTAAAACAGCAAAATCAATGTTTGCTTTGTTTAATAATTTCACAAAAGCTTTGGTGATTTTCTTTGCTCTATCATCGAAACTCCCTGCACATCCTACCCAAAATAATACTTCAGGTTGTTTTCCTTGTGCTAAAAACTCTGCCATTGTAGGCACTTTTAATGCTTCGCTCATCTTTTATATCTTTCTTTGCCAGATTGGGTTCTTCCAATTATAGAGAATCCAATATAGCCTCTTAATTTTAGTTTATTTTTAGTAATTAATTCAATATAACATTTATAAGTTTCCCCGTTATTTGGATCTAAAATAGTTCCGTTGTTATATTCGTCATCATCCTCTTCAAGATTATTTAGTATCACCAAACCAATAATGGGTTTGTCTTTGTTTTTATCTTCACATTTTTCACACACTGAATCTGAAGGATCTTCATATAGTTTTGTAATCTTTCCGAAATATTTATTATTTGATTTATATATTTCAACAACAGATAATTTATCGCCTGTTTTATCATCAAAAGTTTCCCATTCACCAACAATAGATTGTGCATTAGTTAAAATACTAATCATCAAAAAGATAATATAAAGTACTTGTTTCATTTAATCCTCGAATACTTGAATTGTTACTCTTTTATCTACCAAATCGGTAAATTTTCCTTTGTATTGCGTGGCTTTTACTAAATGATTATCCACCCAATGGTAATTTCCACCTCGAGGTTTTCCCATTAACATAGAATGGTATTTAAAGCCATGTTTTTTTAACCAAATTTCGGTATATTCCCTATGCTCTTCTGTTCTAGCTGTGAAAAAACAAATAATATGTCCTTCATCATACCACTTATTTAATGTTTTTAAAGCGTCTGGATATACAGCTGCTGTTAACATTCTTTCTGGCTCTTCATTAGGAATATCATCACAGATAGTTCCATCAATATCAATCAGATAATTTTTAACTCCATCAGGAAAAATAGGACTTATATGTTCACCCTTTTCTACCTTGTCGTGCAATAAATTTTCAACATTCTTGATTACTTTATTATTTTTATTCATTTTCTCTAAATGCTTTAAAATCTTTTTTTGAAATTCTAATATACAAGGCTAATTTTTTAATACCATTTAACTTTCGATTTTCTGGACTGTTACGATCATTAAATGTTAAGTCATAAGCTCTTTTTTTTATGATATCAACTTGTGCATTTGAACAATAATCGCAAAATACTTTTTTTACATTTATTTGCTTTGCTTGATTGTTTTTATATACTATTTCTGTATATACTTTAATTTGTAATGAATCCTTTGTATAACCAGCAGATTGACTATTAATTTTTATAAAACTAAGATGAAACAACACTATAAATAGTCCATATTTTCGAAAATTATTTATATTCAAAATACTTCTATTTTTCATCTTTCCAATTCAATCGATCCATCTGGTTGTAAGGCCAAGGTGCTCCGTTATTTTCAATATTTGTCATTGAAACATTTAGTTCATTTGGTGCCGCAGATTGTTCCATTACTAAATATTGTCGCATATCCATAATAATAGAAAGTGGATCAATACTTATAGGACAAGCTTCCACACAAGCATTACAAGTGGTACAAGCCCAAAGCTCTTCTCGTGTAATATAATCGTCTAATAATTGTTTGTTATCGGGTTTAAACTCACCGTTTAAATCTATGTTTTTTCCTATTTCTTCCAAACGATCTCTGGTGTCCATCATTATCTTACGAGGTGATAACTTTTTACCTGTTTGGTTTGCTGGACAACTACTCGTGCAACGTCCACACTCTGTACAAGTATAAGCATTTAATAATTGAGTTCTGCTTAAATCTAATACATCACTTGCACCAAATTTTGCAGGAACCTCAGCTCCTTCTGCTGGTGCTGCAAAGGGATCTACATTGGGATCCATCATTAATTTCACTTCGTTGGTAACCGATTCTAAATTTTTGAATTTTCCTTTTGGCTGAACACTTCCATAATATACGTTAGGAAAAGCTAACAAAATATGTAAATGCTTGGAATAGTATAAATAATTAAGGAAGATAAGTATACCTGTAATATGAATCCACCAAGCGGAACGTTCAATTAAATGAAGTGTTCCTTCGCCTAAACCTGAAAATATTGGTGCTATAAATTGACTGATTATATTTCCTGAATTTGCTGCTTGAAAATGAGAATCTGTCGCATTCATAATCAAGAAAAGTGACATTAGCACCATTTCAAAATACAAAATATACAGGGCATCATTTTTTGGCCATTTGGTCATTTCTTTAGACCAAAAACGAGGAATGCGTTTTACCATTCTACGCAGCCAAAATATGCTTACTGAAACCAAAACCATTAAAGCTAAAATTTCAAATGAAGCAATTAAGAAACCGTAAATACTTCCTAATCCAGAAAATATACGATGTGTTCCAAAAAGTCCATCGATGATAATTTCTAATACTTCAATATTTATTATGATAAAACCAACGTACACTATAATATGAAGGATTCCTGCCAAAGGTCGAACCACCATTTTAGATTGTCCTAAGGCAATTCTGATTACATTAGTCCAACGTTCTTTTTTATGATCTGAAGCATCAACTTTATAACCAAGCTTGATGTTTCTGATAATTTTTTTACTGTTTCTAATAAAAAAACCAGTCCCAGCAATTAATAAAATTAAAAATATAATATTAGGAATGTACTCCATGGTTTAGTTTTTTGATTCTTCAGAGGGTTGGTAAGGTTTTTCTTTTTTTCCAAAGACAGAAATATTTACATATCGTTTTGGGTGTTCTTTTAAATCACGAAGTAACTCTTCTAATTCTTTCGATGCATTTTCAAGATTATTGTATAATTGCTCATCGTTTACCAATTTACCAATACTTCCTTCGCCATTGTCTATTTTTTTCATAATAGCATCGAAACTTGCTAGAGTAGCTTCTAAATTTGTAGCCATCGCTTTGATATTTATCTGTGACAAGGAATCTGTGAATTTCGCTAAATTGCCCGTTGTAATTTCAAGGTAGGTAAATGTACTGTCCAGTTTTGGTTTACTGTCCTTTAAAAGTGAATTTAAATTTGCAGAAACCCCTTCAAAAGAATTCATCGTATTATTTAAACTAGCAATTGCTTCAGTTAAATCTTTTTTGGTTGTGTCGTTTAACACAGAATTGAAATTATAAAGCAATGTATCTAAGCCGGATAAGGTTTTATAAATTCGTTTTTCTAAAGGTTTTAGACCACTAGTTACGGTTTCTAACATACCTTTTTCAATTTCACCACGGAGTGTATCGCCACTTACAGCAATATTATTTGGATCTATTTCTGGAATAATTGCCAAAGCATTTCCGCCAATAAAACTCGTACTATAAATACGTACCACGCTATTTTTTGAAAAATCGAAATCTTTGGTTACTGAAAAAGTCACCAACAATCTTCCTTTTTTATCTTCAAAATCAATATGTTTAACTTGTCCTATCGCTAAACCATTAATAGTTACAGGAGCCGAAACTGCCAAACCTGCAACGTTATCGTAGGAAGCATAGAAAGTTCTATCGCTCGAAAACATGTTGGATCCCTTTAGAAAACTATAGCCATAAATAACCATAAAAATGGCTAATAATGCGAGTATTCCTGTTTTTACTTCTTTAGAAAATTTCAATGATGAATGATTTTTGATGAATAACAAATTTATAAATAAAATGATGAATTTAACTTATTTGTTACTAGAATTTATGACCTCTGAAAGTTTTAACTTTTTACCCTCCTTAAAAGCGACAATATAACAAGAGTCGTAGCCTTTTTCTTTGGCGTATTTTTGCATAAGTTGGATCTTATTATAGTCAGGTGTTTCGCCATAATAATATTTAAACAATTTTCCTTCTTTAGCTCTTACAACTTCTTGTAACCCTTTAAAATTTGAAGCTTTTGTATTTAGTTTTCTACTGGAAGCTGCTAATTGTACTTTAAATATATAGCCTTCGTAAATATTTTCTTTTACAATATCAATAGCTTCATCTATTTCTTCTTGTGTAATTTCTGGGTTTTGTGAATCGTTGGTTGCCAACGACAGACTGTTTCGGTAAGTTATTATACCATTGGAGATTTCTCGTGCCATATCGTTTTGCCCCTTTTCAGAATTTAGATAAGCACCTTCTTTTTTATGTGTTAAAAACCCTGTCTCGACTAATACGCTCGGCATATAACTTTTGTAGAGCACCATAAAACCTGCTTGTTTTACACTTCGATTGGTTCGTTTTAGGTTATTAGTGAAATTATTCTGAATTAAACTCGCCAACAAAATACTTTGATCTAAATATTCTTCTTGCATTAATGTCATTCCTATTAAAGATTCTGGCGAACTAGGATCGAAACCAACATAGTTTTCTTTATAATCGTCTTCTAAAAAAATCACTTCGTTTTCCTTTTTTGCAATTTCAAAATTTGCTTGATTTTTATGTAGCCCTAATACAAAAGTTTCAGTACCGTGAGCTTGGCTAGAATGTGCATTGCAATGGATAGATACAAACAGGTCGGCATCTGCTTTGTTAGCAACGGGTGCTCGTTCCCAAAGCTTTATAAATATATCTGTTTTACGTGTGTATAGTACTTTTATATTGGGTTGTTTTTCTAAAATTTTACCAATTTTAAGTACAATTTTTAAGGCAATGTCTTTTTCTTTAAAACCATTCCCCATATTACCTGGATCACTACCTCCGTGCCCTGCATCTAAAACCACTACAAATTGGTTTTCGGTATTGTTATGGTTGATAATAAACGAAGAAGATATTATTACGAATAAAATAAGTGTAAAAAGAGAAATGATTTTCGTCTTCATAGAGTGATTGTTTTTTCTAATTAAGTAATAACGTGTTGTTTATAATACTATTGTTAAAAATTTACTTTTAAAAAAAATTGCATAAAAAATATGCTTATTTTTGAACCTGTTTGCCCTAATAGGTAAACATACAATTACTAAGCCAAATTTACAAAAAATAGTATCGTAGCATTGCAAACATTTCGTCATTTTTTATGGGTAATATTCCTTATGTTGTTTATGGGCAACACGGAACTATTTTCCCAAGATATTCCACCAAAAAATGAAGTAGAAATTCCTGCTAACAAACAACAGGACTCGGTTTTATTAAATATAAAACCTATAATTAATCCTGAAGTAAATGAGATAGCTTTAGATTCGGTTAAGACAGATTCCGTTCAACCAAAAGAAGAATTACTTACAGAAGTAATGGATTACTACGGAGAAGAGTACGTATATATGAACAAAAAGGAACATAAAGTTTATATGTACGACAAGGCTTATATTACGTATCAAGACATGAAAATTGAAGCAGGGTATATTATTTTAGATTACACTAAAAATGAAATATATGCCCGAGGAATTGATAGTGCTGGTGTTTATTCTCAATTACCCGTATTTACTCAAGCTGGTACGGTAGTTGTTCCAGATTCTATTCGTTTTAATATGGATACCAAAAAGGCATTAATTTACAATTCGCGTTCGGGTGAAGGAGAATTAAATTATAAAGCTGAAGTTACCAAAAGAGTAAACGACTCTGTTTATTTCCTGAAAAATATAAAGTTTACTACTTCAAAAGATATTGACAATCCAGAATATTATTTTTATACACGTAGAGCAAAAGTAGTTCCAAATAAAAAAATTGTAACAGGATTTACCAATATGTATATTGCAGATGTTCCTTTGCCATTAGGGTTGCCATTTGCCTTTTTCCCATTAACAAAAGATCGAACTTCAGGATTTATTATTCCTAGTTTTGGAGATAATAATGCACGTGGTTTTTTCTTTCAGAATGGAGGATACTATTTTGCAATTAACGATTATATAGATTTAACCGTTCTAGGAGATTACTATACCAACGGAAGTTATGCAATTAGAGGAGAGTCATCCTACGCTTTGCGATATAAATTTAATGGAAACTTAAGTATTCGTTTTGAAAAATTAATTAACAGTGAACGTGGGTTTGACGATTTTAGTGAAAGTTCTGTTTATAATATTCGTTGGAACCATAACCAAGACAGTAAAGCAAATCCCAGTTCTCGTTTTTCTGCTTCAGTAAATTTAGGAAGTAGTAGGTATTTTCAGCAATCTATCAATCAAACCAATAATGCGAGTGCTTTAGTAAACACTTTAAGTTCCTCCGTATCGTATTCCAAGACATTTGAGACGGTTCCTCAGGTAAATATTTCAGCCGCTGCAACGCATTCTCAAAATACCAATACGCAAGAAATTAATATGTCGCTTCCAAATGTAAATGCGAGTGTTGCACGTATTTTTCCGTTTGAACCAAAAGTAGGAATCAAAAAAGGGATTATAGATAATATTAATTTCCAATATAATTTAGCTGCGGAAAATAGAATTAGAACCACCGATTCACTTTTCTTTAAACCCGAAATGTTTGAAACCGCCCAGATTGGAGCTCAACATACCATTCCTATTAGCACTAATTTTAAAATTTTAAAATATTTAAGTGCTTCTATTGGAACTTCTTACAAAGAAACTTGGGTTTTTAAAACTATAAATAAAGAATACGACCAAGACTTTGAGAATGGTCTTGGAGGCGTAGTTGAAGATACTATAAACGGTTTTGAAAGCTACCGAACCTATAACTTTTCAACTAGTTTAGGAACTACGATGTRTGGAATGTTTAACTTCGGAAAAAGCAGAAAAATTCAGGCAATACGTCATGTTTTTAGACCATCGCTAAGCTATAGTATCAACCCTTCATTTGATCAGTTTTGGGATCAATATGAAAACCCCATTGATGACAACGGAAATACAGAAACTGTATATTATTCTAGATTCGAAAAATCGCTTTATGGAGCTCCAGGTAGAGTGCGAGCTAGTAATATAGGAATATCTATGAGTAATACTATTGAAGCAAAAGTTRGAGATCGTGATACCACAGCAACGAGTCCTAAAAAAATAGTTTTGTTAAATAACTTGAATTTTTCGACAGCTTATAATATTGCAGGTGATTCTTTAAATTGGAGTCCGTTGCGTTTTACTGGAWGTATTCCAATAGTAAAAAAATTAGATTTTAACTTTAATGGAACTTTGGACCCTTACGCATTAGACAATAATAATAGTAGAGTAGATGAATTTAATATAAATAATGGTGGAAGTTTATTTAGATTAACCCAAGCAAATATTAGTATAAATTATTCCTTTTCTAGTCGGGATTTTAAAGGAAATAAAGGTGATGATGAAGATTTTGACAGTGAAACATTTAGAAATGGAGGGCGTCCAGACGATTTATTTGGTGACTCCACTCTTATTAATGATCGCAGCAATTTTGAAGATGATTACGAAACTTCTAAATCTGATTTTGATTGGTATAATTTTACCATACCTTGGGATTTCAGATTGGCTTATACTATTACTTATAATAATATGCAGCGGCAAAACGAAATATCATCCCAATCCTTGATGTTTAGCTCTAATTTAGAGTTTTCTCCTAAATGGAAAGTGGGTATTTCTTCGGGTTATGATTTTAAAAACAACGGAATTACACTAACACAATTTCGTTTTCAAAGAGATTTAGAAAGCTGGCGATTGAGTTTTAATTGGACTCCAATTGGTGCTACAAACACTTCTTGGTATATGTTTATTGGTATTAAATCGTCTATGTTAAGCGATATTAAATATGAAAAAAGAAGAGAGCCAAATAAACGTTTGTAATGTATTAAAGAAGAATAAATGAAAAATATAATCAACACAAAAAATGCCCCAGCTCCTATTGGACCATACAGTCAAGCTGTGTTAAATAATAATATTCTTTATACTTCTGGGCAAATTGCTTTGGATCCCTTTTCAGGTGAATTAAAAATGAGTTCAATTATAGAAGAAACCACCATGGTTATGGAAAACCTAAAAGCCGTTTTAACTGAAGCAGAAATGACTTTTGATAATGTATTTAAAGTTTCTATTTTCATTACTGATATGAACGATTTTGCTGCCATTAATAAAGTTTATGCTACTTACTTTGATGAAAACAATGCACCAGCGAGAGAAACCGTTCAAGTAGCAGCATTACCAAAGAATGTGAATATAGAAATTTCGATGATGGCAAGTTTATAGCTTATACCAATTTAATTTTTCTTTTCTTTTGAAACAAAATTTACAGGAAAACTATCATCTGGAACTACTTCTTCTATGGTTTCTAATTCAATGTCTTTCCCAAACAGCTTCTTCATCAACTCTTTCATTGAATCAAAATCTACCGAATAGGAAATCCCAATCCCTTGTTCAAAAGTTTGGTCCTCACCAATAAACTGCAATTCCGCTTGACGGTTAAAAAAGTTAATACGCAAGCTACCATCTTCGTTTACTAACCATTGCAAATCCACATCGCCCGCAACTCTAGAGTCGTTAATACCACCCACAGGAATCCCTACTTTTCCATTGATTACAATTCGTTCGCTTATTTTTGAAGAAAATTGCACACCAAATTCATCTTGAGTTTCTATCTCTGCGGTATCTATTCCTAAATCGTAATAAGGTGCGATATTAATTACTGCATCTTCATCTGTTAAGATTTGCGCTAAAATGGCATTAATACCATCTGTTACTGTTCCTGAAATGGCACTTTGCCCAGCAGATTCACTAATAAACGAACCCGTTGTTAATAAGAATAATGCTTGTTTTTCACGATCTTCCTTGGTTTGAAGCTTGTATTCTAATTCACTCCTAACAGTTGAACTTACTTCAGGAAAACTTATATCAAACAGCAGTTCTGGTTGTGTAAGTTGCTTTTTTAAATCGATGATTACTTCAACAGGGATTTTCCTGTTTATAGTTGGGTCATCTAATAAAGCTGAGGGATTGGCTTTTGTTTTATAAATGGCTTTTAAATTTAAGGTAGCGTCTGTTGCTAGTCCGTCCCAAGTGATGGTTCCGTCTTTTTCAACTTCAATTTGTTTTCTAATAATTTTACCATATCTAAAATCATAAATTCCTTCATATACAATAAAATCTCCCCACATATTAAATTTTCCGAGCGTGTTAATTTCTAAAAGTAAGGTACCTCCTCCTCTTCCTCTTAATGAAGATTTATTTTCTTGATCGATTACGATTTCAACTTCGGCATTTCGGTTAATGTCCAAATCAAAATTTAAGGAAAGTCCTTTTAAATTTTCTGAAACAAGAGTTTCACCATGCAAACGAGCTTCTTTTTCTTTTGGAGAAAGGAATTTAATAAAAGAATTATCGCCAATAGATTCTGTATCGCTTAAAGGAATTTTAAATACTGTATTTTTTTCGGTAGCTGCAACAACATCAATTACTAGTTCATCAATTGGACCGTAAATATCGGCAGTACCACTAATAAATGCAGTGCCATAATAAAGTTGATCTTCTTTTAATGAGGTGTCTAACACCAATAAATTATCGGTAGTAATATTTAAATCTAACTTCCAATCACTAAAGTTTTTATGAGTTGCTTTCCCGTAGAATGTTCCTTTAGATTTGTATTTGGTGTCCGTAATTTGAGTACTTAGAATTTCTAATTTATCTTTAGTAACTATCAAATTGGTAGATTGATCTAGGTCGAAATCTACATTCAAATACGGAACTTTTAAACCCGTATTCTTTAAATTGAAATTCCCCAATATATCGGGAGATTTTAATTTTCCAGTAACTGAAGCACTTCCAGTAATTAAACCTCTAATATTAGTAATCACAATACCTCCAAAAGGGCTTACTGCCATTAAATTAAATTCGTTTAAGTCAACATTTAGCTGAATTCTAGAGTTATTTTCTGAGGTATCAATAAAGCCTTTGGCGTTAATAGATTTTACATTTTCATTTATTAAAGTTGCATTAATATCGTAATACGTTAAAGTGTTATTACCTTGTATATCCAATTTTAAATTTCCAAAATCTACATCGTTTATATTGATATCTTCTATACCTAAATCGGAGCTTGGAAAATACACTCCATCTTTCTGTATAACACTTAAATCACCGTCCATTTTACCGTACAATCGCAAACTATCGACTTTTGGAACTAAATTTCCAATGTTTACATCGTGAAAGTGGATTTTTAAATTTTTATAAGAGTTTTCACTAGTAGATCCTGCAAACTGAATTAATTCTTCATTATGACTTAATACAATTGAATCAAATTTTACATTTTCAAAATTTTTATCGAAAATAATCTTGTTGAAATTGTCGTTCTTTTCATTCAAATACCAAGTGTTTTCTTTGTAGGTAATAGCCGATTTTTTTACTCCAACTACTGAATTTCCATCAGGGTCTATAGTATGATATAATGATAAATTAAATTCGTTTTTGGCATATTTTCCGCCTTTAAAAGCCGCTCCTATATATAAGGTATCATTAAATGTTTTATTTATTAAACTTATATCTTTTAAATTATAAAAACCATTGTTTATAGTATCTATAGAAGCATACGCATTGTAAA
>NVUT01000058.1 GCA_002733185.1 Flavobacterium sp. | reverse complement strand
AGAGATACCACCGAAAGACAAAAAGCCAAACGCCATTAGTCCCGCAGTAATAAACGTAATACCCAAACCCTTTAAACCATATTGATTAAATTTGCAAACTGAAATCACAAAAAGTGGTTTTTATATTTTTGAAGTTTAATTAAAAGAGATTCCTGCTTCCGTAGGAAATGTATTATGAGAAAAGGTATTCATCCAGAAAATTATAGATTAGTAGCATTTAAAGATATGTCTAATGAAGATGTGTTTTTAACTAAATCTACAGCAAATACTAAAGAAACACTAGAAGTTGACGGTGTTGAATATCCTTTAGTGAAAATGGAAATTTCAAGAAGTTCTCACCCGTTTTATACAGGTAAGAAAAAACTTATCGATACTGCTGGTCGTATAGACAAGTTTAAAACTAAATATGCTAAATTTAAGAAGTAATTGAATACCGTGCTCGATACGGTATCAACATATATTTTATAAAGCCTTTGAGAAATCAAAGGCTTTTTTTGTGCATTAACACTTTGATACATTTCGATTTAAAAAAAACAAAACAAAACATTCAGTGTTCTAAAAATTAAAGTTAAAAGAAAAATTAAAGATCTTAACGTTCTTACTTTGAACATTATTTTTTAAATTTGAATATTGACATTTCGATACGTTTCGATAAAAAAAATCGAAACACTCAATGTCCTTGAAAATGAACTTGAAATTTAATTGCTGATTACTACATACTGAATACTGAGATCCCCGCCTTCGCGAGGAATAAATACTGAAACATGAACTACATCCTTTTCGACGGAAGCGTCCGTAACCAATTATTACCTTTTACCTTCACTCGTCCTGTTGCAGATATTCGAGTAGGGATTTTAACTATTCGTGAAAAATGGGAGAAACATTTAGGTTTTGCAATCACCACAGTTACTGAAGATTATCTTTCTGAAAAATTTCCGATGATCGAATTGGCACAGAATGTATTAATCAATGCATCGGTATTACCAACTGAAAACTTAGTAAAAATTGTTGAAAGTTTGAAAGAAAACCAAGCAGTTTTTATAAATGGTGAACCTCTAGCGTTTTATACTACCGAAGGACAAGAAGTAGATTTTGATACGTACGATATTATAGAATATACTTACGACGATATTATAAAAATAGATCACACTTGGGATATTTTTCAGCAAAACGGAAAAGCAATTCAACAGGATTTTGATCTACTTACTGAAGGAAGAGAATCACAACCCATTCCTGAAATGACCGTAGCTTTTAATAAACAAAATATTTTTATTGAAGAAGGAGCAGTTTTACCTTTATGTTCCCTTAATGCAAATGACGGACCTATATATATAGGTAAAGATTCCGAAATTATGGAAGGWGCTATGATTCGYGGGCCTTTTGCGCTTTGCGAACATGCTACCGTAAAAATGGGTGCTAAAATTTATGGAGCTACCACTATTGGYCCACATACAAAAGTAGGTGGTGAAATTAATAATTGTGTGATTTTTAGTTATAGCAATAAAGGTCACGATGGGTTTTTAGGAAATTCTGTAATTGGTGAATGGTGCAATTTAGGAGCAGATACCAATAATTCTAACCTTAAAAACAACTATGCCGAAGTGCGTCTATGGGATTATGAAACCGAAGGATTCGCAAAAACAGGATTGCAGTTTTGTGGTTTAATGATGGGCGATCATWGCAAGTGTGGTATCAATACCATGTTCAACACAGGAACTGTTGTTGGCGTAAGTGCTAATATCTTCGGAAGTGGAWTTCCACGTAATTTTATTCCAAGTTTTAGTTGGGGTGGAAGTGCAGGAATGATTACCTATAGAACTAGTAAAGCTTTYGAAGTTGCCGAAGTAGTAATGTCTAGAAGAAATATTGAGTTTTCTGAAGATGATAAAAAAATATTAGAACATGTTTTTGAGGAATCTAGTCAGTGGAGGAGAGGTTAGACCTTATAGAAAAACAGGAAATAAATAACAATTGCAATAAATATAGAAATTGATATGACAGATTTTATTATGAATATTTTTTGACGTTCAGTATTGTCTTTTTTAAGCTTTTTCTGAAACTCGTGAAACTCATAAGTAGTCATTTTCATATGATCAACAAATCCTTTATAAGTTGATTTCTTAATTTCTTTTTTATTATCAAAAATAGACTTGCGTTCCCTTTTGTTATTTCTTAAAGAGGCTTGCATTCCTTGAATTCCCATAAAACCTAGTTTGATATAAATATATGAATTTTTTAACTTTTAAAATTGTTCTAAAAAGTTGTTATTTTAATTTAACTAACTAAAAGAGGATTCCAGATGGAAATTACTTATAAAAAAATTGGGCTTGTAATCAATTGATTTTCCAAACTCGTTTTAAGCATTTTTATTTAAATAACTAGCTAAATATACGCCAGTACTTACAGAAGCTTGTAATAGATAGCCGCCAGTTGGAGCATCCCAATCTAACATTTCGCCAATACAAAATTGATGGGGAAAATTTTTAAGTTCAAAATTTTCAGAAACTGCATTTAAATCAATTCCTCCAACGGTAGAAATCGCTTCATTAATAGCTGCTGTACTTTTTATTTCTAAAGAAAATTTCTTGATGTTATTTGATAATGATTCGGTATTTAAATACGTTTCTTTAGATAAATATAACTTTAATAAATCGATTTGAGAGCTACTTAATTTAAGTTCTTTTTTTAAAATTTCAGTTGTATTTCTAAAGGTAGAAAGTTTAATTTTTGAATGGACTTTTTCTATTGTTAATGAAGGTTTAAAATCGATAAAAACAGTTGCTTTTGATTTGGAATTTAACTGTTCTCTAATTTGTGGACTAAGGCCATAAATAGCATTTCCTTCCAATCCAAATTTAGTAATAACTACTTCTCCTTTCTGAATAACGTTATTGCAAGATATAGCGATGTTTTTTAAGGGAACTCCTTCGTGTTTCTGAATAAAATTGAGGTTCCAATCTATTTGATATGCACAATTTGATGCTTGAAATGGTTTTGTTTTAATTCCTTTTTCAGAAAAAGTATCGAGCCATTTTCCATCAGATCCAGTAATATTCCAACTTCCACCGCCTAAAGAAAATACGGTATAATCTGTTTGTATTGTTTTGTTATTTATAATCGGGTTATTATCACAGTCCCATTTAGTAAAAGCATGTTCATACTTAAAAACAACTCCTTTTTCTTTGAGAAATTTGAGAATGGCATTCAGGACTTCATTAGGTTTAATTCCTTCTTTTGGAAATACTCTTTTACTGCTCCCAATATATGTTGGAATCCCAATCTTATCGAGCCAATTTCTAAAGTCAGTATTGGTAAAATGAAGTAGTGCTTTGTCTAAAAAATTATTTGGTGTATAACGTTTTATAAGCAGATCAATTGGTTTTGAATGCGTTAAATTGAAACCACCTTTACCGGCAACTAAAAATTTACGACCAGCGGTTTTCTTTTTTTCATAGATGGTGGTTGTAAATTTATCAGCATCTAAAAAAGCTGCCAATAATAAAGCAGAAGGTCCGCCGCCAATAATAGCAATTTGTTTTTTCATAAAACAAAAAGAGTTAGTTACCTCCTTTAAAATTGAAACTAGTTACAAGCTTTGTTATACTCAATGGATTTAGCTTTTCTGGAATTTAAACGAATTTATTTTTTTCTTTATCGAGGCAAAATTTTCAAGCATAGCCTTAGTTACGGTTTAAAATTTTAACGATGATAAAGGGAAAAAGAAAGAGTGAAAAACCCGAAAAGCTATGTGTATTGAGTATATATACATTATAGGTCTTTACTCACAATGTTTTCTCTCGCTAAAAGTTTCTTCGAAACTTTATAGGTTGCAGAATAAGAAAGTCCAGTTTGACTTTTTCTAAAGGTTAAAAATGCTTTTTTGTACCATCGTGGATCTGTCGCTTTTTTATTATGATCTCCGTGTACGGAAACATCTAGGAATTCCTTGTTAAACCAAGGTTTAATTTCGTAAATACTAATTCCAAAATGTTCCACACGTTGAAGAAGGATTTCGAAATCCGATTCAGAAAAATACTGGATTTCTTCTTGGTCAAATCCATTATTCATATTTTTTAAATCTGTAAATACATGTTGCTTTAAAAATTCAGTTTGTTCCATTTTTATATTTTGGGTAAGGTTACTATAATAGCAGTTTCAATTTTAGGTTTTAGCTATCTGGCTACTGTTGCAAAATTAGTCTAAATAAAATGATAATTCCGATAGTTCTCGGACAAGTTAAAATTAGAGCTTATTTTTGAGGAATTAGGATGACAGAAAAGATGTGAACTCCTTAGTTTTTAATGTTTGTTATAAGCATAGTTTACCTGAATTGGGACTTGCTTTACCCACAGTTTTTCATTCTGCAAGTTTCAGAATTTCATTTATAAAATTATACACGCTAAAATCTGGAGTTGCTTGACTAATAGAATAAGAGATTACAGTTTTCGTATCTGGACAATATCCAACGTATGTTCCGTAAAACCCATAGTGTCCGAAATATGTATTGCCATTATATTTAGATTCGTAAATTCCTAGTCCATATCTGTTTTCATTTTCTTTGCTGAATTTGACATCAATTATTTTGTTCAACGATGTTCTGTTTGTTAATTTTAAATCAAATAATGATTTAATAAAGGTCGCTAAATCCACATTCGTAGAAACAATACCTCCGCCTGACCAATCGAAAGATGTGTTAATTTCTGTAAAATTCAAATTTCCTACATATTGGTTTATCATATTGTTTTTTTGAATTGGGCTTTCGTAAAATTCAAAATAAGTGTCTTGCATTTTAAGAGGATTCAATATTCTATTACGTATAGATTCGGATAGTTTAACTCTTTCAATTTGTTCAATAATTAGACCTATGAGTACAAAATTCATATCTGAATAATACCAGCCTTTATTAGGCTCAAAATGTGGTGTTTGATTCAGATTATATAAATAATAGAGTTCAATGATTGATTTAGGTGAATATTGTTTTTTTTGGTTTTGCAATAACAAATCGAAAAAATCTTGTTCTTTATCTGTGAATATATCTGCTAATCCTGTGCGATGTGATAATAGTTGTTCGATGGTAATATCAAATGCAAACTTCTTTTGGTTAAATAAATGTAAGTTTTCAAAATCGAGATAATCTATATTTTCTAAATATTTTGATGCTTTGTCATTAAGATTAAGCTTCCCTTCTTCATTGAGTTGCAGAATTATTGTTGAGACGAAAAGTTTTGTAATGCTTGCAATTCTGAATTGGTCATTATTCGAAGCTGATTGTAAATCTTTGTCCAATTTCCCAAATCCTTTGTGATAGATAAATTTTTTATTCTCCTTTTCTATGTATATCAAAACGCTGTGTACTGGGTTTTCAGTTTCGTGATTAATTCTACTTTTAATAATCGAAGTTATCGAATCGGTTTGTCCGCAAGAAATTAATGGGATGAAAAGTAAAATGATTATTAGAATTTTCATTAGTTGGTCAAATTGTGGGTAATGTAAGTATATCAACAGTTTACTAATTAAATTGATTGATATACTTTGTTGTAAATTAGGTACAGCTTGGTTTACACTCTATATTTAATCTGCGCAATTTTCATTATAGATTTCAACAAGTTTTGGAAGTGTTTTTTTGTTAAACCTTTTTTAATATATTTCATGGCAGGTTCACAATCTGCAAAGTATTTTTTGGATCTTTTTTTATATTTAGGTCCTGTACCAGTTCCTGACCTATGTAATTCGTAAGGTTCTTCATTGCCTTTTTGAGCATAAAACGAATACAATGCGTTTCCGTCTCCAGATTTAACTAATAATCTGCATTCGCCTTCTTCTATTATATAAAATATTTTGTAATACTTTTTTGTTTTAATGTATTTAATACCTTCGAATTTCATTATTGATCTACTGCCAATAGATATTTCTCCTTGTGTATGTATCTTTTTAATTTCACTAAGATTAATAAGTCTAGATTTAGCAAGATATTCCTTTTTTTGTTTTTTTAGACCAATTCCCATAACAGAAGTTTTTGCTTCAAATTTCTCAAAAAGATACCTTAGTTGATCACCTTCAACATTAAGATCAGAGCTTGCCATTTCAAATTGTTCTCCATTTTTCATTTCAATGATACCGTATTGACCGAAAGCGTTAAAACTTATAAAAATTACTAATAGCGATTTATATATTGATTTTATTTGTTTCATATTTAATTATTTATAATTATT
>NVUT01000022.1 GCA_002733185.1 Flavobacterium sp. | reverse complement strand
TAACATTTATCTTTATTATAGCTAATTCTATAAATAAAATGTATAAAAAAATTATTAAAAAAAATAATTGTAAGAATAGGATTACATAATTGCAGCTACCTAAACTTTTATTGTAAATTAGCCTCTTACATAAGTAGGTTGATAACGTACGTTATTAATCAAATTTGGGGCGAAAACCCATCACATCTGTGGTGGGTTTTCAATTTATATTCTTTTAAGTTTCTATAGTTATTAGAAAGGATTCTTATAAAAACAGCATTTATCTCTCATGTAATTTTACTTAAAAAAATACTATCTTGCTCTCATAACCCAAGTACTTAATAGTGAAATATATAAATCTTCTGTTTTTTCTTTTTGTATCCTCAATAATGTTAGGACAACAAAAGCCTTTGAACAATCTAGCAATTGATTCAATTATAAAAGCTTTAGATACAATAACTAATCCATCCGAAAAAATTAATTTTTTAATAACCTCATCTGTTAAAAACAGGTATTCAGAAAAAACTATTTCATTTTTAAATAAAGCACTTTCTATTTCAGAAAAATTGGATTTAAAAAACCAATATGCAAGCATTTATTATTCCCTTGGAAATTACTACTATTATAATTCTAAATTAGATTCTTCTTCAGTTTATTTAAATAAAGCAGAAGAGTTTGCTACTTTCGATGCCAATCCGTTTTTAGTGGCTTCCATACTATCTACTCGCAGTGGAATTTGTAAAAGAAAAGGAGATGTTTCCTCGGCAATTGCTGCCTTATTAAATGCAAAAGAAAGTATTGACAAAATAGATACTACCCAATTAAAGAAAAAAGAAATTTACACCTATACCGGGAAAAATCTTGTAATTAATAACAGTTTAGCTAATCTTTACAATCAAATTGAAGACCACCAAGCTGCATTATTATACTACGATTTGGCATACCAAGCGGTAAGTAGTTTAGAGTCCAAAAAAACTAAAATAAGTGCTGGAAGTATTTTATCTAATAGAGGCGATTTACTTATTAAAATGAAACGCTTTAACGATGCTTTTAATATTTTAATAAAAAGTAAAGAATTAAAGATAGAAGGAGATGCTCCTCCTATTATCGTCGCAGGATCTGAATTAAACCTTGGAATTGCTGAAACTCATTTAAAAAAATATTCGGAAGCGCTAATTAGTTTCAACAGTGCTTTAAATACCTATTCAGAGAGCAATCATCAATCGGGAATTGCCTATGTTTACGCAAGCCGCGGACTGCTATATAACAATACAAAAGAATATTCCAATGCAATAAGTGATTGTGAAAAAGCAAAAAGTATTGCCATTTCTATTAATAATTTAGAGCTTCAATTGGATGCTTGCCAATGTTTATCTGAAGCCTACAAAGAAGTAGGTGATTTTGAAAAAGCTTTTAAAAATCAAGAATTATATCTGGCTGCAAGAGATTCGTTTATCAGCGAAAAAAACATCAAGCAATTAACACAACTTCAGATGCAATACGATTTTGATAAGCAACAAGAACATCAAAAAATTGAAGCCGATAAAAAAGAACAACAACGAAAATTATTTCTATACCTAGCAATTGCAGCTTTTATAATAATTATTTTATTAGGCTTCTTTTTTATTAAAAACAGAAAGAAAAATTTTCAGATTAGTGAAGCACTTCAGGAAAAAGAAATTCTTTTAAAAGAGATTCATCATCGTGTAAAAAATAACCTTCAAGTGGTGTCTTCATTGTTAAGCCTTCAACAACGACAAACTAAAGATACCAATGCGCAACAAGCTTTACAAGAAGGGCGAAACCGAGTTAAGGCAATGGCATTAATTCATCAAAATTTATATCAGGATAATAATTTGGTAGGAGTAGATTTAGAACAATACATTACAAAACTTGTTTCTAATTTGGTAAAAACCTATAAAACAGACACAAAATCTATACAAATAAATACCAATATTGATAAGTTAAAATTGGATGTTGATACCATTATTCCTTTAGGATTAATAATTAACGAACTTATAAGTAATTCGTTAAAATATGCTTTTATTAAAAAAGATTCTGGAGAAATTTCGGTAGCTTTAAAAATCGTAAATAATTTACTTAAATTAGTAGTTTCAGATAATGGTGTAGGATTACCAGAGAATTTTTCTATAGAAAACACTACTAGTTTGGGCTATAAATTAATCCGTTCTTTTAGTCAGAAATTAGAGGCAGATTTCAATATAGAAAGCACTAACAAAGGAACCCTAATTACCCTAATAATTAAAAAATACAAAGCGGAATAAATGTCCAAAACAAAAGTTCTTGTAGTAGAAGATGAACCTTTAATAGCAGAAGATATTAAAGAAATACTTCTGGAGGTAAATTACGACGTAATTGGCGTTGCATATAATAAAGAACAAGCACTTTCTATTTTAAAAAACAACACTCCAGATATTGCGTTATTAGACATCAATCTAGGAAATAATACGGATGGAATTATTATTGCTGAATATATAAATATGCACACTAAAATTCCTTTTTTATATCTAACCTCTTATTCAACAAAATTAATATTAGATAAGGTAAAGCATACTTTTCCAATGGGTTATATTGTTAAGCCTTTTGAAGAAGCAGATATTTATACAGGAATCGAAATTGCATTATCCAACTTTCAAGGCATTAAAAAACAAGCGTCTTTTTCGTTTGAAATATTTAATCAAAAAATAAACCATAAGCTTACCCAAAGTGAATTTGTTATTTTACAAGATATTTATCATGGTTTGTCAAATATAGAAATTGCAACTAAAAACAACCTTAGTTTAAACACAATAAAAACTCACGTACAAAAAGTGTATGAAAAATTAGAAGCACATACACGAGCCACTACAATTGTAAAAATACGAGAGTTATTAAATTTTTAAAAACTCTAAAACATTATATTTTCCTGAAATATCACCCAAACGGATGAGATAAAATTAAAAGCTGAAAGCTACATTTGTTCCTAACTAGCAATTAGTTATGAAAAAAATTATTTTATCCATCTTTTTAGTAAGTTCCACTCTTTGGTATTGTAACTCTATGCAATCTCATTATTCAACAGGTGAGTTTAATACTTTCAAAACGGTTGAAAAAAATAAAGCTATCACCGCCCCAACTACCTTAATAAATAGGCAATATAACTTAATTGAAAAATTGCAAAAATAAATGTTTTATTATGAAGCAGTTTTTAATTTGTATTTTCATTTTCGCCTTTAATGGCGCTATATTAGCCCAAGTAGGTATTAATAATACCAGCCCTAAAGCGAGCTTAGATATCACCGCAACCAATCAAGCAACACCTTCCAACACGGATGGGTTATTAATTCCACGTATAGACACTTTTCCTGCAACAGCACCAACTTCTGCACAACAAGGGATGATGGTTTATCTTACTACTGCATCTGGTGGGAATGCTCCTGGATATTATTATTGGGATAATAATGCAGGCCCTGCTGCTTGGGTAAGTGTTGTAGGAAGTACTATTGAAAAATTAGACGACCTAAGTGACGGTAAATCTGATAGTGACGGAACAAATGATGGCTCCTCGGTATTTTTAGGTATWAATGCTGGTGCTAATGATGATAGCTCAGCTAATAGAAATGTAGGGATTGGTTTTCAAGCACTTTTTAGTAATACAACAGGATTTCGTAATACTGTAAACGGTTTTGAATCGCTTTATTTTAATACAACAGGCAGCTATAATACTGCAAATGGTAACAGATCACTTTACAACAATACAACAGGCAATTGGAATACAGCAAGTGGTTCCAATTCACTTTATAATAATACAACAGGCTTCCAAAATACTGCAAATGGTTATCAGTCACTTTACTCAAACACAATAGGGAATTATAACACTGCAAATGGTGTTCAAGCACTTTATAACAATACAACTGGTCAACAAAACACGGCAATTGGTTTTCATTCACTTTTCTCAAACACAACAGGTAATACTAACACTGCATATGGTGTTCAAGCACTTAATAATAATACAACAGGTATTTGGAATATTGCAAGTGGTTATAGTTCACTTTATAACAATACAACAGGTAGTTATAATACTGCAAGTGGAAATTATTCACTTTATAGTAATACAATAGGGAATTACAATGCTGTAAATGGTGTTCAAGCACTTTATTCAAATACAACAGGTTACTTTAACACCGCTTTAGGTAACTCTGCTGGTTATAATAGTTTAGGAAGTTCTAATGTATTTCTCGGTTCTAATGCAGGTTATAGCGAAACAGGAAGTAATAAACTTTATATAGAAAACTCTAATGTAGATCAAGATAATGCCCTAATTTATGGCGAGTTTGATACTAATCTTTTACGTACAAACGGCGAATTTCAAATAGGAAACCCAACAAGTACTGGTTATTCGTTTCCTACAACGGATGGTACTGTTAATCAAATATTACAAACCGATGGTAATGGACAGCTTAGTTTTTTAAATCCAAATTTAGGTACAGACGACCAAAACWTTACAGGGTCTGGGCTTACAGGAACTAATCTAACTATTGGCATTGAAAATGGAACTTCACAAGTTATTGACTTATCTTCCTTACAAGACACAGACTGGTTTGAAGTAGGTACAACAACAGCACCAAACAATATTAATGATAATATTTATACAAATGGGTTTGTTGGTATAAATAATTCAACTCCTAATGTTGAATTAGATGTTATTGGAAAAACTGAAATCACAGATATTACAGGTGCAAGTGAATATCCTCTAAAAGTTACTCGAAATGCTCAGACTACAGGAGCTGCTATTTTTGCTGAGACAACTTCTACTTATAATTTAAGATCTTATTCTGCTATTCTAACAGAAAACGCGTTAACTGGTTTAACTACTGAAATGAATAAATACACAGCAGGTTTAGGACTGAGGAGTGGATTGATTATAAGTGGAACAGATACTTGGGGCAAACGGGGTGTTGTAGTAGATTTTATTACTACATCAACCATAAATTTTGCTGGAGAAAACCCAGCATTTTTAGCTAACATAACATTTAATGGAGGATTAGCAGGTCCTGTTTATGGGTTTAAAGCTGAAATTGATGGATCAGGCCCGGCTCCTAAATATGGTTTCTACACTAAAATCCCTTCAACTAGTGGAGGAGATCATTATGGAATATATAGCGATGTAAAAAATAACAATGGCTATGCTGGTTATTTTTTAGGTAGAGTTTCAATTGGTTCTACCACCTCAAACAATTACATATTTCCATCCTCTAGAGGTACAAACGGGCAAATAATGAGTACAAATGGAGCTGGAGACATTAGTTGGACTACACCTATAGATACTGATGACCAAATAGTAGATGCTTTTAGCTTATCGGGAACTACTTTAAACATTTCTTTACAGGATGATGGTGTCGTTCCTGTTACCGTAGACTTATCTTCTTTACAAGACGGAACAGGAACAGACGACCAAAACATTACAGGATCTGGACTTGCAGGTACAAATTTAACTATTGGTATAGAAAATGGAACTTCACAAGTTATAGACTTATCTTCTTTACAAGATGGAACTGGCACCGACGATCAAAACATTACAGGATCTGGACTTGTAGGAACTAACCTAATTATTGGTATTGAAAATGGAACTTCACAAACAATAGATCTATCTTCATTGCAAGATGGTGGAGCTTTGAAAATTGATGATTTGCTAGACGGAAAATCTGATAATGATGGCAGTGATGATGGGTCTTCTATCTATATCGGTATAAATGCTGGTGTGTCTGATGGTGGAGGTAATAATCAAAATGTAGGAATGGGTTTTGATGCATTAGCTAATAGTGATAATTCAGCAAATACGGCTATTGGCTATAAAACTCTGTACTCTAATGTTTCTGGTTCTGGAAATACTGCGATTGGTTGGATGAGCCTTAATTTAAACCTAGGTTTAATGAATACTGCAATTGGCAGTCAATCCCTAAGTTCTAATACAGCAGGTTCAAATAATACAGCTCTAGGTAATAGCGCAGGTAAAAATAACATCAATGGTGATAATAATATTTTTCTTGGCAATCTATCTGGATTTAACGAAACAGGAAGCAATAAGCTTTATATAGAAAGCTCCAACGCAGATGCTAATAATGCTCTTATTTATGGAGAGTTCGATACTAATATTTTACGTACTAATAGTCAATTTCAAATAGGCAACCCAACAGTTACAGGTTATGCTTTTCCTACTACAGACGGAACTTTAAATCAATTAATGTACACAGACGGCAACGGAGCTTTAAGTTGGATAAATTCAACTTTTATCGGTACCGACGACCAAACCATAGATCAATTTAATTTATCTGGCACCACTCTTAATCTTTCATTAGAAAATGATGGCGTTGCTCCATTAACCATAGATTTATCTTCTTTACAAGATGGTGGAGCTTTAAAAATTGATGACCTTACGGATGGAAAATCTGATAATGATGGAACCAACAACAATTCTTCTCTCTTTTTAGGATATTTTGCGGGGTTTAGTGATGATAGTACCGACAACAGAAATGTTGGGGTTGGATATTTTGCTTTATCTTCTAATACAATAGGATTGTATAATGCAGCTTTCGGATATAATACACTAGATGCAAATACTACTGGTAATTATAATACCGCTATTGGAAATTTATCCCTAGGCTCGATTATATCTGGAGATAACAATACTGCTTTAGGGCGTTCTGCCGGAGGGTCAAATATACTAGGAAATGGAAATGTTTTTTTGGGGTTTTCCTCTGGATTTAATGAAACTGGTAGTGAAAAATTATACATAGAAAACTCTGGAGCTAATGAAGATAGCGCATTAATTTATGGGGAGTTCAATACAAATATTTTAAGAACAAATAGTGAATTCCAAATTGGAAACCCAACGGGAACAGGATTTGCATTTCCAACTACAGATGGCAACGTTAATCAAGTCTTTCAAACTAACGGTACAGGATCTATTAGTTGGGTTGACTCAAGTTCTGTTGGTACAGATAATCAAAATATTACTAGTGCCGTACTTACGGGTAGTTCCTTAGCAATTTCTATAGAAAACGGTACTGGTGCTACAGTAGACTTATCATCTTTACAAGACGCCGATTGGTACGAAACAGGAGGAACAGCACCTAATAGCATTGGCGATGATATTTACACCAATGGGAAAGTAGGGATTAATACAACTCCAGATACAAGATTACACCTAAAACATTTTAATAATGGTACAACCGGTGGTTTTAAACTAGAGAACGCAAATGCAAATTCATGGCGCTTATATGTTTCTTCTGGAGCTACTGGGGATTTTAGGTTTTATAGCTCGGTAAACGGAAATGCTTTAACTGCTAAAATAGATGGAGTTTCTGGAGTTTACACAGCGGTTTCAGACAGGCGACTAAAAAAAGATTTTAATAATTTATATTTTCAATGGGAAGAGTTTATGAAGCTAAAACCATTAACCTATCGTTTTAAAACTCAGAAAAACAAAAAAAAATATATTGGTTTAGTCGCTCAAGATGTAGATAAAATATATCCTGAGTTAGTTTCTTATACTAAAGATGAAGATGTTTATCAGTTAGATTATTCCGCAACAGGAATTATTGCAATTAAAGCAGTTCAAGAGCTTAAAAAAGAAGTAGAAATACTTTCTCAAGAAAACCAAGAACTAAAAAAACAACTTAAAAAATACGAAAATTTAGAAGCTCGATTAAGTGCTTTAGAAAAAAACAAAGATCAAATTTACCTAGCTAAAAAAGCAAATAAGTAAGTTAAGTTAGTTTTTTTAGTGTATAGATAAGCCACTGTGGGGAGTGGCTTATCTTATTTTAATCTATTGTTTTTGTATTTCAATAATACTAACTGGAGAAGCTTTATTGCATCGATTCATCATTTTTAAACCTCCGTATTTAAACCATACCTTTTCGCCATCTTTTTGAAAATCTTCCGGTAAATTAATTGGGTCTAAATAGTAGGCTCCTTCTTTTCTTTCTACTTTAATTGTTATTGGACAGTCACCTTCTTTTTTTGAAGTAGTAATTGTCCCATTTGTAAAACCATCTTCAATCATGTTTTTTGATTCTATTTGAGTTTCTTTTTCTGAAGTTGTTGAAACTGATTTATTTGTAGAATTACAAGAAAATAAAATTAGTAAAAAAAACAATGTTAATGTATTAAAATAGTTCATAATTTATTTATTTAGCTATTAAGAGGTTGCAAAATTACAAATATCATACCTTTTATGTGAAATTATTGCAATTTATTAATATAAAAACTTGTGTATTAATAAATAGGTATTATTTTTGAAAAACTTAAAAATTGTTAACTAAAACTTAAACTAATGAAAACAAAAAATTATTTTTTATTGTTGTGTTTAGCAGTATTTTCTTTTACAGGAAATGCTCAAAAAGCAACCCCAAATGTACCTGCACATGCAAATTATTCTGAGACGATTATTCCAGAATATATCCCTTCAATCGCATCTAGGATTAATAGCTTACCTCCTTACGTTGACAAAGTTGGAGAAGCAAGAGACAGAAGATCTTTAGGTAATAAAGTGATTGTTGGAAAAGATAGACAATCTCAAGATGATTATTATGTAAGAAATAGAAATGAACAAGAGCAAAGTGTTCGTGTAGCGCCTCCAACAATTGTTTTTGATGCATATCAGTCTGGGTCAACTCCAACAGATCCTTCTATGGCAGTTGGACCAAACCACGTAATTGTTGTTTTTAACACAGGATTTGCTATTTATGATAAATCTGGAAATCTAATAGCGGGGCCAATAGCTCCAAATCCAACAATTTTTCCAAACGGTGGATGTTGTGATTTAACGGTGTCTTACGATAATGCTGCCGACAGATGGGTGCTTACTTTCTTAGGAGGTGGAGCTCAAATAGCTGTTTCTGATGGACCTGATCCAATCAATGATGGTTGGAATAACTATACAATGGGCGCCGTAAATGATTACCAAAAACTATCTGTATGGAGYGATGGKTATTAYATGACTGAAAATACTGGYGGMGGWAAYAAAGTWWGGGCTTTAGAAAGAACAGAAATGTTAGCAGGAAATCCTGCACAAATAATGGGATTCCCATTACCWGGTWTGSWAACWAGTGGATTTTTTAGCCCACAAGCKTTAAATRTAAGTGATGAYAATATGCCAGCTGMWGGTGGAGCAACATTTGTTTACCTTCAAGATRATGCTTGGGGTGGAGTTGGTACTGATCACGTAAAACTATGGACATTGGATGTTGATTGGGGTGCTGGWAACGGTACTATGTCAGCTGCWACAGAACTTCCAGCSACACCKTTTATTAGTGTTTTTGATGGTGGTAGTTTCTCAARCCTTGCACAACCAGGAGGTTCTTCTGTAGATGCATTGCAAGCAACWGTTATGAATCAAGCTCAATTTAGAAAATTTGCAGGACATAATTCTGCTATATTTAACTTTGTAATTGACACAGATGCTTCTTCTGGTGAATTGGCAGGTGTGCGTTGGTATGAGTTACGTCAACCTGGAGACAATCAACCTTGGACAGTTTACCAAGAAGGTACTTACATAGCTCCTAACGGAAAACATGCATGGCATGCGAGTATGATTATGGATGGAGTTGGTAATATTGCTATGGGATATACTTCTATGGCAGGACCAACTACTCCAAATCCAACAGATTTTAGAATTAGTTCTTATTACACRGGACGWTTTGATGGTGACCCRTTAGGRACAATGACGGTAGTYGAAGARWTAATCGCTGCTGGGAACGCTAATATAGGTAGTACTCGTTACGGAGATTATAGTAAAATTGATATTGATCCGTCCGATGATGCTACTTTTTGGTTTATTAATGAATATCAAAATAGTGGAAGAAAAGGTGTTGTTGGAGTATTTTCATTAATACCTCCGGGACCAGACGATATTGGTGTTACTACTATTACAGATCCAAATAATGGAGCTTTAACTGCCACTGAAGATATTGTAATCACCATAAGAAACTTTGGAAGTAATGATATTTCAAATCCAGAAGTACAATACACAATCGATGGTGGTGGTGCAGTGGTTGAGAACTATGCTGGCACAATAACAGCTGGCTCTAATGAAACATACACGTTTTCTGCACAAGCAGATTTATCTGCTCCTGGAAATCACACTATTGTTTCTAGAACTAATTTAGCTGGTGACACAAATCCTAACAATGATGAGGCAACAAAAACTGTATTTAATGGTACTCTTTATTGTGAGCCCGCAGAAGATTGTAGTTTTGGCGATGGTTTTACAAATGTAACCATTGAAGAAATTGATAACAATTCAGGATGTGAAGGATACGCAGACTTTACAAATTTATCAGCAACAGTAGCTCCAGGAGGTTCTTATGATTTTACTGTAACTACAGGATACGGAGATCAAAATGTAAGAGTTTGGATAGATTTTAACGATGATGGTACTTTTGATACTAGTGAAACTGTTGTACCTAATTTTGTTATTGCAGCAGGTCAAGCAGCAGGAACTTACACAGAAACAGTAACCTTAACAATTCCAGGAAGTGCTGATTCTGGTATTGCTCACAGAATGAGAGTGAAATCTAATTGGCAAGCTCCAGTACCAGATGATGCTTGTGAGGAAACTCAATATGGAGAAACAGAAGACTACACTGCAAATATGGGAGTGTTAGGTATTGAAGACGTAACAATTGCTAATGGTGAAATGATTGTTCTTACACAATCAAACAACCAATTCGATATCACTTTAATTACTGAATTTGACGGTGTTGCATCAATTGCAATTTATAATGTATTAGGGCAAATTTTAGCCTTTAATAACTTAGAAAAAGAAGGAGATCGTTTTAATTATCAATTAGATATGTCTTATGCAGATGCAGGTGTTTATTTCATAAAAATGGGAAACACTAATTCCAATACTTTTAAAACAGCAAAGATTATTGTAAAATAACCTTTATTAAATAAATAATTATAAGAGACTGTCTGAAAAGGCAGTCTCTTTTTTTTGATTTTAATAATCAATAAATTTTTAAAATACAACCCTCATTTTATTGTATTTCAATTTACTAACAAATTTTTCTTATTTTTATAAAAATTGATAGTACTTTTGAGTTGACTATTTTTAACTAAAAAAAATTAAACTATGAAAACAAAAAATTATTTTTTCTTGTCGTTAATTGCTGTATTTTCTTTTACAACTAATGCACAAGACAACAGCAACAACCAAAATGTAGAGGTAATATCTCCAATAGATTTTTACATTACATTACCAATGACAGATTATCCGCAATTTAATCCAATGGATGTTCCTGCAAAGGAATTCCCAAGAGGCGGAATGTATAGTGGAAAACAACAACAAAAAGCAGATTTTCTAAAATTAGCTGGCGAAAGTCCAACCCAGCTAGATCCAATAATTCAAACACAAAGCCAAAATAGAAATGCAAATCCACCAATTGTAAATTTTGCTGGGATTACATCTTTTGCTTCTCCTCCAGATCCAACGGCAGCAGTTGGACCTAACCATATTGTTCAAATGACCAATACAGGATGGACAGTTTTTGATAAAACTGGTAATGAAGCTCCAGGCTTTCCAAAAAACCTTTCAGACCCTTTAGGTTCTGGACAAGGTGACCCAATTGTTTTATACGATCGTGAGGCTGATAGATGGTTAATTTCTCAATTTGTTTTTAACTCTCAATTTAAAATAGCCGTTTCAACAAGTCCAGACCCAACAGGAACTTGGGTTGTTTATTCATATCCATCAGGATCTAATGATTATCCTCATTATGGGATTTATGGAAACAATTATGTAGTTACAGGTAACTTCTCATCAGCAGGAAGATTTCATGCTTTCAATCGTGAAAAAATGATTAATGGTGATCCAACTGCCGAAATGGTACAGCTTAATTTACCTAATTATTCTGGAGGAACAGTATTTCAAGCACCACAACCAGCGCATTCTGAAGGTGCAGGTATCGCAACAGGACCAACTCCAATTGTTTGGTTTCAAGACAATGCATGGCCAGGTGTATCAACAGATCATATAAAAGTTTGGAATTTTGATGTAGATTGGACTAATCCAGGTGGAGCAACAATTTCTTCACCTGTAGAAATTCCTGTTTCAGATTTCGATTCATTTATTGGGGGTACTGGTGGCGATGCTTTTGCAAATATCCAACAACCTGGTACTGCTCAGCGTATTGATGCTTTAGTACACGTATTAAATTATCAAACACATCGGTATGATTTTGGATCACATGAATCTATTGTACTTAATTTTGTAGTTGAACTTGTTAACGGTAGTAAAATTTCTGGTCTTAGATGGGCAGAACTAAGAAAAGTCGGTGCTGGTGATTGGGAATTACACCAAGAAGGTACTTACGTAGATCCCGTAGGTGATGAAAGTGTATTTATGGGCGGAATTGGTATGGATCAAGAAGGAAATATAGGTATGGCTTATATCAAATCTGGTGCTACTACAAAACCTTCATTATATTTTACTGGAAGACAAGATGGAAACACCCTTGGTGTAATGACGGTTAATGAAGAATTAATTATCGAAGGAATTTCGTCTGTAACTAACAACTCTCGTTATGGAGATTATTCTCAACTTACCAGAGACCCTATTGACGACTTAACATTTTGGTTTACAAGTGAATATTCAGGCTCTGCAGGAGGAAGAAAAACAAGAATCGCTTCCTTTAAAATTTCCGATATTGTTTTAGGTGTTGACGAATTAGATTTAAATAATTCTGAATTAATTATCACTTCTTCAGATCAAAACTATTTTGATTTAACATTAATGAACACATCAACAAACGATATTTTAAGACTTTCTGTTTATGATATGACTGGTAAAAGAGTAGTTTACGAACAAGTTGAAAAAACAACTTCTGAATACTACAAAAAATCAATAAATCTGTCTTCTGTAAGTGCAGGTATTTATATCGTTGAAATTGGAAACTCAAAAACTAAGGTTAATAAAAAAATTATTGTAAAATAATTTTAAGATTTTTTTTAGGCGATCCTAAAAACCTGTTAGTTACTCAACTAACAGGTTTTTTAATGCTCTAAAAATAAGCTCGAAGCTGAATACTTCCGGTGTGAACAGCATTAGAAGTTTCACTTTTTCTTCCCAAATAAGAAAGGTTTAAATCTAAAAATTTGGTGATCTTTTTCTGAAGTAAAAAACGCCAGGTTAAATTTACTCCAGGTTGTAATCCTTCCAATATTTGATAAGCAACTGGAGAAAATGCATTTCCTTCAAAAGCATTGTCTATATAATTAAACTCACCGTTTAAAGATATTTTTTGCGCATTTGAATAGGAAAAAGAAACTCCAATTTTTTGCTGATCTAATTGCTCTAAACTTCCAATCTGATTTTCTTTCTGAAGGAATTGATAATATACATCAAATCGAGTTTGGTTGTTTAATAGGTAGGAAATCTTTGGATTAATTTCTGATGTTTCCAAGGTGTAATTTCTATTTTCAAAGTTTTCGGTAAGACTTTTATTTTCCCCCAAAGAACCTCGTAAATTCAACAACCAATTGGTCCAAATTTTATGATTGAAATTAAGTTGATGACTCTTCAATTTTACTTCTACCAAACCTATTGAAAGAAAGTTGCGATTGCTAGAAGTTAAAAATGTATAGGTGGTTGTAAACTTCTGTTTTCCTCTATTAAAAAATAAAGCATTTCTAAAGTTACTAATCGATGCTAATTCGTTTTCTCCTTCCTCAAATGGATTAACAATATACACATCATTATCTCTTTTTACTTTTTTGTCAATTAAAAAAGAAGTCTGATTGTAAAAATGAGAAATTGTTTTTCTGAAATCGGTTCTCGTTGACCATTGTTGTGGATTTAATGTTAAGGTCTGACTAAATTTAGTCTGACTGATCTTCACAAAAATCTGGTTTGGGAGTAAAATCCGAACATACTCCGCTTCGTCTTGAAATTGTGCTATTTCAAATTCCTCTAATTCTTGTATTCCGTTGTTATTATAGTCATTCCAAGTATAAATCCCTTCACCTGGAGCTACTTTTACATAGGTAAATTCTTGTTGAGGTAGCACTCCGTTATTGGTTTCGATAGCCGTATTTAACCGAATGCCATTTTTTAAAAAAGATTGATTGTACAATAAACGAGAGTTTAAAGATTTTTCATCAACATCGGCAGAATCGATTCCTTTTAAAACGCGATAATTGGCAAATAAGGATAATTTTGAAGTAGTAGTATTTACAATTCTCGATTTTAAATAATAGTCGTTTGAAGTTGAAACTTTCTTTAAAACAGTATTTCGAATACTGTCATTAACTCGATATCTATAACCTACTTCTGCAAATACTTTAGTACTATCTCCAATTCCAGTAAAGGCTTCGTAAGCATTAAATTTTTGACTTATCGGGGTTAAACTATCGTTTGCAAGTACTCGAACTTCGTTGTTTTCAAAACTGTACTTTCCACCAATCCAAGCTTTATTAAAAGAATAAGTTGCTACATTATTCATTCTCGAAAATTTAGAATCTGCTTCGGTTGCTTCACTTTGTAAAAAACTTCCGTTGGTATAAAGATTAAATTTTCCACTATGTAGTTGAGCACCAAAAACATGCCTATTACCATTATAATCTAACGAATCATTAATTTCCGAAAGGTTTCTAGTCTGAAATTCATACCTAAAATTTCCCCATAAAGAATCGGAATATTGCAAAGCTCCAATGGCATATAATTGATTTCCTAAATTGGTGGTGGTTGGCGTAAAATTCCAATCCCTATCAAACTCTACATTATACAAACGCTCAATAGTTCTAAAATCTTTGTCTATATAATCTATCGAGGCGATGGCATCTAATTTTCTATTCCCACTTGATTTTAAAATGGATTGTTCGGCTCCAACTTTTAAAGCAAAACCATCATTATTGTCATTATCAATATTTGAAAATAAGTTGAGATCGTTTTTACTGCCTGCTATTTCAAAAGCAATATTTGTTTTTTCGGAAGGATGAAAAGCGCCATTTACACCGCCTACTTGTATTTTTGTAGGAGCCACCAACTGTATAATTGGTTCGTAATTACCTTGTAAAACTCCAGCTTGTGGCGGCACATATTCAAAAATACGATTGATGGCATTGACATCACCTAGGATATAATTCCCCAATCCTTCRCCAACCAACGTAAATCGAACATTAAACAATTCGTCTTCAGGATTTGAAGAAAACACAAACGCTTCTGTTCCTTCAATAATTTCTTTTTTGTATAATATTTTATTTTCAGAATAGGTGTCAGGTACCGCTGAAGGCGCTACCATTAATGATTTATCATCGCCTGCAGCTTGTAATAAGTCAACCTGTTCTTCGGATAAATTTTGCTGAAGCGGTTGGTTTTTGGCATCACTCTCAGAATAAATATACACACCTAAATCTAGTTTATCACTACTGTAATTTCCGCCACCAAAAGCTATAAAACGTGTGTAATTTCGATCGGTGAATTGATATTCCACTCGAATTCGCATATTGGCAGTAATTGGAAACGTAGGGTTAAATTTTATTTCACCCGCATTATAATCAATAATATAATCTTCGTTTACACCTCGAGTTAAAAGAAGTCCATTAATATAAACCCGTTCGCTTCCCGAAACAATTAAAATAAACAACTCGCCATTGGGTCCTACCAATTTATAAGGCCCTTGATTTCCTTCTTGCCCAACAAAATCACTTTTTGAAAATACACCACGAACCAAAGCACCAGCAGCAAAGACATCAGTTTTAGCACCAGAATCATGTTGAATTGTTCCGCCCAATGAAATTCCTTGAACCTTTTTTGTAAAATTTCCAAAATAACTTTTTGTATTAATTAAATCTACATCTCCTGCTCTAATGTTCCAATTATCACTATAAATTTCGATGAAAATCTGATCAAATTCATTTAAACTTTGCGAATACCCACCTTCTTGTGAGGGAAGATTCGCATCTTGAATAGAGGCTCGAATAGAAACTTTATCGCTTAATTTTCCGGTAATTTGTAAGTCTAATTCCGAATTGACAACTGCATTTTGATTATTACCAACGGTAATGCCACGAGAGATACTTCCAAGTGTATTCAAACCATCAAATGGGGTAAATTTGTTTTTATTAGTACTTTCTTGAAGCGAATACAATTTATCTATACTACCGCTGTTCTTAACAATAATAGTAGAGTCCAACTCAAAATAATCACGAGTTAAAAAATTTGGATAAGGCAAATATTTAATATCAATAGAATCGTTTGTAGATTTTTGCTCTTCGGAAAGCACCAAAATACTTTTGCTGAAATCGACTTGATAATTGGTAGCGTCCATCTCTTTTCCATTTTTATCTAAAACCTGAAAATTCAATGAATTAATACTCACACGATCAATTATAATAGTATCGCTGACAATAACTTTTTTACTTTTATAGGTGCTTGGTAAATCCTGAGCAAAGCCAAGACTTACAAAAAGCAAAGTAAAAATGAGTAAAAATACTTTCATTAACAATACAACTAAACTAATGCTGAAATATTTTGTATAATTATTTCTTAAATATACTTTGTAAAAATACAATCTTAATTAATTTAGCACGTGTAATTATTTATCAGCTTTGCCAAAGTTTTAAACTTTGGCGAAGTTTACACTAATTTAAAAGATACCCTCCCGATAGCTATCGGGATTCACAATCAATAAATATGAAAATAATATCCTACAATGTAAACGGAATTAGAGCCGCCATGAAAAAAGGCTTTACAGAATGGTTACAACAAACAAGTCCTGACGTCATCTGCCTTCAGGAAATAAAAGCGATGGAAGAACAAGTTGATACCGAAGCAATAAGGGACGCTGGTTATCCATTTCAATATTGGTATAGTGCCCAAAAAAAAGGATACAGCGGCGTGGCAATTTTCTGTAAAAAAGAACCCAAACACATTGAATATGGAACGGGAATTGAGACTATGGATTTTGAAGGACGAAATCTGCGAGTAGATTTTGAGGAGGTTTCAGTAATGAGTTTGTACTTGCCAAGTGGAACCAATAGTGCTCGGTTAGAATTTAAACTCAATTATATGGCAGAGTTTCAAGACTATGTAAATGACCTTAAAAAAGAGATTCCAAACTTGGTAATTTGTGGTGATTATAATATTTGTCACGAAGCGATAGACATTCATAACCCAGTAGCAAACAAAAATAGTTCAGGTTTTTTGCCAGTTGAAAGAGAATGGATTGGTAATTTTATTGACAGCGGATTTATTGATTCCTTCCGTTATTTAAACAAAGAACCTCACAATTATACTTGGTGGAGTTACCGCGCTAATGCTCGAAATAACAACAAAGGTTGGCGTATTGATTATCATATGGTTTCACAACCTCTACAAGAAAACATCAAACGTGCCGTTATATTACCCAATGCCAAACATAGTGACCATTGTCCGTTGATGGTGGAACTCAAATTCCCGTGAAAACGGGAATCTTATTAATTTAATAATAAAAATTAAAATGATAAAAATATTTTTCTTCGGAATAGCAATCCTTTCACTAGCAACTTCTTGTGTAACTTCAAAAATATATGAAGATTTGCAAGATAAATACGACACTTTAAAAGTTGAAAACAGAAAATTAATGGACGAGTTAAACAACTCTGAAGATTATAACACCATTTCAAACGAAGCATTAAAAGAAGAAATAGAAAAATTAAAAGCTGAAAAAAGCAGGTTGGCAATGGATTTGGCTGCTTTAAATTCTAGCCACGACCGTTTAAAAGAATCGTATAATGCATTAGAAGAAAATAGTTCTTCCAAATTAATTGAAAATTTAGAGTTGAACAGAAATTTATTAACTCAATTAGAAGAACGAGAAAAAGCTTTAGCAGCAGAAAGCTTGCGATTAAAACAATTGCAATCAGATTTGGAAGCTCGATCAAAAAGAGTAGAAGAATTAGAAGGAATTATCGCAGCGAAAGATGCTCAAATGACCAACCTTAAAAATGCGATTTCAAAAGCATTAACCAATTTTGAAGGCAATGGACTTACCGTAGAACAACGCGACGGGAAAGTCTATGTTTCTATGGAAAATAAATTATTGTTTGAAAGTGGAAGTTGGGCAGTCAACTCCAGAGGAAGAGAAGCCGTGGTACAATTAGGAAAAGTACTCGCAGAAAACCCAGAAATAGCAGTTTTAATTGAAGGTCACACCGATAATGTTGCCTATTCAGGAAATGGAAATATTCAAAGTAACTGGGATTTATCTACTAAAAGAGCTACTTCTATCGTTTCTATATTAACAGAAAATAGTAAGATTTTAAAAGAAAACTTGACTGCAGCAGGAAGAGGAGAATATTCGCCAATAGGTTCCAATAATACTTCCGAAGGGAAAGCAAAAAACAGAAGAATTGAAGTGATTTTAACTCCTAAGTTGGATGAGCTTTCTAAATTATTGAATGAGTAACTTAATTAAAGAGACACCCTCCCGATAATTATCGGGATTCGCGGGTGGTTAAAAAAGATCCCCGCCTTCGCGGGGAATAGATATGAAATACACAACACTACCCAACACCAACATAAAAGTAAGTAAAATTTGCCTTGGCACGATGACTTGGGGTGAACAAAACAACGAATCAGATGGTCACGAACAATTAGATTATGCGCTGGAAAAAGGCATTAACTTTATTGATACTGCAGAAATGTATGCCGTTCCTGCTTCTGCAAAAACTCAAGGAAAAACAGAGGAGATTATCGGAACTTGGTTTGCTGAAAACAAGAATCGAGATCAGGTTGTTTTGGCTTCAAAAATTGCTGGACCTTCTCGCGGATTTACACATATTCGAGAGCAATTGGATTTTAGCAAGGAATCGCTTGAAGATGCACTTCATAAAAGTTTACATCGTTTGCAAACCGATTATTTAGATTTGTATCAATTGCATTGGCCAGAACGAAATGTAAATATTTTTGGAGTTCGGGATTTTAATTATAATCCTTCAGAAGAGTGGAAAGATAATTTTAATGAGGTTTTAGAACGGCTAGAAAACTTTGTAAAAGAAGGAAAAGTAAGAGCTATTGGACTCTCTAATGAAACTCCTTACGGATTAATGCGYTATATGGAAGAACATAGAAAAGGAGCAATGAAAATGATTACACTTCAAAATTCGTATAATCTTTTACAGCGTCGAGATGAAATTGCAGTTACAGAAATTATTCAAAGAGAAAATATKGGATATTTACCTTATTCACCCTTGGCTTTTGGAGTCTTAACAGGAAAATATTTAAACAATAACCAACCCGAAAATGCTAGAGTAACATTGTTTCCAAACTACTCAAGATATAACAGTGAGCAATCCTTAAAAGCCACCGCATTGTATAATGAAATTGCAAAAAAACACGGCTTTAGTTTAACTCAAATGTCTTTGGCTTTTGTAAATCAGCAACCATTTGTGACTTCTAATATTATTGGAGCCACTACAATGAAGCAACTTTCTGAAAATATTGAGAGTATTAATTTGACACTATCTGAGGAAATTATTTCTGAGATAAATGGGRYKMATWTYWYGAWKYYTMANCYWRYGKKKYWWTYWAATTCATTAGATGACTTGGAATCATCTATGACTACTTGGATTTTTCTATCCAAATAAATACTTCACCACATCGTGAACTTTCGCAACTTTAATCACCTTAATTGTGTAATTTTCTTTTGAAAGTTTACAGTATTTTGAAATCACTATAGATTTAAAACCTAGTTTTTCGGCTTCTGTAATTCGCTGATCTACTCGAGTTACAGGGCGTACTTCTCCTGCCAATCCTATTTCGGCAGCAAAGCACATAGACTTGTCAATCGCAATGTCAATATTGGAAGATAATACAGCTGCAACAACTGCCAAATCAATAGCTGGATCATCAACCGTAATTCCACCAGTTACATTTAAAAAAACATCTTTTGCTCCGAGTTTAAAGCCAGCTCGTTTTTCTAAAACTGCCAAWAKCATATTTANACSNTTTGGCATTRTAMCCCGTKGWGGAACGTTGRGGTGTTCCRTAAACWGCGGTACTWACYANAGSCTKAATTYCAATCATCAAGGGTCGCATTCCTTCTAAAGTTGCCGAAATTGCGGTTCCGCTTAAGTCTTCTTCATTTTTAGAAATTAGTATTTCTGAAGGATTACTTACTTCTCGTAATCCTGTTCCTTGCATTTCGTAAATACCGAGTTCGTTGGTGGAACCAAACCTGTTTTTTTGAGCTCTTAGGATTCTGTAAACGTGATTTCGGTCGCCTTCAAATTGCAACACCGTATCGACCATATGTTCTAATATTTTTGGTCCAGCGATATTTCCGTCTTTGGTAATATGTCCTATTAAAACAACAGGTGTTCCAGTTTCTTTTGCAAATTTTATAAGCTCAGTAGTGGTTTCTCTTATTTGCGAAATACTTCCTGGGCTACTTTCAATATAATCGGTATGGAGTGTTTGTATAGAATCGATCACCACAATATCGGGTTGCAATTCGGCTATTTGTTTAAAGATATTTTGTGTTTTGGTTTCGGTTAAAATATAGCAAGTTTCAGAATTTGGATGAATACGTTCGGCACGCATTTTTATTTGTTGAGCACTTTCTTCCCCCGAAACATAGAGCGTTTTATATGGTAACTGCAAAGCAATTTGAAGCATTAAGGTACTCTTTCCAATTCCAGGTTCGCCACCTAATAGGGTTAAAGATCCAGGAACCAATCCGCCGCCTAATACTCTATTAAGTTCTTTGTTTTTAGTGTTGAGTCTTGCTTCAGAAGTATTAGATATTTCAGAAATTCTTTGCGATTTTGATGCGCGTTTCTTTGGGCTTTCAGCAATTTTCCAACTCACTTTCTCAGCTTTCTGGATTACTTCTTCAGCAATAGTATTCCATTCTTTACAAGCGGTACATTGTCCTTGCCATTTGGAGAATTGACTTCCGCAGTTTTGACAGAAAAAGGTGGTTTTAGTTTTAGCCATTTAATAATTTTAGCTAATGTAATTAAAATTGGTAGCGAAATATATAAAAACTTTATTCAGTTTCTGTATTTTCAAAAAAAAAAACACCTCTTATTGTTTTAGAATAAGAGGTGCTTCTTCAACTATTTTTATTTAATTAAACTAGAATGTAAATGATAATCCACCATTAATTATAGTTCCGTTAAATCCAAACTGATTTACTTCCCAAGGGTATTTAAAACGACCTCCAAGATCGGTTACAAAATCTCCTTTTGTATCAATAGTATCTGGATATACATTAAACAAGTTGTTTACCGAAGCAAATATTGCTATATGTTTGTTAATTCGGAAGTTAATAATTAAATCTGTTAACACTTTTCCTCCAAATGTTTGATCATAAGCTTCGTCTTCAACAGGTAATAAGCTTCCTCCTGGTCCTAATGGKGCGCCATTTAAACCATTGKTTGCATGTTGCCAAGTAACTTCACCAAAATAAGTATTGTTTACTATGAAATTCCATTTTCCAATTTCATAATTCAATCCTAAAATGGCTTTAGTTTGAGGTCTAGAAGTGGTAATTCTTGATTGCTCTTTTCTATTAAAAATATCATATCCATTTTCTTCTAAGATTGGTGGAGTTGCAATTTTTCCTTGAATTTTAGTTTCATTATAGTTAAATGCTAATGATGCTCCAAATCGTCCTTTTCCTAAATCTATATTATTTAAAGATGCAACAACATCTACTCCTGAAGTTTTCGTATCAACCGCATTCACAAAGAATTTTAAACTTGTAATTGAGTTATCAATTAAGATTGCTTCAACTGGATTTGTTGTTGTATCATCTCCATCAAATCCTATTTCTCCAGAAAACAATACACGACCATCAACTTCTACTTGGTAGTAATCTGCAGTTATAGAAAGTTTTGGTGTAATTTTATAAGTAATTCCAGCAGATAAATTTTTAGAAGTTTCCGCAGTTAATTGTGGCACACCTAATCCATCTCTAATAATTGGATCTACATTATTAAATGTTCCTTGGTTTGAAATGGTACCTCCAGAAACTAAAGTCTGGATGTTACTTAAATATATTTGATGCAATGATGGCGCTCTAAAACCAGTACCATAAGAAGCTCTAATTGCTCCTCTATTATCGCCTAAGATATACCTACCACTTACTTTCCAAGAAGTATTATCACCAAAATCGCTAAAATCTTCATAACGAACAGCGCCTCCAATTAAAAGTTTTTCGGTAATATCCCAATCTAAATTACCATAAACTCCAATACTATTTCTATCTGCTCTAAGCGCATTTGCAGGTTGTAATCCTGGAAACGATTGTACTCCACCTCCAACATAAGATGCAGATTCTCCAGCCTGTGAAACAAACTCTTCTTCTCTCAATTCAGCACCAAAACCGACACTTATATCTCCAAATGATCTGTTAACATCTAAGTTTGCTAATAAACTACTAAAAGAGTATGCTCCAACGTCAAAAGTTGTTGGACTATCTGCTCCTAAAGCAGGATTTAAACTGTTTCCTACTTCATAGTCAACAGCATTACGGCCATAAGTTCCACTTAAATCTACATTAAATCCAAAGAAATTCCATTTAACACCTAAAGTGTTGTAATTGTCTCTAACTTTAGTTTCGAAAGTTGGTTGAAACCCTTGGTATTCTGTTCCTTCTTCGTGTAATAAATTAAATGGATCTGGAACCCAATAAGGAGCTCTGTATAATGCAAAACTTTTTCCTTCACGGTAAGTAAATCCACCAAATGAATACACTTTCCCTTTTCCATCTTGAAAAGGCAATCCGAAATTATAAAATATATCTCCTTTTTTAAGCTCCGGCTGTCCAACTGTCATCCCTAAATCTGGATTTTCACTTAACCATTGTCCCCAATCTGGATCGTCTGCAAGAACACCAAAAAGAACATCCTCTCCAGGAGTACCTGCTCTATTAGTTTCTTCTTGTTGGTAATATCCAAAAGTAAGGTTTAAATAACCTCCATTTTCACCAATTGCAAGACCTGTGTTTAAATCGGCTGCAAAATTAAATCCGTCGCCTTCAGTCGTAACTCCTGAAGTAATATTTACATTGGTCACACCAACATCTTCTCTTAACACCATATTAATTACACCTGCAATCGCATCAGATCCATATTGTGCAGAAGCACCATCTCTAAGAACCTCAACTCTTTTTAGTGCAGCAGCTGGAATACTTTTTAAATCTACACCCACTTCTCCTTTTCCTGGAGTGTCGTTGATATAAACCAAAGCACTTTGATTTTTTCGTTTACCATTAACCAATACCAAGGTTCTACTTGGTCCTAATCCTCTTAAATCTGCTGGATCAAAATGTGCAGTTGCATCAGAAATTGTTTGATTGGTTGAATTAAATGATGGTACCGTGTACATTAACATTTTATCAACTGTTAGCTGTCCTGTGTTTTTTAAATCGTCTATCGAAATATTATCGATAGGAGATAGAGAAGTTAACACTGTTCTTGGTTTAGAACGGTTACCTACAAGAACTACTTCGTCTAAAGCAACTCCTTCTGCTAAGCTAATAGAAATTGATTGTGTTGAATTAACTTCTATTTCTTCTGTGGTAGAGCCAGTTAAAGACACCTCAATAGTAACTGGAAGACTATCTACCGTTAACGAAAAATTACCATCAAAATCGGTAATTGTTCCTGTTGAAGTTCCCTTTACAAGAACATTTGCACCTGACAAAGGCTCATTGCTTCCTGATTGCGTTACATTACCCGTTATTGTCTCCTGTGCAAATGCAAAAAGAGGCAAAAAAAGTAGTAAGAACAGGGCTTTTTGTTTTAAAAAGTTGTTTTGTTTCATATCTTGTTTTTAGTGTTTATAAATCGAATTTACTAAAGTTTTACTTATAATCAATATTCTTTAAGATTTTAACAGTTTTGTTACATATAAATGGTTCCTACTCATCAATTTAATCTTTTATTAAAATTGGTGTTATTTGCCCTTTTATCTTGTTAAATTTGCAAACCTTTAAAATCCTAATGGTTTTTCAGAAGGAAAAAATACTCAATAAATATTTTCAGAATGTATAGAAGTCATACTTGTGGTGAATTAAGAGAAACCCACATCAATAATACAGTAACCCTTTCTGGTTGGGTTCAAAAATCTAGAGATAAAGGTTTTATGATTTGGATCGATTTACGAGATCGCTACGGAATCACTCAACTTATTTTTGATGAAGAACGCACCGCTTCCGAATTAATGGAAAAAGCAAAAGCCTTGGGTCGTGAGTTTGTAATTAAGGTAAAAGGTACTGTTATTGAAAGAGCCTCAAAAAACCCGAATATTCCTACAGGAAACATAGAAATCTTGGTTTCTGAATTAGAGATTCTTAACGAATCCCTTACACCTCCTTTCACAATTGAAGATAAAACTGATGGTGGTGATGACATTCGTATGAAATATCGCTATTTAGATATTCGAAGAAACCCAGTTCGTGAAAATCTTATTTTTCGACATAAAGTAACCATGGCGGTTCGTAATTATTTGTCTGAAAAGGAATTTGTTGAAGTTGAAACACCCTATTTAATTAAATCTACTCCTGAAGGTGCTCGAGATTTTGTGGTGCCTTCTCGTATGAATGAAGGGCAATTTTACGCATTACCACAATCACCTCAAACCTTCAAACAATTATTGATGGTGGGTGGAATGGACAAATATTTTCAGATTGTAAAATGTTTTAGAGATGAAGACCTTCGTGCTGACAGACAACCAGAATTTACACAAATAGATTGTGAAATGGCATTTGTAGAACAAGAAGATATTCTAAATACTTTTGAAGGATTAACACGTTATATCATAAAAGAAATAAAAGGAGTTGAGATTGGAGAATTTCCAAGAATGACTTACGATGAAGCGATGCAACGCTACGGAAACGACAAACCAGACATCCGTTTTGGAATGGAATTTGGCGAACTAAACGAAGTGGCAAAACACAAAGAATTCAAAGTATTTAATAATGCTGAATTGGTTGTCGGAATTGCAGTTCCTAGTGGGAATAGTTACTCCAGAAAAGAAATCGATAAATTAATTGATTGGATCAAACGACCTCAAGTAGGTGCTTTAGGAATGGTTTATGTTCGTTGTAACGAGGATGGTTCTTATAAATCTTCGGTAGATAAATTTTACGATCAAGAGGATTTAGCAAAATGGGCAGAAATAACAGGTGCCAAAGCGGGTGATTTAATTTGTGTGCTTTCTGGAGATACCTTAAAAGTTAGAACTCAATTAAGTGCTTTACGTATGGAATTAGCAGAGCGTTTAGGTTTACGTAAAAATGACGAATTTGCTCCTTTATGGGTAGTAGATTTTCCATTATTAGAATGGGATGAAGACACTTCACGTTATCATGCAATGCACCATCCATTTACTTCCCCAAAACCAGAACAAATAGAATTATTAAAAACAAAACCGGGCGAAGTAAAAGCAAACGCTTACGATATTGTTTTAAATGGTAATGAAATTGGTGGTGGTTCTATTCGTATTCACGATAAAGAAACCCAAGCAATGATGTTTGACTATTTAGGTTTTACCCCTGAAGAAGCAAAAGCACAATTCGGATTTTTAATGGACGCGTTTGAGTATGGGGCACCTCCTCACGGCGGGATTGCTTTTGGATTGGACAGATTGGTTGCTATTTTAGGCGGACAAGAAACCATTCGTGATTTTATTGCGTTTCCAAAAAATAATTCAGGAAGAGATGTGATGATCGATGCTCCTGCTGCTATTGATGAAGCACAATTAAAAGAACTTAATTTAAAATTGGATTTAAAAGCTTAAAACTATAAAGTGCAAGGTCAAAAAAAAACAGTACTCACAAAATTTTTGGTCTGGCGACTAAAACACATTCCGCATAAGCAATTTGTAAACATTGTAAGTGCGATGATTGGTTTATTGGCTGGTCTTGGTGCGGTAACGTTAAAAAATCTTACGCACTTTATACAAACACTACTTGAAGATGGTTTTATAAAAGAAATTCATCAAGCTTTTTACTTTATTTTTCCCATTTTAGGATTGTTACTTACACTCTTAACGATAAAATATATCATTAAGAAAAAAGTAGGTCACGGGATTCCTTCTACTTTATTTGCAATTTCAAAACTGAAGGGTTTAATGCCTCGACATCAAATGTGGGCTTCCATATTTACTGCACCTTTAACAGTCGGTTTTGGTGGGTCTGTGGGTTTGGAAGGACCAACAGTTGCAACTGGAGCTGCATTAGGTTCTAACCTATCGAGAATATTTCATTTTAACCAAGCAACAAGAACTTTGCTAATTGGCGCTGCTGCTGCGGGAGCTATGTCCTCCATTTTTAAAGCACCTATTGCTGCTATTATATTTGCTATAGAAATTTTTAGTTTAGAATTAACGATGGCGTCCTTAATTCCAATTTTAATTGCTTCTGTAACTGCTGTACTTACTTCCTATTTTTTTCTTGGGAATGACGTTTTGTTCCACTTTCAATTACAAGATAAATTTGCTTTGAATGATGTGATTTTTTATATCATTTTAGGAGTAACTTCTGCGGTGACTTCTATTTATTTCAGTAAAATATATTTTGTCATTGCCGACTTCTTTAAACGATTTGACAATCCCTACAAACGATTACTTATTGGTGGTGTTTTATTAGGACTTTTGGTTTATTTAATTCCTCCATTATTTGGTGAAGGATACGAAACTATCAACAACATCCTTCACGGTGATGTAATGAATGTAATTACTAATAATTTTTTTAATTTAGATTCTGATAATATCTGGATTATTATTGCATTTTTAGTAGGCTTAGTAACTTTTAAAGTAATTGCAATGTCTTTCACATTTGGTGCAGGAGGTGTTGGTGGTGTTTTTGCTCCTACACTGTTCACCGGAAGTATCTCTGGTTATATCGTAGCTATTTTAATAAATTACAGTAATATATTTAATCACCATTTATCTTCCACCAACTTTGCAATGGTTGGTATGGCAGGGCTTATGGCAGGAGTTTTACACGCACCACTTACCGCAATATTTTTAATTGCTGAAATCACTGGTGGATACGAACTTTTTATACCATTAATGATTGTATCATCTATTTCGTATCTAATTACCAAAATATTTATTCCTCATAATATTTATGCTTCAGAATTAGCTAAGCGTGGCGAATTAATTACTCATGATAAAGATCATGCGGTACTTACTTTAATGGATTTAAAAAAAGTGGTAGAAACCAATTTTATTGAAGTACATCCCGAAATGACTTTAAAGAAAATTGTTAAACAAGCCATCGTTATTTCAAAACGGAATATTTTTCCAGTGGTTAATAAGGAAACAAAAGCTTTAGAAGGAATTATTTTACTAGATGATCTTCGTCCAATAATGTTTAATAAAACGTTATACAAAAAAGTGATTGCTCGTGAATTAATGAATAATCCACCTGAAATTATTAATATAAATGAAGATAATGTAACTTCGGTAATGAAAAAATTTCAAGACACAGGTGCTTGGAATCTTCCAGTAATTAAAGATGGAAAATATTATGGTTTTGTTTCAAAATCTAAATTACTTACTGCTTATAGAAGAAAGTTAATCGATTTTTCAAGTAAATAAACCGCTGTTGTCTGGCAAAAGACCAAAGACCGCTCCGCTGAAAGACAAAAGATGAAAAATTTTTATGGATGAACCATGAGACCGAATTAATAAATAGTAAAGACATATGAAATATATACTTCAACTTTTAGTACTCCTTTCCGTATCTGGAGTAAGCTATGGGTTTTATTTACGCCCTGAAGAAATTCAGAGAGGAGATATGTTTATAGGCCTTTCATTAGTAGTATTGTTTTTTATAACCATGCCTATTTTCATTTATCGAAGGTGGAAAGGAAAAGATGTAAAAGACTATATGCTTACAAAAGAGAACATCTTGAAGATGCGAGAGTACAATGATTCCAAAGATAAAAAATAAATTTTTGTGTGTTTTTAAATATTTGTTACAACCATCATTTTAACAAAAAAATTAAACTCTATAAAAATAGTTTAATTGATTAATCGGTTAAACATCAAATGGGTTTTAATACCTTTTTATAAGGTTGTGGCTAAATTTCTTTACTAATCATTGAGTCCAACATTTCATTTAAAAATTCAATTTTTATCATTTTCCTAAAAAATCTACTATCTTTGAGTATTATTAATTATTATTTTTATTACAATGGAAGGTACAGTAAAATTTTTTAACGAATCTAAAGGATTCGGATTTATCACAAACGATGACACAGGAAAAGACATCTTTGTACACGTAACAGGTCTTAATGGCGAAGCATTAAACGAAGGAGACAAAGTGGAATATGTAGAAGAGGAAGGCAGAAAAGGTTTGACTGCTGCTCAAGTTCGCTTAATTCACAACTAAGATAAAGATTACACGATTTATTAAAAATCCCATTTGCTAAGCAAATGGGATTTTTTTATGCTATAATTTCAATTTAGATTTCGTTTTTCAATAAAAAATTTCTTTAGTAAATTAGAAGCTTCTGTTTCTAATATTCCACCCTTCATTTTTGTTTTTGGATGTAATTTGGTTTTCATATTAATACAACCGCGTTGCTCATCTCTAGCACCATAAACAATCTTGCTAATCTGACTCCAAAACAAAGCACCTGCACACATTTGACAAGGTTCAATGGTTACATAAAGCGTACAATCTATTAAATATTTTCCTCCTAGATAATTTGCTGCGGCTGTTATAGCTTGCATTTCGGCGTGGGCAGTAACATCGATTAAAGTTTCGGTAAGGTTATGCCCTCTGGCTATTATTTGGTTATTCGCAACAATCACCGCACCAATAGGAACTTCTCCTTTTTTATAGGCTTCCTCGGCTTCTTGTAAAGCCATTTTCATAAAATAAGTATCGTCGTAAGGATTCATTCTTTATTCTTAATTTAGTGTATCAAGGACACTGAGTGTTCCGATTTTTTTTTATCGGGACGTATCGAAGTGTCACTATTCAAATTTGAAAAATAAATCTCAATCTCAACCCTAATAACCAAATAACTTATTAACTTAATTTCATTAGTAACCAAATAATTCATTCTTTCATTAAATCATTCATTCACTCATTCATTATACCATTCCCTCATTAATCCATGAAAAGAGTATCTTTGCCRTKKGTCAAAATCCATATTAAATAGCATTCAATTTCCATCTGATCTTCGGAAAATTCCGCAGCAAGAACTACCAAAACTTGCCAAAGAACTTCGGGAGTTCATCATTAATATGGTCGCTACCAAAGAAGGACATTTAGGAGCTAGTTTGGGCGTTGTAGAATTAACTATCGCCTTACATTATGTGTTTAATACTCCCGATGATAAACTCGTTTGGGATGTGGGTCATCAAGCTTATGGACATAAAATTTTAACGGGTAGAAAAGCTAATTTTCATACCAACAGACTGCAAGGAGGCATTAGTGGTTTTCCAAAAATGAGCGAAAGTCGTTATGATGCTTTCGGGACAGGTCATAGTAGCACCTCTATTTCTGCTGTATTAGGAATGGCATTAGCTTCACAGCTAAAAGGAGATACTAAAAAACAACATATTGCCGTAATAGGCGATGCTTCCATAGCAAGCGGAATGGCTTTTGAAGCCTTAAATCACGCAGGAGTTACCAACACTAATTTATTGGTTATTTTAAATGACAATGCCATTGGTATTGACCCAAGTGTAGGTGCTTTAAAACAGTATCTATTAAAAGTAACCCTAGATAAGTCACCCAATACCGATAACATTTTTGAAGCTTTAAATTTTAAGTATTCAGGACCTATTGATGGTCATAATTTAAATGAATTAATTTCTGAATTAAATAGACTGAAAGAAATTGAAGGTCCAAAACTTTTACATATCATCACCAAAAAAGGGAAAGGTTTACGTCAAGCGGAAGAGAACCAAGTACTTTATCATGCTCCCGGAAAATTTGATGCTGCAACTGGTGAAATCCTTCCGAAGAAAAAAGAAAACCTAGCTCCAAAATTTCAAGATGTATTTGGAAAAACATTGGTGGAACTTGCTTCAGAAAACAAAAATATTATTGGAATTACACCTGCTATGCCAACGGGAAGTTCTCTAAAATATATGATGGAAGCATTTCCAGATCGTGCATTCGATGTGGGGATTGCCGAACAACATGCTATTACGTTTTCCGCAGGAATGGCAACACAAGGGTTTACTGTGTTTTGTAATATCTATTCTACTTTTTTACAGCGGGCTTACGATCAATTAATCCATGATGTATGTTTGCAGAATATTCCCGTAATCTTTTGTCTAGACAGAGCTGGAATGGTAGGAGAAGATGGCGCTACACATCACGGCATTTTTGATATTTCATTTTTACGTTGTATCCCAAACCTCATCCTTTTTGCTCCAAGAAATGAAGTGGAATTACGAAACATATTGTACACTGCTCAACTAGGATTAAAACATCCAATCGCAATACGATACCCAAGAGGTTGCGGAACTATTATCGATTGGCAACAACCTTTTTCAAAAATTGAAATAGGAAAAGGAGTTCAGTTATTAAGAGGAAAGTCGATGGCTATTCTTACTATTGGAACGATGGTAACTAATGCTATAACTGCAATTAATGAATGTGATTTCTCTAAAAAAGTTTCATTGTACGATATGCGTTTCATTAAACCTTTAGATGAAGAATTGCTTCATTCTATTTTCAATAAATACGACACTATTATTACCCTTGAAGACGGAATTATTTCTGGTGGATTCGGAAGTACTATTTTGGAATTTTCAGCAAAGAACAATTTCAAAAATACTATTAAATGTTTAGGGATTTCTGATAAATTTCCTAATCAAGGAAGCATTGAGGAGCTTCAAGATCTAGCTGGAATTTCTTCGGAAAAGATAAAAAATATTATTAATTCTTACCTATAAAAAAAGGTTGCCATTTTAAAATGACAACCTTTTTATAGTATTTCAGAAATCTTATTAATTAGTTAATAATAAGTTTTGCTGTATGCGTATAATCTGCTCCTTTAATTTGGATGATGTATATTCCAGTTGTTAAGTTTTCAGCATTTACATTTACGGTATCTTGTAAAGAAACTTGTTTGCTATAAACTTCTCTTCCGTTGATATCAAATATTGAAATTGTAGCATCTCCAAGATCAATTAATGATCTAATATTAATGTTTCCATTTGATGGATTAGGGTAAATAATAAAGTTGTTGTTTAACGAACCTCTATCTTCTGTTCCTAAAGTACAATCGGGTCCTGTAGGCATATCAAAAGCCACCGTACCATCGGTAACACTATTAGCACTTCCTTGGCTTGCACTTGCTCCAAGACCTCTATTAGCAAAAGCCCCCCAAATTACACAACGATTTGCACCTCCATTTGCAATTTCGTCTGCTTCTAATATAGAATCTCTACCGTCAACAAATCCTTGAGAACATCCTCCTAGTTTAAGACCATCAATCACTAATTGCATAGCAATATTATTTCCTCCTGTACCATTATAAAAATCATCATCAAAACCATGTTCCGCTATTAAAGCCCAACTTAAGTCCCAAATCATTGTTGCCCAAATAGTACCAACAGCATGAACTTGACCTCCAGTTGCCGGTAAATTTGCATACGTTAATGGGTTAACAGACATATCTGTACTATATGGATATTGTCTAATTCCTGCTCCTGTAGTTGGTTGTCCAGTTACATAAGTACCTACTCCTCTCGGATCTTCAGGCTGATCACCTGCTTTCATTGTTAACATATTACCAAACCAGTCGCTCCATCCTTCTCCCATTTGTTCTGCATTGTTCAAACAATTTGTATTATTAGGTCCCCCTGCTAATCTTTTAGAAATACCGTGTCCATATTCGTGAGCAATAATTCCGTTATCTAAATCACCATCAATCATTGGTAAAACGTTTTCACCGTTGATAGTCCCGTTGATATTTCCACCACCATCTAATTCAGAAATTATTGCTTCTCCATCAATATTATCTACCATAAAAAGAGGGATTGTTACACCAGCACCATCATCTCCACCTGCCATTGCAATAGGATCTCCTACAACGTTATTTACCATAATTACAGCAATAGCTCCTTCGTTTTGTGCATTTAAAGCTTTAAATCCAAATTCGCATTCTCCTCTACGTATTACTACAATTTTTCCGCTTAATAATCCTCCATTAGTAATGTTATCACAAGCATCGTTAGGGTCCACTGAAACTCCAGCATCATCATCTTCTAATAAGACTATATCTTCTGTTAATGGTGGTACTGGAATATCACCACCAAAAGCTGCAGCAACTCCTGTATAAACACCAGCTAAAGGTCCATTATTAATAGTTAATATATCAATAGGTCCACTATTTGGAGCATTCCATAAAAACATTTGCATTCTTGGATTATTACCATCTGGTGGAGTAGAAAAGTTTGCGTTATTAGTTCCGCCACCATCTTGGGCATCTGCATTAACGGAATCGCTTCCGTTTCCACCATTTCCATAATTATTTTCTTGGAAATTTCCGCTTGCTTCATCAAAACCATATTCGTACCATACATCGTGCATAATGTTATTCCAATAAAATAAATTTACGGTTGATGCCTCAATCATATCTACTGGAGGTGCGGTTAAATCATAAGGGAAATCAAAGTTTAAGCCAGCACCACCATCAGCAGAGGATCCAGTGCCATTATTACCATTAATATCATCTTGTGCCCAAACATTATTACCTCTTGTAATGGTATATTCTGCTCCAGGTGATCCATTCGTGTCATGCCATCCAAAAGGGTTACTACTACCATCTTGTGAAGGATCTGCAATTAATGCATCTGCACCGTGATTTGGACTTTCAATTGGCATTGCAAAAACTCTATATTGAGCTCCACCTACTGATACTACCATCCCTTCATTTTGAGGAAATAAAATACTTGTAGTATTGTTATGAATTGCATTACTATGGTTTTCTTTTTCAAAATCACAACTTACAACCCAGTCGTTAGTTTCTAAAAGGGTTCCGTTTGTAGCATCCATTCTCACACTATAATAATGACTTGCATCTAATAAGTAAATACTTAAATCCCAAGAAAGAATTAATTTATTATCCTCGGTAGTTTGATAAACTAATTTTACTGGAATGGTATTTAAAGAAATTCCTCCGTTAGAAAAAACGAAAGAATTATTTGAAATAGTTTCAATTAACTCAAGGCTTGAAGGGTTTGAAAGTCCTAAGCTTTCTGCCGCTTTAGTAATAGCAGTTTGTGCTGAAATAGCTGGACTTGTTGTATTTACTTTTTGTGAAATATTTTTTGAAAAAGATAAATTAGCATTGATAACTTGTCCATTTCTTACTGCAAATGAAGAAGATGAATTGAAAATTTCGATTCCTTGGTAACGTTGTAATACCCATACGTTTTCAACATCCATACTTTTTGAGTAACTGTGTCTGTCCACAATTACATCTGAAACATCTTGAGATTCTAGTCCCAATTGTGACCTGTTTGAATTTAAATAATTGTTTACTGAACCAGAAAAGTCCTGCCCATAAGCAAAACCTGCTGCAATAAACATTACAAAGTAGAGTGCTTTTTTCATAGAAATTTGTTTTTTTATTGGTTAATAGTTAGGTAAATAAGCGATTATTTGCGCTTTATTTAATAAAGGTGTGAATTTAATACATTATTCTACAAACACTAAAGATTTCCATTGATTTTTTGAAAAATTAACATAGCATTCCCATCGGTTAACTGAGAGATATAATTACAAACCGACATTAATTGATGATACATACCTTTATGATTGTTTAAATCATTAGCTAAATTCTTCATTAATAGCTTATCATAATGGGTTTCTTTATTTTGATAATGATTTTCTACCGAAACCGTAAACACCTCCAAAAGGGTTTCTAAAACTTTATAACCTGCTATCTCTTTGTCAGTCACTTCAGTGCTTTGGTAAATTTTCTCTACACTAATTTTTATAATATCGTCAATTTGAGCTTTGTATTTACTTTTGTCTAATAGTGAAGTTGTAAATTCTCCTTTTAATATCGCCTCTTCATTTTTAATAAAAACCGAAGCTGCCTCAGCAACCAACGTATTGATAGCAAGTGATCGCAAATAAGCCAATCGGTCTGAAGATTTTGTTAGATTGTTATACTTTTCGGTAAAAATGTTCCCTTTAACTAAATTGATCAAATATTCTAAAGCAAACTCCTCTTCAATTAAACCTAAATTAATTCCGTCTTCAAAATCGATAATGGTATAACAAATATCATCTGCTGCCTCTACCAAATAAGCTAGTGGATGGCGACCAAAACTCAAGTCATTTTTATTTCCTCTTTTCTGAAGTCCTAGCTCTTCAGCAACTTCTACAAAAAAATCTTTTTCAGATTGAAAGACACCGTATTTCTTATCGGCTATATGATTCGTTGGTTTCTTCGGAAGGGATTCTTTTGGGTATTTCATAAAAGCACCCAAAGTCGCATAGGACAACCGAAGGCTTCCTTCTACTCCATTTTTGGTTTCGGTTAAGATTTTGAATCCATTGGCGTTTCCTTCAAAATCTATTAAATCTTGATATTCTTTTTCGGCTAATTGTGATTTGAAGCGTTTTCCATTTCCGTTTAAAAAATAATTGCCAATGGCTTTTTCGCCACTATGACCAAATGGAGGGTTCCCAATATCGTGCGCCAAAGCTGCAGCAGCAACGATGGCTCCAAAATCGTTAAATTGATACCCGTGAACTTTCTGTAAATGCGGATGTTTTTCTAAAACTACTTTCCCGACAGTTCTTCCTAAAGATCGTCCCACCACCGAAACTTCCAAACTATGCGTTAATCTGGTATGAACAAACGAGGTTTTTGAAAGCGGAATTACCTGAGTTTTATCCTGTAAACTTCTAAAAGTCGAAGAAAATATAACGCGGTCAAAATCTACTTCAAAACCCAAACGAGTTTCATCTTGTTCTATTCGCAAACGTTTGTTCGTATCTCCTTGTCGGCGTAAAGACAAGAGCTGCTCCCATTTCATCATAGTTTTCATTTTTGAAAATGCAATATACGAGTTCTTATACCTCTTTTCAATAAAAACTAAATGTTATGTGGATGCTACCTAAAGGTTATTTAGGTAACAATTTAGTAACCTAAAAACACCCTTTTGTTAATTTCAACCTAACATCAAGTTTACATTAGCTTGGTTTATTTGCCCTAAGATTTTAAACCAAAAAATGAATAAATTAATTACGCTTCTATTTTTAACTTTTACAACAATTACCTTTTCTCAAGAAACAGGATCGATAGTAGGAGCAATAACCGACAAAGATTATAACAACGAACCCTTGGCTTTTGCCAATGTCCTTATAAAGGATACAAGTAATGGAGTTATCTCTGATATTGATGGTTTGTTTGAAATTAACAATTTAGCCATTGGAACCTACACCGTAGTATTCAGTTTTGTAGGTTATGAAACCATTGAAATTGAAAACGTAATCGTTGAAGCGAACAAGGTAACTACCGTAAATGTACCAATGAGAGCAAGTGCTGCGGCTTTAGATCAAGTAATCATTAAAACCACTACCAAAAAAGAAAGTGTGGTGTCTTTATTAATTGAACAAAAAAGAGCTACTAACATCAAGCAGAGTATTGGTGCTGAAGAGCTATCACAAAAAGGAATTGGAGATGCAGCCGGAGCCATCACAAAAATTTCTGGTGTTTCTCGCCAAGAAGGCGGAAGTAATGTATATGTACGTGGTTTGGGAGATCGGTATTTGAATACTACCTACAACGGACTTTCATTACCGTCCAATAATATTGAAAAGAAGAATATGGATTTAGATCTTTTCTCTTCAGATATTATCCAAAATGTTTCGGTGAGTAAGGCATATTCAACCACTTTTTATGGTGATTTTGCCGCTGGAAATGTAAATATCCTTTCAAAAAGTTATAAAGGAAATGGATTTATTAATGTCGATTTAACTTCAGGATTTAACACCAATGCTATAGGAAAGGATTTTGTAAAAAGTGAAGGAACGAGTAAATTCGGTTATTATAATCGCTATGATAATAATCCTTTCGCAGTTGTTTTATCTCACGGATTGGATCCAGTTTCTGCTGGAACTCCAATCACTTTACAAGGAAGTGTTTCTGGAGGTAAGTCTTTTTCAGTAGGAGAATCATCTAAAATTAGTGTGTTTTTAACTGTTGCTTTCGATAATGATTTTGAATTTCGGGATGGGCAAGTAGTAGATTATACGACGGTAGAAAAGAAACGTTTTCCTAACTCTGAAGAATACGAATACTCCACCACCACTACTGCAATGGAAAATGTAGATTATAAAATAAACAGCGACCATAAAATTAGTTTCAATTCACTTTATATTAATAGCTCGAAAGATGAAGTAGGTTATTACGGAACAAAAGGTGGAGGAACAAACAGAGATGCAAACTTAGATACCGATAAAGGGTTTTACCAAATGAATGTTCAGTTTAATCAGGATATGATTTTTGTAAATCAATTGTTAGGAAGCCATCAGGTAGATGAAAATTTTAAATTTGAATGGGGAATTGGTTACAACAAAGTTTTTGCTCGTCAGCCAGACAGAAAGAGAATTAGTTTAGAACAATACGATTTAGCTTTCGATAATGACGATACTACCAACCCTTCATTTTTCAATAACATCCCTTATGACAACCAACGGTATTTTCAAAATATCGATGATGATGAATTGAACAGTAAACTAACCATTAATTATAAGGTTTCTGAAATGTTCACCTTAAATATTGGATACAACGGAAGAACAAAAGAACGTAATTTTGATAATATTCGGTATGGGTACGATCTTATAGAACCACATACTCCAGCCTTAGATGTAAACAATTTTAATGATGTTTTTGAAGTTGAAAATATTGGAACGGTTTATAACACCGTAGTTTTTAATGCAATTTCACCAGATGAAGGAATTGGAAATGTAAATCTTCCTGGGCTTCCCGAAAACACTTATAAAGGTAATTTAGACATTCACGCAGGATATGTAAATGCCGAAATTAAAGCAGGAGAAAAATGGTTGTTTGTTCCTGGATTTAGAATTGAATCTTTCAGTCAAAAAATTGAATACGATGTCATCAACCTTCCTCCTACCGATTCTGGTTTTCGGGAAACATATAGCAATTTTTACTTACCAAGTTTAAACATTAAATACTCATTAACCGAAGATCAAAACCTGCGTTTTGCCACTAGTAAAACGATTTCGTATCCAGAATTTAAAGAGGTGGCGCCTTTTGTTTACGAAGATGTTGCGCAACGAGTTGGTGGTAATCCAGATTTATTAAACGACCCTTCTTTTTCCGAAATTTACAATTTAGATATTAAATATGAATGGTTCTTCGGAAAAGGAGAAATCCTTACAGCCGCAGCTTTTGCTAAACAAATTAACAACCCCATTAATAAGGTAATTGCTAATGATGCCACAGGAACACAGCGTTATTTTAGAACGGGAGATAAAGCGCAAATTTTAGGAGCGGAAGTTGAAGTACGTAAAAATATTTTGAAAGATGAAGATGAAAACCCTAAACTATCGGTTGGTTTTAACGCCACTTATATGTTTACAAAACAAGATTTAAATGATTCCAACGGGCTTTTTTCTACCACTTTTGATCGTGATGAAGAAGAACTTCAAGGAGCCTCCCCATTAATTTTGAATGCTGATTTAAGTTACAGTCCGGTGTTTGGAAATTATAAACCTATTGGAAACTTAGTGTTCTCTTATTTCTCAGATCGTATTGATGCAATTGGCTCAGGACAATTAGGGAATATTATAGAAAAATCGATTCCAACTTTAGATTTTATTTGGAAAAACAACATCGGAGATCACTTTGAAATAAACGGAAGTTTCAAAAACCTATTAAATCCAAACAGTACCAGATTAAGAGAAAATACCTCCCAAGGAGATGTGATTTTATCACAATATAAAAGAGGTGTTAGCCTCGCATTACAATTGAAATACAAATTTTAAAAACAAGAAATTAATCAATACCTAATCAAAATGAAAACAACCAAATTACTTTTAACAATTGCATTTGTAGCAATGCTTTTTACCGCTTGTCAATCAGATGACACCGCAGACATTATCATCAACTCAACAACCAATAATAATGGTGGAGGAAGTGATCCAACTTCAAATTTAATTGAAATTGGAGGAACAAAAACACAAGATTTTACTTTAGAAATTGGAGAAGATTACGTGCTTACCGAAGCATTAATTATGACAGAAGGAACTACCTTAACCATCCCTCAAGGAACGGTAATTAAAGCCAATGCAGGATCTGATGTTTATGTGGCAATTTCGCAAGGAGCAAAGATTATTGCTGAAGGAACTTCAAGTGAACCTATCGTGTTTACTTCAAATGTTGCCACTCCAAATGCTGGAGATTGGGGCGGTTTAATCCTTTTAGGAAAAGCACCCATCAACTCAGTTTCTGGTGGCGATACAACTTCTACTTCAGAAATTGGAGGTTTGCCTTACGGTGGAAGTGATGCAACAGACAATTCAGGAATTCTTCGTTATGTACGTGTAGAATATTCTGGTGGTGCAGCAGATGCTTCTTCAGAAAACAATGCATTTTCTTTCTATGGTGTTGGAAACGGAACTACCGTAGAATACATTCAAGCTTTTGAAGGAAAAGATGATGGGTTGGAATTTTTTGGAGGAACAGTTGATGCCAGTTTTATTTCGGTAATTGGAGCGCAAGACGACTCTGTAGATTGGACCGAAGGATATAGCGGAACTATTTCTAACGTATATATAGAACACGGTGTAGAACACGATAAAGGAATTGAAGCTGATGGTTTTAATACTGATATTGGAAACAATTCTAACCCTCAATATTTCTCTAAACCAACAATAAACAATGTAGTAATTATTGGAAGAGGATCTGCAACTGGAAACGAAGCAGTACGTTTAAGAGCAGGAACACAAGGTGTCTTCAACAATATTTTAATTATTGGTTTTGAAGAAGGTTTTGATTTAGATGGAGATTTAGGAGATAGCCCAACTGGAAATGGAGTGTTGTTTGGAGACTTACACGTTACTGACGTAACTTTTAACGATGTGATTTTAAAATATAAAAACGATACTGAAGTTCCTTTTAATGAAGAAGATTTTATGACCGGAGAAGGAAACGGGACAGGAACCGAGTACGCAACTTGGAAAATTGGTTGGACTCGTAATTAATTTGAATTCACCAAAATACTCTTCAAAAATCGTTTAGTTTTTGTCAACTTGATTTTTAGAGTGAAAGGCTGTTCTTTATAGAGCAGCTTTTTTTATTAGGACATTAATTTTGCAATAGTTTTTGTTTTGGGATATTGTTCTAAAATAATTTTTAAAAATACCGTGATTGGAATAGACATAATTAAACCAGGAATTCCCCAAATAAAACCCCACAACATCAGCATTACTARGATAGTAATTACGTTTATTGAAAAAGATTTTCCCATAAAAACAGGTTCTAATATTCCGCCAAATAACACTTGAACTAAAGTGAKTGATAGTATAAAAAAGAATAAGGTGCTTGTTGGATCCAATTCAACAAAAGCGAATATTGCCAATAATATTACAGAAATAAAGGAACCTACCATTTGAAGAAAGTTAATGACAAAGGCAAATAAACCCCAAAATATAGGAAAGCTAATATCAAAGAAATAACAAGCCAAGCCAATACCTATTCCTGTTCCTAAACTTATTAGAAACTTTACTTTCATAAATTTGATCAAGTCATTTTCAACTTTCATAAATACTTTAACCGAAGAATGTTTTTGTTTAAGTATGGTGCTATTTAATAATTTTTGAAAATTAATAGATTCCCCCAACCAAAGTATAGTAAAGAACAATGTAGTTAAAGTCATTGAAATGGTACTACCTACAAAATCTAAAGTAGTTCCAAAATTTTTCATTAAGCTATCGCTCTGAAAATAAAAACTAAAAGCATCTTGTCCTTCTGGTCGTTCTATATGAAAAGTAGATTCTACATAATTTATTAAAGAAGAAAGTTTTAGTTCCGCTTTATTTAAAAACATACTTTTAGTGGCTAAAATTTCTTTGCTAGATAGCTGAATTAATTCAAAACCAAGAAAAAGGGCAACAGTAATTATTAATATTACGATAACAATACTAATTAATTTTGGTGTTTTTCTTTTTCGTAACCAACGCATTAAAGGCAAAAACAACAATGCAATAAACATTGACAAAATCAATGGTATTAGTATAAAAGACAATGTTTTTAATAAATAAAAAACGATTGGAATTACAATTATTAATAATAAAAAATTAGTGGTTCTTTGAGTATTCATTTTTCGTAAAACAATTAACATCAAAAGTATAACAAACTATGCAAATAAAAGAATAGTTTTACTTAAGGAAATTTTATTATTTTATAGATGATAGTATAATTGTCTTCAACTAAATTTTGATTTGCTAAATTATACTCAATTATTTTTATTTGATTTCATTTTCATTTATCCAATTTAAGCTCTCTTCAAAAGAAGTAAAAAGTTGTTCTTTTGGTACTAAATCTGGAATAATATCAATTCGTTCAAGCAAGTATCTCGGTTGTTTTAAAACATTAACCAAGAGGATTTTTTTATTTTGATTTGCTAAATCAACCAAAGCATCTTCCAGAGCATATAGTCCAGATTGATCTATATATTGCATCCTTCCCATTCTAATTATTATAATAGATGCTGAGTCTGGAATTTGTTTCATTAATTGTTGAAAATCGCTTGTTGAACCAAAAAATAACGGACCTTTTATATGCTTAATAAAAACTTTTTCTTTTAATTCCGTCGGAAAATCAATTTCATCAGACCAAGCTTTTTCTTTTAATAATGATTTTACATCGGAACGTTCAGCCGTTAAATCTCCTATTTTTTTCATAAACATTAATGAAGCGATAACGAGACCTATACCTACTGCGTAAACCAAATTCCATACAGAAGAAAGTATCAAAACCACAATCATAATAATCACTTCTGGTTTGGGCATATAAGGTATTGCTTTTAACCCTTTATAATCCATAACGCCTATTCCAACAGTAATTAATATTCCCGCCAAAACTGCAGCGGGAATTTGTGAAGCAACAGGGCCTAAAACTAAAAGTATTAATAATAATAATAAACTGGCTATCATTCCAGAAATTCTTGTTTTTCCGCCAGCATTGATATTTACAACAGTTCTAATTGTTGCTCCAGCTCCTGGTAATCCACCAAAAATGGCGCCGAAACTATTTCCAATTCCTTGACCTATTAGTTCTTTGTTTGGATTGTGTTTGGTCTTTGTCATATTATCTGCAACCACTGAAGTTAATAAAGAATCGATCGCTCCTAAAAGGGCTAAAGTTAGTGCTGTAAAAATATAGGGTGTAATACTTGATAAATTAAAAGTAGTAATTATTTCAAAATGAGGAAGTGGTAATCCACTTGGAATTTCTTCAATAGGTCTATAATCCAATCCGAAACCAAAAGCTATTCCAGACATTACTAATAAAGCAACTAAAGTACTAGGAATTACTTTGGTTATATATTTGAATCCATAGATAATTAAAATAGTGCCCAATGCAAGTAAAAGCTCCAACCAATTAATGTTATTAATTGCTCTTGGGATTACTTTAACCGAACCTAAAACACCCGACGCTTCTTTACTTGCAAGAGTTTGAGATTCTTTTAATATTTGCTCTTCAGAAATTAAATCGGCTCTTTTTACGGTTTCTTTAAAGTTTTCTAAAACTAAAATACCTTCTCCAGCCTCTTCTTTTAGAATGTTTTCTAAAATAATTTCTTCTGCTTGAGGTTTAAATTGATTTACAAATTCAGAATCTTCTTTTGGATAATACCCTATTGAGGGTAAAATCTGTGTTACTAAAATAATCACACCAATGGCAGTCATAAAACCCGATACAACAGGATAAGGAATGTATTTTATATATTTCCCTAAACCTAACAGCCCCAAACCAACTTGAATTAATCCTGCTAAAAAGAAAATTATTAATATTGATGGTAATGCTTTTGAGATGTCACCTTCGAATGCAGCTACAATACCTGCAATAACAACCATACTCACAGCTGTCATTGGAGCAGTTGGCCCAGATATTTGAGTGTTCGTTCCGCCAAAAAGGGCTGCAAAAAAACCAACAAATATGGCTCCGTATAATCCAGCACTCGGCCCCAATCCAGAGCTTACACCAAAGGCTAAGGCTAAGGGTAAGGCAACAATTCCAGCTGTTATTCCGCCAAAGATATCTCCTTTAATATGTTTAAAATTGAATAATTTTTTCATTGATTTATTTTGTATGGTACAGTTTAATAGGTTCTGAAATAATAATAATTGTCAAAAAAACAATTTTATATTTTATTCAGAGCCAAAATTAACTCAAAATATCTAAAGAAGGTAATTTAAAAAATTACAAAAACTAAAAAAGTTGTTTATAAAAAACAATATGTTTTTTATAAACAACTTAAAAGTAAGTTACTAAAGGAGTATTTATTTGAGTGTTTCTTTTTTTCTAAAATCGGTATTAAAAAATAAAGCAAATTGCAGATACCATTTGCCAGTATTTCCTACTTGTTGATGCATCATCCCTCCTTGAACGTTGATGTCTTTATTAATTTGATAACCCAAAGCACCGTACAATCTATTTCTGTCGAAAAAGGTTTCTTTCGTATTTATAAAAATTTCATCATAAATACCTAAAAAGAAAGTTCCTTTTTCAATTACAGGTTTGTTTAGTGGAATAAAAAGCATCAATCTATAACGCAAACGCATTCTAAAATCATTTAAAGCCCAACGCTCTTCCACTCGATAACGATGTTCAAATTTTACTCTTCCAATTTTATTGGTAAGGATAAATTGTTGCCAAATACGGTGTTCTTCCACTTCAGGTGTACTTTGTTCAGAATCATAAACATACGATGGAATATAAGCATAACCTGCTGTTGCAAATGCTTTTTCTGAAAAATGATAATTCAAACCAGCACGTAACAACCATTGCTCGGTGTTGTTGGGAGTGATAGTATGATTTCGGAATTGTATTTCGGTATGAATACTTAATTTATCTGAAACACGATTGGTTCCAAAATACATCAACCAATTTCCCACTTTATCCTCTTGAGAAAAAGAAACCAAAGGAAGTAGAAGCAGTAAAACTATAATGCTTCTACTAAAAATATTTGATTTTTTCATTTATTAATAAAATTCTACTTTACCGGTAGAAACGTTGTACATCGCTCCCACTATTTCAATACTTCCCTCTTTTTCTAGGTCTGCTAAAATTGGACTTTCTTTTCTAATTCTGTCTAATGAAAGCTCAACGTTTAATACGGCAACTTCTTCAATCGATTTATCGTTCATTTCAGAAACATTTGCTTCAACTGCCTTTACTGCAGGTTGAATTTTCTCTAAAAGTGGTGTAATATTTCCAAGTTTTACGTGATTACAAGCAGCGTTTACAGCACCACATTTGGTATGTCCCATAACGACCACAATTTTAGATCCTGCTACTTTACAAGCGTATTCCATAGAACCTAAAACATCAACATTTACAATATTTCCTGCAACTCGAACACTAAAAATGTCACCGATTCCTTGATCAAAAACCAATTCGGCAGGCACTCTAGAGTCGATACAACTTAAGATTACAGCAAATGGATATTGACCCGTACTGGTTTCTAAAACTTGATCTCTTAAGTTTCGTTGAGCTTTTACATTTTGCACAAAACGTTCGTTACCATCAACTAATATTTGATGAGCCAATTGTAGAGTTAAATTTTCCTGAGTTATTTTTGTATGTGTTTTCATAATATTATTTTTTAACTGTTTATTTATTTTTTATTATTTCCGTTTGCTAATTTAAAATGTGGAATTGGTTCGCTTTGTTTACCTTTATATAAATTGATAATATGTACGTTTATATTTCGAATATCAGCACTTACTTTAAAATCTTCAATAATTTCTACTGCATCAAAATGAATAAATTTTGTATTTGTTGCATCAATCTCAACTGCTGTATTATCAGGGATTTGATTTAAAGTTTTAAGTAAAGATGCTTTGTTTAAAAAGGTAACATCTTCCGAAAGTACAATTTTAATTTTATCTTTTCCTTCTAGGTTTTCGCTTTGCATTTTAAATGGAATTTTAAAGTTATTTCTAAGAATRATAAAWATTGCWACKACCATYCCAAGKGCKATTCCCATTAATAAATCTGTAAAAACAATACCAACAATTGTTACTACAAAAGGRATAAAYTGTCCCAWWCCTTCTTTRTACATTCTTTTAAATAAKGCWGGTTTTGCTAATTTATATCCAACCACCAAAAGTATAGCTGCTAAAACTCCAAGCGGAATCATATTTAATACTTTTGGAATAACGATTACACTTATAAGTAACAAAAATCCATGCAATATGGCTGAAGTTTTACTTTTACCACCTGATTGCATATTGGCAGAACTTCTCACAATTACTTGAGTTAACGGAAGTCCACCAACAAATCCTGAAATAAGGTTTCCAACACCTTGAGCTTTTAATTCTCTATTTGTAGGTGTTACTCGTTTATCTGGATCTTGTTTATCTGTTGCTTCTACACATAACAGTGTTTCTAWACTTGCCACAACGGCAATTACAATTGCAGTTGTATAAACCGCTGGATTAGATAAAGCACTAAAATCTGGTCTTGCAAAATTACCTAGAAAACTATCAAAGCTGTCAGGGATTGGTACTTTCACCATATGTTCTGCGCTAATAGCTAAATCTGGTATCGTTGCAAATACAAACCCTAAAAATATACTTACTGCCACAGCTACTAATGGTCCTTGGATAAGTTTGGTGAATTTTAATTTTTTGAAAAATGAAGTTTCCCAAAGAATTAATATTATTAATGATATACCAGCAACAATTAACACACCTGGACTAATAAAATCTAGCATATGTATTAATTCACCAAAAGTATTATGACCATCCACTTGTTGAAACCTTAAATCTCCTGATGGGTCTTTGTCATATCCAAATGCATGTGGAATTTGTTTTAGAAATATAATAATTCCAATTCCCGCTAACATTCCGTGAATAACCGAAGATGGAAAAAAGTAGGCAATAATACCAGCTTTAGCAAACCCTGCAATTAATTGTAAAATTCCCGCAAGCATAACAGYTACAAGGAAAATTTCAAATCCACCTAAATCTGTTATGGCATTCAAAACAATTACTGCTAATCCTGCTGCTGGACCACTAACTCCYAACGKAGAWCCACTYAATGCTCCTACTATTATACCTCCAATAATTCCAGCTATTAGCCCTGAAAATAARGGGGCTCCCGATGCTAATGCRATACCTAAACATAATGGTAGTGCTACTAAAAACACAACAATACTTGCTGGAAAATCGTGTTTAAGGTTTTTAAAAGRGTTTAATTTATTTGTATTCATTTGATTTTAATTTTATAAAGTTTTATTTCTAAAATAATAAGTTTACAATTAATTATTTCTCCATAATAAAAACGGATTGAAAATAATATTGACAACTTTAATGAACCTCTTAATTTATTATATTAAAGGTTTTTTGAAAAGATAAAATGTAAAAATTAAACTCTAGGGGGTGGAAGTTGAATGTCTTGTTTGTAATTTAAAAAAGAAGGTTGAATTACAAAATAAGAGGGTTGTTTCTTTAGTTCGAAGACAAGTAAATATTCATAAATGACATTAATAATTTTATGCTCTTTTTCACTTTCCGAAATATTTTCTTTTTTTGAAGAATTTTCTTTTTCTGAAAGATCTACCAATTCATATTTTGAATCTTCCAAAACCAAAGGAATATTCGCAATTGGTTTAGCCATAAGCATCAACAAAAAGCCAAACACAAAAATAATTTTACTGTTTCTTTTAAAAAATGATGGGTTATATGTACTCTGACTCTTCATTATTTTATTACTTTGTTTACCATGTTGGTATAAAAATCTGAAACGCCATTTTTCCCTTGAGTGACATCGGTAAGTGCTGGCAAATGTTGCGCAAAATACTTTTGCTGATGTGCACCTTCTATTACTGTAGAAATTAACATATGTGGAAATTTATAATTTGGATTAACTTCCAATACTAAATCACTTACTCGTTGCACCACCTTTTTATAGGTTTTAAAATACCCTTTTTTGTTTTCATTATCCACATCTTTGGTGTGGTATGCTTTTACCGAGTCTGTAATGATTATTGAATTCAACAATACTTCATTTATATATGAATTTGAATAATTTTCTGAAATTGGATCTGTTAAAACTTTAATAGAACGTTTTAGTTTTTCATCTGGAGAATCTATATTCATAGTTGCAAAAACCAATAAATATTCAATCCAGCTCCAATACCAAGAAACCAAATAAATTAACAAGGTATGTTTGTTTTCAAAATAACGGTAAATTGAACTTTCTGGAGATTTTATTTGTACGCCTAACTTTTTAAATGTAAAACTTTCAAAACCTAAATCGTTTATCATCGCAACACTTTCGCAAACAATCTTACGTCCCAGCTCAGAGGAGTCGGGATTTTTAAGATACAATTCTGAACCAACTTTTATATGTATTTGAATGTTTTTCATATTAAGATTGCAAATATAATAGTATTACTATCACATTTGCAAGTTTTATTTATTAATACTGCTATTTTTTAGTCTTAAATTAATCATTAGGTAACATTAAGATAACATTAGGGTTGGTTATTTGCACCGACAAAAACTAATAACGATTTATTAATGAAACTAAAATTACTACTCTTAAGTGTTTTTATATTATTTTCTTTTTTAGGAAAATCCCAAGAAATTAGAGACACAAAATTTGGCAAAGGACTTATAAATTTTGTTGCAAAAGACAGTTCCTTCAGTATAAAGTTTGCTCCAAGAATTCAATTTTTAACTACTTCAAATTGGAAATATGAAGATAATTCTTTAGGAAGTGGTAATACTAGTTTTTTAGTACGAAGAGCAAGATTAAAATTTAGTGGTTTTGCATATTCTCCTAAATTAACCTATAAAATTGAATTGGGATTATCAAACAGAGATATTTCCGGAATATCACTTTACACAAAAAATACACCTAGAATTATTATGGATGCCGTCCTTAAATGGAATTTTTATGGCAATCTTGTTTTATGGGCAGGACAAACAAAATTACCAGGTAACGTTGAACGTGTAATTTCTTCCGCAAATTTACAATTGGTCGATCGATCAATTCTTAACGCTACCTTTAATATTGATCGAGATCTTGGGTTTCAATTAAGACATCATTTTAAAGTTGGAAATAATTTTATTATCCGTGAGAAATTTGCTTTTTCACAAGGGGAAGGAAGAAATGTTGTTACTGGTAATTTAGGAGGACACCAATATACAGGGAGGTTAGAATTTTTACCTTTAGGATTATTCACAAAAAAAGGAGATTATAAAGGAAGCGACTTATCACGTGAAACTAAACCAAAATTAGCTGTTGGAATCGTTTATGACTATAACAATAATGCTGTAAGAAATTTAAGTAACCGTGGAATCTATTTGGAAACAGATACGGGTTTATTCGAAACAGATATTTCAACGCTGTTTGTTGACACTATGTTTAAATACAAAGGGTTTTCGTTTATGGGCGAATATGCCTATCGAACAGCAGATGACCCAATTGCAAAAAACTCAGACGGAACCGAAACCGGTGTTGTCGTTGTAGAAGGAAATGGATTAAACTTACAGGCTGGTTATTTATTAAAAAGCAACTTTGAATTTACGGGTAGGTACTCTACTATAGATTTAGTAAATAAAGATGTTAGCAACCAATATACTTTTGGAGTTTCAAAATATATTTTAGGTCATAAATTAAAAGTGCAAAGTGATTTTACCTATATAACACTTGATGAAATAAGTGATAATCTATTATTTAGATTACAAATA
>NVUT01000057.1 GCA_002733185.1 Flavobacterium sp. | reverse complement strand
TTCGTCATTTAGAGCGGCTTCAAAAGCTTCAATATTAAAATTAATATTTCCCGCAAATGTGGCATCTTCGCTAATTCGAAGCACATAAGTGGTTCCTGAGGCTAAACCATAAAAGAAATTATCATTCTTAAAACAAGCTAATTCAGATCCACCACAACTATCAAATATACTGGCACTTACCGTAGAGGGGATTCCTGTTATCCTAACATTTCCATTTACAGGCATAATAAATTCATACCAAACATCTAAGTTATTTGCTCCTGCATTATCACACGAAGCATCTATACTTTCGGTAGCGGTACTACTATCTATGGAATAGGTGTTTGCTCCTCCTGTAGTAACTGTGATTGTAATTCTATCTACACATTCGTCATTAACTGCTTGTGCAAGACTTATACTACTAATAAGAAGTGCTGAAATAAATAAGTAAACGGTTTTCATAATTTGGATTTAATTACCTGAAGGAGTATTAATTAACCTTTCAAAGTAACTCCAATATTAATAATTATTGATATTGAAAACCTCATCCTTTTGGGTGATATTTAATATGCAATTAAAAAAAATCGGCACTAAAATTATTTAGTGCCGATTTTAAAAAAATTTCAATTTTAAAGTTTACCCTCCAAAATCATCAAAACGTATATTTTCATCTGGTATTCCAAAATCTTCCCCCATTTTCTGAACCGCATTATTCATTAATGGTGGCCCACAGAAATACAATTCTATATCTTCTGGTGTTTCGTGTTTTGATAAATATTGGTCTATTACCACTTGATGAATAAAACCAACAAAACCATCACCTGTTTCATCGTTTACATCTTTTTTAACTTTCCAATTATCACCATCTGTTGGGTCTGAAAGTGCTATAAAGAATTTAAAGTTAGGGAAATCTTTCTCTAATGCTCTAAAGTAATGAATATAAAAAAGTTCTGCTTTCGAGCGACCTCCATACCAGTAAGTTACTTTACGGTTTGTTTTTAAAGTTCTAAATAATTCATATAGATGTGAACGCATTGGTGCCATTCCTGCTCCACCTCCAACATATAACATTTCAGTATCAGAATCATTAATAAAGAACTCGCCATAAGGACCAGAAATGGTTACCTTATCTCCTAACTTTTGATTAAAGATATAAGAAGAAGCGATTCCAGGATTTACATCCATCCAACCACCTTTCTCACGATCAAAAGGAGGAGTTGCAATACGAACGTTTAACATTATTTTTCTTCCTTCGGCAGGGTATGAAGCCATTGAATATGCTCTTTCTACTGTTTCTTCATTCTTCATTACTAAAGGCCAAAGTCCAAATTTCTCCCAATCTGCTTTAAATTTATCTGGATCTCCTGGATGATCATCAGGATGAGCTTCAATATCCATATCTGAAAATTTAACTTCTATATTAGGGATTTCTATTTGAATATATCCTCCAGCTTTATAACCCATATCTTCAGGAATCTCCACAACAAATTCCTTAATAAATGTCGCTACATTATAGTTTGAAACAACGGTTGCTTCCCATTTTTTAATTCCAAATACTTCTTCCGGAATGGTGATATTCATATTCTGTTTTACCTTTACTTGACAGGCCAAACGGATTCCTTCTTTTAACTCTTTACGTGTAAAATGTGGTGTTTCGGTAGGCAATGCTTCTCCTCCACCTTCTAAGACGTGGCATTCACATTGAACACAAGTACCACCACCTCCACAGGCAGAAGGTAAAAATATTTTCTGACTACTTAGGGTTGTTAATAGATTGGAGCCTGAGGCTACTTCAATCTCTCTTTCACCATTAATAGTAATTTTAACTGGACCCGATGGGGCTAATTTTTCTTTAGTAAATAATAATAATGACACTAATAATAACATTAATATCAAAAAGGCAACAACAGTTGCAATGATTACTCCTATAGTACTTGCTGCTAAGATCATATTACTGCTTCGTTATTTTTGAAACCTCAACGGTTTGTGTTGATGCTGTTTTTTCTTGTTTTAATGCTTCGGTTTTAGCATCTGATGTTTCAGTATCAGGTTCTTCATTTTTTCCATCTGTGGTCAACATTCCACCAAAACTCATAAATCCAATTGCCATTAAGCCAGTAATAATAAAGGTAATTCCTAATCCTCTTAAAGGTGCTGGCACATTTGAATATCTAATTTTTTCACGGATTGCAGCGATAGCTACAATTGCTAAAAACCATCCTATTCCAGAAGAAACACCATAATTTAATGCCAAACCTAGGGTTTCAATTTCACGAGATTGCATAAATAACGAGCCTCCTAAAATCGCACAGTTTACTGCAATTAATGGTAAAAATATTCCTAATGAATTATATAATGATGGTGAAAATTTTTCTACCACAATTTCAACTAATTGAACCATTGTAGCAATGGTTGCTATGAATAAGATAAAAGACAAAAAGCTTAAATCGTATTGCGCATATTCTGGTCCTAGCCAAGCCAATGCTCCGTCTTGTAAAATATATTGATCCAACAACCAGTTTAAGGGTACGGTTACCGCTAATACAAAAATTACTGCTGCACCAAGACCAACAGCGGTTGATACTTTTTTAGAAACAGCAAGGTATGAACACATCCCTAAGAAGGTCGCAAACACCATATTGTCTATAAAAATTGATTTAAAAAATAATTCTAAATGTTCCATTTTTTCTAGTATTCTATATTTTTTAATAAACGATACTGAGTTCTGACTTACTGAGTACTATTTTTTGAATTTTATTCGTCTTCAATTAATGCTTTATTTCTTGAACGTTGTACCCAGATAATAAGTCCAACGATGATCAATGCCATTGGTGATAATAACATAAATCCGTTATTTTCATAACCAAATGCATATACTCCTGTTTTCTCAATTGAATCTCCTAGTACTGGAATTCCAAGTAACGTTCCAGATCCTAATAATTCTCTAAAAAATCCTACAATTATAAGTATTAAACCATAACCTAATGAGTTTCCAATTCCGTCTAAGAAAGAACGCCAAGGTCCGTTTGCCAATGCAAAAGCTTCAAAACGTCCCATAATAATACAATTGGTAATAATCAATCCAACAAATACTGAAAGCGTTTTACTTAATTCGTAAGCAAATGCTTTTAATACTAAATCTACAATAATCACCAAAGCTGCAACTACTACAAGCTGTACGATAATTCTAATTTTTGAAGGAATAATATTTCGCATTAAAGAAATTACAACATTTCCCATTCCCAACACAAACATTACAGAAACAGCCATTACGATGGAAGCTTCTAATTGTGCTGTAATTGCTAATGCAGAACAAATACCTAAAACCTGAATGGTAATAGGGTTATCATCCAATAAAGGATCCATGATTAATTTCGCGTCTTTTTTTGATAAAAGTCCCATAAATTAATTGTTTTTTAAAGTTTTAAAATAAGGAATGTACAGTTTCAGTTCGTCTTTAATCATTGCTGTTACTCCGTTTCCTGTTATGGTAGAACCTGCGATAGCATCTACTTTATTATCTGTTTTCCGTTCGTTTTTCGGATCATTGTTCCCTTTAGCTACATTTATTCCTGCAAAGCTTCCTGTTGAACTATACAAATGCTCTCCAGAAAAATCGTCCATAAAAAAACGTTGATTGATATTGGCTCCTAATCCAGGTGTTTCTCCTTTATGATCAAAAAACACTCCTTTTACAACCATATCCTTATCCATTGCAACAAAGCCCCAGATTGCATCCCAAAGCCCTTTTCCTAATATTGGTGCAACGTAATAGGTTTCTCCATCTACTTCACCAATAAACAACGGCAACCTTCTTTTATGATTAGGGTCCTTTGCAGCAGTGTGTTCCTTTTTAAGGTTTAACAAATATGCTTCTGGATCTTCTGTTACCTCATCACCTTGAATAATAATCTGTTTGGTAATATTTTTTGAAAATGCTTCCGCTACATTCTTTTTTGAAATAAACTTTACGCTTCCTTCCTCGTTTTCATTTATTCCTAAGGCGTATAAAATATTTTGTTGTTTTTCAATACGCTTGTTTTCTGTTATATTTTCTTTTAACCCTTCTGCAGCAAAAGCTAATATAGAACCAACAATCACTACCATAATAATGGCAAATATGATGGTGTAACTATTTTTATCTGTATTAATAGCCATAATTAATTCGTTTTAACTTTTAAACGTTTCATTCTTCTTTTAATATTTCCTTGTACCACATAATGATCGATGGTAGGTGCAAATACATTCATCAATAAAATGGCAAGCATTACACCTTCTGGATAGGCAGGATTAAATACGCGGATCATTACTGCTAAAAATCCAATTAGGAATCCATAAATCCATTTTCCTTTGGTGGTCTGACTGGCAGTTACTGGATCTGTTGCCATATAAACAATACCGAAAGCCAAGCCTCCAATAAGTAGATGATGCCAATATTCAGTWCTCATTAATCCATAAAAACTATTTGTTTCCGATAAAATTCCAGCGGAAGCAACCCAATTAAAAATAAGTCCCATTACTAAAGATCCAACTACCGCTGAAACCATAATACGCCAACTTGCTATTTTGGTATAAATAAGGAATAATCCTGCTAATAATATTAATAAGACGGAGGTTTCTCCAACCGAACCAGGTATAAAACCATAGAACATATCCATGACCGAATAGGACATATCATTGCCTTGCGCTAAAGCACCCAACACCGTTTCTCCAGAGATTGCATCTGCTTGTCCTTCCATTGCTCTTGCTCCTAATACCCATACCTTATCTCCACTCATCCATGTTGGATAGGCGAAAAACAAGAAAGCTCTAATGGTTAAAGCAGGATTTAAAATATTCATTCCGGTACCACCAAACACTTCTTTACCGATTACTACACCAAAGACAATTGCAACTATTAACATCCAAATTGGAATATCAATTGGTACAATTAAAGGCACTAACATTCCTGTTACAAGATATCCTTCTTCTACTTCGTGTTTGTTGATGGTTGCGAAAATAAATTCGACCCCCAAACCAACTACATACGAAATAATTACTAATGGCAATACAGCTAATGCACCTACTGAAAAATTATTCATAGACCAAAACTCAGGACTAAAAAAGCCATTAGTAGCTCTTTCAATTTCTCCTAATGCTAAATAATGTTGGTATCCGGTATTAAATATTCCGAAGATAAGTACGGGCACCATTGCCAATACTACCATGTTCATGGTACGTTTTAAATCATCTACTACCCTAATGTGCGATCCCGAACTCGTAGTTTCGTTTGGAGTATATAAAAAAGTATGCAATGCATTAAATGTGGTTTCCATTTTGGTATCYKCATAYTTCTTTTTTAACGTATCTAGTTTTTGTTTCATTCCCATAACGTTATCCTATTTCTTTATACATTAAATCCAAACCTTCTCTTATAATTTTCTGATGTGGTTGTTTAGAAACACATACAAATTCGGTAAGTGCAAAATCTTCAGGAGCAACTTCATACATTCCTAAAGCTTCCATATTATCCAGATCACCAACCATACAGGCTTTTAATATTTGCATTGGAAAAATATCCAACGGAAATACTTGTTCATAATTACCTGTTAACACAAAAGCTCTGTGTTCTCCATTAGTATTAGTATCTAGGGTATATTCTTTGTTTGGTGTTAACCAGCCAAAAGTTAACGCTCGGTTAATCGACTCTTTATTGAAAACTGGTTTCGCCCATCCAAAAAATTCGTAATCATTCCCTTCAGGAATTACCGTTACGGTATTTGGATAATAGCCTAAATGTCCTTTTAATGAGATTTTTTCTCCTGAAAGTACATTCCCGCTAATCACACGAACGTTTTCTTCATTCAAACCAGAATCATAAACAAAAGTAGAAACCTCAGCTCCAATTTTTGTGATATAATATTTTGGTGCCTTAACGGAAGAACCAGATAATGCAATAATACGTTCTGCATTAAATTTTCCTGTTAAAAGTAATTCGCCAATAATCACCAAATCTTGTGGTGTTATAGTCCAAACTACTTCTCCTTTATTTACAGGATCAATTTTTCCAATTTGAGTTCCAACATTTCCTGCAGGATGAATTCCAGATACTTTATGAACTGAAATATCATTCATCCCATTAAAAACACTGTTGCTATTTGCTCCAACGCTAACATGTACTGTACCATTTGTTAACTTGCTAAAGGCAGTAACTGCTGCTTGCAATTCTTTTTCTTTTCCTGTTAAGGTAAAGTCATAATCGGCAGCCAAAGGCGCAGTAGTGTAAGCCGAAACGAAAATCGCTTTTGGCATCACCGCTGGATCAGCAATCACATCGTAAGGCCTTTGCTTGATAAAAGCCCAACAACCTGTTGCTAATAAATGATTTTTAATTTCATCTGAATTCATTGAACCTACATTAACAGCTCCGTGATCCTTGTAAGAATCTTGCTGATCGGCTTCAATGACTAACTCTAAAAGCACACGTTTTGCTCCTCTTTCGATTTTAGTAAGTGTACCACTAACTGGAGAAACAAATTTAATGTCTTCGTTAGTTTTTGAGTAAAATATAACATCTCCTGCTTGTAGTTTTGCACCTTCTTTTACAGCCAATTTTGCTGTAGTAAGATGAAAATCTGAGGGTCTAATAACGAAAGTTCTAGAACGAGGCGCATTTGAAAGAGTGTTGCCTGCCTCACCTTTTAAGCGGATGTTAAGACCTTTTTTAATCTTAATGTCTTTAGACATAGAATACTTGTGTTAAATTCTATTAAATTCCCTTTTATAATTTGGGTATGCAAATTTAAAAAAATAATATTGCTCTCACCTACTTTTTTTTATTTTTCTTAACTATTTACATTTTGGTTTATCTGTATTA